>CAZCCK010000010.1:0-42727 GCA_964497265.1 Candidatus Woesearchaeota archaeon | reverse complement strand
AAACTCCGGCGTATCAATGCTCTCTGCTTTGCCAGAGGTGATCTGGCTTTCGGTGCGTGCTGCGATTTCAGTGTCAAGCCATGCGCGGGCCTTTTCAAGGCTACCTTCTTGATCTCTGTCATCAAAGTTGAGCGAACCTGCTGCACCAGGGCGTTGCGTGCAAAGCAGACCGCACGTAAAGCCCTTCGCCAGTTCTTCGCCGATTTCGGTAATCGCGCGCTCTGTATCGGGCGTCAATGGACGGAACGTGTGGTTGTCCCGCATGTAGTAAATTGGATTGGTCACGGTAATTCCTTATGGGCGGGCGTGGTTTTCGTTGCGCTGCTCGATGTCGTTCAGCGGGACGGTTTGCCCGCGCATGTCGTGCGTGCTGTCGTCCAAGAACTGCGCGTGACCGTCGTTGATCCAGGAGTGGCAAAGGAAGTCCTTGCCGTCGTAATCAACGCCCTCCGTTTTCACGCTGGGCCGGATCGTTGGCGCGTCAGTGCTGCCATTCCATGTCCAGCAGTTCGTGCCGTCACGCGTTCCCTTGAGGATCACAGGCAACGTCAGACGCCCGCTCGGACCCGGAATGTTCAGCGTGACGTGCGTGCATTCTTCGATAGGGCATGGCTGGTAGCCGGTATTGCCGACGATCTTTACTGGTTGCGCTTTCATGTGTTGCTTCCTTAGAGGAATGAATGGGTTATGGGCGGTTATCCGCGCCGCAGTGCTGGCAATCCTGCGAATAGCGGTCCACGTCGTTGATGAAGCGGCCACAGCCAGTGCAATTCATGACTTCATGGCGCGACTTCTTCGGCTTCGTCAGGGTGATGCCTGTGCCGCGCAGCGCTTCCTCGCGCTTGACGTACTGCACGTCCACAGCGGGCCGCGTCTTGGCGTCGATGTAGTCTTTCGGCCAAGGGATATCGGTTTCGCGGCTCTGATGTTGTGCGACCGCATCAGCCCTGCTGTACACCTCGGCCTTGCGCAGATCGGTCGTGTAGCCATTGCCATCCTTCGCCCAAAACAGCATGTCATTGCCAACGTAGCTGCGGCTGTCTTGCAAGTAGAATTCGTCGGTGCTCATGGCGTCTTCTCCCCTGTATCCGCCTGTTCTGGCTTGATGGTGCGCGCCATCATCCAATTCACAGTGCGCTTGTGCTGGTTCCAAAGTGCGGCAATCTCGGCGCGGAAATAGGTGCCGCGCATGCGATGCTTGGTAAGGTTTCGGCCTTCATGCTGGCGCTCAAACTCGGCACGCATTTCTGCCTCGGTTGGCATGATCTGATTAGCCATGATCGCTCTCCGCCTTATCAGCGCTTTGCGCGAGTTGAGCGGCAGGATTCAGGAAACGATTCAAGCGGCGCTCGATGATGTTTGGCAGGCCCGTCTTCCAGTCCGAGGTTTCGCCACATACCTGTTTCCCGTCCTCGATCCAATCGATCACCATCGAGGCTACGGATTCGGCGATCTTCTTCGTGTTCTGCTCTTGCGCTGGAACCTGTTTAGCAAGAGCGGCATCAATGGCCTCCAGTGCATCGTCAGCAACACGCGTGACGCCGCAATCGCCGTCCCAGCCAAATTTCCAGACCGATATCTTCTCCAGTGCCTCACGTGCGGCCAGGATCGCTTTGTTCAGATCAGTCATCTGCACTACTGCCGGAGCGGGAGAGGTGGCGCGAGATGCTTGCCAAGATTTCCAGCACCCCTCGATGTCCTTGGCAGCGTATTCTCCAGCGTAGTCCAGCAACGGCTCGAAGTAGCCAAACTCTCCCCGGTGCCAGTATTCAAACTCAGCGCGGCATTGTTCTTTGTTGTCCATGTCATTCCTTAGATGGTTGGGTGGCGGCCCGGTAAAGCCAGCCTTCATTGTTTTGTCCTAGCATCGTCAGCAGGCCATCTTTGCAAAGTCGGCGCGCAAACTTGCGACGTTTCTCGTGCGATTCACGGTAGCGGTGCACGAATATTGCGTGCTGCGTTGCCTCTTTGAGCAATCGCTCTTTTGTTAGTTTTGGCATCGTTCATCGTCCCGCTGGATAAATCCACTTTGGATCGGTAAGCCAACGCTCATGCGGAACCTCCGCTTTTCCGGCATCGACCTTGGCTTTAAGTTGCGCTGCCAGATCGCAGAGGCGGTTGTAAGCTTCGACGGTGCCGACTTTTCCGGCGCACGTTGATATTGGCGCATGGCAGCTTCTACTGCTGCGCTTGTTTTCCCTGTCATTATTTCCTCCTGTTGGTTATTTTCAATGCCAAAGCCGCATCGTGCGCGGCGTGTGGCGATGCTGGGGTGTGGGCGGTTAGCTGCCGACAGGGTTAAGCACTGCGAATTCGCCAAAGTGATTAATGGCCGCCTTGTTGTAGGCGTGGGCCGCTTCGTCTGCCGTGTAATGCGTACCCAAGTCATAGCGCACGCCGTCGAATGTGATACGGGCTTGGAACTTGCCTGAACGATGGGCGCGGACACCTTTGGCCTGAATCGGCTTGTCTTCCATCCCCTTCCGATTCCAGTTGTTTTGCTGGTTGGTTGCTGGTCGCAGGTTATCGATGCTGTTGTTGTCTCGCTTGCCGTCGCGGTGGTCGATACGCACGCGCGGCAATTCACCATGTACGTAAAGCCATGCCATGCGGTGCGCGAAGAATCGACGCTCGCCCACCATCACATAGACGTAGCCTTTCACGCTTGGATGGCCGACCTCCTGCCCGTGACGGCCCGTGAATACGCCCGTTTCCGGGTCGTATTCCAGGTATTGCATCAGTTCTTGTTGAGTGATCGTGTTCATGTCGGCGCGGAGTTGTTAGGCTTTGCTGCGAAGGTCTTTGAAGCACTGGAAGCTAACTGGTTGGTAGCCGCTCCGGTTGCACCAGTCGCAATAGTTTTGGTAGCGCTCTCCCCAAGTTTTCATTTTGTCGCCCTTTCATTCCCGCCGCGCCAATCGCTGCGTCCTTAAGCTGAACCATAAGCGCGGCAATAAGCCTTGTCAAGCGTTATTGTTCCGTTACAATTGGAGAGAATCAACATTTCCCTTGATCTATTATTTCCGCGTCGCTACAATCCAGACGAACGTTGGCGAACGCTAACGAACCTTAGCGAACAATAGTAGGTGACTATCAATGAGCGATCCGATGATGCGGCCCAAAGCGGCCATGCTGTACCTGGGCGTGGGCAAGACCACGCTGTACGAACTAGTGAAAAGTGGCGCCCTGCCGGCGCCGGTACGGATTTCCAAACGCGCGTCCGGTTGGCGCCAGTCGCAGCTGGCGGCCTACGTCAGCAGCTTGCGGAAGGCGGCCTGATGGACGGCGCCTATTACAACGAGATTGATCCCTATGCGGCCGAATGGCTGCGCAACCTGATCGCTGACGGCCATATCGCGCCGGGCGATGTCGACACCAGGAGCATAGAAGATGTACGACCAGATGACCTTCGCGGATACGCCCAGTGCCACTTTTTCGCCGGTATCGGCGTCTGGTCCTACGCTCTGCGGCGTGCCGGCTGGTCCGATGACCGGGAAGTCTGGACGGGATCGTGCCCCTGCCAACCTTTCAGCGCGGCGGGCAAAGGCGCGGGGTTTGCTGACGAGCGGCATCTATGGCCCGCCTTCTACCACCTCATCACCGAGCGCCGCCCTGCAATCGTCCTTGGAGAACAGGTTGCGAGCGCGGCTGTCGATGACTGGATCGACCTTGTATACGCTGACCTGGAAGCCCTGGGTTACGCCTTCGGGAGTGTCCCGTTCCCGTCTGCGGGCGTCGGTGCGCCGCACATCCGAGACCGAAACTACTGGGCCGGGATCTTGGCCAACGCCGACGACGCGCGATTGGAAGGACGGGGCAGAATGCGCCAACGTTCCACTCAACTCGCTACTGGGGCGAGTGGCGTGGCTTGCGGGCTGGCCGACGCCAACAACGCAGGACGACAACTGCTCGCGAGTGCCGAACCCGCAGGAGTACAGCATGAAGCGGTTGGCGCGCAAGGGGGCGTGCACGAACTTGGCACAGACCGCGCAAGCTTGGGCAGCAGACGCCCCAGCCCGACTAACGGTTTCTGGCGAGATGCTGACTGGCTCGGATGCCGGGATGGAAAGTGGCGGCCAGTTGAACCCGGCACATTCCCGCTGGCTGATGGGGCTGCCGCCCGAGTGGGACGATTGCGCGCCTATGGCAACGCCATCAACGCGGAAGCTGCGCGTGCCTTCATCGAAGTCGTAATGGAGTGCCGCCCATGAATGCCCAAGTGATCCCCCTGCCCCGTCTGACCGTGAACGCTCCGCAGTTCCTGAAAGAATTGCCGGGCTGGCTGCTGTGGGCCTACCAGGAAATCCCCGGCGAGAAAAAGCCGCGCAAGGTGCCCCACTATATAGATGGCGGCAAGCGTTTTGGTACTCAGGGTACCGACGAGGAACGGCGCCGGCTGGCGTCCTATGACAAGGCACTGGCCGCGCTGCAGGCCGGCAAGGGCCGCTGGGCTGGCCTGGGACTGGCCATCCTGCCCGAATGGGGCGTGGTGGCGCTGGACTTCGATGATTGCGTGCACGATGGCGTGGTGCTGCCGGAAGTCGAAAAGCTGATCACCGGCACCTACGCCGAACTGTCCCCGTCCGGCACCGGCGTGCGCGCCTTCATGGCCGGCCAGGTGGCCGACCGCAAGAGCCGGGCCAAGGACGGCCAGTACGGCGTCGAGTTCTTCCACGCCAAGGGCTTCGTGACCATCACCGGCCAGGTGCTGGATATCTGCGAAATGACGGGCGACGAGGAAACCTGCGCGCCCCTGACGCCCGACGTGCTGGGCCTGTACCAGTCCCGCTTCAACACCACGCAGGTGGCGCCGGCTACCGGCGGCACTTTTGAGGCAGACGATCCCCTGATGGTGTCGCCACCCCTGGGCCTGCGCATGCACGAACTGGCCGAACTGGTCTATGTGCAGGACCCGAACGCCGATTACGACACGTGGCGCCAGGTGGGCATGGCCATCCACCACGAACGCAACGGCGAAGAGGACGGTTTCCTGCTGTGGGATGAGTGGTCGTCCAAGGGCGCGGAATACCCCGGCACGGAGGCGCTGCGCGGCAAGTGGACCACCTTCGGGCGCTACCGCGGCAACAGCGTGACCGCGCGCTGGCTCAAGAAACAGTTCTCCGACGCCCGCCATAAAGAGAAGATCGAACTGTCCCCCAACCACGCGCGCGGCATGGCCGAAGCGCTGATGGAGAAGGATTTCACCAACGTGGACGGGCAGACCCTGCAGCGTACCGGCGGCCTGTGGTACCGCCACAATGGCGCGTGCTATGCCGAAATGCCCGATGAAGCGGTGCGCACCCGCGCCTGGGACTTCCTGGAACGGGACTGTGTACGGCAAACCAAGGTGATCAACGCCGAAGGCAAGGCCGAATGGAAGATCGTGCCATTCAAGCCGGCCACCGCCCACATCAACGCCGCCATGGACGCGCTGCGCTCGCTGACCTACTCCCAAGAGTTGCCGATGCCGTCCTGGCTGCCGGGCTACATCGGGCCGGATGCCCGAGAAATCGTGTCCATGGCCAACGGCCTGCTGCATATCCCCACCCGCCAGCTGCTGCCGCATACCCCGGGCTACTTCAGCCAGAACGCCCTGCCCTACGGCTGGGTCGAGAACGGCCCGCCGCGGGAATGGCTCAAGTTCCTCGACCAGGTGTGGCCGGGGGACCAGGAAAGCATCGATACCCTGCAGGAAATGTTCGGCTACCTGCTGACGGCTGACACCAGCCAGCAGAAGATGTTCATGATCATCGGCCCGAAGCGCTCGGGCAAGGGCACGATCGGGCGGGTGCTGCGCGCCATGCTGGGCGCGGCCAACGTGGCCAGCCCTACCCTGACCAGCATGCAGAAGGACTTTGGCCTGCAGCCCCTGATCGGCAAACTGTGCGCGATGCTGCCGGACGCCCGCGTGGCGCCGGGGGCGAATACCCAGGCCATCGTGGAACGGCTGCTGATGGTATCCGGTGAGGACTGTATCACGGTTGACCGTAAGCACATTGAAGCCTGGACCGGCACCATGTCGGCCCGCTTCGTCTTCCTGACCAACGAAACCCCCCAGCTGGGCGACGCATCCGGCGCACTGGCGGGCCGCTTCATTGTCCTGTCCATGAACCAGTCCTTCTACGGCCGGGAAGACACCAAGCTGGGCAGCCGCCTGCTGGAGGAATTGCCCGATATTTTCCGCTGGGCGCTTGATGGCCGGGCCCGGCTGAACGCGCGCGGCCACTTCGTCCAGCCGTCCGCCGGACAGGAAGATGTTGCCGAAATGGAAGAATTGAGCAGCCCGATTACCGCGTTTGTGCGTGATTGCTGCGAGATTGGTGATCCTTACATGGAAAAAGTTGATGACGTTTATGACGCCTGGCTGATGTGGTGCCGGGAAAATGGCCGGTCATCCCCGGGCACTAAAGCTGTGCTAGGGAAAATGCTTCGGGCCGCATATGCCGGACTTGCAAGAAATCGCACGGTATGGGATGGCGATCGCGTGCCGGTCTATTCGGGGATACGGATGACGGAAGAAACGCGCAAAAAACTGCACGCATTTTGATGCGGGTTCGCCGAACGTGCAAAAGATTACGTGCATTTCGTTACGGGTTCGTGGATAAGCTCAGCAATTGCCCTAGTATGTCTTAGTATGCCCTAGGGCATAACTTATAAGACAAAGTATAGATCCAAGAAAAATCTAAAAAACATATATAGATAAATCGACTTTGCCCTAGGGCAGCTAAGGCATGCTAGGGCAATTGCAGAGCTAACCCACTGAACGCGCAATGTTTTACGGATTCAAGGAAAGGAGGGTAGGAAAATGCCTGACGGAAATATGCTGCGGGTGGTCGGGATTAACGAGCGCGGTTTGCGAGTGGGCGAGGACCACCAGCGCGCGGTGCTGTCGGACCGGGACGTGGAACTGATGCGCCACCTGCATGAGGCGGACGGGTGGGGCTACCGGCGGCTGGCGAAGAAATTCGAATGCAGCAAGACCACGGCGCGGAAGATCTGCAAGTACCAGATGCGCGCCCAGTCGGTGGCCGGACACAGGGCGGTGCCCCTACCTGGGCAATGATGTGCGAGAATTGCAGCCATGAAAATCTCATTGGAAAAGATGACTGCCTTCTGCGCCGTGCTGGCCGACACCTGCAACGTCGGGAAGGCATGCAAGGCCGTCGAGATATCGCGCACCACCGCCTGGCGCTGGCGTGAGGAATTCGAACAGTTCCGCGACGCCTGGGACAAGGCCATGAAGATCGGCCTGACCGGGCTGGAGGACGAAATGCACCGGCGGGCCTTCGAAGGCGTGGACGAACCGCTGGTGTTCCAGGGCCAGTTCACGCCGGTGTTCGAAGAGGTGCGGGACGAGGACGGCCAGCTGGTGCTGGACGACGAAGGCCAGCCCAAGATGCAGCGCGCCCGCAACCCGGACGGCAGCCCGAAGGTGGCCAGCGTCAAACGCTTCAGCGACACCCTGGCCATCTTCCTGGCCAAAGCTCACGCCCCGGAGAAGTATCGCGACAACTCCAAGGTGGAACTGGCGGGCAGCCTGAACCTGGCCACCATGAGCGACGACGATATCCGCGCCGAACTGGCCGCCCTGACGGCAGCTGGCGCTGTCCTGCCGGCCCCGCAGCAGGCCGATCCGACCCCCGACGATGGCAGCGATTGCAGCGACCTTTACTGACCGCCAGCGCCTGGAACGCCAGCTGCTGCTGGCCCGGGAACTGAAGCGGCGCCACCCATGGCAGCCCCTGCCCGGCCCGCAGACCATGGCCTGGGGATGCCTGGCGGACATCATCGGATTCGGCGGCAGCGCCGGGGGCGGCAAGACGGACCTGGGCGCCGGCACCATGCTGCTGAAGTCCGAACGGTCCCTGTTCATCCGGCGCGAGAAGGCGCAGACCCAGGGCATGATCCAGCGCCTGAACGAAATCCTGGGCAGCAACGACGGCTACAATTCGCAGAATTCGATCTGGAAGGTGCCAGGCCGGGTCCTGATCGAGTTCGGCGGCCTGGACAACCCGGGCGACGAGCGCCGCTGGCAGGGCCGCGCGCACGACAAGAAAATCTTTGACGAAGTCACCGAAATGCGGGAACAGCAGGTGCGCTTCATCATGGGCTGGAACCGCTCGAGCAAGCCGCATATCCATTCCCAGACATGGATGTTTTTCAACCCGCCCACCACCGTGGAAGGGCGCTGGGTCATCGATTTCTTCGGCCCATGGCTGGACGTGAACCACCCGCTGTACCCGACCCCGCCCGGCGTGCTGCGCTACGCGGCTATGATCCCGGACGGCATGAACGGCAGCCGGGACGTATGGCTGGACCGGGGCGATGCCTTCGTGCTGGTGGACGGCAAGCCGAATTACGATTTCGAACGCGCCGACTACCGGCCGGAAGACGTGGTGGTGCCCAAGTCGCGCACCTTCATTCCGGCCCGCGTGACCGATAACCCCTACTACCTGGCGAGCGGCTACATGGCGACCTTGCAATCCCTTCCTGAACCCCTGCGCAGCCAAATGCTGTACGGCGACTTCCAGGCCGGCGTCGAGGACGACGAATGGCAGGTGATCCCCACCAGCTGGGTGGAAGCGGCGCAAGCGCGCTGGAAGCCGCTGGACCGCAAGCCGCCCATGGACAGCATGGGCGTGGACGTGGCGCGCGGCGGCAAGGACAGCAGCGTGCTGGCGCGACGGCATGACAACTGGTACGACGTGCCGCTGGCCTACCCCGGCAAGGACACGCCGGACGGGCCGACCGTGGCGGGCCTCACCATCGCCGCGCTGCGCGACGCGGCGCCGATCCACATCGATGTCATCGGTGTCGGCGCCAGCCCGTACGACTTCCTGAAGCACGCCAACCAGCAGGTGATCGGCGTCAACGTGGCCGAATCGCCCACGGCGCTGGACAAGTCGGGCCGCCTGGCCTTCGCCAACCTGCGCAGTCAGCTGTGGTGGCAGATGCGGGAAGACCTGGACCCGTCCAACAACACCGGCATCGCCCTGCCGCCCAGCAAGGAACTGCTGCGCGACCTGTGCACGCCGACCTGGACCCTGCAGGGCAAGACGATCTACGTGGCCAGCCGGGACGAGATTATCCGCAAGCTGGGCCGTTCCCCCGACCTAGGCAGCGCCTACGTGCTGGCGCGCATGCGCACGCCCAAGCTGGCCGAAATCCACGGTGCACATACGACGGCCCGGCGCGGGCATAATCCCTACCGTCGAACGTAAATCCCAAGGACACCCGCGCTATGTGCACTCCCGTTATCGCTTACACCGCTGCCGCCCTGGTCGGCGGTGCGCTTGCATCGAAGGCACTAGCGCCGAAGATCGACACGTCCCAGCAACAGGCCACCCCGCCGGCCGCCGCTGCCGTGCCGAAGCCGACCCCGGTAGCGCCGCCACCTGCCCCGGTTTCCCGCTCCCCGCAACAGGCGGCGCGCGCCCCGGACCTCGCCGCCCTGCGCGCGGCCAATGCGGGCGGTTCGTCCGGCTACCAGGCCAACAGCGCCAGCACGCTTTTGACCGGCCCGGCCGGCGTATCGCTGGACCCGTCCCAGATCGGCCGCGCCACCCTGCTGGGGCAATAAGCGATGACCGACACCCGCAAAGAGCAGTGCAAGTACACCCAGCGCTGGGGCGCCCTGGACACGGAATTTTCGCCGTGGCGCCGCCGCTACATGGACTTGTCCGACGCTTTCCTGCCGGTGTCGGGCCGCTTCCTGCAGGAGCAGCGCAACCAGGGTACCAAGGACTTCAACGACATTTACGATTCCACCGTCACGCAGGCGCTGAACACCCTCGCCGCCGGCCTGATGGCGGGCATGACCAGCCCGGCCAGGCCGTGGTTCCGCCTGTCCACCACCGACCCGGACCTGGCGCAATACGAATCGGTCAAGATCTGGCTGAACGGGCTCACGGTCAAGATGCGCGCCATCTTCGCCGCATCGAACACCTACAACACGCTGCACCAGATGTACGGCGAACTGGGCCTGTACGCCACCGCGGCGACGATCATCGATGACGATTTCGAAAACGTGATCCACCACCACGGCCTGACCGCTGGCGAGTACCGCCTGGCCACGGACGACAAGGGGAACGTGAACACGATCTACCGGCATTTCATGATGACGCCGGCCCAGATGGTCAGGAAATTCGGCCGCGACAACTGCAGCACGCAGGTGCAGAACCTGTACGACCGCGGCACGCTGGACGCAAGCATCCCAATCTGCCACGTGATCGAGCCGCGCAGCGACCGCGACCCGGCCAAGCGCGACCGCCTGAACATGGAATGGCGGTCCCTGTACTTCGAGAAGGGCGCCAACAACCCGGACAAGTACCTGCAGGAAGGCGGCATGCGCGATTTCCGCGTGCTGGCGCCGCGCTGGGAAACCTGGGGCGGCGATACCTATGGTTCGCTGTCGCCGGGCATGATCGCGCTGGGCGACAGCCGCCAGCTGCAGCACCAGCAGCTGCGCAAGGCGCAAGGCATCGATTACATGGTCGAACCGCCCATGGTTTTCCCGAGCGCGGCGAAGGTGAACCAGGTCAACCTGCTGCCCGGCGGCACGTCGTTCGTTGACGCCACCACCGCGCAGGGCGTGCGCTCCGCGTTCGAAGTCAACCTGCGCCTGGACTACCTGCTGGCCGACATTCAGGACGTGCGCGGCCGCATTAAGTCCGTGTTCTATGTCGACCTGTTCCAGCTGCTGGCCCAGAATGACCGCGGGCGCATGACCGCCACCGAAGTGGCCGAACTGCACGAAGAAAAACTGCTGATGCTCGGGCCGGTGCTGGAACGCCAGCACAACGAAACGCTGGACCCGCTGATCGAAATCACCTTCAATCGCATGCTGCGCGCCGGCCTGGTACCGCCACCGCCGCCCGAACTAGAAGGCCACGAACTGCAGGTGGAATTCGTGTCGATCCTGGCCCAGGCCCAGCGCGCGATCGGCAACAACGGCATTGACCGCTTCGTGGTCAGCCTGGGCCAGATCGCGGCCCTCAAGCCGGAAGTGCTGGACAAGTTCAACGCCGACGAGTGGGCCGACGTATACAGCGATTCGCTGGGCGTGGACCCGAACCTGATCGTGGGCGATAAGGACGTGGCCCTAGTCCGCCAGCAGCGCCAGCAGCAGCAGGCCGCCGCCCAGACCGCAGCCATGAGCAACAGCGCGGCCGACACCGCGCAGAAGCTGTCGCAGACCGACACCAGCACCCAGAATGCGCTGACCGGCATCCTGGGCAACCTGACCGGCTACACCTAACCGGAGCATGGCATGTACCCGTCCACCATCCACATGGGGGCCGAGCCTTTCGCGGCCGGCACGCTAACCGGAAGTACAAAAACCATTGTGATGGCCGGGGCACCCATGCCGTGCCACGTCGACCTGCAAAGTACCAACACCGGCCGCAAGATCGAGATATCGAATAACGGCGGCCTGACCTACATCGAACCAGCGCCCACCCATTCCACGACCACGGCCCGGGGTTTGACCATCAACGCGCATGTAACGCATGTCCGCCTGACGGGTTCCGTAGGGGACGCTTACAGCATCCTGTAAAGGAGTTCGCTATGTGGCCACCAGAAGGGGAATATGGGCCGGAATTCATGATGCGCGTGCTGGCCGGGCTGGTCCCCGGGTCCAAGCGCGCGTTCAATTTCGGGCAATTTGCGGGCGTCACCAGCGGCAACGTGCCGCAGGACCTGTGGACGCAGGGAGGCACTTATCCCTGGCTGACAGCGGGGACGCCGTTGAAAGTGCGTTCGACCAGTCCGCAGGACGCACCAGGTGGATCGGGCGCGCAAAGTATCCGCTGCGCCTTCCTGGACGACGTGACCTACGCGGAGCGCTTTCAGGCGGCCACGTTGAACGGCACCAACGACGTGAACATTGCCGCCGCGGTGAATCCGATCCGCATCAATTTCGTGACCTGTGTAGCGCCCGGCGTGGCCAATGCGAACGCAACGAACGTCGGCAATATCGAAATCCGGCGCCAGGACAATGACGCCATCGTGGCCATCATCCCGGCCGGCAAGGGCATGACGCGCCAATCCCAATACACCACGCCGGGCGGCTTCACGCTGATCATGGCTGGCTGGGATATCGCCGTCAATGCGCTATCGGGCGGCGCCGCCACCCGCACCGCCGACGTGGAACCGTTCTTCCGTGCGCCGGGGGAAGTGTTCCGCCAGCCGCGTATCATCAGCGCGGCCGATGGCAACCCCACCACGCTATTCCTGCGCACCTTCGCCATGCTACCCGAGAAGAACGACATGCAATTTCGCTGCACCAGCGTCAGTTCGTCCTCGTCCACCGCCGTGTCGGCGGCATGGGAAGGCATCCTGATTCCGAAGCCTACGCCGTAGTGGTGCACATACCCGGCAATACGGGTCGTATGATGCATGCATGAATATCGGACACAATCCCACTGATCTGCGCGCCGCGCGCATCGCCAAGGAAAGCAAGACCCTGGCCGACACCGTGGCCCGCGATCAGGAACTGGCGGAAGTGCGCTGGCTGATGAAGGCCGCGCAGGGCCGCAGTTTCATGTGGGGGCTGCTGTCGAAAGCTGGCGTGTTCCGCACCAGCTTTACCGGCAACAGTGAAACGTTTTTCCGTGAGGGCCAGCGCAATATCGGCCTGATGATGATGGACCTGATTAACGAAGCCTGCCCCGAGCAGTACACCGTGATGGTGAACGAGGCGAAGGACCGGCAGAAGGCGACCCAATGAGCGACCAGAATACCGTAGCGAGCGGCCAAACTAACACTGACACCGCGACGCCAACCGATGCCGCCACCAGCGCAGCGCCAGCAACCTTGCTGGACGGCACCGCGGCGGCAGATGCAGCAAGCACCGGCAGCACGACCGCCGGCGCGGGCGACACCACCCAGACCGGCGACGGCGCGACCGCCACCGGCCAGGCTGGCAAGCCCAAGGATGATGCAGAAGTAGTGCCCGAGCAGTACGCCGATTTCACCCTGCCCGATGGCGTTGAATTTAACGCTGACGTGCTGGGCGAATTCAAGTCGACCGCGAAGGAACTGGGCCTGTCGCAGGCGAAAGCGCAAAAGGTTACTGACCTGGGCGCCAAGCTGGTACAGGCCACCATGGCCAAGCAGGCCGAAGCCATCGCCAGCGAGCAAGCCAAGTGGGAAACGGCCTCGCGCAGTGATAAGGAATTCGGCGGCGCCGCCCTGAAGGAAAATCTGGGCATCGCCACCACGGCGCTGGACCAGTTCGGCACGCCCGAACTGAAAACCATGCTGCGGGAATCGGGCCTGGGCAATCATCCCGAAGTGATCCGTCTGCTGCATCGCGTAGGCAAAGCAGTTAGTGAGGACAAAACCGTTCGTGGCGGCGCGGTAACGCCCGCCGACAATTCGGCCAAGTCCTTCTATCCCAATTCGAACATGAACTAAGGAGAAGAGAATGTCCGTTCTCGCCGTTACCAATCCGACCCTGATGGACGTTGTATCCCGTCTGGACCCGGACAAGAAAGTCGCCCCGATCGTTGAAATGCTGTCGCAGACCAACGAAATCCTGGATGACATGACCTGGCTGGAAGCCAATGAACTGACCGGCCACACTTCGGTCATCCGTACCGGTTTGCCGACCCCGACCTGGCGTAAGCTGTACGGTGGCGTGCAACCGACCAAGTCGCAGACCGCCAAAATCAAGGACAGCCTGGGCATGCTGGAAGCCTACGCCGAAATCGATAAAGCGCTGGCCGACCTGAACGGCAACGCCGCCGCCTTCCGCCTGTCGGAAGACCGCGCCTTCATCGAAGGCATGAACATCGAAATGGCGCAGACCCTGTTCAGCGGCGACGAAGGCACCGAGCCGGAAGCGTTCACCGGCTTCGGTCCGCGCTTCAACAGCAAGACCGCGCTGAATGGCGAGAACATCCTGACATCGGCATCCACCCCGGACGGCACCGACAACAGTTCCATCTGGCTGGTGGTCTGGGGCCCGAACACCGCGCACGGTATTTTCCCGAAAGGCTCGGTCGCCGGCCTGTCCGTGGCCGACAAGGGCCAGGTGACGATCGAGAACGTGGACGGCGCCGGTGGCCGCATGGAAGCCTACCGCACCCACTACCGCTGGGATTCCGGCCTGGTCGTCCGTGACTGGCGCTACGTGGTCCGCATCCAGATCGACCAGGAAGACCTGACCAAGAATGCGGCTTCGGGCCCTGACCTGATCGACCTGATGACCCAGGCCATCGAACTGATCCCGTCGCTGTCCATGGGTCGCCCGGCGTTCTACGTGAACCGCACCGTGCGTTCGTTCCTGCGCCGTCAGATCGCCAACCGCACGATCAATTCCACGCTGACCATGGAAAACGTCGCGGGCAAGCACGTGCTGTTCTTCGACGGTATCCCGGTGCGTCGCTGCGATGCGCTGACCAACACTGAAAGCGGCATCACCTAATTCCCGGTGGTTTGTGCGTTTAGGGGCAGCCCCCCGGCTGCCCTCCTTTTTCGAATTACTTTAGGAGTGCAAAATGATTCTTGATGAGCGCCTTGAGTTTTGCGATGCCACCGCGCTGAACACCGGTGCCGCAGGCTCTTACCTGTTGGGCGACGTGGTCGACCTGACCACGATCAATATCGACATCGGCCAGGGCGACGCGCTGTGGTTCGTTGTCAACGTCGATACTACCGCCACGTCCGGCGGCTCGGCCACCGGCCAGTTCTCGCTGTGCAGCGATGCACAGGCGGCAATCGCCGTGGATGGCTCGCAATCCATCCACTTCCAGAGCAAGGCGATTCCGGTAGCCAGCATCGTGGCCGGTCGTTTGCTGGTGGCGGTGCGCGTGCCGATCGACACCTATGAACGCTATCTGGGCGTGGTGCAAACTACCGCCGTGGCGGCGTTCACGGCCGGCAAGATCAATGCTTTCCTGACGGCTGACGTGGCCAAGGTGAAGCATTACGCTGATGCGGTGAACTAATCATGCAGGTAATCGCGCTGCGTGACGGGCACGACGCTACCGGGCGCCGCGTTCGAAAGGGGCAAGTCTTCGACATGCCCGACACCGCCCGCCAGGCCAAATGGTGGGTAAAGGTGGAAACCGAAGCGAAGCCGGCAAAACCGGCTAAGCCAGCGAAACCGGCGAAGTCGGCGGCGCAGCAGAAACCCGCAGAGGCACCCGCCGAAGCGGAAGCCGAAGCGGAAGCCGAAGAATCGGTTGAAGCTGCAGCCGCGGCGGAAACCGAAGACCCGGTAGAAGCCGAAGACCTGGCGTAAGCCCGGTCGACTCAGCACAGGACGGGGGCCATTGCGCCCCCGTTTTTATTAAGGGATTGATCATGGTCAGCAAAGTAGATATTGGCAATCTGGCCCTATCGCACCTGGGCGATACCGCCAACGTGTCGGACTTCGAAGAACAGAGCGCCAATTCGGACCACCTCAAAATGTGGTATGCGATCGCGCTGAACTCCATGCTGGAAATGCACGCATGGAAGTTTGCCCAGCGGCGCCAGCTGCTGGCCGAACTGGCGTCACCGCCCGAGCATGGCGCCTGGGGCTTCGTCTATCAGGCACCAGCCGACGCGCTGAAGATCCACGCCGTGCTGATGCAGGAAGGCGGCGACCAGGATTCGCAGCCGTTCATCACGGAATCGGACAGCCAGGGCAACACGCTGGTGTTCACCAACATTCAGCCCGCCATCGCGCGCTACACCGCGCTGATCGATGACACCACCAAGTTTTCGCCACTGTTTGTGGATGCGCTGTCCTGGCTGCTGGCGTCCTATCTGGCCGGGCCCGTCATCAAGGGCGATGCTGGCGTGGCCGCCGGCACGCGCTGCTTCGAAGTGTTCCTGACCCAGAACGCCCGCGCCGCCGCATCGGACGCCAACCAGCAGCAACGCCCTGACACCTACGTCCCGCAAGGCATCCAGGCCCGCGGCGGACGCCTGGGCGGCAACAATCCATGGCTGATGCCGGGAAGGATTATCCGATGACCAGCACGCGCACCCTCGCCCGTTCCTTCGCCGCCGGCGAGATTACGCCGGAACTGTTCGGCCGCCTGGACCTGACCACCTTCCAGACCGGCCTGGCCAAATGCCAGAACATGATCACCCTGCCGCATGGCCCGGCCATGAATCGGCCCGGCACGGAATTCGTGCGCGAGGTGAAAACCAGTTCCAAGAAGACGCGCCTGATCCCGTTCCAGTTCTCGACCACGCAAACCACCGTGCTGGAATTTGGCGACCAGTACATCAGGTTCCACACCGATGGCGGGACCATTCTGTCCGGCGGTTCGCCGTACGAAATCAGTACGCCCTACCTGGAAGCGGATCTGTTCGACCTGCATTACACCCAGTCGGCGGACGTGCTGACCATCGTGCACCCGAACTACGCGCCGCGCGAACTGCGCCGGTCGGCCGCCACCAGCTGGGCGCTGACCGCGATCAGCTTTTCGCCCCAGCAGGACCCGGCCGGTACCGGCGTCACCGCTACGGCGTTTGACCCGAATTTCCCGCCCTTCATGGCGGGCCCGAACTTCATCGTGGTCACGCCGGCCGCCGCCGGCACGGACAACGTGGCCTATCGCATCACGTCCATCTACAACGATGATTTCCGGTCGGAGACTTCCGGCACGCTGATCACCCAGACCAGCCTGGACGCCGCGCAGAATATCAACCTGAAATGGGGCGCGGTGGGCGGCGCCAGCCGGTACTGCATCTACCGCAGCAGCAACGGCCTGAGTAGCGGCACGTTCCAGCTGATCGCGGAAACCACCGGCCTGGAACTGGATGACAACCGCATCCACGCCAACACGAACATTGAGATTGGCGACAGGGCAACGGACGGTTCGACGCAAGAGTTCTACGTGGTCACGCTGGTATCGGCCAGCGGCGACGAATCGGTGGCGTCGTCCGAAGTGCAGGCCATCAATATCCTGACGAATCCCGGCGCGGCCAACATCATCAACGTGACCGCGACCACGCCGCGCGCCAGCATCAACGTGTACAAGAAACGCAGCGGGCTATACGGCTTCATCGGCACCACCACGGCGAGTTCCTTCACGGATAACAATATCGAGCCGGACCTGTCGCGCCAGCCGCCGAACGTGCAGAACCCGTTCAGCGGCACGAACAATTTCCCGCGCGCCGTGGACTACTTCGAACAGCGCCGCCTGTTCGCCGGCACCAACAACCTGCCCCAAAACCTGTGGGGCACGGCGACCGGTACCGAAAGCAGCCTGCTGGCCCAGCTGCCGCCGCGCGATGCGGACGCCTTCTCGTTCCGCATCGCCGCGCGCCGCGTGAACACGATCCGCCACATTGTCCCGCTGACCGATGTCATCCTGCTGACCAATTCGGCCGAATGGCGTTTCTCGTCGTCCGATGGCGGCGCCATCACGCCCAACTCCCTGAGCGTGCGCCCAATGTCGTATGTCGGCGCGTCCAACGTGCAGCCGGTCGTCACCAGCAATTCCCTGCTGTACGCCCAGGCGCGCGGCGGCCGGCTGCGGGAAATCATCTACAGCCTGAACGACCAGGCGGTGGCCGGCTACCAGAACAGCGATGCGTCGATCATGGCGCCCCACCTGTTCGACTACAAGACCATCACCGACCTGGCCTTTTCCGCGGCGCCGTATCCGATCCTGTGGTCCGTGTCATCGGACGGCAAGCTGCTGGGCCTGACCTACGTCCCGGACCAGAAGGTGGCTGGCTGGCACCAGCACGTCACAGACGGCACTTTCGAATCGTGCTGCGTGGTGGCCGAAGGCGACGAAGACCGGCTGTACGTGGTGGTGCGGCGCACCATCAACGGTGTGAACAAGCGCTACGTGGAACGGCTGCATACGCGCAGTTTCAGCGCGCTGGAAGATGCGTTTTTCGTGGATTGCGGCCTGACCTACACCGGCGCGGCAGCCACCACCATTTCCGGCCTGGGCCACCTGGAAGGGAAAACCGTGTCCGTGCTGGGCAACGGCGCCACCTTCCCGCCCAAGGTGGTCACGTCCGGTTCCATCACGCTGGAACAGCCTGTGACCAAGGCCCATATCGGGCTGCCGATCACGGCCGAACTGCGCACACTGCCGATGACGATTGACCAGATGACCGCCTTCGGCCAGGGGCGCGGGAAGAACGTCAACAAGGTGTTCCTCAAGGTGTACAAGTCGTCCATCGTGGCGGCCGGGCCGGACACCAACCACCTGAAGGAATACAAGCAGCGCATCGTGGAACCGTTCGACAGCCCGCCCGCGCTGATCGGCGGCGATGACGGCGATGAAATCGAGATCCCGTTGACGCCGAAGTGGGGCAAGGGCGGCCAGGTGGTGGTGCGCCAATCGTGGCCGCTGCCCCTGACCGTGCTGTCCATGGCGCTGGACGTGGCCATCGGTGGCTAACGTCATTGTCCGCGATCCGCGCCCGGGCGACGTGCTGGCGCTGGTGGCCGACATGCGCCCGGCGGACTATGACGAGGTGGCCGCCAGCAGCGCGCAGACCGTGCTGGCGTCCGTCGAACACGGCCTGGCAGTATCGGCGCACCGGTGGGCGGTGGACATCGATGGCCAGCTGGCGCTGCTGGGCGGTGTGCGCACCGTGTCGCTGCTGGAAGGGGTTGGATCACCCTGGCTGCTGGGCACGCGGCGGGTGGAACGTTTTCCTGGTGCACTTACTAAGCTGGGCATCCAGTATTCTGACGTATCGCTGCGCGCTTTCCCGTACCTGTTCAACTACGTCGACGCGCGCAACGTCAAGGCCATCCGGTGGCTGCGCCGCATCGGCTTCACGATGGGCGACGAGCCGGTCCCGTATGGCCCGCAGAACATGCCGTTTTACCGCTTTGAAATGAGGAACTAAGAATGTGCAACCCCGCGCTTGCCGTGGTCGCTGCGTCCACCATCGTTGCCGCGTCCAGTGCGCGCAACGCAGCTAAGCTTCAGCAGCAATCATTACTGACGGACGCGAACGCCGCTGACCGCCAGGCGCAGGTATCGGAAAGCCAGGCACAGGTCGCAGACAACAACGCCCAGCTGGCCGAATGGCAGGCACAGGACGCACTGCGCCGCAGCGAAGTCGCCGCCAGTGACCAGGCCGTGGCCACCGGCAACCTCAAGAGCCGGCAGAAAGCGGCGCTGGGCGCAAGCGGTACCGACGTTACCACCGGCACCGCCAACGATATCCTGACCGGTACCGACCTGGTCGGGCAGGCGCAAGTGGACACGATCCGCGACAACGCCATGCGCGACGCCTGGGGCTACCGCACGCAGGGCACCAGCTACAGCGACACCGCGGCCGCGCGCCGCTCTGATGCCGCGCTGTACGGCTATGACGCCCAGCGGTTGCGCAGCGGCGCCAGCAACATTAACCCGAACAAGGCCGCGCTGGTATCGTTGATCGGCAGCGCCGGCAACGTGGCATCGTCCTGGTACGCCAGCAAGGGAACCTGATCATGCCGCGCGTCCCCACCGCCGAACAACAAAGCACCGTCAGCCAGCCCTTGCCGGGCGTGCGCGCCACGCCGGACCTGCAGACCCATACACCGGTCAAGGTACTGGATACATTCAATGTTGACCAGCAGGCCCGGCTGGCCCAAGGGCTGGGCAATCTGGGTCAGTCCGTGCTGCAGATCCAGCAGCAGGAACAGGCCAAAGCCGACCAGGTGCGCGTCAACGACGCCATGAACCAGGCGATTGAAGCACGCCTGAACCTGACCTACGGCCCGCAGGGCTACGCCCAGCTGAAGGGCAAGGACGCGCTGGAACGCCCCGACGGCGTTTCCCTGCCGGACGAGTACCATCAGCAGCTGAAGACCAAGCTGGACGAAATCGGCGCCGGCCTGGGTAACGAGAACCAGAAGCGCGCGTTTGGCCTGCAATCGTCCCAGATGGCGGTGCAGTTCAAGGGCGACACCACGCGCTACACCTTCGGCCAGTTTGACGAATACCAGAAGTCCGTGCAGGACGGCACGATCAAGATCGCGCAGCAGCAGATGGGCCTGTCCTGGGGCGACCCGGAAGCGGTGAACCAGTCCAAGGAAGCCATCAAGGCTTCGGTCTACCAGCTGGGCAAACAACAGGGCTGGTCCGGCGCGCAGGTGGAAGCCATCACCAACGCCCAGCTGTCGGTCGGCCACGCCACCGTGATCGCGGAAGCGGCGAACGCGGGCAACCTCAAATACGCCAATGAATATTTCGCCCAGAACAAGGGCGAAATGCTGGCCGAAGCGCGGCTGCACGCCGAAAAAACGCTGGAACTGGGCGGCCTGGAAGAACGTACGCAGGAAGCCGCCGGCAAGCTGTACGCCGAAAGCAAGGGCGATATCGCCGGCGCCCTGGCCGCGGCCCGTCAGCAGTACAAGGGCAAAGAGGAAGACGCCATTGTCCACCGGATCAAGACGCTGGACGGCGAACGGGTGGCGCTGCGCGAACGCGCGCAGGCTGATGCCGCCGATTCGGCCTGGCGCGTGTATGCCTCAACCGGCAGCCTGTCCCGTATCCCGCCGTCCACCTTGGCCGCCATGGACGGCAAGGCGCTGGAAGGGCTGCGCCGCACGGCGCGCGCCGATGCGGACGCCGCGCTGGCGAAACAGGAAGTCAAGACCGACCCGAATGTCTATTACTTCCTGTCGCGCGCATCCGTCGAAAACCCGAACTTCGGCGGCGAAGATCTGCGCCTGTACTTCGACAGGCTGAGCCCGGCCGACCGCAAGCATTTCGTGGACTTGCAAAGCAAGATGTCCAAGCCGACCGAATCGCCGCAGGTGGTGGGCGTCGCCGCGCAGAAGGAAGCCGTGATTAAAAGCCTCAGCCTGAAAGGCGAGCAGGCCGGTATCTTCATGCAGCAGGCCGACAAGGCGCTGTTCGCCGCCGAACAGGAGAAGGGCAAGAAGCTGGACCAGACCGAACGCCAGAAGGTGCTGGATCGCCTGGTGCTGCAAGGAGAAGTGTTGTCCGGCCACTGGTACCAGAACGATCCCAACATGCGCCTGTTCGAAGCCATCGCTTCGGGCCAGCAGGCCCAGTTCAAAGCCGAATTTTCCGATGCCGACCGCCGCCGCGCCACCGCCGCGCTGCAGCGTCAGGGCGTCAAGAACCCAACCAAGCAGCAGATCGACAAGGTGCTGCAGGAAGCCTACCGCGTGCAATGATCCAACTAGACGACAGCGATTTCGACGCAGCCGCCGGCATCGTGGCCGGTAGCGCACCGCGCGTGCAGACGGCGCCGAATCCGTTTGAAACGGAAGCGCCCGCCGCCCCGGCAGCGCCGAGCCGCGGCAATCTGACGGAAGCGGCGGCCCACGTGGCGCAGGGCCAGCGCCAGCAGCTGCGCACCAGCCTGTACGATTCCCTGCTGGCGAACCCGGAAGTGGCCGCCCGCGCCAACGTGCTGGGCCGCAAAACCGGCCTGCCGTCTGACCTGGTCGAGCGCAACATGCCCGAAGTGCAGCGCAACGATCAGCTGAACGAATATGACAAGCTGATCCAGAATTCGCCGCAGCTGGCCGCCTATCTGGGCGTGGCGCAGAACGCCCGCGCCGCCCACGATGATGTCACGCCGCTGTCCGCCGTGGAATCGACCATCGGCGCCATCACCGGGCCGCGGGCCGATTTCTGGTCCGTCACGCGCGGCCTGGTCAATTCCCTGCCGCAGGGCGCACGCCTGGCACGCGAGGGCATCCGTCTGCAGCTGGCCGACCTGTACGAAACCCTGGGCCTGTTCGGGCGCGACGCCAGCGAACGCGCCCGGCAGGACGCGCTGCGCAACTACAGCCAGGCCAATCTGGAACAGGATCTGTCCCGCCCGCAGATCGAGAACGACACGCTGCGCGGCATCTATAGCGGCGGCGAAAGTCTGCTGCGCACCGCGCCGGGCCTTGCCGCCTCGATCCTGACGCGCAGTGCCGCGC
This sequence comes from Candidatus Woesearchaeota archaeon, assembly GCA_964497265.1. Lineage (GTDB taxonomy): Archaea > Nanobdellota > Nanobdellia > SCGC-AAA011-G17 > GW2011-AR18 > JAHFKM01. Next base: position 20,856 of record CAZCCK010000010.1, on the reverse strand, counting down.
CGACCTTGGCCGCGGCCGGCGTGCAGACGGAAGCCGAAGCGTACGGCAAGTACCGCGAACGCGGCGCCACCGCGGGCCAGGCACTGGCTGGCGCCGTGGGAGAAGGCGCCACCGAAGTGGCCACGGAATTCCTGCCCATGTCCTTCCTCACCAGCCGCTTCGGGCGGGCCGGCGCGGGCGAATTTCTCACCGGTCTGCTGGCCCGCGAGGTACCAAGCGAACAGGTGGCCACCTTCGTGCAGGACGCCCTGGACACTGCGATCGCCAACCCGGACAAGACCTGGCAGCAGTTCCTTGAGGACCGCCCGGGCGCGGCCTACCAGACGCTGGTGGCCACCATCACGCAATCGGGCATCATCGGCGCGGCCAGCGGCATCGCCGGGCGTGTCGGCCAGCGCCAGCAACAGGCGGCGGACGCAGAGCGCAACGCGCAAACCCTGGCCGCGCTGGCGGCGGCGGCGGAATCGTCCAAGCTGCGCACGCGCGACAATGTCAGCTTTGAGGACTTCGTGGCACAGGCCGCCGATAACGGGCCGGTGCAGGACGTGTTCATCAGCGCCGCCGCGCTGCAGCAATCCGGCGTGCCGCTGGACGATCTGGCGGCGGCGTCGCCGTCCGTGCGCGAACAGCTGGCGGATGCCATCGAAACCGGCGGCGATATCCGCATCCCGGTCGAAGAATTCGCAGCCCGCCTGTCCGGCCCCGAATTCGCCCAGCCGCTGATCCCGCACCTGCGCACGGACCCGACCGCCATGTCGCAGTTCGAAGCGCAGGAATATCTGCAAAGCCAGGGCGCGGAATTGCAGGCCGAAGTCGAACGTACGCTGTCCGTCCAGCAGGGCAACGATGCGTTCAAGGCATCGCGTGACGAGGTGCAGACGAACATCATGGCCCAGCTGCAGGGCGCGGGCCGCTTCACGGACGACGTGAACAGCGCCTACGCCAACCTGGTGGCGAACTTCTACGCCGTGCAGGCGGCCCGGCTGGGCACCACGCCCGCCGAACTGGCCGAACGCTACCCGCTGCAGATCCGCGCCGACCGCCCGACCGATGGCCGCGCACTGGATCAGAGCCAGGCCGCAGAGCCCGGCTCGCTGGTTGATCGCGTGCAGCGCCCGCCGTCGGTGGCCAGCTGGACCCACACCAACAGCGAAGCCTGGGCCAAGCCCTGGGCCGCCCTCAAGCGCCTAGCGTCCGATGGCAAAGTGACGGAAGCGGACGCCGCCCGCGTCAAGGCTATCGCCCGCGAAGGGCAGGACGGTGCCGGTGCCAAGCTGGCCGGGCTGGTGCAGGATATCCGGCAGCGCCCGGCAGCGCCAGCACAGACCGCCCAGCTGGAACAGCCCGCCCAGATGACCGGCGCGCGCGGCAGCATCAGCCTGGCCGACGATATCACCGAATCGCCCAGCATCATCACCCTGCTGCAGAAGGCCGACCTGTCAACCTTCCTGCACGAATCCGGCCATTTCTTCCTCGAGGTGTTGAACCACGTAGCAAGCCAGGAGAACGCGCCGCAGGAACTGCAGGATGACATGGCCACCGTGCTGAAGTGGTTTGGCGTGCCGGATCTGGCAACATGGAACGGTTACGACATCGAACAGAAGCGCGACTACCACGAACAGTTCGCGCGTGGTTTCGAAGCCTATCTGTTCGAAGGCAAGAGCCCCAGCACCGAAATGGCGGGCCTGTTCCAGCGTTTCCGCGCCTGGCTGCTGAACGTCTACCGTTCGCTGACCCAGCTGAATGTGGAACTGGACGACGAAGTCCGGGGCGTGTTCGACCGCATGCTGGCGTCGTCGGACCAGATCGCGGAAGCCGAAGCCGTGCGCGGCTATGGCAGCCTGTTCGACACCAAGCCCGATTTCATGACCGCCGACGAGTGGACGGCCTACCAGCGGCTGGGCACCGAAGCGACGCAGGAAGCCATCACCAACCTGGAAAGCCGCAGCCTGCGCGACATGCGCTGGTTGTCGAATGCAAAATCGCGCGTGATCCGCGACCTGCAGGCCCAGGCCAGAGAGAAGCGCGCCGCCGTGCGCGCCGAAGTGGCGGCCGAAGTGATGGCCGAACCGATTAACCGCGCCCGCCAATTCCTGAAGCGCGGCGAGATTACCGGGCAGGACGGGGCGGTATCCCAGGCCGAAGGCCCGACCAAGCTGAACGTCAATGACTTGGTCGAAATGTACGGCGGCGAAGGCGACCGCTACGCCCTGCTGGACTGGAAGCCGCTGGGCGCCGGCAAGTACGGCATGACCGCGCAGGACGGCCTGCACCCGGACACGGTGGCCGAACTGTTCGGCTTCTCGTCCGGCGACCAGCTGGTGCGCCAGCTGCTGTCCGAAGAGGACCCGCAGCAGAAGATCGACGGCATCACCGACCAGCGCATGCTGGAACGGTACGGCGACCTGACCGACGAGCGCTCTATTGCGCGGGCGGCCGATGCGGCGCTGCACGATGAAGCACGCTTGCGCTTCCTCGCCACGGAAATCAACGCCCTGAATAAGGCCGTGGGCTCGCGCCCGATCCTGGCCCGGGCCGCGAAGCAATTCGCGGAAGCGACCATTGCCCGGCTGCGCGTGCGCGATCTGCGCCCCAGCCAGTACGCCGCCGCCGCAGCGCGTGCCGCCCGCGCGGCCGACAAAGCTTTCAAGGCCGGGGATATCCAGACCGCCGCTGCGGAGAAGCGCAACCAGCTGGTGAACAGCTACGCCGACCGGGCGGCGCATGACGCCCAGACCGGAGTGGCCAAGACCGTTGATTACCTGAACAAGTTCAACAGCGACGGCACGCGCAAGAATCTGGACATCGATTATCTGGAACAGATCGACGCTCTGCTGGCGCGTTTTGATCTGCGCAAGGGGCAGACGCTGACCGCGATCGACCGCCGGCGTTCGCTGGCGGAATGGGCGGCGCAGCAGGCCGAAATGGGTATCGAGCCTGAAATCCCGCCCGAACTGCTGGATGAAGCGCGCCGCAAGTCGTTCAAGGACCTGACCGTGGAAGAACTGCGCGGCCTGCGCGACACGGTCAAGCAGATCGAACACCTGGCCCGCCTCAAGCACAAGCTGCTGACGGCGCGCGACCAGCGCGAATATGAGGCAATCCGCGATGAAATTGCCGCCGGCATCGAAGAACATGCGGGCGACCGTCAGGCCGACACGCGCACACCAACCACCAATCTGGGCCGCGCACAGCAGAACCTGCGCCGCTTCTGGTCGGCCCACCTGAAAGTCAACACCCTGGCGCGCGTGCTGGACGGCGGCCTAGACGGCGGCCCGGTGTGGGAATACTTCGTGCGCAGCGCGAACGAGCGCGGCGACGCCGAAGCCACGCAGCGCGCCGAAGCCACGCAGAAGCTGTCGGAAATCCTGGCGCCGGTGTTCAAACTGGGCAAGATGGGCGGCAAGGGCGTATTCTTCCCGTCGATCAATCGCAGCCTGAATCGAGAAGCGCGCCTGACGCTGGCACTCAATACCGGCAACGCATCGAACCTGCAGCGCCTGCTAGGCGGCGAAGGCTGGACGCGCGCTCAGATCCAGCCGGTGCTGGACAGCCTGACGAAAACCGAGTGGGACGCGGTGCAACAGATCTGGGACCACTTCGAATCCTACCGCCCGCAGATCGCGGCCAAAGAGCGCCGCGTTTACGGCAAAGAGCCGGACTGGGTGGACCCGACGCCGGTGCAGACGGCCTTTGGCGAATACCGCGGCGGCTACTACCCGATAAAGTACGATCCGGCTGCCAGCCAGCGGGCGGAAGAACACACGGATGCGGAAGGCGCGCGACGCCAGCTGCAGGGCGCCTACACCAGCGCGACCACGCGCCGCAGCTTCACCAAGAACCGGGCCGAAGAAGTCCATGGCCGCCCGCTGCTGTACACCCTGACCGGCCTGTATTCCGGCGTCAATGACGTGATCCACGATCTGAACTGGCACGAATGGCTGATCGACGTGAACCGCCTGCTGAAGTCGGAAAAGATCGATCGCGCGATCAGGGAGAAGTACGGGCCGGAAGTCAAGGCGCAATTCAAAAGCTGGGTCAAGGACATAGCGGAAGGTGAAAAAGGTTCGGATAATGCCATCGATCAGGCGCTGGGTAAATTGCGCCAGAACGTGTCCGTGGCCGGGCTGGGCTTTAACATCATGTCCGCCGCCATGCAAGGCCTGGGCATCACCCAGTCCATCGTCCGCGTAGGGCCAAAATGGATCGGCCAGGGCGTGGCCGCCTACATGGCGGCGCCGATCCGTAGCACGAAGATGACGACTGAGAAATCGGAATTCATGCGCAACCGCACGCGCACGCAGTACCGGGAACTGAACGAACTGCGCAACGTGGTGCAGGGCGGCGACCATGGCGACGTGATAAAGAAACACGCCTACGTGATGATGATGCGCGCCCAGCAGATGGTCGACGTGCCGACCTGGATCGGCGCCTATGAAAAGGCGATTGCCGACAGCCAGCCGGAAGACCGGGCTGTGCACCTGGCCGACCAGGCAGTGATCGACGCGCAGGGCGGCGGACAAACGAAAGACCTGTCAGCCATTGAGCGCGGCGGCCAGGCGCAGCGCCTGTTCACCGTGTTCTATTCCTTCATGAACACCGCCCTGAATATCGGCGTGGGGCAGACGATGACGGCGCGCAGCCGCGCCAGGCTGGCCAGCGACTACCTGCTGCTGTATTCGGTACCGGCCGTGCTGGGCTTCGCGCTGAAACAGGCCATCACGCCGGGCGACGATGACTGGGACAAAATCGCCGGGAAGCTGTTGGCCGAACAGGTGGGCTACCTGATGGGCCTGATGGTGCTGGTGCGCGAGTTCGGGGAAGCGGCCAAGGCCATGGTGCCGGGCGAGCATACCAAGGACTATGCCGGCCCGTCCGGCGTGCGCACTGTGGTTGACGTGTACAAGTTTGGCGCGCAGGTGAAACAGGGCGAATTTGATGATGCATTCCGCAAGGCGGCTGTCAACCTGACCGGCGATCTGTTCGGCGTGCCATCGGCCCAGGTCAATCGCACCATCACCGGCGCGCAGGCGATCGCCGAAGGCAAGACCGACAATCCGGCGGCCATCGCTTTCGGCTTCCAGCCTAAACGATAGGGGGCACTTACCTGGAAACGGGCGTGCCATACTGCGCAGAACTTAGGGGCACTCTATGACCGTTTCCAATACCACCCGTATTGCCGGCCCGTTCAGCGGTAACGGCAGCACTACGGCATTCCCGTTCACTTTCAAGGTGTTCCAGGCGGCGGATCTGCGCATCGTCTTCACCAACTCGTCCGGCGTTGAGTCGGACCTGACGATCGGCAGCAATCCCACGGTAGCGCTGAACGCCGACCAGGATGCAAACCCTGGCGGCACCGTGACGTACACCACCCTGGCCGTGGGCCAGAAGCTGACCATCGTTGGCAACATCGTCCAGAACCAGCCGTTGGATATCACCAACGGTTCCGGTTTCTACGCTTCCGTGATGGAGAAGGCATTTGACCGCGTCACCATCATCGCGCAGGAAATCCGCGCGCTGTTCGGGCGTGCGCTGACCTTCCCGGTATCGGACAGCCCGGCGCTGACCAAGGAATTTCCACCGGCCGCAACGCGCGCCAATAAGGCGTTGGTGTTCGGCGCCGATGGCAGCGTGGGCCTGTCCTCGTCCAACTTTGAGGACCAGGCCGCCGCCGCGGCGGCGTTCGCGGCGCAGGCCGCCAACAGCGCATCAAACGCCGCTTCCAGTGCGACGGACGCGGACGCCTTCGCCGATTCGGCGCAGGCCAGCGCGGTGGCTGCCGGCGCCTTTGCCGGCGCAGCCGCCGCCAGCCAGGCCGATGCGGCGCAAAAGGCCATCGATGCCGCCGGCTACGCGGCTAACTCGCTGGCTTCCGCCAATGCCGCCGCCGCGTCCTTCGATAGCTTCGATGACCGCTACCTGGGCGCGAAGGCGTCCGACCCAACACTGGACAATGATGGCAACGCCCTGCTGACCGGCGCCCTGTACTGGAACACGACCCAGCCATGGATGCGCGTCTGGACGGGGTCGGCCTGGGTGAACGTCACCAATACCACGGTGCGCAGCGGGTCCGGCGCACCGGGCGCGGGCCTGGGCAGCGACGGCGACTTTTATATCAATACCGCCGTATACAACATCTATGGTCCGAAGACAGCCGGCGCGTGGGGCTCGCCCACTTCGCTGGTAGGCCCGCCGGGCCCAGGCTCGGGTGACGTGGTCGGCCCGTCCACGGCGGTGGATGGCGAGGTGGCGCTGTTCAACGGCACCACCGGCAAGCTGATCAAACGGTCTTCGCTGAGCGCTGCCGTGGTCAAGATGGTGAGCGGCATCCAGTCGGCCGCAGCGGCTGCGGTGGACTTCGTGGCGCCGGGCCTGTTCACGGTGTCCGGCCTGACCATGAACACCGCGCGCCTCCTGGGCCGCACCGCGGCCGGTGTGGGTGCTGCCGAAGAAATCAGTATGGGGTTCGGCCTGTCGCTGACCGGCGGCGTCCTGTCGGCCGCGTCTGCTGGCTCGCAGCTGATTACCGCTAATGGCACGCTGGGCGAGAACCATTTCATCTATGCCGGCGACTACGCGGTCACGATGCCGGATCTGACCACGCTCAAGCAATTTAGCTTGACGCTGCCGTCTGATCTGCAGGCATTCACCAACAACCCGCTGACTCCTGACGGCTGGACCGTCAATCTGAACTTCTCGGCCGGCGTCACCAAGACCAACCCGCCGCTGGCCTTCGGTTCGCCACATGGCTGGTGGGGCAGCCTGGTGATGACGCCGCCGGTCAACGGCACCAGCGCCACGGTGGGCGCGGCCACGCTGACCTTCGTGGCTTCGGTGGCCCTGTCCGCTACGCTGCACATCTACATCGTGACGGAAGGCACCACGCCGGCCACCTACGCGATCGCGGGCAATCCGACCACCGGCGCGTGGGGCGCTCCGATCCAGATCAGCGCCACCAATCAGACCAACGGCTGGCTGTACGCTGCTTCTTCTACCTCGTTCGTCTTCGTCGGCGCCGGCAACCAGTTCGCTATCGCCGGCAGCGTGTCGACGCTCACCATCACGCTGGGCGCCAGCCAGGCGCTGTCCGCCAACCCGGACGATGCGCCGGTGCAGCTGACATCGACCACCTACCTGCTTTCGCTGGCCGCCGCCACCAACAACCTGGTGGTGCTGTCGGTATCGGGCACCACGCTTTCGCTCGGCACGGCAGTAACTGGCAAGACAGCGGCGACGGCCGGCATGCGCATGCATCCGATTTCGGCCACGGCGGTACTGCTGGCGTACGCCACGTCGGCTGCCGCATCGTCTACCCTCACCACGCGGGTGGCGTCCATTTCCGGCACCACGATTACGCTGAACACCACCGCAGTTTCCGGCACGACCGCGATCAACGGCACGGCAAACCCGTTCGCCACGTTGTTGGCCGTGAATCCCGGCACCGTGTTCATCTTCTGCGCGCAGAGCAGCGCCAACGCCAACGATGGTGCCTGGTACGGCATCACCGTATCCGGTACCACTGTCACGCTCGGTACGGTGCAAACGGCGACCAACCAGCGCGGCAATGCGTACCGGCGGGATACCCACGTCTACCGCCAGAACTTCAATGCGACGCTGGACGAAACCAAGGCGGCGGTGGTCAACACTACCACCGGCCTGTTCTCTATCTCGTCCAGCGCTGCGTTGGTGGCGGTGTCAATCAGCGGCACCACGCTAACCTTCGGTGCCACCTTCAGCACCAGCACGCCCCAGGCAATCCTGACCGATATCAGCACCGGCGCGATCCTGTACGGCGTGGGCGCGTCGAGCTATTCGCGCCTGTCCATTTCCGGCGTCACGATCACGGCAACCTACACCATCGCCAGCGGGCCGCAGGTAATCTTCAGCGACACGCTGACCGACAAGGCGGTGAACTATGGCGGCGTCTGGTACACCTGGACCGGCATCCCGGCGCTGTTCTTCCCAATCAGCGTCAGCAAATACGCCAACCAATCCAGCAACGTCCTGCGCAGCTACGGGAGTTTCTCATGAACGACGATGTTATCTATCCGGTGGGCTACATTGCGCCCACCTTCGAAACGCTGAACGCTGCGCTGCTGGCGCAGCTGGAAGATATCGACCGCAAGAGCGTGCGCGCCCTGCGGGAAGGCGATACCGCAAGGATCGCGCAGCTGAACGAGCAAGCGGCCACCCTGCGGTCGCAATTCGTGCAGCCCTAAACCTGGCAGGGAACTATGGCACACAAGGAACTGTGGCAAATGGAAGCGGAAAAAGCAGGCGGTCCCGCGCTGGCCGAGGTACTCACCGAAATGCGCGACAAGCAGGATGGCATCCTGCAGAAGCTTGACGCCCTATCCCGCGGCTTTCCAGCCGGGGATTACGAGGGCCACCGGCGCTACCACGAAGCGGTGATTGAGCGCATGGAACTACGCAATCGCCTGGTACGCGAAGCACTGACCAAAGTCGTCCAGGCCGGCACGCTGGCCGCCTTCGGCTGGATCGCGGTGGCGATGTGGAATTATTTCAAGCTGAACATCAACCACTGAGGGCATTATGGGCGGCGTGATCCTGACATCGTTTGACGAGTGCTTTGATCGGCTGATGGAAAACGAGGGCGGCTATGCGCGCCGCGCTGCGGACGCCGACCCCGGCGGCGAAACCATGTTCGGCATCACGATCGCGGTGGCGCGGCGCTGGGGCTATCTCGGCCCGATGCAGGATCTGCCGCTGGCCACGGCCAAGACCATCGCCCGTGCCTATTACTGGACGCCCTACCGCTGCGACCAGTTGCCGTTCAACATCGCGTTCCACGTGTTCGATACCGCCTACCACGGCGGCCCGGCCGTGCAGTGGCTGCAGAACTGCGTCAAGGTGGAACCGGACGGTATCATCGGCCCGCGCACGGCGGAAGCGGTACGGGCGGCCGAACCGGCGGCGCTGGTACTGGAGTTCAACCGCAAGCGGCTGGCCTATCTCACCAAGCTGTCTAACTGGCCGCTCAATGCGCGCGGCTGGACGGTGCGCATTATCAGCAACATGGAGGTGTACTGATGGGCCCGTTGATCCCCCTCGCCATGGAACTGGCGACTTACGTGCCGAACATCATCAAGCTGTTCACCGGCAGCGACAAGGATGCCGAAGTGGCCGCCCACGTGGTGGGCATTGCCCAGGCCGTGACCGGGACCAGCGACCAGGCGCCGGAAGCGGCGCTGGCGGTATTGAAAGCGAACCCGGATAAGGTGCTGGAATTCCAGCAGACGATCGCGGCCCAGCGGGTGGATCTGGAGAAGGCTTACCTGACCGACACGCAGAGCGCCCGCGCGCATGATGTCGACGTGCGCAAGCTGTCCGGGGGCATCAACCACCGCGCCAATGCACTGGCTGCTGGTGCGGGTGCGCTGGTGGTGGCCTGCCTGGCGATCGTGGTGTGGCGCTCTGGCCTGGATGCGGATGCCAAGGCCATCATCACGCTGATCCTGGGCCGCGCCCTGGGCTGGATCGAACAGGTGTTCTCCTTTGAATTCGGTACCACGCGCACCAACCGGACCAAGGACGACACGATCAACAACCTCACCAAATAAAAAGGCCCGCCGAAGCGGGCCTTCATTTTGCTGGCGCTGCTCAGTTCGCAATACTCTGCACCTGGTTGAAGAATGCGCAGCCGTCGCCGGTCAGGCTTTCAGTCCAGTTCGGATACACCACCTGGCTGTAACCGGTCGGGCACTGCGCGTACATATTGCGCACGCTGACCACCTTACCATCCGATGCGCCCGGCACCGCCACACACTTGCTGCCGCAGGCGGCCACCAGTTTGTTGTATTGGTTCCAGCCGGCGTCGTCCTGCATGAACTGTTCACCCAGTGGCGAGCGTACCGACACGCGGCTGTTCGATGCGTCTTTCTTGATGACCTGGGCATTGCTCAAGTCGAACACCACGGCGAAGCCGTTGGAATTGATGCCTTTCACCAGGTTCGGATCGGCGGCGTGGGCGACGCCGCACGCCATCAGCGCCAGCGCAAGTACTGCAAACAAAGCTTTTTTCATGTAATGCTCCTATAGGTTTTGTCCCAGTGCGGACGGTTTGTATGTTACTACATGCTAACGATTTCCGGCAGCGGGGCCGGTGCACTTACTCAAAACCGGGCGGCTTCGGCGCGGCGCGCAGCAGCGCTTCGTAATCCTCTTTGGCGAGCCCGCCGCCGTGTGTCGGGGAGTCGGACATTTCCGGGGTCGGCACCTTCGGTACCAGCTGCCACTGTTCGAACAGGTCCACGCACTGGCTCACGGAATGCAGGGTCAGCACGTCGTCCGCTTCCCGCGCGGCCTTGGTGATGGCTTCGATATTGCCGCTGTCAATCTCTGTGCACAGGGCGCGCAGCGTCTTCACCAGCTTGCGGCACAGGAACAGGTAAGGGCCGTCCTCGCGCGGTTCGTCCACCGTCACGTGGGCGAAGGCTTCCGCCATTTTCACCGTCAGCGCGGCGTAAGGCATGGCCGCATTCGGTATGCGGTCCTGCCCCTGTTCCTTCAGGTAGGCCACCAGCGTATCGTTGGCCAGCATCTGGGCTTTTTCAAGTTTCATTGTGTATTGCCTCTCTTTTTCATTGCTTCGATTAATAGGTCTTGCACTTCTCTTTTTGACTCGCACCGCGCCAGAACGATATCGTCCACAGTGTCACGGGCCAGCAGGTTGTAGATGAATACGGGGCGGTCATGCCCGGCCTGCAGCTGGCGGGTTGGGCCGATGCGTTCGATGATCTGCATCCTCTCTTCCAGGTTCCAGTTCATGGAGAAGAACACCAGGATATTGCCGCCGTCCTGCAGGTTCAGACCGTGGCCAGCGCTGGCCGGGTGGGCGAACAGCACCGGGATCTTGCCCGCGTTCCAGTCCCGGATGGTGGCCGGGCTCTTGTCCAGGTGGCGCCCTTTCGGGAACGCTTTCAGCAGCCGCGCCAGATCCGACTTGAAATGGTAGGCCACCAGCACCGGCATGCCGGCTGCCTCTTCAATCACGTCTTCCAGCGCGGCCAGCTTGGCGCTGTGCACCTCTTCCCACTTCTCGCTGTTCTCGCCCACGTAGGCCGCGCCGTTGGCCAGCTGCAGGCACTTCATGGTCTTGGCCGCCGCGCTGAACGCTTCCACTTCATGCTCACCGATCACGGCGAACATTTCCTTTTCCATTTTGTTGTAAATCTGCCGCGCCTTCGGCGGCAAGTCCACATAGATATTGGACACGATCGGTTCCTGGATATCCACGTAGTCGCGGATATCCAGCGCCAGGCATACGTCGCGAATGGCATCCTCGATCTGTTCCTGGGCGAAGGGCAGCGGTTCGACCGAGTGGCCATCGAATCCCTGCTGGAACCAGCGCTGCATGAACGCGGTATAAGTGCGGCCCAGACGCCGGCCACCGTCCACGAACCAGAACTGCCCCCATAGATCCTTCAGGCCGTTCGGCGCCGGGGTGCCGGTCAGCGCCGTAAAGTGGGTCGCGTGCAGGAAGGCGAACCGCGCCAGCGACTTGGCGCGCTGCCCACCCTGGCCGCGCAGGAATTCCTTGCCTTTCTTGCTCACCTGCGTGGAAATGCGCAGCCCTTTCAGCTTCGTGGATTCGTCGGCCACGATCTTCTGGAAGGGCCACGTCTTGCCCATATCCTTCAGGGTTTCTTCCAGCCACGTCAGGTTGTCGTAATTGATGGTGTACAGATTGGCGTAGCCGCGCGACAGCGCACGGTGCAGCGCGGCGCGGCGCGTCTTCGCGTCGCCCACGATCGGCGTCACTTCCAGGTGGCGCAGATGCGGCCACTTCGCCACTTCATCCGGCCAGGTGGACGACGCCACGCGCAGCGGCGCCGTGACCAGTGTCGGCCCGGTCAGGTCCCCGGCCAGGTACATGGTATCGAGCGCCATCATGGTGGCCGTGGTCTTGCCCAGACCCATGCCCGCCGCCAGCATGTTGCGCGGATGATGGATGATGTGGTCGATCATGGGCGGCTGCCATTCGCGCGGGACAAATACTTTATTCAACGCGCCCCCGCATCCGGTTCAATACGCTGGCGGTGGCCGCCTGCGCCATGCTTTCCATGGCCGGTTCCGCCGATGGCGCAGGTGCGCCGCGGTGCTTGGCAATCGCCTTATCGAACTGCGCCACCACGTAATCGCGTACCGCTTCCAGCAGATCGGCCGCCGGCACGTCTTCGTTCGGGTCCTGGCGCCGCACCACCCAGTCATCCAGGCCGATGTGGCCCGGCACGTGCAGGCAGATGTCGCCCGCTTGCACAACCGTTATCCTATCGGCCATCATCGCCCCCGTTCATGTTGAACAGCGCAGACAGGAACAGGCCCAACAACACGCCCGCGATCAGTACGCCAAAGTAGTCCAAGGTCCTATCCTCCTTCGGGTCCGTCAAAGAAATTGTCTACCGCCTCAACGGACGCGAGGACGATGACGCGCACGCCCATGGCGCGCAGCCGCCTGTGTTCGCGGGCCTGATGTTCTTCGGCGTCCATGCCTGGGCGCTTCAGTTCTACCAGCCACGTGCCCGCCCGGTGGTGCTGTTCCGGTAGCGCCAGGAAACGGTCCGGCGCACCGACACGGCCCACCCAGCGCATCTTGTGGGCGAAGCCGCCGGCGCGGCGGGCGCGCTGCTTCAGGTGATTCTCTATCGTCGATTCGCGCATCAGATCCCCGCCCACATCAACTGCACCGCAAAGTAGCCGGCACCGGTCACGAAGGCCGCGGCGAACATGGACAGCAAAATCCACGGCAGCGCGCGGCGAAACGTCGGCCGTTCGGTCGGGTGGATCGTGTGGTCCGTATAGGGGCCGAAGGCTTCCTGCAGCGTGCGTTTGAACTTGTCGCCGCCATGGTAATGGCGGGGCTTCCAGTTATTCACCATCGCTTTTTCTCCGTTGTTGTGTGGTAATGGATGCATGTTAGCAATTGCTAATTCAGGGGTCAATCTTTTTTGTACCGATACGACTCAAAACCAGCGGCAGCCAGCGGCAGGCCCGGTGCCCATGATGGATTGCGCGCCATCAGGGCGGCCAGTTCTTCATGGCTGAATTCCGGCAGGTCCGGTGTTTCAGTCGGGATTTCATCGTGCACGGTAGTGATGATCTGGTAGCCGGCCGCTTCGATGGCGGGCATGTTCGCGCCCATCACGTCACGCGACACGGCCTGCGTGATGTTCTCCGACAGCTTGCCGCCATAGGTCTTGATGCGCGACCACTTGCGGCTGTACTGGTTCACGCCCATGTAGCTGATCTGGCCGCTGGCGTCCACTTCCGGCGAGGGGTAGCACAGGTAACGGCCCGATGGCAGACGGATGCGCAACCAGGTCTTGTCGCGGCGCACCAACAGCTTCGGGCGTCGGTAGACTTTCGCATCGAACGACGCCCGCGCTTCGCGCTGGAAATCGGCGTCCGCGATATCGATGGTGATACCCGGCTGGTCGATCGCCTTGCGCACGGCGTAGGCCAGATCCGGCCACAGCGCCGTCACGGCAGGGTGGCCGTAGCGCCACGCGCGCTTGAATGAATCGCAGACCATGAAGGCGCGGTCGGACAGGCCGAAGGTGGACCGGCGCTTTTTCTTCGTCCATTCCAGCATGCCGCGCGCCTCGTCCCAGATATGGGCCGGAATGTTGTTTTCGGCTTCCTCTGCCATTGCTTCCAGGTCCAGGTTGTAGGCTAGCCCGAATGTCAGGAACGCGCCCACGCCGCCTTCATAACCCAACGCCAGTTCCTGCACCTTGCCCACCTGGCGCTGGGCCTTGTCCACGTCTTCCGGCTTGATGCCGAAGGACTTGGCGTAGGCCAGCTTGTACAGGTCATGGCCGGTGCCGGCGTCGAAATCGGCAAAGGCTTTGATCTTCCACTGTTCGCCCGCCAGCCAGGCCAACACGCGACCCTCAATATTGGACAAGTCGGCCACCACCAGCTTTTTACCTTCGGGCGCACGGATGCAGCCGCGGATCGCGGACTGGGTCAGGTGCATCACGTTATCGAATAGCAGATCTTCGCAATCCGCTTTCATGGCGTCGATGCCGATATCGATATCTTCCTGCGCCATCAGGCCGCGCGAAGGCAGGTTCTGCGGCTGGAACAGGCGGCCAGCCCAGCGGCCGGTGCGGCTGGCGCCGTTGAACTGCAGCGTGCCGCGCAGGCGGCCATCGGCGGATACGCCATTGATCAGAGTCTTGTACTTGGACGTGGACGAGGACGACGCCTGCAGCCGGATGGCCAGCAGTTCGCGCAAGGCCCACGGCAAGCTGTCGTCACCAATACGGCGCTCCAGTGTGGACTTCTGCAGGTCGGGCAGGTCTACGCCGTATTCGGCCAGCAAGTGGCGCAACAGGGCGTCGCGCTGCGTGGCGCGCTGCAATTCGCCGTTGGTCAGTTCCACGGTACGGGCGGCCAGCTGGCGCTGGGCGCGGTCCACGGCGCGGATCGCGGCCTGGGCCAGTTCCACGTCAACCGGCAAACCGCGCATATTGACCACCTGGTCCAGATGCCACAGGCGCATTTCTTCGTCGCGGTAGTTCCAGCCCGGCATGGCCTTGTGCACGGCGCGCATGGACGGGATATCCTGGATGGCGTAGGTCTTGAATTGTTCCCACTCGATCGGATGGGTGTGGCGCGTGGCCCGGCCGCGGTTCAGGTTCTTCGCTGGCGGTATGCAAAACAGGCGGATCAGCTGCTTGCCGTCGATCTTCCGGTCTTCCTCTGACACGTTGAAAATGTCGCACAGCTTGTCCAGCGCGCCGGGCAGGGAATGTGACAGGGCCTGGACGAGGGTGTCATACCAGCGCTCGATCGGTACCATGTCATAAACTTCGGGCAGTGCATGCTTGCACACGACCCGGTCAAACATGCCGCCATTGGCCCATACCGTCATCACATCGGGGTCGGCCAGGTGGGCGCGCAGATCCGCCGGCATTGGTGCGCCGGTGGTGCGGTCCCAGCACTGCGCCGGTTCGTCTTCATAGGCCCAGGTGAACAGCATCACTTCGGCCTGTTCGGCATAGCGGTGCGTGCCCTGCTTCAGGGGGATCGGGCTGTAGGTTTCGGTATCGCAGTAAAGGCGGTTCATTGAAATAATTCCATTTGTTCGTTCCACATATCCGGCCACCAGAAATTGCCCTTGCTCGCGTTCTCGCGCCAGTGGATCACGCGCAGATTGCAGCCGACGTGCAGGCCGCAGACTGTGTCACTGATCTTCGGGACGATATGATCGACCACGTGCAGTTCACCGGTCAGCCGCGTCAGGCGCTTCGCTTCCGCATAGAATCTGGCAATCTCGCGCAGGTCGACCCAGGACGGCGTCGCGCGCCTGGTCTGCGCCCGGTGCACGATGCCCTCTTTGCCCTTTGGTCGGATGGGAGCACGCTGCTTGCGGATCACGAACAGCGGCCCGACATGGAAGCCACCGGCCAAGGGTAGGGGATTCTGTGTCATTTCGGTCTGTATTCCTCAGGTATGTCTTCGTGTTCCACGCCGCGCGCCCGGGCCTGGTTGTAGTAGCCGTGCGGGTGGTGTTCACAGTAAGGATGCGTTTTCCGGTGCGGGAAGTGGTTGCCCTTGACCATATCGGGGCCGCTGCAGTGGCACAGGCCGCGCCGGTTGTAATCGCGCTTCTCGATCCGCCAGCCTTTGGTTGACCCGCAGGCCGGGCATTTCGGCGGGCGCTTGTATTCGTCCGGGTGCTTTGTTGCCACGCGACGATGGCGGCAAGTAGCGACCCGACAGCGAAGGCTGTATGTTGTCACACGAGTTCGATCACGACCTTGGCCACTTGCTTGGCCGTGTTCGGATCGCGCAGCTTGCGGAAGAACTGCTGTTCGGCCACCTGCAGCGCCTGGGTGTGGCCATAGTTGGCCACGTGTTCGGCGCCCAGCAACTCGTCCGCCGCGTCAATAAATGTCACCAGATATTTCTCTTTCGCGTCACTTACCATCACATCATCCTCCTTTCCTGGTTGGGCATTGCGTCCGCACACTTGCGGGTGCACGGACGAAATGCCCCGCCGTAGCGGGGCTGTGTCTTACGCGAAGTCTTCCGCCTCCGCGCCCTGGCCCAGGTCTTCGAAGTCATCGTCTTTCGCGGTACCGGCGCCGCCGAAGCTGTCACCGGTGCGGCGGAATTGCACGCCCATCAGGCCGCAGCGCACGCCGCTGTTCTCGCCGGTCTGGGCGTAGATATCCACCACGGCGTCCACGTAGCAGCCGGCGAACAGCTTGCCGGAAGTCTGGGCCAGCGGGGTCTTGTCGTTGTCCAGGATCTTCGGTGCGCCGTCGCTGTCCTTGCGGTGGGATGCGATGTACATCATGTCCTGGAAGCCGTCGTATTCCTTGGTGTTGCCATCCTGGTAGCAGAACTTGTTGCTGTTGCCGCGCAGGGCTGCCACCTGCTTTTCGGCCTGGCCCGGCTTGGTCCACTTCTCTTTCGCGGCGGCCAGAATCGCCGCTTCGATATTCTTCGCGTTCTCGCTGCCCGGCTCGATCAGGAAGGTGGCCGAATGGCGGGCCGGGCCTTTGCCCTGGTACTGTTCGGCAGCGCCTGGCCACATGGAGTTGCAGAAGGCGATGCGCACGTTAACGAGTTTGACTTTCATGTTTAATTCTCCTGGTTAAAGATTTCGGGGTATTGCAGTTTCAGTTTTTCGATGGTCTGGTTGACGGCCCGCGTGCGGGCCATCGGATCAGCTTTTGTCGCCGGCGTGCTGGCCGCCCGCTGCAGCTGGGCCTGGGCTTCGGGCGGCAAGACTTTATGGACCGGCTCAGGCTTCAAGGCGTCAGCGGGCAGCTTCATCAGGCCAAGTCCTCGCAGCTGGTGGCGTCTGCTGGCGCTGCTGCCGGTGCGCCCTCGTCGGCCAGGTTGGCGAAATCGTCCTCTACCGGCGTGACCACGATGGCAGGGCGCTTGTCGCTTTCCGGCGCCACGGACAGCTTGCCGTCCGGCTGCGTGATCAGCGCCTGCAGCTTCGGCCACTGGCGTTTGCCGATGGCTTCCGCCTTGTACAGCTTTTCGGCCGTGGTCGGGCTGATCAGGCTGAAGTCATACATCTGTTCCTGCTTCAGGCGCATGGACTTCATGGTCGTTTCGGCTTCGCCCTCGTCGGCCCACTTGCGGGCGCCGCGCTTGCCCTGCACCAGCTTGAAGCCATCGATACCCTGGCCGGCCAGCAGGCGGCGTTCGACTTCGCCACGTACTGCTTTCAGCCAGCCTTCGATCTGGTCCGCCGCCTTCATCGCAGCCGACAGCCAGGCTTCGTCATCCTCCTGGCCTGGCTGGCGGATGGCCTGGGTCAGGTCTTCGAAGTCGTCCGGCGTCGCGGCCGGGCGGCCCACGATCGTTTCGGCCACGCTGTCGCGCAGCGCCGGGCAGATCGCTTTCGCCTTGCAGAAGCGGCAGCCCTTCTCGGTCGGGACCAGATCGCCGGCCTGGATCTTGGCAAAGTCCCGGCTGTCGTAATACAGCATGGCCTTCTCGGCGGCCGGTTTGACCTGTTCCGCGGCCCACGCCAGCAGTTCGGCGGCGCTGCACTCGTCCTGGTCGAAGTGACCAATGCGCGGCTGGTGGATGGCCCAGCTGATCTTCTGGTAGTCGCCCAGCGCGGAGAACTGATCGTAAGCGCCCAGCGCGTAGATGCGCATCTGTTCGTTGTCCGTGGCGTCGACCTGCACGCCGCGGCCGAATTTCAGATCGGACACGTGGATCTGCTCTGTGCCATCCGGCCAGGCGACCAGCAGCACCACGTCGCTAGTGCCGAACTGGTCTTCGATGCCAATCATGCGCGAGAATTCGACGCGCATTTCCACCAGCAGTTCGACCGACACGGCGCCGCGCAGCTTGAACTGCTCAATCAAGCCGTGCACCTGGTCGACGTAGGTCTGCACGTGACTGGCCATGTCGTCCGTCACTTCGAAGGTGCGGGTGCCGACCGGGATGCGGCGGGCCTTGTAGGCAAGCGCCGGCTTGTTCTCGGTCAGGCACCACGATGCCAGTTCATGTGCGGCGGTACCTTCGTCCGCAAACGCGCTGGACGAATCCGGCTGGCCGGCCTCCATGGCCAGCGATGCCGGGCAGCGCATCCAGCGGTGCGCGCCCGAAGGGGAGAGTTTGGCGTGGCCGGTCATGATCAGGCCATCGCTTCCGCGTCAGCGTCGACCGGGTCCCATTCGCCGGACAGCGTGCGCTCGGCGTCGTTCTTGAAATCAGCCCACTGTTCCGGGGTCAGGTCTGGGCCTTTGGCCACGCCGTAGCGCTGCAGCAGGGCGGTGATGGTTTCGCGGCCCTTCTCGGTCGATACCTTCACCACCAGCGGGCGGATATCGCGCACGTATTCCAGGCCGTCCGCTTCAGCGGCACCAGCTGGCGCGGATGCAGCGGCCGCCTTCTCCGTGGTTGGCTGCGTGGCACCACTCTGGGCAGGCGCAGTCGCTGCAGTCTGCTTTTTTACTTCGGCCTTCGCTTCCGGCTTGGCTTCGGTTTTGGCGGCGGCCGGCTTGGTTTCGCCCTTGCCGGTGTTCGCCTGGACGGCGGGCTTGTCGGCACCGGCGAATTCGTGGGCGGCGACCAGGGCCGCGGCGACATCGATGAAATGGCCTTCGAAGATGGCTTCTGCACCGGCGATGTTACGGATGACCTTGACGAGAATATCGGACATTTTCGTTTCCTCTAAATTGGGTTGGTTTAAACTTGACTGCAATGAGAATTTAGCAGTTGCTAACTATCGCTGTCAAGCAATTTTTGCGTTTAGGCAGCAAATAACACGATAAATTTGAATCACGGCGCAGCAAATGCTAATATTCAAGCATTCTAACTACGGAAATGACAGCCATGAAAACGAAAAAACAGGACCCGATGGGGCGCATTTACGCGCGCCGCTGCGCCAATCTGCGCCGGCTGGTGGACCAGTACGGGGGTGCAAAAGCGCTGGGGGAGAAGTTGGGCTATGCGAACGGGTCTTTTATCCACCAGGTGCTGGCAGATCCGCCGGGCCGCCACATCAGTGAGGTGGTGGCCCGGCGCTGGGAAGTGCGGCTGGGGCTGAAGGTGGGATGGCTCGATACGTGAGGGCGTCAGCCCTCCTTTTTGACGTGGCGGGCCCGGCCGCCTTTCTGCCCCGCTTGGCGGGCGGTGTCCTGGGTGAAACGATGCGCAGTGCCGGCCGCGTGCGCCGCCTTGCCGCCTTGCGATGCGATTTCTTTGCGGCGTTCCGGCGTCAATGCCGCCAGTCCCTTGGGTTTCTTCGTGATATTCATTTCGATCCTTGGTTGAATAGGGCCACAAACGGGCTCTGCGATAGGGTATTGCGGGTGGTGTAGACGGGCGAAGCCGGGCCACCGGCCGCTGGCGACCGGCCACCTTTCTTCTGCAGGACTCCGTCACCCAGCATCGTGTCCAGCACGGTGGTGAGCGTGGGCCTGCTGTACGGCAGCCGGTCCAGCAGTTCCGGCAAGGTGGCCGGCAACAGGGCCAGGATGGCAACCTGGATATCGCCGTGCGGTACGCGCTTCACGGCTCGAGATCCTCAGTCTGCAGGTCCAGGGCGGCAGCGATCAGGTCCCGGGCGTCGTCGGCCAGCTGCGGCACCACTTCCAGGTATTCGTACGCCGACACGGGCATGTCGCAGCACTGCGCCACCTGTTCCACTGTCAGGCCTTTGGCCAGGCGCCAGGCACGTTGGGCGGTGACGCCGTCTTTCAGCATCAGTTCGCGCACGCGCTCGCGGGTTTTCAGGGTAGCCATGTTCAGGTTCCTTTCGTGGGATTGTTGTGGGCGGCACGTTCGCGCTGCACTTGATGGTGCTGCACCAACAGGTCTAGCACTTTGACTTGCTGCACCTGCTCGGTGGTCAGCCCTTCGCAAGCGGTCAGGCAGGCCTTTATGCGCCCTGCATCGGCGTCGGGCTTCTCCCCCTGCTGGAGCGGTGCTGCGCGGTAGAGAATGCGCCATTCGTAAAGAGTTTTGCACTCTCCTTGCTGCCCGGCGTCATAGCCCTCCTTCGACACATCCTCCCAGTCGCCGCCATTGCCGAGTACTTGATACACAGGCTCTGCCGCTTGCTTGGTGGCCGCAAGGGCGGCGTGAGCATAGTCGCGCATCTGTTCAGCGGTGTAGCCTTTGATACGATGACCGTCAGGCCCGTCGATGTTGAAAAGCCCGAAATTCTTCGGCAGCGTCGGCAGGTCTTGCACGCCCTCTGGCGTGACGGCTGGCTCTTGCTGTGCGGGCGAGAGAAGTTTCTCAACGTCAGCAAGCATCACGGCCCGGCCAACTGCCTTCGGTAGGAAGCCGACGACACCGTACTCATGATCAACTACCGAGGCATCGTAGCGCTGGAGCGACGATAGATCAGCCGCTTGCCTTTCGGCGATGGCCTTGAGTTCGGCTTCGGCCTTTTCCGCGCGCTCTTGCATGGCACCCAACTCACGAATAGCTGGGATGCGGTCTACCGGCAGGTCAGGGCGCTGAGTGGCAAGCTTCAGGCGTGCGACTACATTGGCGTGGTTGGCCTTCCAGTGGTCGCGCTCGGCTTCGGCTTCGATAGCGCGATCACGCCATGGCTGTACCAGCATGTCGATTCCGCTATTGATCTTGGCCCGCGCCGTTTCGACTGGCATCAAGCCTTCCGAGTTGTAGCCGCCCACGGAAAGTTGGAAGCACAACTCGCGCAGCAGATCGCTATATGGCTCTGCCGCCTCTTCCCTATCCTTTTCGCGCACGGCTTCGATGTGGGCGATGAGCTTCGTATCCCAGGTTGTGCTGTGATGGTATTTCTTCAGCAGTTCACGAAACTCCGGCGTATCAATGCTCTCTGCTTTGCCAGAGGTGATCTGGCTTTCGGTG
>CAZCCK010000009.1:27789-45396 GCA_964497265.1 Candidatus Woesearchaeota archaeon | reverse complement strand
ATGAAAGTTAAAATCAAATATTCTGAAGACTACCCTAAAGAATGGGGGCCTCCTCAGTACGAAACAGAAGGGGCTGTCGCGTTTGATCTTCGTTCATTAGACGGATGCGGCTATTCTAGGTATGGGTCAGGGGTGTATAGAACAGGGCTGCACTTTGAGATTCCCGAAGGTTACGGACTTTTTATTTTTAGTAGAAGCGGCCACGGGTTTAAGTATGATGTCCGTTTGGCCAATTGTGTTGGTGTGATTGATTCTGACTACAGAGGGGAAGTAAAAGTAAAATTAGCTTTTGATCACGGGCAAAGCTTCTGTGTTCAAAAAGGTGATCGTATAGCACAAGGTGTTATAATGCCTATAGGGAAAGCTGAATTTGAGGTTGTAGAAGATGGATTGTCACCCACTATTCGCGGGGAAAAAGGATTCGGCAGTACAGGACAATAGAAGATATCCTAAATCTAATCACAATCAATGCTACAACCGTATTCAAATGTGTGCTTATATAATACAAAAAGATAGGTTTTATCATACCGGATGGTGGTATGAAGATGACAGAGAAGTTCCATATTTTATTTATGCGGAAGTATTACCAGGCGAAGCGGCCAAATATATTGACAGCCTTCGTCATAGTGACAGCTTTGACTGAGTTAACACCTAATTCTAACATCGCTGCATAAAATATGTCATCACATTCTTTTCTAGTGAATCGTGCAGGCCATGGGCGCGCTATCTCTAATAAAGAGACATCTTTCTCCCGTGGTCTGCCTTCTCTTTGGTATAAGTAATCGTGAATGATTGCCGCATCTTGTTGCAAGCCGCCTGGAGTCCAACCCGTAATGGACCAAAGCCACCTCGGTATGGACGCAAAATCAGTTATAAAACCTTTAGGGATGCGCAGTCTATAGCCATGGGTATCATATACCAAAGGTTCAATCAACTCATATTGGCCTCTGTCGTTTATAGGAAGCGCCCACCCGTGGTTAACAAACATACACAATCACCTCCTTAAGGTACACCAAATCCAGCATCTACTGCATCTGACAAGAAATCTAAACACTCATTAATAGTGGCCAAATGGTCGAGACTATCTGGCCCGTCTACGCTCACAGCATCACAACACTTTTGTGTTAGTGTCCTTAATTTTGTGCTGAACCCCATAGCCTTTTTCCTTATTCTGCGTACACTCTAAGATTCCATTGAGAGTTCGTGACATCAAACGGAGCGCCATTTGTTTTTCCCGCTGCTGAAAATGCGCTGGTGGCCGAAGAATACCGTACATAAACATTAGCGGAATCACGGTACACACTAGTAACTTTCGTGCCTGTACCACTTTGGAAAAAAGGTACAAAAAATTCATCTCCGACATTCCAACCATTGTTGGCAACTACACACACCAATCCCAACCACACCCTATTGGGCGCAGCAGGAAGCCCGTGGGCCAATGTTAGTAAACCCCCTGATGTTATGGTTTGGTTTGGGCTTACATATATTGCGGTCAAAATCCGTACATTTGTCATGAGTGGGAGTCTTTCTTCATTGATAATATTAATAAATGTAAAGTATCAAGTTTATCGTATACACGTTCCATTTCATCTTTAGGGACAAAATACCTGTGAACTTCAGCTCGTAACCGCTCTACATCTGCTTTAGTGGAGAATAAACCAATGGAAACAAGAGCAGTTATTGCTGTTGCTATTAACGACCATTGTTCCATAGTAACCCCCATTATTGTGCGTACACTACAAATTCGGTTGCTGTTGGGTCAGCAGCAGCTTCTGTACTGACATCATAGATCCGTAATGTGAATTGAGTTGTACTTTGACTGGATGCCCAAGCATATAAAGGAACTAACCCTGTTGAATCAAAGCACCACGCGGCTACAATATAATTGGCGTTAGAAGCAGGTGTTGTAAATACAATCGCATCGTACCAACCCGTTGAAAATTTCGATACTGAAGCTATATTTTGCTGTACGGAAATTGTTCCGGCTGCGTTAAACCGCCCTCTTGCAAATATCGTACCTCCATCTGCACCTGTGGCACCAGTATTTCCAGTATTGCCAGTATTACCAACCGCGCCAACACCACCTGTGGCACCAGTATTTCCAGTATTGCCTGTAGCCCCAGTGTTCCCAGTATTACCGATACCGCCTGTTGCGCCAATAGCGCCGGTAGCGCCAGTCGTTCCTGTAGCCCCGGTTGTTCCTGTGTTTCCCGTATTTCCTGCAACACCTGTAGCACCAGTACCACCTGTCGGGCCGGTTGGGCCAGTAATACCTGTTCCACCACCAAGGGGTTGTTTCTGTCTTGTTTCTGTCATGACTTATATCCTTTATGGTATGATAAAAATTCCAAATTCTGAATCTGTTAAAGTATTCGTTTCATCACGAGTACTAACTGTGATAGAACCTACAGCTCTGGAGTTTTCTCCAATAAGGTGACGAGACAAACATGTAGCAGCTACGTTGTATGCGGTGTCGGCAAAGTTAGAAGTAAAGGAAATAGTGTAATTACCGGTACTATTTCGTACTACGCCAGACACACCAGTACTTTGAACAATTGTGCCATCACCTTGAATCCTGGCCAAAACGGTAGGGCCTGCACCAGTTCCCGCCGCCCCGGTATTTCCAGTAGCACCCGAATTTCCTGTGTTTCCAGTGTTACCAGTATTCCCGGTGTTACCAACATTACCGATAGGGGAAGCACCTGTAGCGCCAGAGTTACCTGTATTTCCAGTGTTTCCTACTGCGCCAGTGACGCCGGTAGCACCAGTTGCGCCTGTACCGCCAGTAGCACCAGTTGTTCCAGTATTGCCTGTATTACCAGCGGCACCTGTCGCGCCTGTGCGCCCTGTGCCACCAGACATCCCAACTTTTAATCCTGTACGAACTGTCATATGTTACTCCTTAACCAAATGTCAAAAGACTAAACGGTGCATCTTCAGCAGCACCTGAACCCATATTTCGTGTAGTAATACTTATTCCAGTTAATGCTCTGGATACAAAATTAGCAAAATGCTGATCGTCACAAAGGATAGAAGCGTTGTGATTAAAATCAGCGTAGCCACTAGTATATGTAACATCGTACGTACCTGTACCAGTTTTGTTAACACTCGCGACATTTAAGTTGTTAACTAATGTACCGTCGGCCAAAACATTAGCGCGTACGGTTGGGCCTGCTCCTGTAGCCCCGGTGTTACCAATTGCTCCTGCCGCACCAGTGTTTCCAGTATTGCCGGTAGCGCCAGAGTTTCCAGTATTTCCAGTATTCCCGACTGCCCCCGTATTCCCTACCGCGCCGGTTGCGCCAGAGTTTCCTGTATTACCAGTGTTGCCTGTTACGCCAGCAGGTAGCGATGCGCCCGTAGCGCCAGTAGTACCGGTACCACCAGTTGTCCCGGTAACGCCAGTTACACCAGTAACTCCAGTTGCACCTGTGCCTCCAGGGCCATTTTGTTTTAATCCATTACGAACTGTCATAATCTATTCCTTATGTAAACAAAGCGAATTTTATAGGGAGTGCATTCCCTGCGTGTCCCGCTACTATAGTTTGTGAACCGAAAAAGATCTGAATTGATTTAGCTTCAAGAGAAAGGCGAGTGCCATCGCCTTCAGCAGATAGTACCGCTTTTAACGCGTAAAATTGACCTGAAGACCCAACCACATCTATATCCATATTCGACCCCATTCCGTTTGTGGTAACAGAATAATCTTCCGAATAAGGTAAGTCAGGAAAATCAATGTAAATTACAGCATTTGCACAATTTGATGTGTCTATGGTGTACGTAACCCCTCCGTTAACAGCAGTGGTGTTATCTCCATCCGCTAAAAATAACGTACTGCCCCAAGCATACAGAGCGGAAGAAGCATTATCTGCCCACACAGGCCCATCTTCCGCACTAATTTGTAATATTTGCCCGCCGGTTCCAGGATGGATAGTTCCAAAACCAAATACCGAAGGGGTAACTTCTTTCCAAACAAGCATATCTCCAATTTGGTTTTCATCTTGCCAAGCGTTGGCGTCAGGGAACCCACTTTCAAATTCTTCCCCGACTTGTGTAGCGCTTTCTTCTGCTGAATCTTGCGCGGCAATAGCTGCATCCCTAGCAGCTTCAGCGGCGGCCAAATAAGAAGCCATCAATACTAATGAATCTGCTACGTCGTCAATTATGGCGTCAGGGTCATATGTAGAATTTATAAGTCTACCGTCTTCGTCTGGATGCCAAAGTAGGGCGCGTCTTCCATCGGGTTCAGGTAGTGTAATCTGAACACCATCATCAATGAACTTAGACCCTAACGCCGCCCGATTAAGCTGTTCTTGTAACTGTTGACACTCCATAGTCAACTTGTCGACCATGTTCTCTAACGTTATTTGTTGGAAGTCCGATTCGTTAGGAAGCGCTGATTCTTGGGTGTAAGAAACATAACGATATATTAAAACTTGGAGACCATTTGCGGGAGCGGTATCAAAAACAACAGCGCCACCTACCCCACTTGCGTTTAGCGTTACTGTGTAATCACCAGCGTCAACAAGTTCTTCGTCTACATATACTTCAAGATGACTCGCTAAAATGCAACGAAAAGGAAATGAGAACGAGGTCGTAACCCCGTTCCCTGTGGCGAACTGTTTGTTAACTGTGGTTATAACGGTCATCCGTTATTTCCTATAACTTGAGGGGCACTCATATAATGAGAAGGAGGAGATGCCCAAGATGGGTTTTCTTTTAGCATTCTTAAAAAGGTTTCACGGGGATTTGAAGACGGCGCTTTCTTTTGCCCCATCATCGCGGCCATAGCTTTTATTTGTTCAGGGTTGCCCATTTGCATTAGGGTTTAAGCTCCTGATAAACTCATCCACTTCCACTTTACTTTTTTTATCTTGTTCGGCCGGGTCTTCTAATTTTTGACCGCGTAACAAACTATTAAGGAATACTTCTATCATATCATAAGGTGTTTCATTTTCATCTATTTTAAAAAGGTCGTTCAGACTATCCATTTCATTTTTTGATTTTCGTTGCATCAAGGTACCGGGCGACCAGCCGCCGAAAGCAATCGCACCACCTACCGCATCCCCATCGCCCAACCGTTCTGTAACTCCTAACGGAATATTTGTAAACCGTGCAGGAATCCCAAGCAAGCCAGATACCGCGCGGCCCGTGGCCAGTTGTGCTTTGTTCTCTTTTACCACAAGTTTGTCTTCTGTAAGGTCCGGTATTAATTTTTCCTCTTCTTTTTTATAAGATGACCACGCTTGTAAAGCTTTCTGCGGGTTGTTGTATAAAGTTTCAATAACTGGGTTTTTACCAAAGTAATCAGAACGCGCTGATTCATCAACACCTATTAGTGGTTTAGCTGCTGCAAACCAAAGAGCCTGCACGACATCTCCGAACAGAGGTACACCGGTAAGTGTGTCTAGTAAAACGCTTCCTATAACGTCATAAATCTGAGTACGTTTACGGTCTTCATCATCGTCAGGGGGCAACAACCAAGAGGGGGTTGCTTTTGCTAACCCCAATAACAAACCTGGAATAACCCAGTACGCTCCTAACCTATGTCCAAGAGTTGCAAAGTCTGTAGGTTTTTTGGGGCTGTTCATAAAATCGTTGATGGCAGACATGGACTTTCCGTAAAGTTGTACCGGTTGTTGTGTAAACAAACCCATCGTTGTACGTACAATAGGGTTGGTAAAAAGCACAGGGGTTTGAGAAACACTAGACCCTTGCTGTGTTTGCTCCATCAACCTTTCAACAGTTGTTAATGCTTCCGTGTGGGACTTACCCGCTGCTAACTCAGCTTGATATACTGGCCCACCAAAGATTCTAGCTACACCTGCATCTCCATATTGAATACCTGCAAACATCATCCTGTTGTATAGATTCGCCGCGTCATGGGAGGTGGGGTCAGGTTTTATACCAAGCACATGATGTATTGTTTCTGCGAACAAACCTTGCGTTCTCAACGCTCTTTGTAAATCTACGTTCGCCCCTTCTTTAAACCTATCTCGTAAGATAGGCGAATCACGTAAAGCTTTCTCTGTTTGAACAGGATGTAAGATAGTTTGTAAAATACCATTCATAATTTGGTCTGGTCTGTGTGCCGCCCACATCGCCGTACCGCTGCTCATCTGCGTGGCAAAAGACGCGACATAGTTGAAACCTAGCGCATGTCTTGATAAATCTGTTC
This sequence comes from Candidatus Woesearchaeota archaeon, assembly GCA_964497265.1. Classification (GTDB taxonomy): domain Archaea; phylum Nanobdellota; class Nanobdellia; order SCGC-AAA011-G17; family GW2011-AR18; genus JAHFKM01. Next base: position 39,218 of record CAZCCK010000009.1, on the reverse strand, counting down.
TTACAGCAGACCAAAAGGAGCTTGAGGGGTCATTAGGCAAAGGGTCATTCTTCATGAACCTTTCGATATAGTTCTCCATTACTTTTAAAGTCCCCGATCCAAACTCATCTCTAATATGTTGGCTTATTTCTGTGTCTTGAAAGACCGCGTTGATTTGACGAAGTTTTGAAGTATAAGCTTTCCAATACTCCCATTGGCCAATGTGGTGTAAAGCAGTGTCAATAGGGTTTTGAAGTAGTATTGGAAGTTTGGAGTCTTCTCTTGTTTTGGCTGAGCCCGGAAGTAAGGAATAGAACTGTAAACCGTCGGCACTAAAAGGCGCATCTACTTTGTATCCTTGTCGTGTTAAAGGACTGTAGTTTTCCCTCATCGGGAGGTCAACACCATATTCATTTCTGTACACTTCATTAATTGAAGTGTGATAGTCTTTATAAAAATCCAAGATGCCTTGAATCAGTTCATTGTCTTGGGCTGTCATTTCTCCTTGGACACGTTCGATGAACGAAGCCCCCGGATCAACATCCCCTGGCAACGTCCACTTGTTGCCCTCTCGTAAAGCTTCATGTACTGACGAGTCTTGAAACTTTAACAACGCGTCTATCATTTGCATCTTATTAAGGGACTCGGTAAACGCCGCGCCTTCTTTCGTAGTAAAGGTAATCGCTTTTTCTGTGTTTTGGTAATCCACAAACTTTTGTAAAAGATTAGGGTCTTTTACCCTTTGTTGAATCGCTTGCATAAAAGCCGAAGCTGTGACATCTTTCTGCGCTAAATAAGTTCTGTGTGCTGTGGTATCGTCAAGCAACTCAGTTAATTTATGCTCTCTGTCTTTGGCTGAAAGTCTATCAAGTAGTGTGTTCCAAGTCCATGTACCAGCTTGGATATCATTCCAAAATTCGTTTCTGCGCTGCCCAGTATTCTGAACCCAACTCTTCTCTTTCTTTTGAGGTATCTTCATACTGTTTTTAGCGGTGTTTATTGTATCAGTTTTTTCATCTTCTAGTTCTTGTTGTTTTTTGGCCATTATGCCTTTGCCATCTAACACCCACTGAGCAATATTAGCCGCCGCGACATTGTAAGATAGCGCGTCTCCTGAGAATAAATTACGCGCAAGGTTCTGGAGTTGCATTTGCTCTCTTGCTTCAGGAGAAAGTTGGTCAATAGGTGTTGCGCCATGGGCTACGTTGAACTCAAACTCAGCCAGTTTTAAAGTCTTCTCGTCCTTCAAATACCCACGCAAAGTTTGAAGTTTGTTTGTAATCTCAGTAGGGAGTGGCGCAGAAGGATGGCCATTATCTATTCGTACTCTTTGCCCTTGGATTAATTTAACAACTTTATCAAAGACTTTTTGACGCTCTTTAATTTGAGCATTCTCACTTTTCTTTGTTTCTAATTCTAAAACTTTCGTTTGGATTTGCTGAACAGCTTTCGTCATTTGTTCAGGGGTCGTAACTTTATTAACGTACTGTTTTACTTGCGCTTTAATGTTTTTATCTTCTGTAACAGTGTTAACAATATTAAGTAAATCCTGCTGCATACGTCGAATAGTACGACGTTCTGAACGTTGACCTTTTTCTATGCCCGTCTGTAAACTTTGTTGTTTACCTAACTTACCAGATTCTTTTTGCTCTTGGAGTTTTTGGGCTTGCGCAGAAAGTTTATCAAACAGTCCTGCTAGTTTCTTAATGCGAAGTTTCCCGTATTTCGGGCCTTCTACGTCAGTAGTTCCTAAACCTGATTCTAAAACTTCTCTTTCAGAATCTAAGGAGTCCATCGCCTGCTGTACGTTCTGCCACTTGTCAATTAATTTAAACCCACCTGAACCTGTTTTTTCTTGAAGGGTAATTTGTGCCTCAAGTCGTTTAGCTTCTTTGGCCAAAGTGTTACGGTCTGATTGTATTTGGTTTATGCGGGCTTGTGTTTCAGTTGCGTTTAAAGGACGCCAGTCTACTAAAGGTAAACGCAGTTGAGCGTCCGGTTCACTTTCAAGTGTTGGTGTAAACCCTTCCCCTACTTGAACTTCTTGATCAACAGGGTAAATACTTTGCAAACCTTGATCAATTAATACTTGTGCATTTTTAGAAATTTGATCCAGTGTTTGTTGGCCTGTGGTTCGATTCGTAGATTGTGTTTGTACTACAGTTTCGTTAATCGGTCTGGTTGCAGCAGATTGTTGCTCTTTTACTACAGAAGTTTTAATATATGGATTTCCTTGAGCATCATAAGCAACTGAAGATTGCTCATCGGGATTCTCCCACGCATTAGGTAAGTCGTTTAACCCTTCTTGCATTTTGCGCAACAGCTCAGCGGGGGTGCTTTCTTTTAACTCGTTTAAGACTTCAGCGTTAATTTTTGCTTGTGCTTTTTTAGCGCCACCTTGTAAAGCACCAGTAGCTTTTCCTAAAACATGACCCCCGGCAGACGCCCCTGCGCCGAGAACAAGAGACGCACCAAGTGCTTGAATCATTGCTTCTTTAATGTTAGAAGACGCATCTATCCAATTAGTAAAAGAATCAGCGGGCATCTTCTCCAATACAGCGGCGGCTACTTTGGCTAATTCTGTACCTGATTGTTGCGCACCTTCTGTGCTTGTTTCTGTTGCCACTTCCCCTGCAACATGCATTCCGAGTCTGCCCAGCATACTAGACTCAATAGTCTTTACATAAGGAGTATCTAAAGTTTTTTGGATAGCTGTTTTACGTGCTAAGCTAAATGCGCCGCCTGCTATTTTTTGTAAAACGTGAGTCCCTAAAAATTCCATGGATGCACTTAACGAACCAAATGTAAAGCCAAGTAACCTAGCCGTATCTCTCTTTACTCCTGCAAGTCTAAGCTCCCCGTACAACTCCCCCGCCGATTGCTCCCAAATAGATTTTACACTACCGGCTGTGTACCCTTGCCCGAAACCGATTGCCCCCGCAACCCCTTGGACAAAAGGATGTGGGACTACTCTCGATGCTAAAGCAGTAGAAACACCAACAACAGCGCCGCCAATAGCTCCTTGCCCTACAGTATCTGCAATACCTGGAAGTGTTTCTAAAGCATCCCCTACCGCACGTAAAGCCCAAGGTTGCGCTTCATAATCAGCAGGGTTGAATCCAGTTTGTACTTTCTGTGCCCCGGCTTGCAGCATTTTTAGTTCTTGATCATCTGTCAGCCCACCACCTGTGCCCATAATCCATGCATTGTTGCGAGAATTGGCCACTTGTTCAGAACCCATCTGAAACTTTTTGGATAGTGTATCCATCCAGTTGTATTCAAGCTGACCTTCTTTTAATACCGGCTGTGTTGGTTGGCTATTATCATACTGGGCTAAAACTGCGTCATCATCTTGCGCGTTATTAGAAAGATTTACCGCCGACTCTGGCATTACTCAGTAACCCCCATATTGCGCATTTGCTGGTACGTTTGATTATGTAAGTAATTTTTTAACGCCTTAACAGCGCGGGGGTCATCAGCCATTTTTTGCATTGTCTTTGGGTCTAGTTTCATTTTTTGAAGCTTATCATAAAAACTGTTTTGATATATGTACTGGTATACCGCATTCCGTTTTGCGTCAGGGAAAAGAGCCGTTGGTGTTACTGACGAGTATAAAGTATTTTTAATTTGCCGTGCTTCATTCGCTTGTGGTGTACCTGAAAGTTTATCTATGATAGCGCCAAAGCGTTCCTTAGCCGCGATAACTTGTAAGTTTGCTATACCTTTTAAATTCTTATTTGTGATGGAATTTTTAATAGCATTCAGATTTAAATACGCATCTTGATATCGGTCAACAGTATTTTGGATATCTCCGATTAATGCAAAACGTTCTTTAATCGGAATCTTCCTGTTACTAAACTGTGCTATTTTCGCCTGTATGTCAGCGGCCAGTTTGCTCTCTTGCGCTGAGAAGGTACCAAAGTTTGCAACAACGGATTGTTCCCCTTTTAACGATATTTGTTTTTCAGCTTCTTTTTGCGCTTTTGTAGCCGCCTCCTTAGAAATCTGATGGAGCCTAACGTTATTCTCAGGTGAAAGTTTCGCGCCGTATTCCTTTATTACTTGATCTACTACTTTAGGCGACGCATCTCTATAATCACCTGTTGTTGTGCTTTCCATAACTTTATTAAAAGAGACAAGTTGGGCGTTCACTTTATCCTGTTGATCCCGTGCGTGTTGCTCCATTTTCATCTCGTTAGCAATACGCCGTTGGTCAGAGGCAAACTTCAGCAACTTCTCTTTATCGACAAGTTGACCGTGTGAAACAGCGTTAATTCTATCATCTAATAGGTTAGGTGCGTTTAACGCTGTAGCTGACAACCATTTTAAAATCCCAGTCTCTGTATCTGTTTGTAATTTTTTAACCCCCTCTTCACCCCAACGAAAAGCATAGTTTTTAGCGTTGTCCTGTTTATATAGTTGAATTTTCTGTGCCACCTCTGCCGCTGGTAATGCCTCATTTCCAAGTTGATACGTTAGCGCGCCTGCTGTTTTTTCAATGTGGGACTCAATCATAGGGACTTGGCGGCTTTCAGCCCATCTGGCTAAGGTGTCTTGATAAATTGTCATTCGTTGTGTTAACGCTTTTTGTAATTCTGCTTTCTTTAAAGGATCGGTTTCTTCCTCAATCAACCTTTGCCGCGTTTGATTGGCCGCAAGTGAAAAATCGTTTATCGCGCCTTTAGTGTCCCACTCTTTTTCACTGCGTACTTTCAATGACGCGTCAGTAAATTCTATATCCGCTATACTAACTTTTTCGGCTACTTCCGCATTTCGCTGGGCATTCTCTAATTGTTTATTGTAGGCTCTTAACTCAGCTTCTTTCCGACGGCGCTCTTGAATTGCGTCATCAAATAACGATCTGCTAACCCCGGCAACATAATTGCCTATTTGCCCCGCTTGTTGTGAAACCATGCCCAAAGTATTAGCTACAGAATTGTCAACTTGCGGCACCCCCACAACAGGAGAAGCTAATTGATTTTGCTGGTATTGCGTTATTTTGGCCATAATTAAAACGCCGGGTTTATGTTAAGCTGTGGGCCGAAAGGTATTGCTTTTGAAGTCCCACCACCACCACCACTTGCAAAACTTGTTTTAGCCTGTAGGTAATTTTGCAAGCCCCCCATAGCTGCACCGGTGATAGACCCTAATAACGCTTGACGGCCTGCTGCTTTAGTTCTCATAGCGTTTGTTCGCATTAACTGCGCTTGGTATTGCCCCCGCTTTTTCATGGCGTCTATTTCTTGTTGCCCTAGCCTGCGAGTTTCAGCTATTACTAATGCGGGGGAGCCTTCAAGAGTAACCCCACTCCCCGCATATTGAACTTCTTGATCCGCTGCAAAACGCTTAACATCTCTCGCCTTTTGGTTCATTTCCGCTTGTGTTTGTTGTAAAACTAAATCAGCTTGTCGTTGCTGCGCCGCAGCATCTGCTGAAGCTTGACTATTTTGGGCAAATCCTTGACCCACTGTAGATAAAGCTTGTATGGCGCTCATTGCACCAAACCATTTCCCCAACCCGCTTTGGGTTGTGGTGGCGGGATTCATTGATTGCGCAGTGGTTTGCGCGAACCCACTTAATGCTGTCATATGCTACCTTGTTATTTTGTAATAGCCCACATCCTATAGTTTAGCATATCTGGGCCGAATTTAGCTAGTGTCCCCTCGTAACTAAACCCTAACGCTTCCATCCACTTGTCATGTTTGTGATTCGCGATAGATGTAGTTTGAAGCCTATGAGCGCCGAAGTTCTCATATATTTGTTTCACATACCGTTTCACTTGTCGAACATAGGCGACAGGATGTTTTTCAATATGAACGGACGGGACGGCCCAAAGTTCATACACGCCTTGCCACAACTCATAGAAACCGACTATAGCTATAATCCGCCCGTCATCCATCAAAGTATTGGCCATAGATAGGTCAACTAAGGCTTTTGCTTTTTCTACACCGAAGTAGTTCTGTGTTAAGTTTGATTCTTCGGGGCGTAGTTCCAGTAAATCAAAATGATCAATCTTCGTCGGGATTAACTTCATGACATGTGAGACAACACTAGCTCACGAAGCTCTATATTATCTGCTGAAAATTTCACAATGTGATTAATACTTATAAAAACTGTATACGGCTCTTCGCCTTTTGGGCAGACATGCATTTTTATGTGTTTAAGCTGTACATCCAATAAAATACCCATATGGTTGGATTTTAAATCAACAACCGATACCCACTGATTTAGATATTGTTTTAAGGCACGGTACATCTTTACCCTCTTTCCGTTGTTACCACATAAGGCTCTACTGACAGTATTGTACACGGGAACGGTGTATCTTGCACGATTGTGAAGTGTTTATTACGATCGTGTGTATCTTCGTATGTTTGAAATTTAATACCTGTAAACAAAGGTGGTGGCCTATCAGTGATTTGGCCAGTGGATACAAAATCCATTTTATCAATATGGTAAGGGTCAGTACCGAAAGATATCCCTAATGAATTTAAAAATGTGAACACCAGTTGTTTGACATTCTTAATCTTAGAATCGGCAGGGCCGGATTGCCCACCCTGATCTAATTGAGTAGACTGAATAAGTCCAGTATAAGGAATTCCGAGTACAATAACCGAAGCTTGTTTTCCTAAACTAACTTGTCCGTTGTTTACGACTTTATAAACCCCTAAGTTACTAGGTGATAATAAAGCGCCGTCATTGAGAACAGTTACTTCCTCACCTTCCAAATGGTGGACCCCTGAAACAGTGGAGGCTGTTAAACACCAGTCTCCAGGCGTTATATCATTATCGTTATCAAACGGAGAAAGTATAGTACATTGTACGGTTGCAGAATCAATAAACGTGTCTATTCTAGCTCTCCCACCTCCGTTACCTGAAGCATCGTATTTTTTCCAAAGTTGTCTCCCAACCACATCTGACGTAAAACTAAAACTACCTACACTGACTCCGAATGCCACACTAGCGCCTATGGTTATCGCACCACTTCCGGGAGTTAAAATAGTACCCGTATCCGACCCATATAAACTACCATCGTATATAACCGCAGAATCTACGTGTATGGCTTGTTTTTGCTTTTCAAACAAAACATTTTGATACTTTGTATTATCTTCTGTTTCGTTGTTTTTATTTGTGAAAAAATGTAAAGGATAAGGGTATTGTGGTTCATCTGACAAATACTCAATATGCCGCACCGTCTGGCCATCTATTGTTCGTTTAACACAAACCCATAGCTGGTCTATGTTACTTTCTCTTGGTAAAGTCTCAATCCACTCCACATCCCCCCGGCCAATATTATGCCGGTGCCAGCCGTATTTGTTTTCTTTATCATTGTATGTCAATCCAACTAATCTACCATCGCTTCTAACTCCCCAAAGTATTTCGGGGTTGCCTGATTGGTTACAGATATGGGTAAGATTCGGCAATAATATATGTTCTGATATTAAGTTTTTATCGAGTGATTGGTACCCATCAATCTGGTAATCATACTCTACAGATCGGATGATGTTGCCAGATCTTGAGACATATAAAAGATTCACACCATTAGGAATGGGCCTGATATTGGCCGCGCCATATGCGTTAACAGACCGGGCATTAATATCTAATGGTGTTACAGGCAAGTCTTCTCTTGCCCCATAAATACGACGAACCGACCCAAACGTTCCTGCCACCACAAATTTATCTGTGTTAGATAACCAGCGGATCGAATCTACCTTACCGTGCAATGGTGCCAATTTAAAAATAGCGGCATGACTAGCAGTAGGAGAACTACCACCCAAATCGAAATTATCATATCTTGCTCCAGTAGATGTAGGAGTACGGCTTTTAAAAATTGTTTCAGGTTTGGCATCTGTACCCCCATACATAAGACTACCGTCAGAAGTAAACGTTATGGCCCCCGGCCAGTTACCTGCACCAAAAGGATCTGAAGACCGCGAAAAGGTGGCGATACTCCAGTTTGTATCGGATGTCCGAATAAGTTTTCTAGGCTCGAACGCCCGGTTTACGATATACATCAGATCCGCATCTTGGGCGTATTGTAAAGTAGTTAAGTATTGTTCTGTATAAGGGGTGGTTAACTCATAGACTCTTGTAGCTTCTCCGCCAGAGGTATATGTGCCGAATGAAACTGCGCTCACATTGTTGCCGAAAACATCGTGTAATTGAAATGTGTTTGTAGTGACCCCCGCTACAATGTACGACCCACCATTTATTTCCGGCATTCCATTTACACTATTGATAAATACCTCGTCCCCATTACTATACCCATGGGTGGCTGAAGTCACCACCGCAGGGTTAGTGTTGCTAATATCGGTTATAGTTTTAACTGATTCAACGATCACACCACCGTTTTTATAAAACCTAAACTTTTGATCTGTGGCCTCAATCAAATAAGCTTGGATATCTGAATACTGAAAAGGGATAAAAACAGCGAACCGATTCAAGCGTGTATGATGTACATATTGAGTGCCTGTACGAAATGTAACAGGTCCTTGTGCAAGTGCAATAAAATTTTCAATCCATTCTGCCACGGCTTTAAACACTGGAAGATCAGACCTTTGAGTAAACTTAGGGCTGACCTCACCAGATGCAAAGTTATTGTGGATTGTGTTTGTCTTTACCATACGTTAATCCAATATGTACCGTCAGCAGATGTTAAAGGGTTTTGTAACCCAGCCCAACGTCTAGCTTCAATCCATCTTGACCGTTCTACTTTTTTAGGTTTCTTTTCTTGCGCATTAATGGAGATAGCTTTAGGCAGTTCACGAGTGATCAACTCATTAAGCATTGCCGCTTGATTTCGTTCATTAGAAAACTTATACGCTACTTCAGCGGCCAAATACAAAGCAAACAGGCGGATAAAGAGACTATCCATATCCGCAACATTCGTTACATCTTTTACATATCTAATTTGTAAGGCGTTTGTTGAGGACGAAGAAGGGGTAATAACTTGGCGATTAATGTAAACTTCTTTGCCTAAAATATTATAATCGTGAATTTTACAATGCCATTGGCCAATTGAGATTAAGCGTAGGCAATCTGTAGGGAGTAAGAATCGATCAACATAATCCAGTCCCCCATCACCTGTACGCGCAAGAGTAGCTTCAGCCCTAGCAAAGTTCCAAGTATATTCACGAAGTAAAGACTGGCGCACCAAATCATAGTGACGGGCCATAATAACTTCGTTCGGCTTTTCCGGTATTTCAATAGAGGAAACATCGCCCCGTTCACCGAAGTAATCCAGGGCGATGTTACATATGTCAGCGGCAGAGGTAGGAGCAGGCATACAGCCCCCTTATTATACTACTTCGGGAATAAGGGTTACTGTCATTACGATTGTGCCTGCTGCTGTACCGACCGTGTTTGCGGTTAAGCAAAGGTCTACAGAAGAAGGGCTATCGTTGAAATCCAGTCCTAACAACTCACCGATAGTTTTGGTCATGTCAGTTAACGCAACGTTGGAGTTACCTTGGACTTCTTCCCCAACAGCGTGGGCAGTCGCAAACGATTGACCATCCATAAGCACATCTTTATCAATAACTGCGCCTTTGTCAGTTTTGTAGAAACCGAGGTCATAGTCAGTACCTGCGGTAATCGCGCTGTTCAGAATTTCAATTTTCTGAATACGGGATTTCGTAGGAATACCTTTAAGAACACGGTACACAGAGCCATCATCGTCTGCTGCTGCTACAGCTACGATTTGACGAGAAACAGTCGTTTTCTCACCACGTCCAAAGAGATTAAGAACGCGAGTTCCTGCTTCTACGCTAGCGTTTGCATATTTATCAACTACAGCCATTTATCTATTTCCTTTTGTTCTCGCCTTATACGGCGGTAGTCGTAACTTTAAGGATCTTACGTGCATCAGTTCTAACTAATGCGTAGGTCATTTCAGTAGAGATAGACCACGTGTTGTGGTGTGTTTGGTCGAGTTTAATAATGTCGGTCTTAATCTCTTTCTGAACTCTGAATTGAAGTGCACCTGGAGCGATACAGTACCCAGTACGTACACCACCAGATACAGGTAGAATTGGGTCAGGAATATCAGCGCCGGAACCGTAACGAATGAACTCGATTGGGCCCCAACGTTGAATCAAACCGGTTTCTGCGTTCTGCACAGATGTGTATTGGCTGTTGGTCAGTTCCAACTCATTCAAAAACGAAGTATTCATAGCGCCGTCTAAGGACATGTACATAGACGCTTGCTCTTGGTTGATTACTTCTCTATCAATCAAAACTTGCATAATAGAGAGTAACTTCTCGTAAGTTGCGCCTGCGGTCATGTCGATGATTTGGCCACCGTCAGCAGCGAATGAAGTAGAAGTGGTAGCACCGTCAGTAGGGCCAACATCAACGTTGGCGAACATTGCAGCAACTACATCAATGTCAAGCTTACGGTTAAAACGCTCTGTTTGACGTTGAGCCAAGTCGCCGGTTGGGTCCATCAATATATCACGAATATCTTTTTCATCAACAAATTCAACATCCACAAACGTGTGAGGAGACACCCAACGTGAGTCATAAGCAGATTGGCTAGTAGGTACTTTAGGCTCGAAACGGCCTGATAATTCTACCGGCAAACCTTCAGAGAAGTTACGGTTAAAACGAACCCGTTTACCTTTGTTGTCGGAAGAGAAAGGCATTCTCTTAGCAAACTTTTCAGCACGGAAATTAGTTTGGTAAAATACGTTGTGCAATTTTGATTCAAAATGCACTTTCCATGTTTCATCAAAAAATTGTCCTACCATTGGTCAAAACCCTCAGCTCTAATTCTAAAACCTACTCTATTTATATACTACTGTAAAGGTTAATGTTTTACAATACTTCACTTTTAAGAATGTTGTAAACTGTAAACGCACCAGGGCGCTTATCTACGATTCGTATTTGTTTTCTCCCCATCTCCCCATTAGGTAATTCTACCGGTATAGACCCCACAAGAACCATCCCTTGCCCATCTTTACCCATATGTTTTGGACTGTACCCATTCATTACGTACGGGCTTTTATCTGCTGAACCATACACCCTTCCGTTATATCCATACATCGCATCTTTGATATCTGCATCAGGAGAGTTTGAGGTTAGTACAGGTGTGCATTTTTGACGCAACCAACAAGCGCAACACAGTAGTGCCGTTTCAAAATCGTTAACCCCTTTAACAGCATATGCAGCAATTTCAATATCTGGTAATTTTGTGTATCGTTTTAACAAGTTAGTTATCTGTAGTTTAGAAAGTGGAGGGTCAAATTGAAATGGGCCGCCAGGGGTTTTAGGCGACGCGACAGAAAATGACTCACGGGACCATATAGCGGCAATCGCTCTCCAAGGCACACCTGTTAATCTTTCCCCGCGAGCAAACTGAAATTTTAACGAATCAATGTACTCAATCTGTTTTTTCGTTAAAATCAACGATGGTTTAAAACCACTCATTATCGCAACCTACCTTGTACTCTGGC
>CAZCCK010000009.1:19900-27689 GCA_964497265.1 Candidatus Woesearchaeota archaeon | reverse complement strand
GCTTTCATTTCTGGCGGGAGAATTTGGTTTATGGTATTTTTACCGATCTCAAGAGCTTTCATTTTATCTGCACCGAATGTGCTGTTCATTACTTTATCAAAATTAGAATTCAGTTCTTGCTCTTGTTGTGCTTGCATTTCTTGGAATTGAGATGCGGATTTAATTTGGATATCATTAAAGACGCCGGTTAATTTTTGAAACTGCCAAGGTTGTATTCCTGCGTCACGAGCTACATTAGCTATTTCGGACATGAATTCAGGAGTATACCCAGCATCTAAAAACCCTTGTAAGTGCGCTTGCTCAGGACTTAACGTAGGTTTGATACTTCCATATTCTGCAATATCTTTAGGTTGTACAAGTTCAACCCATTTGGTCAGTTGTTCGGGCGTTGCATCTGCCCCTGGAATTTTTTCAGGGTTATTTGCAATAATATCATTCAAACTTAGAAGTTGCTCAACTAAAGCTTTGCCGGGGTTCTCTTGGCTTAAAATATCCGTAATCGCGGTATTCGAGCGGTACTCTTCCGGGATGTACTCTACTAAAGAGGAAGGTGTTGTAGTTTGAACAGGAGGGGGCACCTCAACAGGAGGTGGTGTAGGAGTTATGACAGGTGTATCAACTACCTGCGCTACTACTGTTTCTGCTGTTGGGGTAATATCATCCGGCATTTGGTGAGTCCTCTTCAATCATATTTCTTGTTGCTGTACTTAACATTTTTCTAATATCAATCCATACTTTTCTACGAGCTTCATTGTAAACCATCGCTGTAGTATCAACACCTGTCGTAGCATTCGCGGCTAACGAGCTTCCTTTAAAATCCAACCATTGGCACAAATGTTTGAATACAATTGCGCCGTTAGGTGTGTTGGCCACTGACTCAAAAGCATTTGTTACGATATCAATTTTAGCTTGCGCTTCTTTGATTTGAGCTTCGCGTCTTGCTTTGTCTTCGGCGTTTACTTTATCTTTCCATTCAGGATCAAAATGACCCCTATCGCCAATATTCATGTTTTACCCTTCTAGTTCAGGCATGGCAGATGCCACGTTTTTAAGAGACTGACTATTCGCCATCATTGCTTCTTGTTGTTGCGCCGCCTGTTGTTGTTGTGCCCGGTTCTCTTGTATCTTTTTTATTTTTTCACCACTGTTAAACATTTGTGAAGGCGCACCGTTTAGCTCACCTGAACGTTTTATTGTCCAGACTTTATCAATTACATCAAGGGCTTCAGGATCTATTTGTGCCCATTGTGTTACTAACGTAATAGTTTCAGTTATACCTGTTGCTTCTTCACTTTGGCGGATACGTGCGGCAGGAGATATGAACTGTACTCTATAAACTTCTTTACCCGCCATCATACGATCAGCTATCGCATCAGGAACATAGACGGGTTCAATACCCATCGCCTGTAATTCTAGTTCTTGCGCAGTACCCCGAACAACACCTAATCGTCCTTTTTCAAACAAAATGTTAAAGGTGCGCTCTACACAAGGCTCAAGAATCTCTTTATCTTGACGAGAATAAACGGTATTTAACGTTTGACCACGGAGTTGGTTTCTAATGTTGGCTTCACCCAACGTCATCCGGGATTCGTTATTAAGGTCTATGATACGGTCTTTGAAAAAATGGTTGTTGATAATTTCCATCAATTCTGCTAAACGTGCGCTTGCGCCTTGTGGGTCTTGAATGTCTACCGTAGGCTCAATCAGTCTACCTTTATAATCTGATGATAACTTCCCACTTAATGAAATAACATTTAATGCATTAGGGCTTGTGTCAACTTCGTCCCCACCCATTACGCAACCATCGATAACGTTAAGCGCTGGTTTGAGCATCTTCTCATAGGCCAATATTAAATCATACCTTAATTCATTGGCTTCTCGTATAGATGGAAGTGCGTTCATTCCGGGGCTTCTACCGTATTTTTCCTGAAGGGCGTGCCAAAAACGACCAACAAAAACGGGCAACTCTTTAAACCCGGACTCTCTAAGTAGAGTACCTTTGGTGATGTTTACGTGGCACGACGAATAAGGAAAGTCTTTTGCCGCACTTGATTCAGGATTGTAATCAAGCCTAGGCTCAATCGCTATGACAATTTCTTGTCTGTTAATGTCAGTCGCATTGTACATCATTTTCAATTCAGCTTCATTTAAAGCTGAAGCACCATACTCTTTATAGATGTCAAGCAACGACATACGACGAGAAATATATACAGTATCAACATTACCATTCGGCGCTGTATCAATATAGATATCTCTTGCACTAATAGGGCGGTACAAAACAGGTAACGTGGGGTCGTCTTTCTCTTCTACGAATATAGCGCTTGTGCCTAAAGCACCTTGCTCAATAAAGTACTCTTCTAACGTAGTGAGGAACCCTGCTTTCGGGTTATCCATCGTATCTGCTATTGTTTTTGTAACAAACTCGAAATATGTTTTAATCTCTTCTGTGTCATCATACTCCCCTTTCATATCCATAGGGGGAAGGATTTTAAACGATTTAGCGCCATTGGGCCATAGTGCGCCGACATTAGACGACGCTAAAAGATGATTCGCATTTTGGGCGGTGTCATCAAAAATTAATGGGTCGAAATAGTCTTCAGGATTTAGAGTTTGAGATGTAGTAAAGTTTTGACGGCCTAAAATATAACGTGCTAAGACATTGTAAACAGACGTCCAAGGAGACTTTTCGCGTTTCATTATATCAAAACGACGTTGGACTTTTTGAACTTTGTTTAAACCGTCTTCCACACTACCCACCTAAAAACGTACTACGGGATACTTCCCCGTTAGATAAGGTTGAACTTGTATCAGCACCGACACCGTTAACAACACCACTTAAATTACGTTGTGGCTTAGGTTGCTGAACCGCTTGTTGTTTTGGTTGTTCAGGTTTTTTATTGAACAGTTTTGCAATAAAACCCATCAACTACCACCTAACAAACTACTTCGGGATGAGCTATCGTCCCCCAAAGTACCATTTGAAAATCTCGTTTGTGTAATCGGACCTACTTTATCTTTTGTAGTAGGCGCTGTCAGTGAAGGCATAGAAGCAGTTTTAGGTTTTCTAAAAGCATTAATAGTAGACGCCACTGTACCCGCCGCACCGACGGCGGTAGTAATTAACGGAATCATAGCTGCTAGAGGCCCCATTAATTTCGTTTCCCTCTATTAAACCCTTTCATCACAGGGGATGAATGAGCTTCTTTACCACGTTTACTACCCCCATTATACCGTTGCTCTTTGTCTTTTGTCAAGAGGGGGTTTCGCACAGGGTATGCGAAGGTTAATATAATACCATCGAATATGTCAGGGGACTTTCCGTACTTCTGTTTTATTTTTTCTTTCGCTTCAAGTAGGATACGTCCTGTTGAGGACTCTTTATAATCAGGGATTGTTAAGATATCCATTTCCATATCATCATCGTCAGGTAATGATACCTCACCATCTGCTAGCCAATCTTTAAATGTAAAGGCCATTTCTGAACGTTTGTTAGCGTATATGTTGGGGTCAAAAGGTTTAGCTGAAAAATGTACCCCTGTTACAAACTTTCCAAAATTCAATTCACGAAGCCTATCAATCGTCCCATACCCGTGGGCCACATCAATAAATACCTGCCCTAAGTTTTCAGCTTCGTTCATTTCGTTTGCTAAGATCCCTGCTAACTGCATCTCATCCATGTCTTTGTACGCTTTGATTTTTTCTATAACCCTTCCACGTCTGTGAACTACCGTAGTCCTGTCTCCTGAACGCGCTGGGTCTACACCTATGATAAGGGGCATCTTGGGGTCTTTTATTTGACTTTTGCGTGCTTTGTGGATGAGTTCTGGGCTATAAAGTGTATCGCCTGATGTCTGAAACGCTTCTTGAACTGTGAACGGGTACTCTTGTTTAAACTTCCAAGGGGATGAAAGCTCCTGCATTTCCAATCGGCGCCAATATATTTGGCCGTTTGTCAACCCGTACTCTCTTTGTAAATCTTCTTCTTCCTGCGTCATATTGAACTCAGGGGGGTTTACTTCGTTGTTTAAACTGTGGATGTACCACGGCAAGAAGAAGAGCCGATACCTGCTTCTTCCTTCAAGCGCATTGATAGCGTACCGGTGAAACATATTGCCGATACCTTTTGCAGTAGACTCAATGATTATCTCCGTCCCCGGGACAGTCGCAACGGCTCTAAATATACCTGTTTCTAACGCGTCTGTGTCTTCATAACTCGCGCACTCGGAGGCATGAAAGTATTGCGGTGTGTCCCCTCGGCCAATTTCTCCCGCCCCTGCGGTACCTACGGTATACTTAGAACCGTTTTCAAAACCAAGGGATTTAGAGTTATCAAGGGTTAGTTTTAACTTTAATTGAGGGGGGAGGTTTTCATAAAACTTGGCAACCATACCAAAAAGGGTGTTCGTGGAAGATGATATGTGAGACAAAATGAATACTGTTTTATGGGAATTGAACAACGCTTGATGGAAAAATCGTGCTGCTGTATAGGTGGAAACTCCTTGTTTCCTCCCTTTAGAGACAACAATTCGAACCATTCCTGTTTCACGTTTTTGTTTTTCGATGAATTCATGTAGCCGAATTTGAGACTCATTAAAAATAAACGGCTTTAAATCCCCTTCGGCGGTAACAACTTTTAAACATGTTTTTGCAAAAAGCGGGAGATTATTTTTGAGCAGATCTAATTTTCTTAACGTTTCTGCGTCTAAGTTTTGCATCATAAGAAATCCCACTCACTTTGTGCCATTGTATTTTGGTTTGGCGCAGGAGTAATGTCTATTGTGGCAGAGTCTTCAAGGTCAAGGGCTTTGAGGTACTCGGCCAATGAGACGTTAACGTTTGTGTTTTCCACTTGTTGTTTAGGTTTGCCAAGTAAGCGCTCCATCACAAACCGTAAGTCTTCTGTTTGCCCTGACGCGGCTTTTTTGGCTGTTTTAATAGCCGCTACTTCGATATTTGTTAAGCCGCAATACTCTTCCTCTAGCACCATGTCCTTTTGTATAGGGCAGTAGGTACCAGTATAAGGAAGAGACATTGCGGCCAGTAGTACGTTGTCGAGTTGGTTTTTAGGGAGAACCATGTCTGTATAAGGTACAGGAACACCATCGACAAACTTTAAAAGTTTTTTAGGCTTTTTGTATTTGTCGAGCGTAGAGATTTTTGGAATTAGTGTGTATTCATCAGTCATATGTTTCTTCTATAAAAGGTACAGAATTGTCTATCGCTTCAACAACAATATTCATTTGTCTGTTTTCAAAATATATGTTTTTAACTTTGGTCAGGTAGAAACATTCTGTGAGGTATTGGTCTACCGCTCCTCGTATTTTCTTTTTCGATATACAAAAAGGTAATTCTTCTTTTGTGCTTACATGTATTTTATTTTTATAAATCCAACATGTTCGTAAGGTAAGATGCGGGTATGTCTCTTTCAACCACCATCTTACCATTCCCGTAAAAGTGTAAGGGCCTACGGAAATTGTGTGTCTGTTATAATAGTCCCCATCTCCTATATCTTCCCAGTTTTTCACTTACACATCTCCGATTATGTCTGGGTGGGAGTCTTGTTCTTTTGTATTTATTGAGTCATAGTACTCTTCAAGTTCACTAGCTTGATCACTGAATGCGCCTGTGATAGCGTTACGACGTCTATATGTGTTTTCATATGTAATGTACCCTTCGGGTGATTCCATATAGTTCATAACAGCTTCGCGTAGTGTGGCCAAAGTAGAGAATAGTTTGAGGTCGATAGGCCAGGAGTTGACTTGTATGTGGCGTTTGATTTGAGGAAGGGTAAGGGCGGCGGGGTCACTTGGAAGTTGGATTGCTGGGTCACTTGGCACAACTTCAGCGATAATGTACTCACGGATAGCGACAAAATTGTTTGCAATTTTTTTGATCCTATCAACAAGTTTACCGCTTCGCATTAAATAAGACCTGATACCCACTTCGTTAATGTGCACATCTCGGATTTCATCCACCCAAAGATGAGTCCCTTTTTTCTCATCCCATATTTTTTTAGGTACGTTTGCGGTGACTCTTAGCGGCACAGGAATTTTGAACGAGTAAGGTTTGATGTTTTTAGAACCTGAGGTTTCTTTATCATAGAATGTGCCTTCCATATGCACTAGATAGTGAGGAGGCAACTCTTTTTTATTTATAGATGAGTTTGATACTTTAGAAGTATTGGCCAAAATGTAGTTTCCTTTTCTTTATGGTTTTGGTTTTTGTGCTTTATATCTTCTTATTTGTCCGGTAGAACGATTATTTCGGCGAAGTCTCATTAGAACTCTGTATGTTTTAAAATCAAGATCGTCGGCTTGCCAGGTTCCATCTTCGTTTTCTTCTATTATTTTTACAGTCCTGAACTCCATATCATGGACAAGACCGCAATCACAACAAGCCATACGATAGCCTTGGATAGGGGCAACCCATCTGCTCCACCCTTCGGATGTTATAGCAACTTCTTTTCGCATTTATGGTCTCTGTTAACGATTTCTTATATTTTTGCATTTTTTGGAATTTTTGTCAATATAGGAAATTTTTGATTTTTTGGTGAGATTGTATTCATTAAGAAAAACTAAAAACCTATGGTAAAGTTCTAATTTTGGTGGGGTTGTATTCATTAAGAAATGTAAAGTTCTGATTTTGGTAGGTGGTGTGAGAATACTGGTACCCCCAGCCGCGACACCCGCGAACGCCGGGATCCCTACCCCCGCCCGACCCAAAATAATTTGAACTCCCCCAAGGCTCATCAGAATAAGTAAGTATAAAAGTTGAAGCGAACACACTATACAAACGAAACTACAAGCCCCATTAACACACGTCTAATTCATTCCAGGCCTTACTATACCCCCCTATTCAAACACCTCTTCTCAGTCATGCCAACACTTAACCAACTCTAATACACTGAATACCCACTATTACCACTACCTCTCATACAACTTGTTTGTAACGAAAGCCTTAACGAATGAGCAATTAATCCGAATTCTATGGTTTAATTAATATATAACCAATTAGAACAGACGATCATAATAAAGATTTAACCCCTACTGTTGGTAACGAAGTTAACAACTCACTCTCTCGACATTCCTCAGTGTGTGGGGCCTTATAAACCCCACACACGTTTTTCTTTATTAGATGAGAGTATTCATTACATTCCACTTCAGAGTGATAGACAATATGTTAAATAAGGAGAGTGAACAATGTATAAGTTATACACAACAGGTCTTGAACCGCAAGCACAATGGCGAGAGTGTGAGTTAATTGAGTGGAAGTCACTGAATCAAGCAATTGTCTTTTGTCCCCCATTTGGCCATGTGTTGACTAAATTAGAATATTTAAGAACGGAAAATTTCATGTGGGTGGAGGTATAAATGATCAACCAACATCAAATGCTTGATGAGCATCAAATGATGATTAGAGTGAAAGAAAAAATACAGAAACTACAAGAAAAAGAGTTTGAAGCCTATTTGCGGATGAAAATGAGATTATTGTCGAAACCTTCAAAAAACACCAGTATTTTGCTTAACAATCATTCACACAAATAAAACTAGGTTACCAAAAGATACCGAGTTTCAATAAAAAGAATTAAAACTTAATATCTTCAAAAGTGATTGTAAAGATGTTAAGCGCTGAAAACCGTTGGGAGAGTTAAGTCCTTAACAATAGTAGCAGCTCATACTGTCACTTTCCAGTCTTCATTAAGTTTTAATAGCTTCATTAAGCACTTAATAATCGTTAATAATCGTTAATAATCGTTAATAATCGTTAATAATCGTTAATAATCGTTAAT
>CAZCCK010000009.1:12109-19800 GCA_964497265.1 Candidatus Woesearchaeota archaeon | reverse complement strand
TTAATAATCGTTAATAATCGTTAATAATCGTTAATAATCGTTAATAATCGTTAATATTTACCTGTTAACTTTTATTACCAAGGGGGTTAAACATACACTATGAGAATGTTTCGTCAGGCTTCTTTTTTTTGGCTATAGTATAGACAGCGTTTTCAGCTCGTCAATGGGTTTTGCTTCGGCAAGTTTCAAGCTATTGGTGGCCAATGTAGTGTATGTTTTCGGGATGTAGGGTACCTACACGGCCCTAAAGCCTCTAGGTGAGAGTTTCGATGGGCGTTATGTAGGTAAAATCAAAAATTCAAACTTTTCCCTATAAAATGAGTAGTATTTTTAATATATTCTAATACAACCCCTATCCTCTTTTATAACTATTCTCTACATCTCCCTGTCCTCTTTTATAACCTACATAGTATAGATAACAAGCAGAAGTAAAGATACAAGAGGCGCTTACCCCTGTAGACAACAAATAGCAACACTAATCACCCCTACATTACAAACTCTTAACAATCCTAGCCTTCAATCCGACTTTATGGTACGATGACTACAAAAGCCCACAAACTGAAACCTAAAAGAAAGGAAATAAACTCATCATGTATTTTAAATGGGCGAACCAGTTACGAAAAGAGACCCACAGAACCCATGAACGGCTAATATACGGTAAAAACCTCACTTATGGCCTAGGAATACGTGAGTCGTCGTTAAATGTTCCGGTGTTGCTGTACGATAGCTTTTTATTTGCCAACCACCCACACGCTAAAAGCCTCAGGGACTATTATAAAACTGAGTACCCTGATATGATATGGATACCTGTGCAAAAGATACCGGCACGGGCAGACTTCCAACCTCTCAACCATAAAGGACTGGCGCAGTGGAAAGAATCTGAAATTAAAGCATTTCAAGCACAAAACATACCTATTGAATTACAAGATGCTTTTGTCACACTGGCCCAAGAATTATGGGGTGTTTAACCAACAAGGAAATCCCAATGTACAAACACACAATCACTATCTCAATAACCGAAGACTCCCAAACTTGTAAACTTGCAGAGTTCTTGAAACCATTTATAAATGGCCTTGAGTTGTCAGTTTACACGAGGCCATTGAAATTAAAACCACTTAAATTAAAAGAACCTAAACCCACCAAGGTTAAACCCCCCAAAGTAAACAATCTTTTCAATAACGATATGTGTGAATGGATTACAAATGATTGCATAAAAGATTTAAAACTAACAGATAAAACCGTAACCTATGGCCTAGCAATTAACGAAACAAACCAAACCCTACCTGGACTACCTATTTTACTTTTTACACGTCCTCTTGACCTTCCCTTACCCTTTGCAGAAAAAGTAAAACAGCACTTCCAAAACAAATATGAAAATGCGGTTTGGATTTTAGTAAACAAAATTCCACCAAAAAGTATGTTTTCCCCCAACAATAAAGAAAGACTTAAAAAATGGAAAGAGACAGAGGTCCAATTATTATCACATAATAAAACAGAACAAAAAATATTCACAGATTTATGTAGTGAATTGTGGAGTATTTAAAAAATGACTAAAGTAAACAAGTCTTTTACGAATCGTTTACCGGTACATGATGACGTAACAGAAATTGAGTATCACCGCAACCCGACACCCTATGAAATCACATGGCCATGGAGCGATACACTATCGCACATTTACATCAGCCGAATGTTGTCATCCAGGCACAAGAATACTTAAAAAGTGGTTTATTGCTGCCGATGGCCTTCAATACTACAGATAAAGATTTCATTACGTTCATTTAAAGGAGTTTAAAAATGGACTACGTTCAACAATTTTATGACAGAATTCCACAAATGACCAAAGGTCAAGAGGAATGGAATAACAAGCCAGAGTATCAACAACAACTTGAAATTGAAAGTTTTGAAAGGTTTAGAAGAATTATGAATTATGATATTTCACCGTGGGGGTTGATTTAAAATGCAATACCACAAAGATCAACACAAACCATGTTTACACTGTGGCAACCCTCTGTTAGCATTAATCCGTAAAGTGGGGTTCGACAGAGGCTACTTTGTGTACTTCAAATGCTTTGATTGTGGGGCTACAGGGCCAACAGCGCCCGAAGATGCATTTCAACACAAAACCGATGACTACCAAACAGCGGCCATATTTTACAACCGTTCCAAAAAAGAATGGGCAAAACTCATTAAAGAAGGAGTTTAATTTAAAATGAACAATTTCCCAGAAAGTATTTATGATGTATATATTGATTTCCAGACTAATGAAGTGGTATTAGATGGTTGGTTTAATAAAGAGCAACTGCAATGGTTAGTTGATAATTTTGACGAGTGCGCTGCTAATGGTTTTAGAAGGAGCGCGTAACATGTTATTAATTCACAAACACTTTTTGTTTTTATTAACTATGGCCCAAACAGTAATTCTTTTAAGTTTACTTTATATTAAAGTACAAGGGTATTAAATGATGAATATTACATATATTATAAAAGCAAACCGACAAACTATATACATATATTCTTTAGATGAAGCTGTTAAAATTTACGATTCTTTAAATGCTCTTAAATATAAAGGGGAAGCGTTCACTAAATATAAAGTAGATGGAGAAATAAAAATTATTGGTGGATTGTGGGATTCAAAAGACATTAACCCCAAATTACAAATTTTATCATATAGGTACCCTAAATCAGGAGATGTAAGGAAGTACTCAGAAGCAAAGAAGTTTGCAGAACGCTACGAGTTTAATGAGGATGATTGTTTAACACTGTACGCTGATAAAAATGGTTTTGTAAAAATGAAAAAAGGTTTACATGAATTTATTTATGAAAACGAGGAATAAAGTAAATTTTTGTAAAAACAAATGGTTATTGCGTACAAGTATGATAAGATGAATACACGAAACAAACAGAAAACCTCTATATTTATTATTTTTCGATAGTTCTTAAGTAACGTCTATTCTAGATAATTACTGGTTTAGACGTTACTTTTTTCTTTATAGAGGTTTTATAAACATACAAGTAAAATTACAAAAGAGGCATTGTTTGTTACAAACCTTTACAAAATATGATATTCCTTGTTTCCCTTTAAAAGCATCTAATGATGAAAAAATAGGGAAGACACCGGCAGTACACCACTGGCGTGAATCTATTGCCATGTTTAACCCGAAAGAGGGGAACTATGGTGTTTGTATCCCGAAGGGGTATTGTGTTTTAGACTACGACTCTTACAAACCACAGGCCAAAGAGAATTGGGAAAAGTTATGGGGTGAGAATGAAATCCCTAAAACCTTTTTTTGTATGTCTGGAAAAGGTGGGTGGCATCTTTGGTTTAAACTCCCAGATCAAGGGCCTTGGAGTAAACAACTAACAGAATACACAGGGATAGATTTTTTAACCAATGGTATGTATGTCGTCGGCCCCGGCTCTATCATCGCGGGAAAAGAGTACAAACATGTTTCCGGGGAGTTTTCAGACATCCCTGAATTGCCGGATTTTATCAAAGATGTTTTTAGAAAACAAGAAGTTGTTAATTCACAAACTGTTACATTTACAGATGAAGATAAAAAACAAAATAAAGACCGATATGTGGAATTTCTGAAACACTCTGAAGGTGGTGTAAAAGGGGAAGGGTGCGACTTATACACATATAAAATTGCTTGCCGTGGTAGAGACTTTGGACTATCTGAGGCTGAAACGTATCAACTTATGGCCCAGTGGTGGAATGAAAAATGCGTTCCTAACTGGCCCGCCGATAAACTTTACACCAAAGTGCAACACGCCTATAAATATGCCACCGCTCAAGAGGGCAAAGAAATTGTCAGTGTTGAGAATTTTGATAGTTTTGACGACCTAAACCTTGAGCTTGAATATCAAGAGGATGACGAGTTACTTGAAAACGGATTGAAAAGTAAACTGTTCGTTACAGATGGTGATGGAAAGATAAAACCAACAATCAATAATCTTTACACACTTATGCAAATAGACGCTGTACGCCTTAAAGGTTTGTTTAAATATGACTTGAACTCTCATCGCATTGTACTATCTCAAGTCCCATTTTTCCGGCCATGGTTTGGAACGTTGCAAGGGGACGCTAAATATTTAAGTGATAACGATGTTAACAACGTGCGTAATCACATCGCTACAAGATATAACGTTGATTATAGCAAAGACATCATGAGAGATGTTATTTCCTCTGTAGCGCAGAAAAATTGTTTTCATAGTATCCGGGATTGGTTAGAAAATCTTGAATGGGATGGGACGGAACGGGTAAAAGAACTTTTCGGTTCATATTTCGGGTATGAAAATTTATCAGAGGAAGAGTCCTATTACAGAGACAACATTGCTAAAGGCTTTTTGCTCGCCTCTGTACATAGGATTTTTAACCCTGGGAGCCATTGGAAGTATATGCTTACACTTGCTGGCCCACAAGGTACAGGGAAGTCCCCTTTTGTAGAAATTATAGGTGGAGAGTATTCTAGGATTTTGTACCAAATTAGTACAGATAGAAAAGCATTACAAACAGCGGCAGGGGCTTGGTTTATTGAGTTTCCTGAATTATCAGCGGCCAAAAAGGCAGATGTTGATCAAATTAAAGCTTACTTATCGGCGGTAAACGATACATTTATTCCTATGTATGGTCGTGAGCCTGTCACAGTAGCTCGCCAAAGTGTACCTGTATGGACTATTAACCCTCCAAGAGGTGGGTTTTTGAAAGATGTTACAGGAAATGAGCGGTTTTTGATCATTGAGGCAAACAAAAATATTAACTTAAGTAAAATAGAAGAGGATAGAGATCAATTATTCGCTGAAGCTATGGTTTTATATAGAAAAGGTATTAACCCTATTAGTTTCATTAAAAATGAAAGGATGAATGTGTTGTTAGGAGTTAAACAAGATGAGGCCCAAGATTTAAGAGAAGATCCTTGGGTAGAAGAAATTCACAATTCATTGATTGAGCATCCTTTAACACCATATAGGGAATGCGCTCACGGCGGGCCTTTGACTATGAAAATAGGATACCCTGAAATATACGACAGACTTGGTATTCATTTAATACGAGACAGAGATAAAAAGTCTCAAGAGCGTATTAGACAATGTATGTTAAGTCTTGGATGGAAAAAAATTAGACAAGCTTCTGGTATTTGTTTTAAAAAAGATGTAGAAGAAGTACAAGAGGAGGAAATAGAAATATGAGGTATTTAGCGCCGTATGTACTCACAATCATTGTCTCTGCGCCTATCATATGGTTTGCGTTAGCTACCTCTGAACCTGCAAAAGCTGGTTTATTTGAGTTAAACACTGTTGTTTGTAGTATTCAAAACGTAGAGAAAGTAATGCTACGAGTAGAAACTATTTTACTTCGTATGGAGAAAAAACTAAAATGATTAATAGTTACAATGAATATGTGTTGGCTTGTCTTGAGCTTTTACCGCATGAATGGCGGTATAGAGTAATGGATAACGCGCTAATGTCAGACTATGCGTATGATTTAAAAGTAAAAGAAATTAAAGACTTTGAAAATAAGATACCTCTGCACTATCACGTGTCTTTTTCTCCGACACAATACATAGGTTTTGTAGACGCTAAACAATTAAAAATGGAATATGAGGCAGAATGAAAATGTACCCGTACCAAGAGCAAATACTCTTAGATATTTTACAGTATAAATCTCTTTATTGGCCTTTGGATTTACGTCGATCGGGGGAAAAACACCTTCGGCGGGAGTTTGCTCGGTATAAGATTACAATGGAAAATATCTTTAGCGCAGACAATGCAAGAGTAGTAGCTTTTGATTGAGCCGTACACATTAGCGCCTTTTCAAGAAGAAGGAGTTGAATATATACTGAAGCATAAGCACTGTTTGTTAGCTGACTGCATGGGGTTGGGCAAAACAATACAGTCTATGACGGCTTGTGTACGTTTAAAAGCCCGGAAACTGTTGATCATTTGCCCTGCATCTATTGTGCTTCAATGGACAAGAGTTGTTCAGGAATTTTATGGAAAAGACTTTCCTATTTTTGGCATAGGGGAAAGTACAGAAGTTAACACAAGGATTTATGAAACTGGTTTTGCTGTGATTTCCTCTTACAATATGGCTAGTAAAAAACGCCATTTACTTGACGGGATAAATTTTGATTTTTGTATTTTAGACGAGAGTCACGCATTAAAAAATTCAAAAGCAAAAAGAACTAAAGCTATTTTAGGCAAAGGCAGCTTTTTGGCCAATTGTGCTAGAGTTTGTTTAATGACAGGAACACCTATTCTTAACCGTCCGATAGATGTTTACACTATCCTTCGCGCTTTCGCCTTATCAAAGCTAGGAAAATACAAGGAATATCCTTGGTTTTTGCGTAGGTTTTGCGGTTATCAAGGCCGTGGGGCGCAAAACACTGAGGAGCTTGGAAAAATATTACATGGTTTTATGATTCGGCGCACAAAAGAGGAAGTATGGGATCAACTACCCGCTACTGTAACTTCTCGTGTTGTTTTAGACAACGTAAACTTACCTACTGGCTATGATAAAGAAGAGTTGCCAACGCAACGCCGTTTAATTGCTGAAGCAAAAGCGCCTCAAGTAATCGAATATGTAAAAGATAAGTTACAAACTGTAGATAAAATCGTTTTAATCGCCTATCATACAAATACGATCGCTTTACTAAAAGAAGGTTTACTTGAATTTAACCCTGTTGTAATACAAGGTGGCCAAAGTGCTGTACAGAAAAATGATTACATTTCTAATTTTATCAACGATGAAAAATGTTCAGTTATTATTGCTCAAGTGTCTACAATTGGCTTCGGTGTTGACGGGCTTCAGAAAGTTTGTGACCGAATGGTATTTGCTGAACTTGATTGGTC
Organism: Candidatus Woesearchaeota archaeon; assembly: GCA_964497265.1. Classification (GTDB taxonomy): domain Archaea; phylum Nanobdellota; class Nanobdellia; order SCGC-AAA011-G17; family GW2011-AR18; genus JAHFKM01. The sequence continues at coordinate 12,951 of CAZCCK010000009.1, read as the reverse complement.
TCCATCTGTTCTTGCTCAAGCGGTTGACAGGTTAAGACGTATCGGTCAAGAAAAAGGTACTATATTTGTTGATTTTTGTATTGCCGCAGGAACTATGGAAGAAGATATTGAAATTACACTTGAATGGAAAAAAGACGTTATTCATAAAATAGTAGAGGTTAAACACGGTATGCCACACGGTTACTCAGAAAGACAATGGGAGAAATTTCCAGAACAAGTAAAGAAAACTATAATCGCAGCCAACCCAAACAACCCTTACGACAATGGCGGGCCAGAAATTAAAAGAAGTTATGAAGTACAAAATGAAAAGGAGTTAACTACTACAATGGCTAAACCTAAAAAAGAAGCAGGAGAAACAAACGTGACTTCACATGCAGAATCTATTCACAGTCTTTTACCTAATATTTTTGACACTTTAGTAAAAGCAATCGCCCACGAAGTGTTAATTTCACTAAATGGCCAGTTGGCGGCGGCTAACAACGGCGGCATTGTTAAACAAACTATTCTGGGTAATAACTTAACCTCTGAAACCTCGGCTTTAGTAATTCCTGAAAAACGTATTTACACAATTGATGAAACGGCTACAGCGGCGAAAGCACTTTTAACAGAACTGGCGGATGGTGTTGCAGTTGGGCCAGCGTTTGAAGCCGCTAAAAAATTCTACCAAGAAAAAGTGCTAAACGGTATGAGTTCTACTTCGGTCAAAAACCTTCCTGAAAATGAAGTACAAACTGTATATGAACGTATTGAGTCTCTATTCTCTAATGAAGTAGTTCTTGCAACTGTAAAAAATGACATTCAAAATTCGTTGCCTAAAACTGTAGAAGACGAGGTATAAAATG
>CAZCCK010000009.1:0-12009 GCA_964497265.1 Candidatus Woesearchaeota archaeon | reverse complement strand
TTAATTGCCCCGGCTCTATTGAGTTGTGTGCTAAAGCGCCGGAAGCCCCTCAGTCTGTTTACGCGGCTGAGGGGACAAAGGCACACGAAATTGCTGAAAGACTTTTGAGATCAGGAAAGGTTGATTCTAATGATGAGGAACTTATTGAATCTGTTAACTTGTATAGAGAGATACTTATTTTATCGATGGTGCAGACTGAATCACCAAACAGTTTACAGGTTGAAAGTAAAGTCAATATCCCTTTACTTTCCGAACTTGCCTTTGGTACTTGTGACGCTTGGTTTAACACTAGCAATGAGCTTTATGTATTCGATTTCAAGTATGGTAAAGGCGTTAGAGAGGAAGCCACAAACAACTACCAAATGATGTATTATGCCCTTGGTGTAATACAAACACACCATTTAATGGGCATAGATAAAATAATAATGACCATTGTACAACCTAGAATGGATAACGTGTCTACAGCGGAAATATCTTACGGCCAACTATACCACTTCTATGAAAAGGCATTGGCCGCTTTACGAGATGGAAAAACTTTAAAAGTTGGGGAACATTGTAGGTGGTGTTCTGCAAAAGCTTTTTGCCCCGAGCAGTTAAAAACTATTGAAGAGATTTTTGGAGTGAAACTTAACATGCTTAATAATGTAAAATCTCCTTCACAATTATCGGAAGCGGAAATTCTTAAATACCTTGATAACGCAGAGTTGTTGTATGCTTGGGTAAGAGCGGTTAAAAACTATGCGCAATCATATATCGAAAGTGGTGGAGAACTTCCAGGGTACACTTTAGAATCTAGTTTGGGGAATCGTGAATGGGTTGATGACTCTAAGGTTGAATCTTTATACAAAGCAAAACTAGGTGAAAAGATTTACAGTACTCCTAAACTTAAAAGTGTAGCGCAATTAGAAAAAGTAGTAAAAAAAGAATTGGGCGACGCTGCATTGCACGAATTGGCCAATTATACTACAAGAAAAGAAGGCGAAAAGAAATTAGTAAAAGTTAAAACTAATACAGGCAACGATATTGGTTATTTTGAGGATGTTGTGTGACGGGAACAAGTAAATAAATGATACGAATCGTTGAAAGTGTTTTAAAAATATGGTTTAATAAAATTATACGAGGATATCAAGAAATCAAAGATGAGGCGAAAAGGGAAACCCCTTTACTCAAGATAAAACGAAAACTTGAATATTCGTATTGGGAAAAACAAATAGATTACGACGCTTGATATAAAGCACATTGTAAAGGAAAGTTAACATGGCAAATGAGAAAAAAGGCAATAGTACGTTTATCATTGATGATACTTTGAAATTCAGATTACCTGTAGGCACAGTGTTCTTTCATGACCTATTCACCCCACGGTCGTTCAAAGATGATGATAAACCAAAATACTCTGTTACTTTTGGGTATAAAGAGGACGCAGATTTCTCTGAATATAAACAGGCTCTTAAAGTACTTCAGTCTGACCCACGGTGGCCAAAGAATGTAGTATTCAGGGGAAGCCCAGAAGAGCAAAAAGCAATCGATAACGGTATTGGTATTGATGAATTGATTACCGCTATCAAACCTATTAAAAAAGAAACAAAGCCTGAAACATTAGAGAAATACCCTCACTACAAAGGTATGTTCATTGGCAAAGCCAGTTGTGCCGCCACGTTTCCACCTTTGGTCATCGGCCCGGATAGAAAACGAATCACTGAAAAAGAAGAGGTGTATCGTGGGTGCGAAGGTATTGCTCTTGTTTCTATCGGTCTTAACACTACTACCGGTCGTGTATCTTTACGTCTTAAAGGGTTTCAAAAAGTAAAAGAAGGTGAACCTATCGGCTCAATGTCCGCTACACCGGATATGTTTGAAACCTTTCAAGATTCTTCAGTCGATACTACAGGGTTTGAAGAAGTATAATCATAAAACGGTGATAGTCCTAAAATGGTGATCGACTGTTCTTGTATAAAGGGGCGTGATGACCCCCTTTATACTTTTCTTTTACTGTTTTAAATAGTTTTTATCTTGAGGTGTTTATGAGCGACAATAACGATATCATAAATGAATTAACCCAAGTTAATTGCGACTCTTATAATTTACTATTTAAACTATATATGGCAATCCGACGGGGGTCAAAACCAGAATCACTTTTAAATCAAATAGAAGACGTCATGACCTCGTGTGTACTAGCTATGAAAAATGCAAGGAAATACAGTTGATGAAGCCACTTCGTCTATATGTAGATTTCGAAACTTCCAGTGAAGTAGATTTAAAACTTTGTGGTGCTTCTGTGTACGCACGCCATCCAAGCACAGAGATTCTTTGCGCTGCTGTAAAAGTAGAGAACAACCCTACACCCTACGTATTTTTTAAAGTAAAAGATTTTGTTCGTTTTGTTGGGGGGTGGGGGCCGCATGTTATTTTAGTCGCACACAATGTTGTCTTTGAAAGAATGATTTGGAAACATATTATTAAAGCGCGACTGGGTTATGACGAACTTCCTTTATCACAGTGGATTTGCACTATGGCCAAATGTTTAAATCACAGTTTGCCTCGTGCGTTAGAACAGGCGGCAGACGCCTTAGATTTACTTCAGAAAAAAGATTCTGAAGGGTACCGACTAATGCTAAAAATGTCTAAACCCGATGGCCCTCGTGATTTTGAAAGTTTTATAAAATTAGGGAGATACTGTTTTCAAGACTGCGTAGTCTCTGAGCAAATAGACAAAAGACTTACAGACTTAGAGCCATTTGAGCGTCGTGTTTGGGAGATGGATCAAGAGATAAATGAACGAGGGGTAAAACTTGACCGCAAAAACATCCTGCAAATTATGGATGTTTTAAAATATGAAAAAGATAGATTATTAGCTGAGTTTCAACACATCACTGAAAATGAAGTGCAATCACCAACACAACGAGACAGGTTCAAAGAATGGGTGGAAGCTAAACTAGGCGCACCTATTAAAGACATGCGCAAAAATACTGTCTTGCGGTTGATGGAAACAGATACACCAAAGCAAGTTAAAAAAGCATTGAGAATCAGGCAAGCGCTAGCGAAATCATCCACTGCCAAATTTGTGGCTATGATCAATTCCATGGATGCTGATCAACGTATCCGCCTTAGTTTGATTTACCACGCGGCGCACACAAGCCGTTGGGGTGGTAGTAACGCCCAACTTCAGAACTTAGCTAGGCCAAAGATTGATGTACCTTTAGCTCTTAGCTGCATGTTAAAAGACCCTAAAATACTTTGGCCGCTATTCTTTGGTGATTCTTTTAACGTTGCAAGTTCATTACTTCGTAGTCAAATTATCCCAGAACCTGGGAAAAAACTTGTATGGGTCGACTTCGCAGGGATCGAAGCGCGTGTTACAGCGTGGTTTGCAGACCAACAAGAGACTTTAGAACTTTTTAGAAATAACGAAGATGTGTACTGCCACATGGCTTCGATTATTTTTGGTAGAAAAGTCACCAAAAAAGACAAAGAAGCAAGAAACGTAGGTAAAGTTGCTGTTCTCGCTATGGGTTTTAATGGCGGGATCAACGCCTTCTATAACGGATGTCAGACATACAATGTGTCTCTAAAACCTGTTGCCCAAATGATTGTATCCGGGGCCACAGAGGACGAATTGTCTACCGCTGAATTCTGCTACGCCATGTATAAAAAAGATAAAGAAAAAGCCGATGAGTTGCATTTTAACAAAATAGAAGGTATGGCCGCTGACATCATTAAGCAACGTTGGCGAGCGGCGAATCCTAAAATTCAAAAATTCTGGAAAACAATCGAGGAAACCGCTATTGAGTCGGTACAAAAGCCAAACCAACGTGTTATGGTGTGTGAAGGTGTTTATTGGAGATACGATTCGAAGTCAGATTTCTTACATTTAGAATTACCAGCGGGTCATAGTGTTAAATACTTTAAACCTCGTGTTAAACATAAGGCTGACAGATTCGGGAAAGAAAAATATATTCTATCTTACGCGACGCAAGACTCAACAACAAAACAATTTATACGGGTGGATACATACGGTGGGAAGTTAACTGAGAACCTTGTACAAGCTGTGAGCAGAGATATCATGGTAGAAGCCATGTTTGTGTTTAGAGACGAGGGTTTACCGATGGTGTTAACTGTACACGATGAATTACTTTTGGAGCTTAATCTATTTGTACCGCTGAAAGAAGTGGAAGAGAAAATGGTTAAAGGAAGAGACTGGATGACAGGACTTCCCCTTGCCGCTGAAGCCGGAGAAGGTTTAAGATATAAAGTAGGAGGTTTAACTTGATTGTAATAGGAGTTGATCCAGGGGCTTCCGGCGCGGCAGTTGAAATATCCAATGGCCAAATACAACGAATTGCGCGGTTCAAAAAAGGATACAAAAGTTTACATGATTTGATTAGTAGTACTTGGATGTTTACTAATACGGTGTGGTTTATGGAAAAAGTATTTGGTATGCCTTGGGACACAGGCGGAAATGCTTTCACTTTTGGCCGGGGGTATGGTATTGTTGAAGGCGCGCTGGCTCAACGGGGTTTAGATTTTAGAGACGCGCCACCTAAAGCTTGGATTAAAGAGCTTCAAATCCCAAAGATGCCAACTTACACAGGCAGAAAACAAGAAAATCAACGCGTAGCTAAACGTTTGTTTCCTGAATCAGCACATTTGATTACTCAAGATGTAGCGGACGCCGTCCTTATAGCTGAATATGGCCGTCGTATGTTGTTGAAAGAAGGTATGGATTTTGGGAAGAAAGTATGTAAGTTTGTTGTGCTGGGTTGTCAATGTGAAATTTGTCAGTGTGGAATTTGAAAGAAGGTAAAATGTGATTATCGCTTGTAAACATATATCTACTTTTCATCTTTTACGGTCTGTTAACTGGGATACTCAACTCCAACGGCAAGGTAATACATACCGCTGTTTACTTCAAGTCGCGCCTGAAAATATAGTGCATGCGAAATACCGGAAATTATACATGGAAGATTTTATAGAATTTGGGACGAGTTTAAGATGCCCTTGGTTAACAGAAAAAGGAAAAGCTTATGTCACTAAACGCTTGAAAGAAGGTAAAATATGAGCCTCGCGCATGAATCAAATGCTCGTAGACTTATCGGTGGGGTAGATGATGTAGTAAAACTTATGCCAATTAAATACAAATGGGCGTGGGATTACTACAACGTAGGGAACGCCAACCACTGGTTGCCTCAAGAAGTTAATATGCAAAAAGATATTGAACAGTGGAATGCCACAGGAGTTTTGACAGATAATGAAAAAGAAGTTATTAAAACTGCTCTTGGTTTTTTTACTACAGCAGATTCACTGGTTGCAAATAATCTTGTCCTGGGAGTATATTCAGGCATCACAGCCCCCGAAGTACGTCTTTATCTTCTTCGCCAAGCGTATGAAGAGGCAATTCATACTCATTCTTACCAGCACATTGTGGAAACTTTGGGGTTGGATGAGGAAGAAATATTCAGCAAGTATAGACATGTAGACGCTATATATAACAAAGATGAGTTTGTAACACAATTGGCCAATATGTCGGATTTAACACCATCGAAATTTCTGGAAGCTCTTATTGATTTTTATGTCATCATGGAAGGTATTTTCTTTTACTGTTCTTTCGCGGCTATTCAAAGTTTTAAAAGACGTAACTTGTTGCCTGGAACTGTAGAACAATTTCAATATATTATGCGTGATGAGAGCATTCATTTTAACTTTGGTGTCGACCTGATTAATGGCATTATACAAGAGAACCCGGAACTTTGGACAGAAGAGTTAAAAGCGATTGTGTTACAAAAAATTCGCAAAGCTACCGATTTGGAATATGAATATGCTACAGTGTTATTAGGAACAGGAATTCTTGGTTTAACAAAAGAAGGTTTCTACTCTTACACTCGGTACATTGCAGATAGACGCCTACAATCTTTAGGATTTCCCGCTGAGTTTAATGAGAAAAATCCTTTTCCTTGGCTAAGTGAAGTTACAGATCTCACAAAACAAAAAAACTTTTTTGAAACACGAGTCACAGAATACAAAACATCCGGGAGTTTAGAATGGTAGGCATTCCATTTGATAGAATACAAGATAAATATGTGAAACAATCCGGCTTTGGGTGTTGGTTATGGATAGGTTCGACTACTCAAAAAGGATACGGGGAAATTAGATACTTCGGAAAATTATACATGGCGCACCGAATAACATACGAGTATTTCAAAGGGGAGATACCCTCAGGGCTTCAAATAGATCACCTGTGCAGAACACGAAATTGCGTAAATCCAGACCACTTAGAAGCTGTGACATTGCAGGAGAATGTAAAAAGAGGAATAGTCGGAATAAATTCAAGAGCTAAAATACAATGCCCAAAATTTCATGATTATGATATTATAGACAACCGTGGTCGTAGATGTTGTAGTATTTGCAGAGAAGACGCACGTATAAAATACAGAATGAAAAAGAATAAAGTTGGTGGAAGCCTTGAATGGTAAGTTGTAAGGAGAATAGGTAATGTATGAAGGTATGACTTATGAGAACGCAGGCCCTTACAGATATAACTGCACTCCTAGCCTTACACCTCATCACGATGAGTTGGAAACTTTACGACAAGGGCTAATCGATGGCGCAGTGTACCAAAAGGCGTTCAATCTAGAAATGGACCGATTTCTTATGAAATATCCATGGAGTATAAAAGAGGTAACTGAGGCAAAAGAAAGTGTATCAAAAGCAATAGCAATTGGTAAATCGCTATAATGGTAGTAGATTTATTGCTGTTTATAATTATAATTCTACTAACCGGCATATCTTGGCTACTATTCACAATACAACAAATTTTATGCAGATATGTTTCAAGTTTCATTTATGGCAAACAAGAAATAAAACAATATCTACTAGCGATTTCAAAAGTATTAAAGAATAAAGGTAATTAGATGCCTTCGATCACATTAGCAAAAATGGGCGGTTATGGTGATTTAATCATGGCCTCTGCTCTTTTTCAACCTCTTATAGATAAAGGGTTTGACGTGAAGTTTATTGCCTCAAACCATTATTCCAGTATACTGACCGGGCATCCTAAAGTTCATAATTTGTTATCTGTACCACAAGAGATATTTTGGGATATTTGTAAAGAAGAAAATGCGCACCATTTAAATTACCCTGTATGGTGGGGATCGATTGACGGCCAGGTGCAAACCAGACATATTATTGATGATTGGGCGGAAAGTATTGATCTTCCTATGGGTTTAACTCCTGACTTTTTCCACATTCCTTTTACATTTGAAGGTTCAAGACGTTGGTCAAATACCGTTGTAATGCAATCTAAATCAAACTGGTCTCCTTATAAAGACCAACCGATTGAAACTTGGAATGGAATAGCTACTTTACTAACTCAAGAAGGTTTTAATGTAGTACAAGTAGGTTCTCCTTCAGACCCACGGATTTTAGGATCTGAATTTTGTTACACTAACTCCCCAATCGACGCAATTAGTTTAATCAAACACTGTAAAGCATTCATAGGCCCCGACTCTGTATTTCAACATATGGCCAAAAGTGTTGGTACTCCTGCTGTTGTTTTGTGGGGTAGTACAAACTCAGCCGCCTTTGGGTATAACTCTCACATGAATGTGGAGTATGGATTGTCTTGCCAACCATGCTATAGAGAATACCAGCATATTGAAAAAGGAAACTCGTGTAAGTTAGTTAGTGATGATGGAATACCAAAGTGCCAAGTTATAGACCCGCATAGTATTAAGAAAATTGTACAGTATGTAAAGGGGATGATATAATGCAAGTTAAAACACACCACGGATTTGAACCGTTAGATGAGTCAAGAATTAATGATGTACTGCAAGAAGCTTGTGAAGGACTTCCTAAAGCAGACTGGATGGAGATTGCAGGACGTTGTAAAATTAGTTGGTATGATGGTATTACCACAAATGAACTCGCTGAATCAACAATTATGGCCGCTAAATCCTTAATTGAAGTACACCCTGATTATGATTTTGCAGCAGCACGTCTTTTGTTAAGAAAGATTTACAAAGAAGTTGATGCCAATGAAGTCTACACGGCCGGGTGTTATATAAACCACGGCATTTACGCAGGGCGACTTGACCCAAAAGTGTTTGCAGATGTGCAACCAATATTCACAGACAAGACAAGAGATTTGTTATTCCGTTATCAAGGGGTCCAAATCCTCTATGACAGATATTTATTGCGTGATAGAGAAGGTAAACTTATAGAAACACCACAATATATGTGGCTAAGGGTCGCTACAGGGATCGCGCACGGGGAGGCTAACGTTTTTAATAAACGTTACTATCAACAAAAATTCTACGATTTGATTAGTCAGTTTAAATACATGCCTTCTACACCCACCCTTTTCAATGCTGGTACAACTCATCCTCAAATGGCGTCTTGTTATGTTACTCATGTAGACGATTCACTTAGTGACATTTTCAAAACATATGGTGAGATTGCTCAGATGTCTAAATGGGCGGGTGGAATCGGTACAAACTGGAGTTCTGTCCGAGGTACTGGCGCGAATATTAAAGGCACCAATGGCCAAAGTACAGGACTTATCCCTTGGTTAAAAATCCAAAACGATATTGCGATTGCTGTCAATCAAGGAGGTAAGCGCCGTGGTAGTCATTGCGCATACTTAGAACCTTGGCATATTGATTTTGAAGAGTTTCTTGACCTGCGTAAAAGTGTCGGGGATGACCGACGACGTACTCATGATTTGAATACGGCCTGTTGGATTCCTGATTTATTTATGCAACGTGTTAAAACTGACGGATATTGGACATATGTTTGCCCTTCTGTTGATTACAGGTTAACTGAAACGTGGGGCAAAGAGTGGGAGTATGTTTATGAGTCAGTAGAAGAAGATGTACGAAAAGATAAACTTCGCGGACGTGTTGTACGGGCAAAAGATGTTTGGAAAAAAATCCTTAGCTCTTTGTTTGAAACAGGGCATCCTTGGATTTGTTTCAAAGATGCATGTAATAGAGCAAACCCGTTACAAAGTCAAGGATTGATCCGATCTTCAAATCTTTGTACAGAAATTACTCTAAATACCGGGCCAAATGAGACAGCGGTTTGTAACTTAGGATCTATTAACTTATCTCAACATCTCACAATTGAAAATGGCGTATTAGTACCTGACTATGACGAATTAGAAAAAACAACTCGCCTAGCAGTAAGGGCGCTTGATAATATTATAGATGTAATGTTTTACCCAACAGAAGAGGCGGCAGAAACTAATAAAAGAAATCGACCCATTGGCCTTGGGGTAATGGGCACGTCTTCTATGCTCGAACAATTGGAAATGAATTTTGAAAGTTCTGCGGCTGAATGGTTTATCGGGTATTTACATGAACATATTTCTACATTCGCGAATTCGGAGTCTGCAAACTTAGCTGAAGAAAGAGGAGCGTTTGAAACTCATGAAACATCAACGGCCTGGGATGTGGATGGACGTTGGCTTCGTAACTCTTTTGTTACTGCCATTGCTCCCACTGCCACTATATCTAATATTTGCGGGACATCCCCAAGTATCGAACCAAATTTTAATAATCTTTACGTCGTGTCTAACCTATCTGGCGATTTTACTGTGGTTAACTGTAACTTGGTAAAAGAGCTTGAAAATCTTGGGTTGTGGGATGAGCAAATGCTGAACGATCTTAAAGCATTTGATGGGTCTGTTCAAAACATAGATCGAGTGCCACAAGTTGTAAAGAACCGTTACAAAATAGCATTTGAGATAGACCAGAATGTTTTAATTAAATTAGCGGCAATGCGACAACCCCACATACATCAAAGTCAATCTCTCAACCTATATGTAAAAAATCCTTCCGGCAAAGCACTTTCTGACCTTTACATGAATGCTTGGGAAAGCGGATTGAAGACCACTTACTACTTACGTACTGAAGCTGCAAGTAATGTAGAAAAATCAACTGTTGATCCCAATGTGTATGGTAAAACAATTGGAGTTGCGCAGTGTAAAATAGACGACCCTGAATGTGAGTCGTGCCAGTAAATGGAAACAAAACGATTTCACGGGAAACATACATGTGAGCAACCGTTTCTTATCTATAGGGTGGACTCAGAGCCTTGGGATTATATATGCCCCCTCTGCCGATACCCTATAGATATTAGACAAGCAGAAGAGAAAAAAGACCACAACATAGAACAGAAATTTCCAGGGAGGTTATCTTAAATGGACGGTGAATCTTTAGGTCCTACAGGACCAACATGGAATTATGGCGTTACAGGACCAACATGGAATTATGGCGTTACAGCCGATGACGAAAAGAAATCTACGAGTCACTACCGTGTCGCACCACGTTTCACCATAAAATGTGAGTGTAGCGTTGGGTATGACCACCATACTATATACACAGACGACCCAAACGCACCTAAATATGAATGGGCTTAAGACTAAGGAGGTTAAACTAAATGGCCGAAACACCAAGAGGAAAAATCCTAGAAACCGCGTTAAACTTAACAGAAGGGGACAGGAATAAAACATACGGTAGCCCTCGAACGAACCTACAAATTCTTGCGTCTTTAATTAATGCATATACTAACGGTCGTCCTGAGTTAAATGAAGTTGATATGGCCATTGTTATGTGTCTCACAAAAATCTCACGTATCGCGGTAAACCAAAATCACGAAGACAACTATGTTGACTTAGCTGCATATGCAGCCATTGCAGGTGAGTTAGCAGTTCCTGAACCTGTTTATTCAAAAGGGGCCACCCCTAACAGTGATGCGTACAAACCTATGATTTCTGTGCCACATCTTGCAGGAGATAAAAATGAAGTTTATTGAATACATCACACATATGGGGTCAGACCTTATGGTTGTTGACGCCGCTCGTGTTTCGTTTGATAAAAAAAGCGAATGGCAAACACTACCGCGTTGCGACGACATAGATTGCGGGTACCCAGATGAAAAAGAATTGAAGCACCAAGATGTAAAACTCATTAATTATTTGGCCAAACATAAACACACCTCCCCGTTCAGACACCCTCAATTACAAATCAGAGTTAATGCACCTATTTTCATCGCTCGTCAATTGCATAAACATATCATTGGTATGCAAATCAGTCTGGAAGACTTAGCGCACAACGAAATTAGCAGACGGTATGTTGACTCTGAGCCTGAGTTTTTCATCCCTTCTGAATGGCGTGGGAGGCCAGAGGGAAGCATTAAACAAGGAAGTTCAGATGAAGTAATAAAAAACATAGATTCAGTGACCTCTCATGAATTCTATTTTGAGCACATAGCATATTGTAAAAACACATACCTAGCAATGCTAGAAGCAGGTGTGGCACCGGAACAAGCTAGAATGGTACTTCCTCAATCCATGATGACATCTTGGATTTGGACAGGTAGTTTAGAAGCGATGCTTCATTTGTACGAATTACGCCATTCTTCACACGCGCAAAAAGAAGTACAAGTAATGGCAGAACAACTTGGAGAAATCTTAAAACAACATTGGCCAGTTAGTTTTGAAGCATGGATGAATAGAAATGAATAAAAGTCTACAAAATAAAAACTATAGATCGGAGTGGGAAACCCCACCCGAAGTATTTGAGAAGATACAAAATGCTTTTACCAGTGTATTTCTTCATGATGTGGCGGCCACAGTAAATAATACTAAATGTGGGTTTGTGTTTAAACCAGGGATTGATGCTTTGAACGAGGGTTGGGGCGCCCCTAACGGTTTATGGTGGTGCAACCCGCCGTTTGATCAAGTAGAAGACTTTTTAAAGAAAGCACATGGGGAATTTGCAAAAGGGTATGAAGGAGTAATGTTAGTTCCTTCTTCACAAGAAACAAAATGGTTTCGCAAATACATTACTGAACCCAATATGCCTCGGTTAGTTTGGCCAAAACGTATTTCTTTTTTGCACCCTGACACAAAACAACCTTGTAAAGGAAATGTAACAGGTAGTGTTTTAGTAGCATTTATTAAAGACAAATCTACTTTATTACCTATAGAAGGACAACCTTGGGTCGGAAATTTAT
>CAZCCK010000008.1:0-50668 GCA_964497265.1 Candidatus Woesearchaeota archaeon | reverse complement strand
CTTCAGAATATTCAACACTTCCATCCACAAGACCATCTTTGTAAGCTCGCGCTATCCTTTTTGAGGTAAGTAAACCCCTACCCTGAATAACAACAACGACAGGTTCATCTTTTTTGTAGAATCTTCCTTTTTTATCAATCCCAATATTCTCTTCAGTACGAACAATATAATAGTTCTTCCAAAAAGGATGATCTTTCTCTGCTTTGGCCTTAGCAGCAATAAATTCTGGCATCGTTGCTACGATACCTTCTTCTCCTGTAAATGCGAGCGCTTGTTCTAATGCTCTCGGTAGGCGCCCATCATAAAAGGTAGTTCCGTTTAATATTTGTTCAGGAGTATACGAGAGTTTAACCATTCTATAAAGAAAGGGAGAAAGTTTAAAAAGATAACGTAAAATGGTTGGTGTATTCCTAATTCTTTGCTCAAATTCTTATTGAAAAATCTAGGTCAAACACACCCAAGTCAGACCAAGATTATTTAATAAAAGAGGGTTTCTGCAGAACTGAACTACCACTGACCTTTCACTTTATACTTATCCAAGTTCAAAACGTCATTATACTCTTTCTCCAAGTCCACCTCATCTTGAGATTTTTTCTTAAAGAAAAACCTAAACAAAGCAATAACTACTAAAATTCCAGCTAAAATAAACCCCGTTTTTATATCAAAGAGCTCAAACATACCTAAGAGAATGGTAAAACTCATTAAAATAGGTTTCTATTAAACAATCTTTTGACCAGTCACTTTATCAAAAATCTTAATCACCGCAACAGGACAGCCTTGCGCAGCATCTACATTTAATTCGTGATCCTCGTCAACCTCAAGCTCCCACTCAGTCTCAGAAATCTGCTTGCCGCCAATCAAATCAGCCTTTCCATCTTCATTCATTACCCACACTTTCGGAGCAATAGCAACACACGCAGCAGCGCCAATACAACCAGGACGATCATAGACAATGCGATACACTTTCTTTTCCATCTTTACGCCTTTCCTAACGTCTTCTCTCCAGGATTCCACTCTACAGGACAAAGCTCTCCAGACTGCAAGGCAGCTAAAACACGCAACGTCTCATCAACACTTCTCCCTACACTCAAATCAGAAATAACAATATACCTTAAAATTCCTTCAGGATCTAGAATAAATGTACCCCTATAGGCAATACCCTCATCCTCTTTTAAAACACCAAATAATTTACTTACTACATGAGTCGTATCAGCTAAAACCGGAAACTTTACCTGCTGCAAATCCCTTTCAAACCACGCTTTATGGCTATGCTTAGAATCAGTACTCGCACCAATCACCACAGCGTTTAACTTTTTAAAATCAGCTTCTTTAGCAGCAAATTCTTTAATCTCAGTAGGACAAATAAAGGTAAAATCCAAAGGATAGAAAAACAAGACCATCCACTTACCTTTAAAATCAGAAGACTTTACCTTTTCAAACTTACCTGCAATATACGCTTCTGAAACAAACTCAGGAACCCTCTGCCCAATTTTTACGCTTTCCATCTTTCCCTCCTCCATTCGCCCACCTATAAAAAGATTATGGAAATCAAACACAACATTTATCAAGACCTAAAAAAATTTAAGACTTATGGGCATCACTAGAAGATCTTTTCTCTTTGGAACACTTTTCTCTTTTCTCCCTTCAGAAGCTTTAGCTAGAGAAGCACTAAAAATAGAATATGAAGCACACGAAAGCAAATTACTTAATAGAAAAGAACTTTCTCTTAAAGTACCGTTACGGTCGGGAGTAAGCTATGCTCTTTTAAGCCAACTCTATACCGACAGTGAGAAAAACGCCTTAGAAATCCAAAAATTTAATGATAATAAAAAAATACTTTACGATAAAAAAATAAGACGCTACGCTTACATCCCTCAAAGACTTCTTAGACCAATCTTAGTTAAAATTTTAAAAGAAGATAAGTACACTACTTTTGAAATTGATGATCAAGGAGAAGAGGGAATAAAAACGCTCTGGGATGTCGCACAATTTCTTAACCCTGCTTTAGATATTAGTTTACGCATCATTCTTCTTCTCATCTTAAATGATGAAATCAACCCCATCAAAAAATACGTATATGAAGGACAAAAAATCTTAGTCGCGGAATCACTTCTTAATCAGCAAAAAATAAAAGAAGAAGAACCTGTCCCTAAACTTGCAATTCCAGTACAAAAAACAGACTTTCAAAATCCTTTTAGAAAAAATACTCAAGAAATTCTTGAACGCTTAAAAGCAAAAGATCTGTATAACTCAGATAGAATTCGAAGCAATAAAAAAGGATGGACAATTAGCAAACATAAAGGCTTAGATTTAGTTTCACCAGTAGGAACACCCCTCTACCCAATTAATGAAGGAATTGTCTTACGCGCTGAAAAAGACAAAAAAAGATGGAGAAACGGAAATATCGTCCAATACCAAACAAAAGACTTAGAAGTCACCTATTGTCACCTCTCAGAAATCCTTGTTAAAACAGGAGAAAAGATAACGAAAGAAACTTGCCTAGGCAAACTTGGCGTGAGCGGAAACGCATCAAAAGACTATCCACATGTACACATTCAAATAAAATTGAAAGGGAAAACAGTAGATCCAAAACGTTACATTCTTGGAAATTAAAACCCTGTACCGTGGTCTTTTTCTTTTGACAAAAACCCTTTTCCATACGCTGGAGCAGGAGTGTTATTATAGCCCACGTTTGAACCATAACCTGCAGCGCCTGCATTCAACGGACCGTAAATATTAGACATGCTCTTACCTGGCTGATAAACCGCACCAGATTTATGCGACTGAATATGCTCTTCACTGATCTTACCGTTTGAAGCTGCCACCTGCATGATCATCCCACAAGGACAACCAGCAATCACCATCTGCTCTCCAGCAGGAGTATTACTATAAGAAAAATTGCCTTTTAAACTGCTATAACTAAACAACGAATCACCCACACCTTGCGGACCATAAGAAAATTTACCTAACACCTTACCCGCAGGACCATACACAAACGGCTCTGGCTTTTTGACGTCTTTCGTTTCTTGAGAAAAACGGAGTTGCTGCCTTTCAGAAAATTGATTCAACAAACTTGGAAGGTTCTTTTCATCTTTCTTTTCAAAATGAGTATTTAAACCAGGCGTAGCAAGAATGACTAGCTCTGCATTTTGGTGTTGTTTTGCATGCTCCTGCCACTTCTTGGATTTCACCATAACTTTCAAAATAGCTTTCGCTACTTCTTCATCACTCAAACTCTCTTTCAGAGTTTTTGCTTTTATTGTTCTTACTAAATCGGCCATATTCTTTCTAAAATAGAGGTTTTAAAGTATAAAAATCTTTACTCTGAGGGTTTCTTTTCAATTAGTCTAGAAACACCATATCCTTCCTCTTTGAATAAGATCACTTAAATCCATACTAAGAATAAGGATTTACCCTTTATAAATATTCCGATTTGTTATTCCTCCCTAGTAGTAACTTTATTGGAGGGGGATAATCACTGGAGAATCTCTCGTTCCCTTTACTCTTACCGCAGAATACCCGTCTAACTGAGGCTTATACTTCTTATTCACCATCACTTCTCCAACAACACCTAAAAGATCAGGATTTCTTGCAGTTCCAAGAATACCTGGAAAGCCCCCTGAAAGAAGTTTTGTTACGAGAAGCCCATCTCCGTTTAGAATACAATCCATTTCACGATCAGAAACACCGTAAACTCCTTCCACCAAAGCGTTTTTACCAAGAGTACCGAAAACAATGCCTTGACTTAAAGAACTCAGCTGATCATCATACGCCACCACAGGAGGACTAGTTGTTCTAAAATTAATGCGAGCATAAGCACTCAAATAATCTACATTTCCAGTCTCTACACCCACATACAAGGCTTGCGCAGGAAGACTTTCCTTCCTCCCTACCCTTAGAAATTTAGCCTCTCCGTCCATAGAAAATACGATACTACTGTTATCCATTGCGATCGATTCTAACGTTACCTCTCGACCAGCCAACTCCCTTGTCTCACCAACACTTAACTCTAAAAGAACAGGTTCAATTAAACGATAACTTAATTGTTCCGCAATACTCGCTGTAAGCGCAACGTCATTTCTTCCAATAACAACCATAGAAGGACTGCTTGGCCTAGGCAGCTGCAAAGGAGGCCACGCTGAATTCAAAAGAAACCTATTATCCGTAATCTCTACGCCACAGGATGGAACAACCAACATCCCCTCCCCAAACTGAGAAGGCGTGGGCTCACCCATTCCAGGATCACTATGGACCATCGATGGAGGACTATAAACCATAGACGGAGGATTTGCCACAGGCTCAGCATACTCATTTCCACAAGCAGCAAGAATCCCTCCTAACGCGATCGTTTTGACTATTTTTAGCATACTTAACAGTAGGTACAAAGGTTTTTAAAGCTCATGTTTTTGCTAAAATAAACTTCTTGTTCTCGTCCAAATTGACGAAATGGTCTGCAGCATCAATAAGCTTTGAACTCGTACTCTTTCCAAAAGCCATCACCTCAACACGACATCCTAACGCCCGTTTTAAATGCTCTACCAAAGGAACAAAATCACCATCACCAGACACTAGGATTATCGTATCTAACTTATGCGCCTGCTCAATCGCATCCATCGCAATACCAATATCCCAATCCGCCTTTTTTGCTCCACCATAGAATACTTGCAAATCTTTCAAACGAACCTCAAAACCAATATTCTCCAACGCCTTGTAAAAAGTAGATTCTTCTTTCTCACCTGCTTTTACCGCGTAAGCTAAAGCCCTAATTAACTTTCTTCCCCTTACCGCTTCTTTCAATACTTCTTTAAAATTGACCTTTGAGTTATATAACGCTCTTGCGGAATAATACAAATTCTGCACATCCACAAAAACACCAACTCTTTGCTCTTTCATTTTCAAAAACCTCCACTAAACATTAATCCTAAAGCAGCTATTCCAATTAAAAACCAAACTACCTTATTCCAACGCCAAATCTTCGCACCATCAAACTGCCAAACTGGAATAAGATTAAACAACGCAAGCCACGCATTAATTTTTAATCCGTATGAAGCGATTGTATTTGGAAAATTACTGGTTACATGCAACAAAACTAAGAATAAAGCAGCTAAAACTAAGTTCACTAACGGCCCCGCAACAGAAATCTTTCCATTCTTCTCTACGCTCATCGAACGAGCACGAATCATCACCGCACCAGGAGCAGCAAACACAAAACCAAACAAGCTCATAATCAACGCTAAGATTAACATCTGATCAAAACTTCTGAATTCTGCAAAATAACCATACCTCTGAGCCACAATCTTATGACCCAACTCATGCAACAAAAAACCTGTCGCGACAACAATCAAAGAAATAATTAAACTCTCTAAAAACTTTGAAGAAAAACCACTTAATGCTAAACTAAACGCCACAGAAACAATAAGCCACGCTTTCACCAAATCAACAATCTCTTTTTTTGACGTGGTAAACTTTCCAATCCTATACCCCTTTTCAAAATCCATACTTCTCCTTGCTTTACAATATTTAAAAAACTTCCTAAAACTCTAAATCTAGATAATCTGACAATTCTTTTTTCCCTAATTCCTTAACTAGCGCTTCTTTTTCAGAAATACTTTCTAATTTTTCATACACTTCTAAGATCATCTCAGAAGCGAACCTTAAATCAATTCTTGCACCCTTAAAATCCTCTCTTGAATTTTTACTTTCCCCTAATCTTCTATAAGCATCTTGTAAAAAATCGATTAACTGAGGAAGTGCCTCTTGATACTTTCCCTCAGCGACATAACTATCTGCAATCTGAACTAAATATTCTCTTTTCTGAACCCCATCTTCTTCTTTTTGCGCTAAATCCGACCAAATCTTGCGCGCCTCTTCCCTTCTTCCCACACCATTATAGAAATCAGCTAACTGTGCAATAGATGCCGGATCGTTTTGTATTGCCTTAGCGTATGCAGCTTGAATCTTACCTTCAAGTTCTTTTAAAAAATCTGGAGATTGATGTGATTGTTCTTGCTTATATTTTTCTTCTAAAACTTCCGCTAGCCTTAAAAAACCGAAATTTTTTCTAGGAGCTAGCTTTTTCTTATTAAAATCTAAAAAATGGTACAAATAAATTTCCTTTAATGTACCCTCCGCAAGATCTGCTGCCTGCTGGTAATATCCACTTGCTATTTCATCCCTGCCCCCCATTTCATAAAGAACAGCTAAAATCAAGGCAGTATGAGGATTAGAAGGATCTTGCGTTCGATAAGGTAAAAAATGGGCAATTAAAGGCTCCACCCCCTGCAGCGTTGCTCGGTCTACAATCTCCTCCATATTAACAACTTTCTGAACACCTTCTTCCTTTAAAAAAAGCCTTGAAGCATTTTCTTTTAAAATCTGTCCGCTTCTACGAGAAACTAAAGAAATAATATTATCTTGCGTCATACTTGCTGACCTACTGCAATTTTTTCTTGCCCTACAAGCTCTTCAGAACCTTTCTTCATCTTCAATAAGAGCTTATGCGCCAAATGCAAAGGATACGGCATTTTAAATTCTGGATTAATCCACTTCTTCATTAATTCTTGAGCAGATTGTAAAGAAACACTATGCCCAATCGTCAAATAAACAGGATTCGCAAATTCTTTCGTTCTTAGCGCAATTCCTTTCACTTCACCTTTAAACATGATTTTATCTTCCTCTAAATTTCCTAAAATCAAACTTTTTGAAACAGCCAAACAAGGCCTATTTGTTAAAACACCAACATAACTTGCTGTTCCCACCTTATTTGGAATGAGAGCACCAATACCATCTATTAATAATAAATCCGGTTTATTTGAAAGTTCTTTTAACGCTTGAACAATCGCAGGTCCTTCTCTAAAAGCAACAAAATTTGGAGAATACGGCATCAGCTCATCTGTAATTGCCTCTTTCTCTTCTAAAACTTCTAACGTGTTTGCGTTTAACACAACCACAGCGCATAATGTCTTTTTATCTTTAAAGGTCAACGTAAAAGCTGCAAGAGTTTTAATCTCGCTAAAATTATCTTTCAAAGAAATACCTTTTAAGATCTGCTTGGAAATCTCTTTTAATTCGTTAACGTCTATTTTTTGATACATTTTTTATTCTCCACTAAACCATACGACTTTCTAAGTTAGTTAACGCTTTTTCCCAAAAGGGAGAAGCACCTTTTTCTTCCTCTTGTCCAGGAGCACAATCCGAAAGCTCCCAGCCCATTAAAGAAGCATAATTCTTAATTGGCTGGGTAATCTCGTCATGATGAAACGTGGACGTTACCAATTCACATGCAACCCCTAAATCACTTACCTCTTGAGCAACCACTATTCCCAAAGGCTGATTTGCTTCGCTGGCTTGAATAGCTCTTTCTAGTGCAGGGAAGTAATCCTTAGACATTGGATTGGAAAATAGAGAGAGGTTTTCTTTAAAAATCTCGGTCGCTACAGTCTTATCTAATCTGCCAATTTCTTCTAAAACCCGATAAATTGGACTTTTATCAACAACCCCATATTCATTATAAGCCCATTTTCTAAAGGCGGACTTTACTTCTGTATCGTTAAAGTCTAAAAATTCTGCTGCTTTAACCATCGCTTCTCTTGCTCTCATTTCAGCCTTATCAGCTTGAGCTAACTTTTCAATTGTCTCTCTGCCTAGAGAAAGATCTTTAGAATCTGTTTTATACGGAAAAAAACAATCAATTAACGCACCTTTGACCTTTTCGGAACTTAAAGCAGATTTTGCGGTAACATAATCCGTAGCTAAAACAAACTCATGACCTCTTGCATTTAGAACCTCAATTGCTGCTTTTTGATAAGCATCATTATCCTCAACAAGTAAAATCTTCGCCATTTTTCTTACTAAAATCCAACATTCTTTCCTTTATAAATCTTTCTTTTTGTTGTTACTTACTAGTGAATATTATTTTTCTAACTAAAGTAAGTTTTTTAAAACTTTAGTATTTACCCATTTTATGAAAACATTCGCAGAAGCTTACACAACCATCGCAGTCAAAGACACTCAAAAAGCAAAAAAATTCTACACCGAAATCTTAGGCTTTCAAGTAGCTGAAGATTACGGAGAACACTGGATCGGCCTTGAAGGAGCAGGCATTTACCTAGGAATCCACTCCACCAAAGAAAAAATGAAACAAGGAAACGTATCCATCGGCTTCACCGTCCAAGACATCAAAAAAGCAGTAGAAGAACTTTCCAAAAAAGGAATCAAATTCTCCAAAATCAAAGAAGACGAAATGGTCAAAGTAGCCCACTTCACAGATCCAGAAGGAACACCACTTTACCTTTGTGAACTTACTTACTAAATTTCTTTAAAACATTTACATACCCTTTATTCAATCCGCCAAGACGAAAAATAACAACCTCATTAATTCCAACATCTTTAGCTAACTCTAAATCTTTCTGCAATTGTTCTAAAGACAATAATTTTTCAGTCCCATTAATACCAACAGCAATCGTTCCTAAACCTAACAATAACCTTTCCTTCAACCTTACTCTTTCTTCCTTAAGTTTCCCTTCCAAAGCTAATTTATTAAAAGAATGCATAGAATGATACGCCATCTTAATCACTTTTAAATTATCAAGCTCAAAAGCTAAACCCAAACTTTCTAACAAAAACCTTCCAACCCGATTTTGAGGATAATACTCAGCAGTAAAAACATTTTTCTGATCCTTAATAAAATTCTTAATTAAACTCTTATTTCTAAAGAAATTAAAAGATTGCAGATACAACCAAGGATTTCTACTCGTCGGCAATTCAGCATCAACCATCACCGGAACATTTTCATCTTTTAACTCATTAAAAATCCTGAGCAAAGCAGCTCTTTTACTAAAAGGAGAAATCCAATACCCCTCCTCTTTCTTTAATATCGGCCAATATACCACTTCCTTTACTTTTTTATTTTTAATTGAACTTTTTATTTTATTAAACTCTTCCAGACTCGGGGAAGCAAGATACACTTTACAAGGAAAAGAAACCAATTTTAACTTCTCTAAATTCCCCTTAGTTGGAAACTCTTCGAAAAAACTAATTAACATAAAAATAAACTTTGAAAAAGGAAGTATAAATAGGTTTTCAAAAGCTTTATAAAAAGACTGACTTTCTTCAAGCTCAGCGGGGTGGAACAGAGAGACCCTGATGTCTCGTTCAACTAGGAGTTATCCTTCAAAAGGATACCTAATTGTTCGTCGAGACACTTATCTTTGGGTAAGAGTCGCGCAAGGCTCATAACTAGCTGTGAGAGACCCGAAGGTCAGAGGTTCAAATCCTCTCCCCGCTACCATTTTTCATTAATTAAATCAATTACTCTTCTTAATAAACAATCTCCAATATCAAAATGGCAAACCCCATTTCCTTCTTTTTTGAGATTATGATTGTAATCAATTGCAATAAATTTTTCTTGAGGAAAACCTAATTGTGAAGACCAATATTCTTTTACAACTTCAGGAGGATTCAGAAAATGATGTATCTGAAAACATCTGCCCTTTATTTCCTCCTTTCTTAACAGACCTGCTTTATCCATTTCACTCAAAAATCTTTTTAAAAATATTGGATTCTTATTCGTGATATTAAAACGAGTATAGGCCCTATTTTTTCTCGATTTTAATCCTTCTCCTTGAAAAAACCCTAAAGCCCAACAAAAACCCGGCGTCAAATAAACATATCTTTGAAATTCCCTTTGAAAACGTTTTTTCATTATTGCTTTTTTTATAACATAATAAAGCACAACCTTATCTTCTCCTACTATTTCAGATTCAATTAAATATTGACTTTTACTTGACCAATTTTCATAGGTATATTGATTTCTTACAAGTTCAATAATATCTATTCTCTCCATAATTCTTCTAAACCTTTCGCATTTAAAAACAAATCGCGAATATGGCGCGGATGGCGCATATACACTATCAACAATTCTTTTTTAAGCTCTAAACCCTTACTAAAAAAGATGAGACTCTTAACAGAAGAAAAAAAATTTTGAAAAACGTACTTGAACGAGAACTAGAAAAGATAAATAGAGAACAGACCTATTTCACTGTTGAAAATCTGGCTAGCGACGTTCCTTTTTTAAACAAAATTAAAGATTATGAAAGACAATTAAAAGAAATTTTAAAGAAAGTCCAACATTAAGCTTTAAATAACTAAAGAAAAGTAGAGAAATCCATGACAGTTGTCGCAGGTCTTGATGATGCGGGAAGAGGACCGGTCATTGGACCAATGGTACTCGCAGGAGTAAGCATTGAAGAAGAAAAGCTTGCTAGCTTGAAAGCTCTCGGTGTGAAAGATTCAAAACTACTTTCCCCAACACAAAGAGAAGTGCTTTACGATAAAATTCTCAAATTAGTAAAAAACTACAAAGTCGCAATTATCCCACCAAAAGAGATTGACGAAGCAGTAGAATCTAAAAGCGTTAACTTAAACGGACTGGAAGCAATTCACTTCGCACAGATTATCAACTTTTTAAAACCAGACGCAGCAATTGTAGACTGCCCCTCAACAAACATAAGAGCGTATACTGATTATTTGAAGATTTACTTAAAAGAAAAAGTTAATTTACGCTGCGAACACAAAGCTGATAAAAATCACGTAATTGTAGGCGCCGCCAGCATCATCGCAAAGGTAACAAGAGATCGTGAAATAGAAAAACTCAAACAAAAATACAAAGTAGACTTTGGCTCAGGCTACCCTTCAGATCCTTTAACACAACAATTCTTAAAAGAAAACTGGAAAAATTATCCAGACCTTTTTAGAAAATCGTGGTCAAGCTACAAAGCATATTCAGAACCAAAAAGGCAAAAATCGTTATCAGAGTTTTAATCTTGCTGAATATATCCAAAAACACCGAGATATGTATCCGCTATTTTGGTCAAAGGCAATGTTGAAACAATTCTTGCAGAACCAACTCTTTGCTCTCCTGTTCCGGCAAGGCCATTTATCCTACTAACAACTCCAACTAATGAAAAACACTCTCCAGATTGAGCAAAAACCGGAGCACCAACATCGCTTGGTTCGATAAAAAGAGAAGAGTCAATTGTTCCTTTAGAAACTAATTCCCTTTCAGGACTGACAATATCCCCATAAAAAGTTAAATAACTACGATTCATAAAAATCTTATCCATTTCCACCTCTAAACTATGATTATTATTTTGTAAAGAAATCTTGGCATTCTTCAACTTACTTTCCTCATCGGAATATCTTTTCCTCCTAGAATAGAAAACAGGCAAATACTCTCTGGCATCAGTCACCCTTAACGTCATTAAAGACTCTCCTTGAGCATCAACCTTTAACTCCAAAAAAGCAAGATCGTTTTTTGCATCCGAAATTCCATTGATTACTTCATACGTTCTAGCGTCAAGACTCTGAACCTGAATATCGCTTGCGTTGACCCTTCTCAAAAGGTGCGCCGCAGTCACAAGATACCGCTCATCAATCAATACCCCTGAACCAAGTTTTTCAAACCTTACTTCTTTCTTTTCTCCCTCTAAATGGTAAATTGGAATTGACAAATCCACTAATCTTCTTTCTAGATTTAGTTCGTCCTCAGTCACACAATACTTCTTTACACCACTTGGACTTACCGTAGCGCAGGAAGATACTGCTAACGCAAGGGCTAGAATAAAATTTTTCATTTCAAAATAGAAAACCCCAAAACTCTTATAAACCTATCCGCAACCTATTTAAAGCCACTTATAAGATTAAAAGCATGCACGATCAGATCCTAGATCTTTTACTTGAAAGAGATGAAATCACCTGGCAATCGATCATTCTGGATTTAGTAAAATCAGAAGAAGTCAATCCGTGGGATATTGACATTTCTCTTTTAGCTCAAAAATATCTAGAGACCGTCCGTAAGCTCAAAGAAGCTAACCTTTTTATTTCTGGAAAAGTACTACTTGCTTCTGCCATTTTACTTAAAATAAAATCTGAACGCCTTTTAAGCGAAGACTTTCTTGCTCTCGATAACTTACTCTTCCCCTCCCAAGAAATGGAAGAATTAGACCAATACACTGATAACAACAGACAGACTACTTTACTTGAGCATCCGAAACTAACTATTAAAACACCACAAGCACGAAAGAAAAAAGTAACTGTTGACGATTTACTTTTCGCTCTCGATAAAGCTTTAAACGTTAATGAAAGAAGACTGCTTCGCATCGCAGAACGAAACCGCGTACCAGAACATTTAGTCATTCCTGAAAAACATTACGACATTAATGTCTTAATTCAAGGATTACAAGGAAAATTAGAAACTCTTTTCTTAGCTAAGAACATAATTACCTTTAAAGAGGTCTTACCCAGCGAAACCCGCGAAGACAAAATCTTAACTTTCTCTCCCTTATTACACTTAGCAAATCAAGAACGCATTGACTTAGACCAAAAAGAACACTTTGGTGAAATATATATTCAAAGATTTGTAAAACAAGAATAAACAAAAATAATCAAGAATTAGCTTTTACAAACTAACTCATAAAAAACAACGCTTTTTAATCAACTCTCCACCACTAAAAATCTTTCGCCGACCAAAAATGAATCAAAACCTTTAAATAGCAACTTTTACAGAATTACGTTTAATAAAAGAGGTGACATTATGGATTTTGAAAAAGCAATAAAAAGACCATTTTTAGATATGAAAAGCTGGATCATCGGCTGCGCTTTAAATTTAGTTCCAATCGTGAACTTCTTTTCTGTGGGCTACACAATTGAAGCAGCTAAACTTACTTTAAAAAACAAAAATACTCTTCCTGAATGGAAAAACTGGGGAGACTTATTCATGCAAGGATTATTCACAACACTGATTAGCCTGATTTATCTTGTACCAGCGTTAATCTGCTTCCTTATCGTAGGCATTACTGTGGTGAAGACACTTTTACCAATCATCGGTTTTGGAACTATGGGCCCTACAATGATGCGACAAATCCTTCCACGCATAGGCACAGGCATCTTCTTCTTTTCCATCGGTGCAGTTTTAGCTTTAGCAGCGATCTACCTTCTGCCAGCAGCAGTACTCGGCTACGCATCAACAAATAAATTTGGAGAAGCATTCAATTTTTCCAAAGTCTTACAAAAAGCCTTTAGAGGAAAATATGCTCTCGCATTCCTTGTAACAGCGCTAATACACATCGTCTTAGGCCTTATCCTAGGCTGGGTTTGGTTTATTGGACCTGCAATCGCGGGCTTTACAGGCCTCTTGATAGGGAACACGCTTTTCGCAGAAGCATACAAATAAAAAAGTTTTCTCTTTCTTTTTTTTATGATTGAAATCTATTTTATTAGACACGCTCTTGCGCTCAAAAATATCAATGCCCACTTAATTGGGGGAAGAAACCCTCTTAGCCCGCTCACTGAGGAGGGAAGACAACAAGCACACCTTTTAGGAAAACGATTTAGCCAAGAAGGAATCCATTTTGATGCCATCTACTCCTCAACTGCCTTAAGAGCAAGAGAAACAGCAACTATTTGCAGCCAGCACAGCGGTTATCCTTTAGACCAAATCATAGAAACAGAAGAATTTAGCGAAGTCTCTCAAGGAGAATGGGAAGGAAGAGAACGAAAAGAAGTCCACACTCCTACAGTACTAGCCCAAATGGAGAAAAATTTTCTTCATTTCAAAGCACCATCAGGAGAATCTATTTTTGAAGCAGGAGAAAGAATGACCAAAGCAGTAGAAAATTATATCCTCCCAAAAAGAAACGGAACCTACGCGGTTTTCTCTCACGCACTTTCACTCAAATCCTACCTTCGCAACTTAGGCAAACTAGAAACTTCCTTAGTTACTCAACAATCACTAGATAATACCGCTCTAATTCACTTAACTTACGGTCTTGCTATAGACCTAAAGAAAATTAATGACACCAACCACTTACAAGGAACAGAACTTTTAATCAACCCTTATCGTTAAAGATCAAAAATACTCGTAAGATCCAATTCTAAAGCCGCTACGGGTAGTTCTAAACCCCAATTCTCCAAAACTTTAGGATGAATCTCTCCAACAAGCCCTACTTTTTTATTTCCAACACTTACTTGAGCTACTCTTCCTTCAATAAAAGAATCATGTTCAATCGCTTTAAACTCTGCTTGAAGATCCAATCTTGAAAATAAAAACTCTAAAACTTGCTTAACCTGCGTAAATCCCGCGCTATTATGCGCCGAAACCAAACTTAACTTCAAAACGTCTTTTGATTTGACTTCATTTTTTTCTGGAATTGTCACATAATTAATTTCAAACAGATTTTGCGGATAAGGAATACTTCTATTCTCTTTCAAACATTTCATTACTTCAGGCAACAACCAAGAACGTACCATATTAATACTCTGCTCCACAGTCGCACCTAAACGAACAACCTCTTCTTCTTTTAAATTCATTCTCTTAAACTGATCCTCACTACTTGTTAACATCAATGTAAAAACCTCTTGATAACCTAGACCTACAAGCAGCTGACTTACTTTCTCTTTTACCTTCACATCTTTTGTTGTATCAGCAACAGTATTAACAGGTTTCACCCTTAACTCCAACTTATTAAAACCAAAAGCTCTTGCTACATCATCAATAATATCAACATCATGCCAAATATCACTTCTGGTCGCGGGCACTAAAAAATTAACGTCTTTCTTTGAAGCGCTTTTAACCGCATATCCCATCTTTTCAAGAAAAACGCTGACTTCTTTTGGACTAAAGGTCGTTCCTAAAAGCTTGTTTATTTTCTCAACTTCAATCTTTCTCTCCTCTTCCTTAAAACTAGGAGAAAGAATCTTTTTATCGCCATAATCTATCTCCAAAGAATATGCTTTTCCACCCATACCAATCAATCCTGAAACTAACACCTCTAAAGCGAGATTAATCGTTTTCAAATCAGTTCCAGTCACTTCCACAAAAACATCTTTCGTAGACTCATCTACCCTTCCAAGATCAGAAGAATTCACGATCGGAGGCATTGAAAGCACATCCTTATTACTGTCTCTAAAAACCGGGAACCTTTTCCACCCTTGAAGAATATCTTTATACTTTTGACCAGTAGGATGAGTTTCTAAAATTTGCAAACCATTCATTTTTTTGCTGGATTCTAACGGTTGAAAGACAATCTCTTTAGGATCTTGGCTTGTAAAAATAACCGGGAATTTTATCTTATCTAAAGGATAGACACCCAACCCGCCTTTCTTTCTTTTTCTTAAAAAAGTAGATCCTATTTTTTCTTGAACTCGGATTATTTCTTTAATTTTTTCATCATCAAACTTTAACCCTTTCACAATACAAGCAACAGCAAAAGGCCACTCTTTCGCAGGACTTTGCACTTTTACTTTTTCTTTCGCTTTTTCTATTTTCAAAACAGGATTTTTCAAACCTAAATAAGATCTTATCATTCTTGCTAAACCAAAACTCGATAACAAATCAGGACGCTCAGCAGTAATACCAATAACAAGCATATCTTCTTGGGCACCTTCTAACTCAAAACCAAGATTAAACAACATCTCTTCTAACTCTTTCAAAGAAAATTCTTTACCAACTTGCTTTTTCAAAGTTTTATAACTTACTTCTACGTTTACCATGTTTTAACCGCTTTATAATTTCTTAACCAATTTAGATCAGCAGTAGCGCCAAGCATATTTCTTAAATCCTTTTGCTGATGAATCATCATCGCGAGCCTTTCTATACCAAGACCCCACGCAATCACAGGAACAGTAATTCCATACGGCTCTAAAGATTCCGGCCTAAATATTCCAGAGTTAATTAACTCAACCCACTTACCTAATTGCTCGTTATATCCAATAGCCTCCATAGAAGGCTCAGTATACGGATTATAGGTGGGCTTAAATTTAATCTTCTCAATACCCATCGCATTATAAAACTCTTTGATATAACCCATTAAATCTCTTAAGGTTAACCCTTCATCCATCACAAAACCTTCACTCTGATGAAACTCAGGCAAATGCGTAGCATCCACAGCCTCATTTCTAAAAATCCTACCAATATAGAAATACTTCGTAGGAGCTTTCACTCCTTTTTGAGCAAGATACCTAAACGTGGTAGCAGTCGTATGCGTTCTTAACAACAATTGTTTTGCTTTTTCCTCATCCCATTTATAGCCGTAGCCTTTAGACCCGGATTTTCCACCATTCTCATGAACTAACGCCACTTTCTTACTTAACTCTTTAGGAATTTCTCCTTTTTGAGGTAAATAAAACGTATCTTGTACATCTCTAGCAGGATGATCTTGCGGAATCCACATAGAATCCATACACCAAAAAGCAGTCTCAACTAAAGGCCCTTGCATCTCTTTAAAACCCATATCCATAAAAATTCTTCTCACCTGATTCATGGTTTCCTGCAAAGGATGCACTCTCCCACCTACAATCTTAGGAACATTTGTTTTTACATCGTAACTTCTGAATTTGGATTCTCTCCATTTTCCAGACGTTAAAAGTTCAACAGAAAGCTGATCAATCACATTCTGAGTTATTTTTTCTTTAATTAACTCTTCACCAACTTGCGTTAAAAAAATAATTCTTTCTTTTTCAATCTCTTGCTTAATAAAATCCTTTCTCTTTTTTAACTCTTCAACAACTTTAGCTTCATTCTGATTTAAAATCTTATTCTCTTTAATTTTTTTTAAAACTATTTCTTCAGGAAAGTCTTGTTCAATTAAACGCTTTCCTTCAGACGTTCTTTCAAACTTTAAACCTTCGCCAATTATACTTTTTATAGCATTCTTTCTTTTCAATAAACCAATACACACATTTGCTTCTTCATCAGAAAGATTTGCCTTTTTCTTTACTTCTTCTAAACTTAAAGAATTTTCTAAAACTTTCAAGAATCTCTTTTCGGGCAAACCCTCTTTCAAGTAGATTTGAGCATTCTTTCCAAGCACGAGTTTTTGCGTTTCTTTAGCTTCAATCACCAACACATTCTTTGCGGCTAACCACTGTAAGGCGCGCATGACCTCAACATCAAGCATTGAGGAAACAGAAACAAGCTCTTGAAAAGAAATCTCTTTTTTTAAAAAAGGAAGAAGCTTTCTTTCTAAAGGATGCAAGCCTTCAACAAGCTCTTTTACATTCATACCCTCACCTTCTCTTGTTTCTTTAAAAAACTTTGGATTTTCCTGCTGTTCTTTAGAATTATGGAACCAGTCTTTGCTTGTGGCAAAGCGCGTAAATTTACTTACTCACTTTTAATTCCACTACATTATCTTCTTCGACCTTATTAGAAGATTTTCTTCTCCTTCCTTGAAAATATGTTGTTCTACCTTCTGTTCCATCAATACACTCCCCTGAAAAATCTAAGTAATATGGACCATAGGCTCTGAAATGTTCTCTGACTGACTCTATACTCTCTCTAGCAACAGGAGAAACATAGACCTCTCTTATTTGACGTACATTCACTTGATAAGGAAGATACATATTATCGCCATGAACCCTTCCCTCTCTTCGAATAAAATTTTCATCAGGATACTCAAACCCCAAGACGAGACCACCAATCCTTTCATCACTCAACTCTGCTTGAGGATCCTTTATTTCTTGCAAGCGCTCTACTCCCCGATAAAAACCTAAGTTCTTAACAATAACGTCTCTTTGATTTCGTAAAGCCTCTCTAAACCTCTGATCTTCGACACCCTCTTTTTCATAAAGAGATCTTTCTAGATTCATTAATCCAGTCAAAATCCCTTTTACTCTTTTTTCATCTTCCTTAGTAGTTTTTTTAGGTTGATTTAAACTTGCGATTGAATATTCATCAGCAGTCGCATCAATCTTTGCTTCGGCAAGAATTCTAGTAATCTTTACATATAATCCTTGATAGAACTCGCTATTTGCAAATTCATTCTTTACATAACTTTCAGCATAAGCCTTCGCGATTTCTGGAGAGAGAGCGGTATTTTTAAGGAATAAATCAGTTAACTGGTTAATTTGTGCTTTCTCGTCTTGAGGATGCTCTCTTTTTATAACTGATTTCGCATACTTTCTTAGGACAGGTTCTGAGATACTTTTATTATTGGCACGGAGCATTTCACTTAGATGCCTTACCCAAATATCTAAAGGAGGAAGAATTAGTCCACTCTTACCAATCTTTAATCCTTCTTTCAAATGAGTGCCGTGATAGTAGCACATATTTTAAAACCGTTTTAAAAATGCATATAAACCTTACTTTTTACTTGACCAAGCATTTGTAAACATTCCTTTCATCGCATTTGCAAAAAAAGGTGAATTTACCCATAAACCTGTATCTGCACTTTCATGAACTTCCTTATCGTGATTTACCATGAAAACAATATCTTTTCCGTCTACAATGACAAAGCGTGCATCAAGATCAATATCTTTGACTTTTGCAAATTCAGAAAGTTCTTTTGCGGATTCTTTTGCTTTCTCGGTTTTTAACGGAGCTGCTACTTTAATTTCTACATTATTTGCGCTTAGCTTTTTTAGTATGCTTTTCATGTATTCTGCTTTTCTTGAAAGACCTTCAGATGTAGTCGCAATACATACTTCTTTAGTTGCATTACCCATTAAGGTAAGAATATGATCATAGACATTTGTTCTTCCTTTAAAACTACCTGCAATACTTGTAGGATCGACATGCTCGATGCCTTGCTTGTACAATAAATTTAGTTCTGAAAAAACATCAGTAGTTTGAACATTATCAATGCTTTTAATTTCTTGCTCGGATCTATCTTTAAGAGCCTTCTTTACTCTTTTGACAATCTCGCTTGGCTGAACCGCAAGATAACGGATAGGCCTACCGATTTTCATTATGATAAAACCTTTTTTTTCTAAAGATTCGAGAACGTCATAACTTCTAGAACGAGGAACATCGCTCATATCAGATAATTCACCTGCAGTTGCCATCCCCTTACTTAACAAAGCAGTCCAAACCTTAACTTCGTAAATATTTAAATTGAAGGCACTTCTAAGTTTCTTTAAAGATTCTTCATTCATCATTGTTATCACTGGAAAGTTATCCAAATACTATATAAATCTTTCTTTTATAGTAATCGTTTAGTAGTAACAATCAAACACCTTAAAACCGCCCTATAACCATTAAAAACCGCTTTATACAAATTAAGCCTTAAAAAACTTCACCTTAGAAACCGCTTTCTTCGCCTTTTCAAAATCTTTATTAAACGCATTCATAAAAGCTTCCGCTTTCTTACACGCAAGTTCTTTAATCTCACCGCTCAACATCTTTCCAGACTTATACTCTTGAAAAATCTTCTCAAGCTCCTTATCATCCTCAACAAAATGCTGCTTTAACATCTCAAAGACCATATCTTTCTCAATCACAGCACCAAGTCTTCTTTGCTCTTCTAATGTATCACGACCACCAGTCAACGCCTTGCGTAACTTTCTTTTTACAGACTCAACATCCTCAGGTAAATCCAAATTAGACTCAGGCTTACTCTTAGACATCTTCAAACCACCATCTAAAGAAGGCGTAAACTTATGATAAATCGAAGAAATCTGAACAAATTTTAACTCTTTAAAACGATTCACCAAATCACGACACAACCTCACATGAGGATCTTGATCAGAACCTGTAGGAATAATTCCAGGCATAGGCTTTTCTAACTGCGGAAACAAAATATCTCCACACTGCGTTACAGCACTCATAATCTTACCCGGCTCAGCCTCACCATAAATCGCTTTAAATTCATTAAAAGTAATTTTTTTAGCAAAAGTAAACCCTAAATTCGTCACAAGATGATTTTCAGATTGAAAATAAAAAATTGTTTTCTTCGCATCTAAACCCAACGCAATATAAGCTGGAATATAAAACTCCAACGCCCTTTTTCTTGCTTCTTGCAAAGAAATTCCTCTCGTCGCTGCAGCTTCCAAATCGGCAACAAGTACAAACGTCTTAGCACCACGCTCTTGAAAATACTTTACCTGCTCAATCACAGCCTTTGTGCCAAAATGAATCTTCTCTCCAGAAGGCATAATTCCCGTCAACACATAAAAAGGTTTCTTCTCTTTAATACAAGAAGCTATTCTTTGTAAATCTCTTCCAGCAAAAACAACACCCCGCCTCATCAATCTATTTGGTTGAGGAAAAAGACTCTTATCAAACACTTCTAAACCGAAGTCATCAATAATTCTTTGATAATCACCTACAAGCTCAGAACCCCAAGGATCAATCAACACTTTTTGCATAATCCTTTCTTAAAATTCTTCTTATTAAACTTAACGATTAACTTCTCAACTTTTTCTTATAGAATTTTAACGCACCATAAGCCGCACTTGCAAAAAGAATTAGATAAATGACAAGCACGCTAAAACCCGCTTCCAATTGCTCCCACCCAAGATTAAAAAGCAAAATCTTCCTCAGAAGAGACTCGCTCACCACAAACGGATTCCACAGAAACACATTCTTTACTAAACCAGGAATAGACTCAATAGGTAGAATCGTGTTTGAAAATAAAAGACAAGCACTTACAAAAAACAACGAAGCTAACGTTGAAGTCTCTTGAGAATTAAACACATATCCGATCAAAATCCCGCTACAAATAAATACACTTACAATTAAGAATAGAGGTAAAATCAAGGATGAGAAAACAGCTACACTCGCCGCCTCTAAAAAGAATACCGCTACAAGAAAAACTAAAATCAACTGGAAAATCACCATTACCAAAGACGTTAGATATACGCCAATAAGGAATACGCTGTCAGAAGTAGGCGTAATAAAATTCCTAAAAGAAGCATTTGTCGTCTTTTCATTAATCACTAACGTGGCAGCAAGCATAGAACACACAAACATCACAATAATCGTCAAAAAAGTGGGGAACAATCTTGATAAAAACGTAACCTGCGTCACCACAGGCTGAATCTGCGTACTAATCGGAGTCACAATATTTTCAGCATTCGTCACATTCACGGCATCAATACTTTTTGTTACCTGATCTAAACTCGCTCTTATAGCGTCCAAGCTCTTCTGATCGTTAAGCAAAATAGTGCGAACTTCCCCAATCCCCGTGGCAGAAGCTGAAATCCCACTCTTTGCCGCACTCATCTTTTGAATATCACTTTGCACCTTCACCCCTAGCGCATCCACACTTTGAGAAAGAAGGTCTACTTCATCTAACGAAAGATTCTTCGCAACGAGCACAGCTTTAACTGCGGAAACCTGATTCTTCACCCCATCAAGCTGCGCTGACGTCGAGACCGCCTGTAAATCCAGCGCATTCAAACTAACACTTATACTCGTTAATTTTTCATTCAAAGAAGCAGCATTAGCACTCACCGCATTCAACCCCGAAAGTTTATTTGCTACTTCCCCTTTTGTAGACTGGAGTTCATCCACAATAATCTGCGTCAGTTCTAAACTTAACTTATCCGTATTTTTAGCAAGATTCTCAGAAAGCTTATCCATCACCGCGTAAACCAAATTTACCCTCGTATAATCCACATAAAAAGTAATCTTATTATTCGCATTATTATTAATCGCAATATCAGGAGAAAAAACCAAACAAATATTATAATCTCCTTTTTTGACACCATCAATACACTCTGAAACACCACCCAATTTTGTCACAGAATACTGGCTCTGACCCATTTCTTTCAACAAACTTTCAGCTAAAGGACTATACACCTTTGAATACACCCCAATCCGGACATCAAACACTGCAGAACTATTAAAAGCAACAACTAACAAAATAATAATAAGCAGTGGGCCGAAAATAACAATCAACGCAGAACTTTTTGATCTTAACAATGTTCTAAAATTCTTCTTTAGAATAGCGATTAGACGAATCAAGTTTAAATAAATACTTTGTAAAAAATTCATCTCTTCCCCACCGTACGCTCAAATACAGAACTTAGCACGCTTTTACTTTTACGAATTGCAACAATCTCATCTTTTGACTTTAAAGAATACTTTAAAACCGTCGCCAAAACCTTTTCAGGCTTACTCGTTTTTATGTGCAAATGCCCATCATGCACTTTAGTAGGGACTTTTCCAAGCAATTTTCTCAAATGATCATACTTATGAGAAACAGTTTCAAGGACTAAAATTCTCTCTTTAGAATCGCCAACTTTCGAAATTCTTTTATTATGCAAAATAAAAATTTCATCACACAAATAATCAATTTCACCAAGGATATGCGAGGTGAGAATGACAGTCTTTCCAGACGAACGTATCTGCTTTACAAAACGCAAAATATCCTTCCTTAACAAAGGATCTAGATTCGCAGTGGGTTCATCCAAAATTAATACCTCAGGATCGTGAATCAGCGCACACATCATATCCAACCGCTTTTGCATACCAGTCGAAAGCTGCTCACCAATCGCTTTTTCAGAACCTTTCAAATCAAACAATTTGATAAGATCTTCAGATCGCTGAACAATCACTTTATTTTCTAAACCATACAACCGCCCAAAATAATTTAGATTCTCACTAATACTCAATTTCTTATAAAAAGAAGATTCTTGGCTTGAAAAACCACAATTTTTTTCCACTTCTTTTAACTGTTTTTGAATATCTTGACCTTTAAAAAAAACACTGCCCGCGTTTGGGCTTAAAAAACCAACGAGAATGTTTAAGAGGGTCGACTTTCCACACCCGCTCTTCCCAATAATACCCACAACAGAATTACTCCTTATCTTAAGATCCAACCCATCAAAAATAATATTTTCCTTAAATCTTTTTGTTACTTGCTTTAACTCAAACACCACCTCAGTCATTTTAATCAACTTTTAGCATCAACTACTTTTAAAGCTAACGCTTTAGCCTTCAAAAGGAATATAAACTAGCAATTTAAAAAAAGTCTATGAAACATGATCTTAGCGTCACTATCGCACTCATCACTCTCTTTATTTGCAGCCACTTGATTGGCCTCGTTGTCATTAAGCATTATCTTCCAGAAGATCAGGAACTACCCTTACACATCCAAAAACCACACCTTGAAGAACAAAGCTCTTACTTTCCAATAATAGTAGCGATCCTCTTTGCTACTGCCATCGCACTGCTCTTAGTTAAATTTAGAGCAATGAACCTGTGGAAACTCTGGTTCTTTATCTCAGTTTTTTTCACTTTGACCATCTCCTTCACCGCATTCATCCCCCAAATTATCGCAATAGCGCTTGCTTTACTCTTTACTTTCTTCAAAGTCATCAAACCAAACGTCATCGTCCACAATCTGACTGAAGTCTTCATCTACGGAGGATTAGCCGCAATCTTCGTCCCAGTCTTGAGTTTATTTTCCATCTTTATTCTCTTACTCATTATTTCAGCATACGACATGATCGCAGTCTGGAAAACAAAACACATGATCTCCCTCGCTAAATTTCAATCAGAATCAAAAATGTTCGCGGGTCTCTTCATCCCTTACGAAAAAAAAGACTACACTAAAAAAATCAAAGTAACCCCAGGCGCAACATACAATCAAGTCAGACATGTTGAGCGCCAAGCAATCTTAGGCGGAGGGGACATTGGATTTCCTTTACTGTTCTCAGGAGTCATCCTCAAACTTTATGGTTTTCCCCAAGCATTTTTCGTTTCTCTTATTACTGCTCTTGCCCTCTTCTTACTCTTTTACTTCGCAGAAAAACACAAATTCTATCCAGCAATGCCTTTCTTAAGCGCAGGCTGCCTTGTAGGCTACGGACTAATGTACCTCTTATTTGTGATACGGTAATTTCTTATTAATCGTTAAAGCGCGATAAATCTGCTCTAACAGCATCACTCTCGCAAGCTCATGTGGAAACGTCATACGAGAAAAACTTAAACGCAGATTGGATTTAGAAAGGAGATCTCTAGATAAACCAGTTTCATCACCAATATAGAAAATTAAAGGATTTTCCACTTCCTTTTTAATTAGAGAAGCAAGCTCCTCACTAGAATAGGATTTTCCTTGAACATCTAAACATATAACAAAACCCTCTTTCATTTTTGATAAAGACTCCTTAGAAACCTCTTCGTAAACTACTTTTGTAAAACGACTAACTCGCTTTAGATACTCACCAATTGCTTCTTTATAAAAAGACTCTTTGGTCTTTCCAACTACAATAACCCTTATCATACATTAGACCACATATACAAGGTAAGCACTTGATTCTCACAACAAGCATCTGGACTAGAAACAGAATAGACTGGACAATAGCTCGGATCTGAAGGAGGAACAGAAGCACTATTGCGCGGACAAGCAATTCTTGCAACCCCAGGAGCAGTCACATCCACCTTACTCAAAAAAACAGCTTTTGTATAAATCGCTGTCCCAGTAGAAACTAATGCTGCATTAAAATCAGCACCACTTTTACCATTCCCTTCAAAATAATACGAACAATCAGGATTAGGCAGCGTCTCAGTACCCGACGTACACACCCTAAAACCAAAACGCCAAGAACTAAAAGTAGGAATTGAAGTAGCGATAAAA
Organism: Candidatus Woesearchaeota archaeon; assembly: GCA_964497265.1. Taxonomy (GTDB): domain Archaea; phylum Nanobdellota; class Nanobdellia; order SCGC-AAA011-G17; family GW2011-AR18; genus JAHFKM01. Next base: position 26,309 of record CAZCCK010000008.1, on the reverse strand, counting down.
GAATTAATCTTCTCCATATCTCGATCTACAACAACCGTCTTTCTAAACTGAGCATCATTTTGGATCTGTTTCAAAATCGCACTTAACGTATTATCTAATTCACCAGGAATCTTTCCAGTGGGCTTAGGAAGCTTAGGCAAAATATTCACAATGTACACAAATACAATTACAATGGCGATCATCGCCTCAAGAATCCTGATAAAACCTCTTTTGTCTTTCATTCACCACACCGTCATCGTAACTATAACCGGTACTTTAACACCCTCATTTGTCAATATAAATGTATTGAATTGTCTTGCAGTCACTTTTGCATCATCAGGAGGAGGAGCTTTCATAAAGTTAATATTCACTTGATTTACACTATCCTTATCTGTTGTCACAATATTAATTCTAAACTCCCTTAACTCTGGAAAACCAATCGCTTTTTTAAAACAATCATATCCAGTCAGACCTTCAGTCGCACAACTTTGATCAACATCTTCCCAATTCTTTAAAGAAAGCAAACTTTCTAAAGAAAGCCCAACAATTCTCTCTGGAACTCCTAACGTGTATTTTAAATTACAATAGGTTCCAGACGGATCAGCATCATTGTAGACAATTGTGGGGCAGGGAAGAACAGCAGTAGAAGAACACGAAGTAGCAAGACTTGAGGAACTAGGCGGGCAAGAATAATCGGGAAGTTCGCACGCGCGTAATTTGTAAGGATAACCAGAAGGTTTTGCCGTCACTTGCGCGGTCAACTCATCATTAGAATCACGCACTTTTACTAACGGATTTGTGCCAAACACCATCAAATATTTTCTCCTTATCGGATCAGGACTTTTAAAACAAGTCTGCAGTTTTAAAATTGGATTTTTGTCATGCAATGTTGGAAGCTTAGGAGGAGTCGCTGTAACACCTAACCTAAATTTTAATTTTCTCTCTTGACTATCTTTAGAATCACGACCTTGATACATATCCAATGCGTCTAACCCGTCGCCAACAGAAGAATCAGCGGTAATCTCTCCACCAACTGTAGCTGTACCCGCAGCGCAAGTACCAGTTGTTCCAGTTGTCACAACACAATCCTGGCTTTCACACTGCGTATCACTAATACAGATCGTACCCGCTGGTGCTAACGCACACGTTTTCGGACTAATCGCAGTACAATAATTGGTAACACATTGTTTCGCATCGGTACACGTAGAACCTACGGGAAGGTCGGCAGGATCTGATTGTGAATTTGGAATAATCTCAGAAGAAACATCAGAGTACCCTTCGTAAAAGAAAAGCATGTTTGATTCAAGATTATTTAACTTTTCAGAGCTTACACTCGGGTTTGCAGTCCAAGGAAAATTGTTCTTAATAACCGGGAAATCTTTCTGACAAGACTCAATCTTTTTTGTAGCTGGATTATATTTGCATGTACCAACCATTTCAAAAACCGCACCATACTTAATCGCATTCGTATTTGTTTTCTTAATGCCTCCTGACGAAGTTTTATATTCATAACTTACAGGCTCAGTAAAAAAAGGTTGTTTTGTGATATTCCACGTTAACTGATTCTCAACACCTTGCTGCACAATATCCAATAACGTATCAGATTCAAAAACAGGACGAATACCTGGCTTAAATAAAACTAAGATAGCTCCAAAAGCGATAAGGAAAATACCAATCGCAATAATCCAATCAACCTCAGCGCCAATTCCTTTCTTATTCATCTTTCACCAACCATTCTCTCTTCATAAGCAAAAATAAAGAAACAGAAGCCGCGCTTAACGGCGCAGAACTCCCACTCAACACTAAACCGCTAATCGTCACAAGCAACAAATACCCACCAACAACCATAATAATCGCGTGCTTAATTCCAGAGATATACGTTCCATCAGCAAACTTTCCAATCATCAAACCCGCAAACAACCCTTGAATCACAATCGTCAAATAAAAAACAGTCGTTAAATCTGCTTTATCCGCAGTAATAGAACTTCCGCCTAACGTCGTGGACAGACCTTGCGCGACCTCGCCACCAATTTCTCCTAATTTAGGAATCAAATAAACCTGCATCACAATCATAATCAGAATAAAAACAAAGAAGATAATATATCCTTGAATCGTCTGACCGTACGCCTGACTTCTCTGCTCATCCCTTAACTTTTTTATTTCCAAAACAGAACCACTCACCGCCTCTAAAACCGCAGCAAGATCACCACCTGATTTCTCTGCCTGAATCACAATACCCACAGACCTTTTTATAACAGGATTCTTCGTATCTTTAGCAAAAATATTTAAGGCGTCGTGCAAAGGATAACCCCACTCAATCTGATTTGCAAGCTTATCAATATACGGAGACAAAGGACCAAACTTCGCACCCGAAGACTTTACATGTAAAATAGCCTGAGGAATAGAAACACCAGACCTTACCGTTTCCACCAATCCACGCACAAACTCTAAAAATTTAATTTCAATTTGCTTCTGCCGCCTATTTTCAGCAAGAATATCACTCACAAAAGGAAAACCTAAAGCGACAAAAGCAAGAACAAGAATTGGAGCGAAATACCATTTACTCGGACCAAAACTACCCGGATCAAAACTAAACAAGAAAATAAAATCCAAAATAGTAATCACTAAACCGATAGCTATGAAAAAATAATGTTTTAGGGTTAATTCTAATTTTGCCATGCTAGTAATTCGAAGATTGTGAATTTAGGAAAAACATAAAACCAATGTTTAACAAAGGTAAAGCCACACCAACACCAAGGTAGGCCAAGAGTTTTACCGAAATTCCCCCAATCCCTCCACCAATACTATTAATAATCGCTAACGTAATAATCAAAAGAAGAGGCGCGGCAATCAAAATAGAAGTGTATACTTCTGAAAAAGTACCTAATGCTTCAACCTGCTGCTTTCTCTCCAACCGATACGTATTAAGCGCATCATCAGACTTCTCCTTCAAATACCCTTTCAAATCCCCACCAGTTTCAACAGTCGAAATCATTCCATTCAAAAGCTCTTTTAATTCTTCGCTCGGAGTTGTAGCAGCAAGATTTCTCAACGCATTTGAAAGATTATAACCAAACAAATTTACATAATTTAAAATCTTCTTAATCTCTTTCTTTAATTCTGGATACTCATCTGATTCAACCAATAACTCAAAAATACTAATCGGCGCAGCACCAGAACCAGCAACAGCGCTCATATGAACCAAAGCGAAAGGAAGGTCTCTTTTAATTAGCTTCCTCCTATCGCCAATAAGACTCTGCGGATAAAAATAAAACGCTACTGGCGTAATTAAAGCCACGAAAAAAGAAACAGCAAGCACAATAATAAAACTCAAACCAAACGCGATATTCATCAAAGAAAAAAAAGCTAACGCAACCGGAAAAGCAAGAGCACTAAAAAAAAGAATAGTCGCAACATAACTTCTAGAAAGAATAGACATATCCACTTTCAAAAAAACATCGAAAAGCGGCTTAAATAAATTAGGATACTTCTTAATCAATCGATCAGCTTTCCCTTTCATAAAACGATTCGCAACAGCACCAATCTGATTCGGCTGATACAATGTAAAGTCAGCAGTCTTTACTTCCCGCAATTTTCCTTTTCTTTTCGCTCTTTGAGCTTTAACAAAATCCTCTAACTCCTCATAACTAATCTTCAACTCTTTGATATACCGCTCTTTGTCCTTCGGACTTAACCTTTGAAACTTCTTTGAAGCAAGATCCGGAGAAAGAATCATACTCTGTTCTTTGACCGGCGCAAGATTCTGACTTGTTTGCGGAAGCGGAATCTGACGAACAAGAGGTTTAGGAACGAAAGTACTTTTAAAACCGGGCTTAGGAATAGTTTTTGGAGCAACAGTTTTCTTGTCCAAAGTAACCGTAGGAATTTTTAGATTAACATTCATCTCCCCAAGACCTTGATACAACGCAGAACTCTTCTCTTCAATTCGGGTAAGACTCTTGGCAATACCCGCCTTAAGCTGAGCAGCAAGACGAGGGTCTTTCGCGATTTGCTCTCGACAATTCTTAATCTCGCTTATCGCAAGCTGCATATCCTGAACATATTCAACAAGACTAGGCATTCTTCTCCTGCTCCACCTCTTTCTTTACCGCGGTTAACAAAAACAAAATTTGATTTTTCAAATTTCTCAATTGATCATCCATACGAGAAGCAACATCAGGACTTGCCGACACTCTCTTTTGAAGCAGACTCTCGTAATTTTGAACTACCTCAAGCAAGAGATCAGTGTTGTATTTTAACAGCGTTAAGGTCATCGTCCAAGATTAAACCTTCTGACAATCATTTCAGGGGCCTTATAGTATTCATGAATCACTTTCTGCACTTCTTTGTAATTAGTAATACCTCTTCTTAGCAAGGTTCTTAATAATTCTGACCTTAATTTAAACTCGTTTAGAACCTGCTCTTTTGACAAACCATAATGCACCGAAATTGTCTCAAACACTTTACTACCTGGATTAAAACTAAACGTATCAGAAGAAGGATTCCATTTAAAGACGGTAATTGTTTTCTCGCTCCCTAACTCTTCTTTTACTTCAACAATCTCATCAACACTAGCAACCTTTCTGACCTCCTTTCCTTTAATCCTACTCTGCTGCATGACAATCACCGCAGCCATTGTCTCAATCAAAGAACCAGACAGCTCAATAGGAGGAGTGACTAATCTTCTAATTAACGTTCCAACAGACTCAGCATGCATCGTCGCAATACTTGGATGACCAGAAGCCATCGCCTGGAATAAGATAAAAGCTTCCTTACCTCTTACTTCTCCCACAATAATATAATCAGGGCGCTGTCTGAAACTCGCTCTTAGTAAATCAAATAAACTAACTTCACCATATTTTACACCAATCAAATTAGTTAAACCCACACCCGCTCTTGATACGGACGGAAGCCAGTTCTCATGCTCTAAAGCTAACTCCCTCGTATCTTCAATCGTTACAACTCTGGATTGAGGAGGAATAAAAAAAGCCACAGCGTTTAGAAAACTGGTCTTACCTGTGCCTGTCCCGCCAATAACCATAAAACTATTCTCATACTCAATAAGCATCCAAATATACGCTAAAATTTCAGCAGAGACAGTTCCTTTCTGCATGAGCTGAATTGGACTCCAAGGTTCTTTTGTGAACTTTCTTAGCGTCATCGTAGGACCTTTCGAAGTAACATCAGTCGTATACGTAGCATTAACTCTTGATCCGTCAGGCAAACTTCCATCTAGTAATGGTTCAGCATAACTCACATACTTGCCACATTTCTGAGCAATCTTCTCAACAAAAGAAGCTAAAGCATGTAAATCTTTGTAGACTAACGTCGTTCTAATATTCCTATACTTTCGATGAACAATATACACGGGAGAGTTTACACCGTTACACTCTACATCCTCAATAAAATAATCATTCATCAAAGGCTCTAACTCATTCAAACCAACAAAATCTCTGTAAATATAATACATAATTTTCAAATAAGAATCCATACTCAAATCAATCGCTAATTCTGTCAGAAGAATTTTAATATTTTTTTCTAAGTAAAGTAAAACCGTGTCTCTATCATTTACACTAATATAACTTAAATTAATTAGCTCTTTAATTCCCTCTTCTAACGTGTTTAGAATCTCTTTTTCCTTCTCAGTTAACTTCGGCTCTTCAATCTCATATACTAATTCAGTATTTGGAGTATCCCAATGAATATGAGCAAAAGTATAAGGCGGAATCAACGGATACTTAATGTTCAACTGAGTCGGATCTTTTACATCAGGTAAATTTGGAATGGCTTGAGTCGTATCAATTTTAAAAATTGGCTTTTCACCGACACTTTGCACAGTTGGCTTTGCAACTTGAGGAGTTTCCGTCTTTACTTGCTGTGTTTGTTGCACTGGCTTTTTCTTTCCTACAAAGAGCAAAATAAAAATGCTACCAATAACAAGAAGAGAAATGCTTACACTGCCGACAATTACAACATTCGTGTCCAGACCGAAAAGACTCATCATAACCCCTTTTACTTAAGATAAGAATTCCATTCTTAGTTATATAAACGTTTCGGAAAAAAACTAGCGCTGAACAATCTCAATTGTAGGCAAAGGAACTGCAGGACATGGATCGGTGGGAACATTTACGATATGGCTAGGATCACACAAACACGCATCTCCAGAACCAGCAGAATCAGGAACGCTATATTTCAAAGGATCAGTGGGATCAGGAACCGCAGGACCGCAACTAACCCCAATATTTCGGATAACTAAAGCAGCGCTTCCAGTAATCGTCGCAGTCTGTGACTTGTAATTAAGATACACACCAGAAGCATAATCTAAACTTAACGTCGTAGGATACGTATTTGAAGGACCCTGCTCAGCACTTACAATCTTAAGATTACCCTCTAAAATAGGAGCTCCAACTTCAGAAACTAATGCCTTACTGTTATATAGCCAGGTAATTTGATCGTTTTTATTATCAATCTTAAACTCTCCTTTTCTAATATCAATTGTTAAAGGCCTTTGAGAGCCAGGACCTTCTCTTCCAACTTCTCGGATGTTTGAATCTAAGACTTGGAAAACGTCTTTTGTTTGCAAAATAATATTTTTATCTCTTAATCGGTTAATTACAGGAGTAGCAGCAGCGAGAATGATAGCGATAACAACAATACCTAAACCAAAGTATAAAACAGCAGATATCCAGATGTCCCCTTTTTTTGTGTTTATCATTGTAGTTTTAAAAAATAATAAAAAAAAGAAAAAAAGCTCTTTTAAGAGCCCTATGCACTTACCGTTGTTGCAATTTCGTTTCCACAAACACTAGGAACTTCGTTCTTATCGTTCGGATCAACTTTTACAACCGGTTTAATAGTTACAGAGTCTCCTACAGCAGCACTTGTAGTACCACCTGGAAGCAAGTTCGCTTTAGTTACAGTTAACGTTGGAGTTAAACTATAAGGGCCAACTAACAGTTTTCCATTTCTGGTGAAACTAGAGACTGGTGCGGAAAGGACACCCGGTCCATTACCTTCATAGAGTTTAGCTTGCTGAAGACCTGCAGCGTTTTTATAGCTTAAAACAAAACCATAAACATTTACATTGTCTTTAGTATTGTCTAAAACTAGACTAAGATCTCCGCTTGCAGCAACGGTTGCTACTGCTTCTAATCCAGCTAAGTCGCCAGCACAAATCGTGTTTATGCTTGCTCCCTTGGACGCATTGTCTTGTAGATTCTTAAAGAACCCCGTTCCCCAATAGATTAAACCAGCTGCTAAAACTATCGTAAAGCCGATAATAATAACAGTAGCAATCAAAGGGCTAATTCCTTTTTTGTTTGTTTTTTTTGTTGACATTTAAAATGTCACCTCCATTATTATGTACAGCTCGCTTGCACAAGCTTATCAGTACACGTAATTACTTTTCCGTCTTGAACGACGATAGGGAATAAAGTGATCTTATCTCCAACATCAGTAACACCCGTGGTAATCTCGTCACCAGGAGTAAGATCTAAAGAGGACATAGTCGCGGTAGGAAGATCATCAACCTTATATCTAAAACTTGTAATGCTTACCTTTCCAGTGTTTTGAATAGAGAGATCAACTGAATTAGAACCTTTCACACACTTAGTAATTGTAAAATCGATTTCAGCTGCTTGTTGGGCAGAACACTTCGCACCTTCTTTCTCTCCAATCAATTTAGCTTCTTTTGATAAAAAAATCCACAATAATGCACCAATCGTAACCGTTAAACCTACAAGAATCACTGTCGCGATCAACGGACTAATACCTCTTTTCTCTCTCTTCACTATTCGTTCACCTTTCCTTTTTATCCAACTACTTATTTATAATGCTTTTTATTCTAAAACACCCTAAGAAGGACATTTTCCGCAAATAGGCTTGTTAAACGTAGGATTTGAAGCAGCATCGCCATCAGTATCTACAGGACAACCAGGACACAAACAACGAGGACAAATATCTTTCAAATCAAAACTAATCACCTGCTTTGAACAAGGAATAACCACAGGCCTGCCTAACTTCTGAGACTTATCAGGATCTCTCACTTGAGGAGTCACTTTAAAGATTCTCGAAGAAACCAAAAGATTTGGAAAATAATAAACCGGAATATTTCTCACAACAGAACCATCCTCTAACTTATACCCCCACGTTTTTCCAGGAGGAATAGTACTAGGTTCAGTAGTTGATCCTATTTCATGAAGCGGAATATACCCTTGCGTCTCCGCTCCTGGAGGCGTAATCAAAACAGATTGCACACTAAAAGAACCTTTATTCCTAAAACCAATTCCTTCAATAGCACAAAACATCTCGGGGTCTGAAGAAGGGGAACAAAGAGGCAAAGTATCAGCAGAATAAGGATCGCTACCCGGCGTAAACGCCGCTGGATCTAAAAAGACAGACTTAGGCCAAGGCTGTCTCAAAGAAGGGGTAACATCCCTCCAATCTTTATCTTTGGAAATAACAGGCTCTAGATTCAAATCTTCACAATAAGGACTGTCTTCGATAAAACTCTCAGGCTTAAACGCTTTAGTTTGCTTAATTACATACGTAGAAACCAGCGCCGCTAGAGCAACACCCATCGCTACCAGAAGAACAGTAGCAATCAACGGAGAAATTCCTCTTTTAACCATCAAAGAGAATTTTAACGTAAGTTGGATTTAAAACTTTCTATTACCAATCATTCGCGTCTTTCAAAATCTGATCCGCGTCAGGAGCGACACTTAAAGAACCACGCGTTCCACAATTACCACAAATCGTTGGAACATCTTTTCTCTCACTCTTTGGAGAATACTTAAAATGACAATGTCTGCAAAAAAAAGTAGGCATTTTTTCCTCAAAAAAGATATACTCTGAGCTTCTATTTAAGTTTTACTAGCTTACAACACCAGCAATTTCACCATTCAACGTCGCTGGAGTCGGCGTTCCATAATCATATACCTGACCATTTGAATGACGCAGTACCGGAGTAATTACCGCTTCAATAGCCACAGAAGATCTTATTGCATCCTCACTAACACTACAAGGAACAAGGAACACATGCTCATCATTAAAGTTCATATCTACATCAAACTCATAATTACATTTTAACTCTGGAAAACTCACTTCTTTGATTTTTATTTTTTCATCCCTATTTAATCTTAAGTCCACTTTCACAAAAGTACTTGTTAACTGCTTACTCAAACAATCAAAACGAGGAATATCACACGTCTCAGCAACAACCAATAAAGGCTTAGCTCTTAAAAACGTTTGAGACTGCTGCACTTCATCCCGATCACATACTTGATTTTGATTCTTATCCAAACAACATGCGCCATTTACTAAACTATAGGACGTGCTGCACTTTTCAGGAGTATTCACAGGAGGAACACACCCACTTAAGAGGATCAATCCGATTAAAAATAAAATTATTCCTTTCATCAGATTAGTTAAAACAAACATATTTTTAAGACTTTCTTAGAACGAACTTGCATAAGCTTTAAATATAAAAACCAATTTCTTTGCTTAAAATAAGGAGGCTCCAATGAACAAAAACATCTTAATTGTAATTATTTTAGCAGTATTAATTGTCATTTCAGCAGTACAAGCAGTACAACTATCAAGCCTTAAAGAAAAGATTAGCTCTGGAAGCTTAAGCACAAAATCAGGCAGTCAATCTTTAAGCACTAGCGGAGGATCTTCTCCGACAAGCTTACAAAATCTACCTTCAATGGTAGGCGGCTGCTAGGTGTTTTGAATGGAAGGCGGCCATCATCGACAAAGCTTTTTTCAAAAGAATAGCCGCTCCATTTTCTATTCTTTACTCGTAATTCTCTTCATCCTCTTTCTTTTCAATACCGTTTCTTTACTCACAATTACAAAAGAACTCAAACAAAAAACACTCGCAGCAGAAGAAGCCAACCGTTTACCGGTTTTACAAACTCTTTTACTTACAACTTCTTGCAAAGAATGCGAAAATCAAGGCTTTGTTCAACTTGTTTCACCTTTCAATGTAACTGAGAGTAAAGAAATAGCTGCAGATAGTAGTGAAGGAAAAGAATTAATCGCTAAATATAATATTGAGAAATTACCAAGCTTCATTATCCAAGGAGAAATAGATAAAAGTAAATTAAATTTAACGAAAGTAGAAGATAGCTTTGTTGTTTCACCAAAACCACCCTATGTAGACGCTAAAACAGGAGAAACACTCGGTCTTGTCAGCGCAACACTTATTCAACCAGAAAATTGTGAACAATGCTTTGATCTTACTCCTTTTGTAGACTCGCTCAAACAACAATTAACTTTCAAAGAAATAAAAACGCTAAAAGAATCAGAAGCAAACGAACTTATCACCAAATATAATCTTGTAATGCTTCCCGCCTTACTCTTAAGCTCAGACGCAGACGCTTATGACTCTTTCAAAAGCTCCTGGGAACGATTCGCAACAATAGAACAAGATGGAACGTTTAGCCTTAAAAAAGTCAGCCCGCCTTACAAAGAACTTTCTAGCGGAAAAATCACCGGTTTAGTTAGCGTTACGTATCTTGTAGATCCAACGTGCAAAGAATGCTACAATGTCACCCAACATAAAAGCATTCTCACAAATAGCTTTGGCGTAAAACTCGCTGAAGAAACCACACTTAACGTAAAAGACGCCACTAGTCTTGTCCAACAATATAACATTACCAAAGTTCCTACGATCATCCTCTCAAAAGAAATTCAAGACTATTCTCTCAAACAAGTCCTTGGTCAAGTTGGAACTTACGAACAAGATGGCTCCTTTGTCTTTAGACAAACAGAACTCTTAGGAGCTTACAAGGATATCTCCAGTGGAAAAATAGTCACACCACCAAGTGGAAACCAACAATAATTCTTGTCTAATTTTTGGTCCGTGCCCTAAATGCGGACTGGAAATGAGCCTTATAGCAGGAATAAAAAAAGCAATCTGTGACAACTGCGGCTATAAAGAAACCTGTTGCTACTAAAAAACAAAAATATTTAAACAACGTAACAACCTTTTAAGCAATGCCAAAAAAGACGGTTGCAAAAGATACTCCTTTAGCAGAATTAACGCTACGTAAATACGAAAAACCAAACACTGACTCTCGCAGAGACTTAATTAGAAAACTGTGTTTATCAATTGGACTTCTTCAACCCGGAGACTCACGAGATGTCATTGTCGATATCTTTCAAGTACTCTTAGACTCAAAACAGTTTCTTGACTCAGACCAAATCCAACAACAAGTCATCGAATATCGCCATAAACAAAAACTCGCCCAACTCGGAATAGCAAGCTCAAACATTCGAAGACAATTACGAAGACTGCGAGAATTATTCTTAGTTGAAAAAATAAACAACCAATACCGAATTACAGAAAATGAAGAACTTCACGTCCTCTTCGAAGAAAAAATAAAAAAATTCTATCTTAATTCAATTACCGCAAGAGTTGAAGAATACTTCAAAGCACTTCACGAACAAAATATTAAAAAATAAAAATTTTCTTACAAAAAAACAAAACATTTAAAAGCAAGTTCTCACTCAAAAGAAATCTAATAAAAAAATTGGTGTAACAAAACACAAAAAATAAAGAAATGCGAAAAAACACTGAAAAAATTTCTAAAAGATACTTACGAAAACGCTGGAACTTTTTATCTCAAGACCAACAAGGCATACTTCACATCGAAGGAGTTTCAGTACAGCACTTAGCAAACAAATTCGGAACACCTTTATTCATTTTAGTTGAGAAAGAAATCAGAAACAGACTACGGCGTTTTAAACAATCCTTCCCTTACTCTAACTTTAGACCACAATACGCTGCAAAATGTAATTCTAACCTTGAAATTCTTAAAATTGTTCGTGAAGAAGGCTTTGACCTCGACGCCTCAAGCGTTGGAGAGATCATGCTGGGATTATTGGCTGACTTTCAACCAGACCAAATCACTTTCACAAACTTATACAAATCAGAACAAGACATTCTCTTCGCAGCAAAAATAGGAGTACACGCCATCACCATAGACTCTTACGAAGAACTCAAAAGAGCGACAAAAGTCGCAGAAAAACTCACCCAACCTTTGAAAATATTCTTAAGAATGAATTTAATGCTTACCTACAAAGACTACTCCACACACAAACAGCAATACGGAATTCCAATCACTATTGCAAAAAAATGTGTGGACTTAGCAACCTCTTCGAAAAATATTTCCCTTATTGGCTTTCACTTCCATGGTTCTTACATAAAATATCCTGTTATCTACAATATCGCAGCAGAAAAGCTACTCAAACTTGCAGCATACGCGCGAAACAAAGGAGCACCAATAGACTCCATTGACCTTGGCGGAGGATTTCCTTTTGACTATGGAGCACATACTTTCTACACACCAGCAGACATGGGTAAAGACTTTGTAGAACAATTCAACAAAGATTTAGAAAAATACAACTTTCCCAACTTGCAACTCATCTTTGAACCAGGAAAATCAATGGTGGCAAACGCAGGCATTGGCCTTGTAAAAGTAGTCAGTAAAAAATACTTAGGAACAAGAAAACTCGCAGTTACAGATGGCTCAACCTACTGCATGCTTCCAGACCCAATCGTCTACAAACAATACTACGACATTTTACCAGCAACAAAACTTACTCAACCAAGGGTAAGAACGTTCGACATTTGTGGATGCACCTGCGACTACATCGATAAATTAGGAGTAGATAGAAAAATGCCTCGTTTAGCAGAAGGCGATCTTTTAACAGTCATGGATTGTGGCGCTTATTCTTTAGCAATGGCTTCAAACTTTAACAACCTCAAAAGACCAGCAAGCGTCATGATCAAAGAAAACCAAGAACTCAAACTCGTAAGAAGAAGAGATAGATACTCTGAAATGTTCGCACCAGAACTAGATGTTTTAAAAATGGCAGATCCGAAAGAATTGAAAAATCTGTATAACTTACTTAGAATCAACATTAACCAAACACCAAAACAAGAAGAAATCAAAAAAGAACTCTAATCCTCCACTTTTAACAATTTAATTTTAAACTTTAAGACTTTTCCAGCTAAAGGATAATTAAAATTCAAACTGTACTTAGGACCAGCCTCATGAACACGCGTAGGCATATTTTTACCTTGTACAGTTACCATCACCCAATCATTAGGATGCACTTCTTTTCCCTGAAAAAAATCTTTTGGAACTTCTTTAATAAGATCTGGTCTTTCCTCACCATATCCTTCTTGAGGATCTACAATAATTTCCTTTGTTTCTCCCTCAGCCATACCCACCACAGCAGATTCAAAGCCTTTGATTAAAGAACCAGAACCAAGCTTTACCTTCAAAGGATCATATCCTCTCTCTTGCGTAAAAACACCTTCTTTCTTAGCAACTTCAGCTATGTTTGTATCAAACAACGTTCCATCTTCTAAATGACCTTCATATTCAAGATCAACCTGAGAATCAGCTTTTGCTTTTTTCATGCTTGGGAGTTAAGAAATAACACATATAAATCTTTTTATTTACAAAAAACCATGATTTACGAACCAGCAGAAGACTCTTTTCTTCTTAAAAAACACATCAAAGACTATGCTTTAGATAAAAAAGTATTAGATCTAGGTACAGGCTCAGGAATATTAGCTCTTGAAGCAAAGAATTATACTTCTCAGGTTCTAGCAGCAGACATTAATGAAGAAGCGATTACACTCTTAAAAAATCAAGTTGACACCGTTGTTTCAAACCTCTTTTCAAACATTTCTGGAAAATTCGATCTTATCCTCTTTAATCCACCCTACTTACCTGAAGAAGAAGCAGAAGACGAAGACACAAAAAGAATAACTACTGGCGGAAAACAAGGATTTGAACTCTTAGAAAACTTTCTTAGAGAAGCAAAAAAACATCTTACTTCAAATGGGAAAATCCTCCTTGTTGTTTCCTCTCTAACCGGAGACGTTGAATTTTTATTTAGAAAATACAACTATGCCTTTAAAAAAATAGACGAAGAAAGCCTATTCTTTGAAAAACTCTTCATTTACGAACTTAGTTAACCCCCTCCCTCTTGATGAAGAATAAAGCTTAAAAACAGGATATTTATCATCTTGCTATGCCTAAAAAAACTTCACTCACCCTTCATAAAATTCAATTAGTAACACCTAGCATGAAAGAGTTTATTTTCTCTCTCGATCAAGACGTAGCCTTTAAAACAGGACAATGGATGATGCTCGAAATTCCTGCAAAGGGAGAAATCTTCAAGAGAGCAATGTCCATCGCCTCACCAGACTATGAAAAAGACATGAACTTTTGTGTCAAACTCGTTCCTAATGGAAAAGGCGGATCAATCGCAATGCATAACCTCCAAGAAGGACAAACCATCCAAGCAACAGGACCTTTTGGACTATTTACGTTACACTACCCAACTTCAAATGACATTGTACTTATCGCCACAGGCTCAGGAATCTCACCTTTCAAAGCAATGATTCTGGATTTACTTGAAAGACATAAGACTACAAATCAGATTTACCTCCTATTTGGAAACAGAACAGAAGACGAAATCGCCTATCGCGATCTTTTTGAGAACTTAAGCAAAAAACATTCCAACTTTCACTTCCTCCCTACCCTTTCACGCGCAGACGAACAATGGAACGGAGAACGAGGCTACGTCCAAGAACTTATCAAAAAACATATTTCTAACGATAATAAAAAAAGAGACTTCTATATCTGTGGAATGAAAGAAATGGTTATTAGCACAATCACTCTTTTGACCGAGAAGGGTTTTGATAAACAACGAATATTTTTTGAAAGATACAACTAGCTTTTCAAAAGATTTATAAATAAACTAGCAATCCCACCACCATCCGCTTGAACTACTCTTCTAGGGTAGGAGGATTAACAATGGAAAAAGAACAAGTCATTCACATTCTCAAAGAACTTAGGGAAAAAACTCCTAAAAGAAAATTTACTCAAAGCGTAGACCTCGTTTTCAACCTTCAAGGATTAGACCTAAAAAAACCAGAACAAAAAGTAGACTTCTATCTTAACCTACCCCATCAAAGAGGCAAAAAAACCGTTAGCTGTGCACTTGTAGACGCACAACTAGCAACCCAAGCAAAAGCAGTTTTTGATCAAACCATTACAAAAGAAGAATTTCCAAAGTGGAATAATAAGAAAAAAGAACAAAAGAAACTAGCAGACGAATGCGATTACTTTGTAGCTCAAGCAGACTTAATGACCCAAGTAGCAGCAACCTTTGGTAAAGTCCTAGGCCCAAAAGGAAAAATGCCAAGCCCAAAAGCAGGCTGCGTCATTCCCGCTTCAGCACAACTCCAACCTTTAATCACAAGACTTAGCACTTTAGTAAGAGTTCAAACAAAGAACGACTTAAGCGTTAAAGTACAAATTGGAATGGAAACGATGAAAGATGACGAACTTGCAGATAACGTTCTTGCAGTTTACAATACTTTGTTAACCAAACTTCCTCAAGAAAAGAACAACCTCAAAAACGTCCTTATCAAACTCACCATGGGACCAATATTCAAAATAGACTCAACCTCAAAGAAAGCAGAAGAAAAGAAGAGAAAATAAAATGAAAGCCCACGTCGCAGAATGGAAAAAGAAGGAAGTAACCTCTCTGACCCAGATGCTTCAAAAATACAAAGTCATCGGCATCGCAGATATGACAAGTATGCCTTCCCCTCAACTTCAAAAACTAAGATCTAATCTTAAAGATGTTAAAATTTTTATGACAAAAGGAAGACTGATTAAACTCGCATTCAACGCTCTCAAAGGAAAAGTCAAAGGAATAGAAGAACTAGAAGCAAACCTTAAAGGAATGCCAGCGCTTCTCTTAACAAACGAAAATCCTTTCAAACTCGCTAAAACCTTAAACAAAAGCAAAAGCTCAGCACCTGCAAAACCAGGCCAAGCAGCGCCAAACGATATCGTTATTCCAGCAGGACCAACACCTTTCGCACCAGGACCAGTTATCGGAGAACTGGGCGCTTTAGGAATCAAAGCAGGAATTGTTGATGGAAAAGTAGCAATCAAAGAAGATAAAGTTGTAGTAAAAGAAGGAGAAGTCATCTCTGGCGCTCTCGCAGGAATGTTAACAAGATTAAGCATTGAACCGATGGAAATCGGAATTAATTTACTCGCTACTCTCGAAAACGGAATCCTCTTCACTAAATCAGTCTTATCTGTTGACGAAACAGTTTACATTAACAACCTAAAACAAGCAGCAAGCGACGCATTCAGATTAGCATTCAGCATCAGCTACCCAACAAAAGACAACATCAAATTATTGTTGCAAAAAGCGATGAGAGACGCGGATGCACTTGCAGAAGCACAAGACATCTTAACTTCAAACTCTGCAAAAAGAATGATCTCCAAAGCAGAGATAGAAGCAAAGTCAGTAGCAAAGAAAATGCACGGCTACGAACCCGTGCCAGTTAAATCCCCTAAAGAGGGTCCCTGAAAAACTAAATCCTTTAGAACCTAGAAAAGAATCTTCACCTGAAGCAAAAAAAATAGCGACAGAAATTAAAGAAGAACTCAAACTTCAAGAATTAAAAAAACAAGCTTCTCAAAACCAAGAAAATCCTACTCAACCAGCAGCACCTCTTCCAAACCCTGAAGCAAAATTCAGAGAAGAAGAACGCGCAGCACAAGAAGTCCTCAAAAAATTACAAGACAAACAAATAAACAAACCACGATGGGCTCTCTAACGGTTGAAAACTAATCAGGAGGAATAAAGCAATGGAATACGTGTACTCAGCGATGTTACTTCATGCAGCAGGCAAAGAAGTAAACGAAGCTAATGTAAAAAAGGTCCTAGAAGCAGCTGGAGTCAAAGTAGAAGAAGCACGAGTTAAAGCTCTCGTTTCCGCACTTGACGGAGTAGACATCAAAGCAGCAATTGCAGAAGCAGCAATGCCAATGATGGCAGCACCGGCTCAAGCAGCACCAGCAGCAGGCGCAAGTCATGGCGCAGCTCCTAAAGCAGAAAAGAAAGAAGAAGAAAAGAAATCTGCAGAAGAAGCTTCAGCAGGACTAGCTGGATTATTCGGTTAGGAAACTAACCACTTTTTTATTTTTTTTAAAATTTAATTTTTTTCTTAAAAACCTTCAAAAGAACTCTTACATCGCCTATAACAGAATAGGTTTTTCCATCAGAAAGTTTTCCTTCTGAAAAATACCCTCCTATAACCTTCCGCCCAGCCATATCCCACTCTACTAATTTATCCGCGCCTATTTTTTTAAGAATTTCTTGGGCAGTTATTCCTTCAGGAACTTCTAAGGCTTGAATGAAATCCACACTATCTTCAGGTTTCACAAATTTGTCCCCATTATAGAACGGCTTAAACCGCAAAACAATCTTCATTTTCTACACCCTCTTGATTCTCTCATTACTCTTTCCTGAAGAGTTTCATAACTAAGAATACCCCAACCCCAATTACCAAAAACTTCAGATAACTCTCCAACTCGCTGCTCAGACACTCTTAAAGGAGCAAATTTTTTTAAATCCTCAACAATATTTGTTAAATCAGCCTTGAAAGAAGACGTTCGGGGAAGATAAAGCTTAGTTTCAGGCACCTGACTAAAAGTATTGTTAAAATATCTTTCCAGTTCTAAAGTTTGTTGACTAAAAGTATCTTGAGGATTATTCACCAAATCCTGACTATACAACGCCCTTTCACAAAAAAGAATTCCCCGCTGCAAAGCAGATACCACCCTTTCGGAAATCTGACCATCAGCAATCAAACTTAAAGCTGACGCCGCCGAACTAGCTTCTATTGAAACATACCGAGTATCAAATAACTCTTTTTGACTCATTTTTTCCTTTCCAGCTTAACAGTTATAGGATGACCTTTATCTTGAGAATCTAAAATTAAACCAAGGCTCCAAACCTGACTTCGGTCTAATCTTGGATAATTACTCACTTCAACACCTCTAACTGCTCAATCATCTCTTTAATCAAATCAAAACCAGACTGCCAAAACGCTTCAGAAGTAATGTCAATACCAACTTCTTTCAAAATCTTTTCTGGATTTTCCGAACCGCCGTACTCTAAAATTTTTAGATATTTAGGGATAAAGCTGTTGCCTTCCTCTTTATACTTCTCATACAAAGCTAATGTCAAAAGATTACCAAAAGAGTACCCGTAACAATAGAAAGGGGTATGATAGATATGAGGAATATACGTCCACTCCCACTTAAACTCAGAAGGAACTTCCACCTCACCAAAATGCTCCTGCAGCATATTAAGATACTTCTCTGCAAGCTCATTCACACCAGCGCCAGAAGCAATCATCTTGTGAGCTTCCTCCTCAAAAAAATTAATATTCGCTTGACGAGCAATAGAAGCATATAAATCATCAAGCTTTTGAATGATAAGACCTTTCTTCACTTCTTTATCCTTCTCAGTTTCCATTAGCTTATCAAACAAAAGCATCTCACTAAAAATAGAAGCAGTCTCGCACAAAGGAATCGGAGGATCATACATCAAAATAGACTGTTTATCCGCGAGCTGGCCGTGTACAGCATGACCCAGTTCATGCGCAAGAGTAAATACATCTCGCATCGTAGAAGCATAATTTAAAAAAACAAAAGGCGTTATCCCTGGCGCAATATAGTAACAGTAAGCACCGCCCTTCTTACCCTCTCTTATCGGGCTATCAATGTGATCTTTTACAACCAAATTATTAGCATAAGCAGCCATCGGAGGATAAAACTTTTCAAAATTTTCAAGCACCATCTTAATTCCCGCCTCATAAGGAATTTTTTTCTCTTTCGATTCATAAGGAGCATAAATGTGATAACGAGAAAAATCCTTTACACCACATGCTTTAAATTTTAATTTTAAATATTCCTGAAAGAGTTGATTATTCTTTTTTACAGTCTTTAGCAAAGCTTGATACGCTTCATTAGGAATATCATTCGCCCGATTACGAGACTCTTGTGGAGTTTTATAACCCCTTAACACTAAATACTCATTTTTCCAATCCGTAACTTTCGCAACATACAACTCTCCAAGAATCTGACCGTTCTGAGCATAAACTCTTAACAACTCCTTATAAGCAGCCTCTCTTAATTTCGGATCAGAACTACGCACATACATAGTAAGCTCCTCACGAGCAATAGATTTCTTTTTCCCTTCAATGAGCAACTCAAACTTAAAGGTGCTTGTTAACATATCGTAGAGTTTACTAATAAGATTTGAACCGGAAATATCCTTTAAATTAATAATTTTCTCTTCTTCTTCATTTAAAGAATAAGGCTTAAACTGACGAATCCTCTCCAGAAGATATTTATATTCAGGCGTCCCTTTAATGAGTTCACCCGCTTTTTTGTCATCAAGCTCCTTAAACCAAATTGTAAAAAATAAAGTCCGATTGGCGTTATTAGCAGCAAGATCTTCCATCTTACTAACTAACGCTCTTGCATCAGAACTAGAAGTATCGGTAGAAAATCCTAAATGCGCATATGCATACAATCGATTAATTATTTGAGTCATCTTTTCTTTTGATTTTAAAAGCGCTAAAAGATCCTTCTGAGTAAATGAAGAGAGCTTAGAACGAAAAGACTCAAAGTAACACACCTCTTTTTCAAGATCTTGCAGTAGAAGATCATATTCCTTACTTCCCGGAGGCGGAATAAGCTGCGATAAATCCCACTTTTTCATTAGTTACCCATTTGGATAAGAGCTATATAAGCATTTTTCTTCTTCAGCACCAAAAGCTTTAAATCCGAACCAAAAATCTAAAAACAAAAGATGGACGACCACGCTAAAGAGGAATACAAAACTCTTCAAAACGAAATTTCTCAACTTCGCACAAAAATACAAGAATCAACCCAGAAAAAAGAATACTGGTTTGAAAAAAAAGAATCTCTCAAAAAAGAAATCAAAGAATTAATTGTCAGTATCAAAGAACTCAGATTAGAGATGGATAAAAAATCTACTGAAGTCAAACTTCTCAAAGAAAACAGAAAAAAATACAATTCTGAAGTCAAAACGCTAATTAAACGAATTAAGAAAATAAACAGCGAAAAAGAAAAAGCCTTTCAAGATTACAATGTAAGAATAGAACCTTCTAAACTTTTAGAGAAAATAAACTCTTTAGAAAAAAGAGTAGAAATAGAAACCTCATTTGAAAAAGAAAAGAAATTAATGGAAGAAATTAAAAAACTCAAAAAAACATACGAAGAATCCGCAGAAGCACACAAGATAAGCAAAGAAGCCCACGATCTTGACAAAGAAATTAAAGCTTCAAGAAAAAAAGCTGATGAATTCCACCAACAAATCAGGAAAATAACAGAGGACAACAACTACGCTAAATTCTTAGACATTTCCAAACATATTAATGCGCTTAAACAAACCCAAGAAGAAGCCTTCCAAATCTTTATAGAATACAAAAACCAATACTTAAAATTAAATCAAGAATTAAAAACTAGACTAGAACACCAAGCAAAATTACGCTCCTTCTTTGAAAAAGACAAAGTTCTTTTAAAAATGGAACATGAACGCAAGCAGCATGAAACCCTGAAACATAAAGCCGCAGACGTAGAAGAAAAGATAAAAACCAAGAAAAAACTCACTACCGAGGATATTTTAGCTTTCCAAAGCGGCGACGATTAAAAAAACTTTCTTTGTAAAGATAATTTAGATCACTGTAAAGAGGTATTGAATTTATTTTTAAGATTTTTATTAAAAAAATCCAAACTAAAGCAACGTAAACGCCAGAAACGAGTTTCCAAAACACAAGATGCACCATGTTGAAAGCGGGCTCTCCAAACTTTAAATCAATAAACACTAAAATTACAATTCTTGCTAGATTCATTAGAAAGAAAAGTAGAAATGAAAGAAGGATTAGAGATATTCTTTTCTTTAAACTCAAATCTTTAATCGTCAACGTCAGCACCCAAAAAAGCCAATAAGCGGCAGAAGCCACACACGCCTCAATAAAAACAAAATTCTTTTGATTCACTATCAACGCATTTTGAATGACTTGAGGATGAAAAGGTAAAAGCAGTAAAAAAGAGCCATACAACGTTAACGGTAAAAACAAAAGATAAAATACTTTGAAAGGAATTAAGCACAAAGCTATTCTTAACAGAAGACTAGATACATATTTCATAAGAATTTTTTCTTTCTTTTGAATATAATCTTTTCGTTAGGTTTTTATAATGAAAATTTCTTTGAAGAAGCATGCTCTTTGAATTGTTTTCTCAAATAATCATCCACTTCATTCAAAAAGTAGGGTATGCTGGAATTTTCATCTTAATGGCTTTAGAAAGCACAATCATTCCAGTTCCTTCAGAGATTGTCATGCCTTTCGCAGGATTTTTAGTAAGCAGCAAAGAACTAAGCTTCTTCTGGGTCGCTTTGATAAGCACTTTTGGAACAATCTTTGGCTCTCTTCTTTCTTACTTTCTTGGAAGATATGGAGGACATAAACTTGTAAAAAAAATAGGAAAATACGTTTTTTTAAATGAAGAACATTTACTCAAAACAGAAGCCTGGTTTGTTAAACACGGAGAAAAAACGATTTTTGTAAGCAGATTCTTGCCCATTGTCAGACATTTAATCTCAATTCCCGCAGGCATAGGAAAAATGAATAAAAAATATTTTCTTCTCTATACCTTCTTAGGAGCATTCTTATGGAACTCTTTTCTTACTTACCTAGGAATCATTCTTAAGAATAACTGGGAGGTTGTACATAAATACACCCAAGTCTTAGATATTCTCTTTGTTTTACTTTTTTTAATTGTCATCATCGTTTATATAACACTACACCTGAAGAAAAAACATGAACAAAGAACCATTTAGAATCATTTGCTTAACCATCTTACTCTTAGCCAGCTTTCTTTTAGACCCCTTTATCCATACTTTTTTTCTTTCTCTCCAAAGCCCCCCTCTTACTTCTTTCTTTCTTTTTATTAGCAGGATCTCTGACTTTTTAGGAGTGCTCATTTTAGGAACGATTATCTTTACAGTAACAAAAAAGTATAAAGAACTTAAAAAATTTTGGATTATTCTCTTCTTAATAGGGATACTCGTTTATCTTCTCAAACACCTTATTAATAGACCTAGACCAATCCCACAGTCCTTAGAACAAGATCCAAGCTTTCCTTCAGGCCACGCAACAGCCAATTTTACTGCCTACAGCTTATTTTCTTCAAAATCTCAGAAAGTGTGGCTTCTCTTCGCACTTCTCGCTTGCATAAGTAGGCTTTACCTAGGAGTCCACTATCTAAGCGATATTGTAGCTGGAATTATCTTAGGACTCTACCTTCCAGAGCTCTTTCTAAAGCTTTTAACCTCTTTACAAAAAAGAAACTGGATTAGCCCAAAAGCTTTATAAATCTGTCCTAACTACACGATAGCAACAAAATCTAGGGGTGAAGGGGAATATAATGAAAAAACTATCACTTATCTTAACATTATTGTTAGCATTTGCTTTCGCAGTTAGCGCTGCAACAGCACCTCAATTAAGCATGGGAGCAATTCCAACAGCTACAGTAAGCGCAGGCTCAACTGCATCTTTCACATTCACACTCAAAAACACAGTTTCTGGCACAAGCATTCCAACTGTTACCCTTACAAGTACAGCCCCAACAAAAGGAAGTCTAACCCTTGAAACCCCAACAATCGCTTCAGTTACAGATCTTGACGGAAGCAAAGACATTACCTTTA
This sequence comes from Candidatus Woesearchaeota archaeon, assembly GCA_964497265.1. Classification (GTDB taxonomy): domain Archaea; phylum Nanobdellota; class Nanobdellia; order SCGC-AAA011-G17; family GW2011-AR18; genus JAHFKM01. The sequence goes on along the minus strand of CAZCCK010000008.1, from coordinate 3,689 downwards.
CTATTACTGTTCCTAGCGGAGCACAAGCAGGAGACTACACAGCAACACTTACAGCTACAGACTCAAGCAATTCCGCAGACACAGCACAACGAACTTACACACTTCACGTTAATTCAGTACCTAGCATCGCTTTTGCTCCTTCAGACATCAAGATCTTTGGAGAACCGGGCGATGACGTAACTAGAACAATTACTTTAACAAATAATGGAAACGTAGACTTAACAAACCTTGTCCTAAGCCACGATTTAGGAGATCTTAGAGACAGCGATGACAATATCATTAGATTTACCATCACTCCAACCGCAATTAGCTCACTTACCGTAGGAGCTTCAACACAAGTTACTCTAAAAGAATCCATTGACAGCAGCTTTCAAAAACAATCCTTCACCGGCTCATTAAAAATCGCTAGCGCTCAAGGCCCATTAAGCGCGCCACTTGAAGTAGGCTCAAAACCACTTGCTTGCCAAGCAGGAAGAGTTGGACACCTTAACGTGGACATTAACAGACCAGACAGCGGCGACGAATTCACAGCAGGAGCTAAAATACCTGTAGAAGTCAACGTAGAAAACACTGGAAACGACGTACGCGTTGTTCTCGAAGCAGTCCTCTACAACAACGATAGAGATAGAGTAGAAGACACTTACAAGAGCGGAGAAAGAACAATAGATAAAGACGAAGACCACGATTATAAATTCAACCTAGAACTTCGCTCAAGTGCACACTCTGACGACAGCTATACCATCTACACAAAAGCATCTGAACGATCAAAAGAAGATAAAAACTGCGATGACAGCGAAAACGTAGATGTTGACGTTCATGAAGTAGAAGACCGTGTTACTGTAGACAGTTTCACACTCTCCCCACTTAGCGCAACATGCGGAGACAACGTTTACGGAAGCTTACGCGTAGCTAATCAAGGATCAAACGAAGCAGACGTTAAAGTCACTGTAAGAAACACTGAACTTGGCTTTGAACAAGATTATCCAGGATTTACTCTTGATCAAAAAGACGAAAGCAATTCAGACAATACTGTAAACTTCAACTTCAGAATACCTGACAGAGCAAAAGACAAAAACTACCAAATCGACGCTTTAGTTACCTACAACGGATTTGACGCAACAACCTCTAGAACACTTACCGTTTCTGGATGTTCTGCGCCAGTTGTTGTACCCACTCCGATTACTGGAAACATAGTTACTCCTGTTGGAGGCAATAACGTACAACCACCTGCAGTGGTTTACACTCAAAAAAGCTTCCTCGACCAATTCGGACAAATACCAAGAGGCGCATGGATTTTAGCAGACATCGTGCTTGTACTTTTGGTAATCTTAATTATCGTAGGAATCGTTAGAAAGAGTAGAAACAACTAAGATGACTCGGGGGAACTACACTTACCAGGTACATTGGAACTCTCAACTGTATCCCCCAAGAACACCACACTATGAAGGGACAGCTAGTTTTTTTAACTTAGAATTTGCTAATCCACTTCACGTAGGCGAAAAGATTAGCCTCTTGGAGACAGACTTAGGTACTATTTATGAAGTCAGACAAGTAGCCGGCTACTTTGATGAAAGTGGCTTACCTATCTCTCCCCCTCCATACACCATACTGAAAACCCGCCATAGTTCTTTGGGCGAAGAAATATCCTCTCTTAAACAAATAATTGGTCTTTTGGCACGTGATCAGCGTATACAAATTACTTCTTCAGGCCTTAGTGAAAAAGTTGAAAAGGTAAGAGCAGAATTAGAAAAAATGAACCTTCTACCTAATGCGAAATAATTCAATCAAAATAATTATTAACTTTCTTACTTTCCTTTCTTTTACATGAACTTATTAACCATTACAGAAGAAGTACTCTCTTTAGAAAAAGAACTTGCAAATAAGCCTTTAATTAAGAATAAAGAAGAAGTTATCAAACACTTAAGCGTTTTACTTTTAAAAGCTGTTGACAAAAGAACTAGCGGTAAAATAGGCATTGCTTTTTCTGGCGGCATTGACTCTACTTTACTCGCATTCTTATGCTTTAAACTCAATAAACCCTTTATCCTGTACAATACCGGAGTTGAAGGAGCTTCTGACCTTTTATGGGCTAAAAAAATAGCAGACTTCTACAAATGGAATTTAAAACAAAAAACATTCACAGTAGAAGAAGCTGAAAGCGTATTAAAAAAAGTCGTAAAAATCATTCCCGATCCAACCGTCACCAAAACCGGAATCGCAGCACCAGAATACGTTGTTTTAGAAACGGCTAAAAAAGATGATATTGATGTTTTACTTGGAGGATTAGGCTCTGAAGAAATCTTCGCCGGATACGCAAGACACAAAGAAGCCTTAAACGAAAATAGAGTACACGAAGAATGTTGGTCAGGCTTAAAAAAAGTCTATGAAAATGATTTATTACGCGACCTAGCAGTCATTACTTATTTTAACATTAACATGCAATGCCCTTTTTTGGATAGAGATTTAGTTACTTACTCAATGCTTATTGATCCTTCTTTAAAAATAACAAAAGAACATAAAAAACTTATTTTACTTGAAACAGCAGTTGCTCTAGGATTAGAAAAAGAATTCGCCTACAGACCTAAAAAAGCAGCCCAGTACGGTTCTGGCTTTCATTCTGCAATTGAAAAACTCTCTAAAAAGAAAGGATTTAAATTAAAGAAAGACTATCTTAACTCTCTATGAACTTTAACCAAAGAGTGTGGGAAATGCTCAAGAGAGTTCCAGCAGGAAAAGTAACCACTTATCGAGATCTTGCCCATGCGGTAGGAACAAACGCTTATAGAGCTGTAGGAAATGCAATGAACAAAAATCCCCATGCACCCATCGTTCCTTGTCACAGAGTTGTAAATTCTAAAGGCGAACTCCACGGCTTTGCACACGGACTAGAAGCTAAACAAAAATTATTAGAGAAAGAAGGCATTGAAATCAAAAATAATAAAGTAGTAGATTTTGAAAAAAAACTATATAAATTTTAAATCCATATTCAAACCTAGATACATGAAGAAATAAAAACTTATATAATTGCTTTCTTTTAAAGAACATATGACCCTAGAACAAAAAGTTGACATCTCTCTTTGCCCTGAAAATCACGAAATTGAATTTAGACGCGAAAACTATGGTCAAGACTTCTCAGCTAATGATCGCGATATATTAACCGGGCAACCAATGTACGAAATAGGACTCATCTGTGACGACTGTGGAAAAACCTATGGATTTAGTAAACTTAAGTCTTCCCCTTAAAATACATTTCTTGACTTTAATTCCAATTAAATATGGCTCTAAGCCCAATGAGAATAAAGCGGACGCCAGGACTCGAACCTGGGAACAATTGCTGTCAGCATATCATCTACCTTTTGAAAGGTATCAGCATAGCAACTCTGCAGGCAATGCCTATAGCCGCTAGGGGACGTCCGCACAAGGAAAGCAGACCCCTATAATCTTTAAATAAATTTCTATTCAAAGAAACAACACCTGCATTCAAGAGTAATACTTAAATACCCTTCTTAGTAATAGGAGCACAAGCAATATTATTAAAGAAAATGGAAAAAGAATTATTAAAATGGTCTGTTAAAGTACCTAGAAAAGATTTGTTTAGTAAGCGATCTATTTTTGTTATGCTCTCTTCATTATTTTTAATTTTACTCCTATCCTTAGTCATTCCCCACACGGTACAAGGACTAGCCCTT
>CAZCCK010000007.1:0-51750 GCA_964497265.1 Candidatus Woesearchaeota archaeon | reverse complement strand
ATCAAGCCGCTGGACATCATGAAGGAAAACGAGGCATCGACGCGCAATGACGAAGAACGCTTCGATGCCGACTTTGCGCTAACGACCGGCGAACTGGCGAAGCTGCTGCGCGATCTGGTGGAAGCGCTGGGCGGCGGGGCTGTAGAGGCGGAGGCAGCATGAGCGACGCATGCACCGAAGAACGCTTCCGCCGCGACGTTGCAGGTCACAAGGTCATCGTGCTGCGTGATGACGGCGTGAATCGGCACATTCGACTCAAAAAGCCGGGCACGGTCAACATGTACTTCGACCTGATCACCTGGCCCGGCTACCTATGCTACACCGGTGACATGGGCACCTACGTGTTTCAGCGTACCGAGGACATGTTCCGCTTCTTTCGGCGACGGGGCCGTCTGGATGGCATTGATCACCATTACTGGGCCGAGAAAGTCGAGGCAGCCTGCCGCGGCGACATCCGCGAATTCAACTACGCAAAGTTTCAGGCAATGATCCGCCAGTGGGTTGCGAACCATGAGCAGGAACACGAGCCAGATGACGATGACGAGGCGATGGCCGCGAAGCATGCCGCCGCCTACGCTGAGCTTCGGGCCGCTGTTGAAGACGATGTAGTCAACTGTGATGAGAACGACGTTCGCTGTTTCGATGCGGCGACGGACTTCACGCACAGTGGCGATGCATGGAAAGAGTATCACGGCGACGAGGCCCAATTTGAATTCGCCGACCTTTGGGACGGCTTCGATTACGCGACCAAGGAATTTACTTTCCGCTTCCTCTGGTGCTGCTACGCGCTTGCTTGGGGCATCGAGCAGTACGATGCGCACCGCTCCGCCGCGCAATCTCAAGTACTGGACGAAGGAATTGCCGCAGCGTTTCGCATGGAGGCAGCATGATCGACCTCACCTTCATTGACAAAATGAAGCACTCCCCCGTGCGTAACTATGCCATTCCTGGCCTCACAAGCTGGCTCATTGGCGCGCCGTCCAAGCATGGCTGCGTGCGCCTGTTTGAGTGCTCTCGCGAGCATCACGAGCCGATCACGCCGCACTCGCATCGGTTCGACTTCGAATGCCTGGTATTGGCGGGGTCGGTGCGCAACATAATTTGGACGGAGGTAGCAACCCCGCGCTGCGGCGACCTCTTCATGGAGTCGCGTCTTGTCTATCGCGGCGGCATCGGGCATTACGAAACCGAGCGAGGCACTTCGCAACTTTACCTCGGATCGCCTTACCTCTATAAGGCCGGGGATCGATACAGCATGAAGGCCGATGAGATCCACAGCATTTACTTCTCGCGTGGCGCGAAGGTCTTGTTCTTCGAAGGTCCGACCATTGCCGACTCGTCACTGATCCTTGAACCGTATGTGGATGGTGAAGTGGTTCCGACCTTCAAAGTCGAGCCGTGGATGTTTAAGCGGGAGGCAGCGTGAAAGACGGCGACTTTGAGGCGGAAGACAAGCTTATCGACAAAGACCTGGCGGACGCGATTGAGTGGCTGAAGCGTGCGCGTGAGGAGTACTTGATCATCCTGGCAAGCGATTTAGGCGGGGCTGTCAAGAGCACGAGCTTTAGCCAAATCGGCGGCGGTATGCCATCGATCTATTCACCAGGGCATGGCTTCGCCGTCGGCGAGAAGGTTTCATTCCCTTTGGGTCCGCAGCGCAAGGCGGTCACCATGGTCGTTACCAAAGTCACGGAGTACAGCATGACAGTCGAGGATCTTCTCAAGCCGCTGGAACTGGCTGAAACACTGCCGAAGTGCCCCAATCGCGGCCCACAAGGGAATATCGAGGCGTGGAAGCGGCGCGGCCGCAAGGGGAAATAATCCATGAGCCTCCACTCCTGCCACAGCCGCCCTCGCCCCTCGGGTCATCCTTATGTCGTTCAGGACGGCTGGTACACCTATAAGCAGGGCGCGACCGTTGTTCGCGTTGCGCGCTGGAAGGAAATCCCGGGACCAGTTGCACCTGAATGCAAAGGTGGCCGCGCCGATGATCCCAGTTGTTTTGACTGCCCTCACCTCACGGAGAAATCATGCTGATCTCGCTTCTCATTATCTTGCTGTCCGGGCCTGGTGAGCCGGTTGTCTTCGGTGTGGTCGGGGAATTCAAGAGCCAGGCCGAGTGCATGGCGATGCTGCGCCTGGACGAAGTTCCGGACGACCTCCGCCGCCGGCTGTCCTGCATTGAGGTGAAGAAGCCGAGGGATGCATGAGCATCGCAACGATTGGCGACGTGCTGGATGCCTCGCTCCAGCACCCGGCTACTGAGGACTGCCCGCATTGCAGCGGTAGCGGATCGCGCCAACTTCCCTATATGTACTTTGTGTCGATGTGCGCGGAATGCAAAGGAACCGGCAAGCGCGAGGTGGTCGAAGCAGTAGCGCCCGAACCATCGCGGCCAGGCCTCGGTGACGAGATCAAGCCGGATCTCATGACGAAGAAGTTGCGGAGCTGGTGATAAAGATCGGAGAAATGATGACCACACGTGAAGCACTAATGCAGCGTATCGAACGGACCTTCGACGCCAAGTGCGAGAAGCATCCAGAGCGCGTAGCGAGGCTGCTGGAGGATATCTGCTGGCAGGTTGACCAGTGGGCGCGGGAGGATGAGCGCCAGGCGCAGGCGGCAAGTATTGGCGCGGTCACATCTACATCGCTGATCGATTTACGAGGAGAGCTGGCCGTATCAGCCAGCATGGGTCACTGCATCACCCTGTCGCCTGAGAGCGCCCGAGCTTTGTGCTATGCGATGGGTACCGGCAAACCCTTCCCCGCCTCTCCAGTAAGCAAACAAGGATAAGCCATGAGCGATATGGATGATATTTACTACGCGCTGAAATCCGGCCAGCAAGCGGCGGAATCTCTCAGCACTTGGGTGCGTGGCGTTGATGCGCGGGATTCTGTTCGAAGCACGCAAGATCAAATCAAACGAGGCCTTGATGCCTATTAGCGCGTATGCCGCGATATCCGCGATGGCCGCAAGCACTTTGACCGCCCCGATGATGCAGACGATAAGCGCCCAATCGCCGCTAATCTGACGCAACCGGATGATGGCTACCGTCTTTGCGATGACTGCGAAGGCGAAGGCACACAGATGATCGCCCGCATGTACCCGAGTGGTCACACCGAATGCATTGAAACCTGCGAAACCTGCAGCGGCGAAGGCCAAATAGAAATTGAGGATAAGCCATGAGTGATTGGTACCAACAAATGCGCGAAGCTTTTGATAAATGGCAATCGCAACGTGGCGTATCAGCGACCTATGCGGGCGATGGACAATATGAGCACTCTGCTACCCAGCGCGAATGGATGGATTGGCAAGACGCATGGCAAGCAGCTCTCGCCGCATCGCAGACTTGCGTAGCTAAGCTGGAATTGCCGCCGCTGCCAGAAGCTTTTGGCGTTCTGCACTACAACCGAGCAACTGGCTTTGCTGGTCGGCTGCAAGGCTATACCGCAGACCAACTCCGCGAATATGGTCAATCATGCGCAGATGGCGCGCAACGCGACAAAGACGGCAACCATGCGGACGACTTGCGCGGCTGGCTGGACGAAGCGCGCGAGCAATACGAAGTACAGGACGTCGCATTCCACGCCTGCTCGCTCAAACTGAAACATGCCGAAGAAGAGCTAGCCGACCTTCGCGCCGCTCTCAGTGCAAGTGACATACAGCCTATGGCAGCACCAGACCCAACGCCGGGGTCAAAGTTCATGGTCATGATGGATTCCGCGCTGCGTCATGCTGAGTCGTTCGGCAACGCTAACATCGCTACCAGTCTCGTGCGAGAAATGATCCTCGCTTATCAGGCTGCCGCCCTCTCTCCAGCACCACAGCCCAGCCAGATAGCGCCCGATACTTCTCAAGAATGGGCGAAGCTGGATGGTGCAACCGCGTTCCATCTGATTGAGCGCCACGGCGACGGCTGGGCCGACACCGGCCGCATGATGGAATCGTGGCTTGCTGCGCGAATTGCTGCTGATCCTAGCGATACCAAGTTGTTGGATTTCATTGCCGCGCATCCTGAAATGCGGCTTGGTTATCACAAGAAGCGATGGCATTTCAAAGGCTTCACGAATTACGAGTTCGATACATTCAAGACACCGCGCGAAGCGATTGCTGCTGCTATTGCTGAAATGAGCCAGCCTAAACCTGAATAACCACATGCCGCCCACTGGAGGCCCAAAGGAGAACGAATTGAGCGATGAAATCAAAGACGGCGGCCCAGCATTTCCGGCTGAAATTACTCTGAACCGAGAAGTTTTCGCAGCAGCGCCCTACCAATTTGGCAACGACGACTTCAAGACACCCGGCATGAGTCTGCGTGATTACTTTGCGGCCAAGTCGTTGCCTGTTGCCTGGAAGGCCTTCGAGGATGGTTACTTTACCGAAGATCGCTGGGAAAGCATCAATCGAACTGTTGCTGAATGCGCCTACCAAATGGCCGACGCAATGCTCGCTGCACGCTCCCGCTAACCGCCCACACCCACCAGGAATAATCATGAATGCAGACTATCTGAATATTGCCCATCTTATCGGGACGATTTTTATGGCCGGAGATTTTAAAGCTGAAACGGAGAATGAAAGGGAGCTTGAGGCATTACTTATCAAGACAGGACATCGCTATAAAAATTGGGATGAGCAAGAGACTGCATGCTCCTCTCTCAAAAAATCTCTAGACGCCATAAAAAACTGCGAAGGATTGGTGCCAGAGTTGAAAGAGAACATCAAAATCCTTGAGGCAGCACGAATAGACCTGAATGCCGATCTTGAAATCTGGATGAAACGCGCACACGATGCTGAAGATCAGCTAGCAGACACCGAGCGCACCTCTTCCGCAGGCTCTGCTGTGGTGATGCCTGATCTGAAGGCATGGGAAACCATCAAGGAAGTTCAGGGTACCCAGACCATCGACTGGAAAGGCACGACGGCCATCGTGATCGAGAGTGCGGCTGAAGCCGGTGACGTTGCCCGCGCCATCCTGGCCACTGCTGCTCCCACAGCGCAGACTAATCAGAACCCCTATGGCTGGCTGACTGGCGAAAGCATCAGTCATCGCCAGGGCATCATGCAAGAACTGATCACGAATTACGAATGGGCCAAGGAAATCTGCGACAAGAATAACGAACTCAATCGTCAATATGATCCAGAGCATGAAGACGTAATTCCTGTGCCCCTCTATGCCGCTGCCCAAGCAAAGCCAGATGTCGCGAAGATGATCCACTATCCCGAATGCTGGGATACGGCGGCATATCCGACTATTGATGATGCGATGCGCGAAATAGTGGCGTTCAAATGCGCTGATTGCCAGCGTCCAACACAGACAGCAGCCGTACAGGCGGAGAGCCTGGATGCGCTACTACGCGAAAAGATCAAAGAAGCGTGGGCCAACTTTGAGCGTATGGGTGAAGTCTGTTCTTTTGAAGGTCAGTCGATGATTTATGCGTCTACGCTGGAAGAAATCGTAGAAGCTGCCATGTCCACTAATGGCGATGCCGCCATAGGGGAGAAGGGGAATGTTTGAGCTAATCGGATTTATCGCGATGAATGTTGGCCTCGGCATGGCAACGATGGCCGCGCTGATCTTCATCTTTGAAGCGATAGGCGAATACAACATCGGCGGCGTGCCGAATGGCTGGCCGAAACGAATCGTTTGTCTTGCCATCCTCTGCGCGCTTCCGGCGCCTTGGTATCTGCTCTGGGTCAATGGGCCGATCGTAATTCACATGCGCGGTGGATAACCGCCCACCACCAGGAGAGCAACCAAAATGACAGATAAGCCGCTCAAATATTGGTATTCGTTCTGCTTCCAAGAATCGAATGCAACCGCATCGACTTACATCGGCTATAGCGAGAACAAAATCAATATGCACAAGATCCGCGAGGCGAAGAAAAGCGCTGAACTTGGCCCTAATGCCGTAATGATTTCTTGCTGCTATCTCGGCTATATGACCCGCGAAGAATTCACTGGAGAATAGAATGACAGATAACGAGAACAAACCCGCTGCCGCGCCAATTGATCCGCAGGACTACCTATACGGCGTGAAGGTGGTCGATATTGGCGATGCGCGCGTGAAGCGCGGTAAGTCGCGGCGACCCATCGGCTCCTGCTCACACAAGCAAATGCACTATGACCCCGCCGAGCGCCGCGTCTGGTGCGCCGACTGCGAATGCACCGCGGATTCATTCGACGCCTTTACGGTGCTGGTTGAGAACTTTCACCGACAGGAGCAGCGCATGCAGGCCCGCGAGGCAAAGGTTCTCGAAGCCGAGCAAACCACACTGGTGAGCCGCGCCGCACGCGTCATCGATGCCGAATGGCGAAAGCGCAATACAGTTCCGCTTTGCCCTCACTGCTCGACCGCGCTGCTGCCAGAAGACGTTGTGCGCGGCCTGTCGATCCGGTCCCGCGCGCTCACGGTTGCGAAATAATCAGGGAGATACCATGGAACCACAGACCAAAAGCACCTCCCTTATGTCTCCTTGCCCATGCTGCGGCAAGCAAGAGACAGTGAAAATCGTGCGCTCGTCTGATGATGAGAATTTCGATTTCTCGCATGATGATTACTATGCGATATTCTGCGATGCGAGCAAGCCATTCGGGCCTAGCGGGTGCGGCGCTTCGGGCGGCTACCGCGCCACGCTTGACGAGGCTATCGAAGTCTGGAATCGCCGTCCTTCTGCACCGAAGGCAAGCGCAGTACCGAAATTTCCGCGCGTGATGCATGAAGAAGGCAGTGGCCCTTATGAAGTTATAGGCGTTGCAATTGGCGCCGGTCCTAGCAAGGTTGAGCCAGGGCGCGTCATCTATCGCCGATTGAGCGACGGCCAACTGTTCTACCGTTATGGGTGGGACTTCGGAAAGCGCATGAAGCCAGTCGATTCCGCACCACAGGCCGAGGAAGCGCCAGCCGCGCTAAAGGGCTTTAATCCCGACTGGGATCAGATCCAGGCAGCACGCGATTCGGTGCGCGAACACATGGATATCGCAAGGGAAGCAATCGCCCGCGCCGAGAAAGCCGAAGCACAGCTCGCCGCCATCCGTGCAGGAGTGGAAGGGCTGACGCGTCATGATCCAGGCCATTATTTCCACATGGAGGAGCGCGAAGGGGGTGACTACCTCAACCGCTCGGAAGCGCTCGCGCTGTTCGTCGCGCCAGCATGCGATATCTGCGCCGGCACCAAGACCGCTTTCGGCAAGCGCTGCGATTGCGTGAAAGGGGCCTCAGCATGAGCTATTGCAGATTCAGTAGCGACAACTACCGGAGCGATGTCTATGTGTACGAGCATTGCGATGGTGGGTTCATGATTCACGTAGCGGGCAATAAGAAGATTTTCCCGCCGATCCCCGACCTTCCACTCCACCTAATACCTAATTTCGGCGGCGAATGGTCGCAAACCGAGAGGAAGATGATCTACCCGAGCCGATGGCGCCAGGCGGCCGCCGCAGTTGTTTTCGGCTTTTGGGTCAGGTGGCACCGCATAAGCATGTGGTCGCTGCGAGTCATTCCAAGCCGTCCAATCGGCCTAGCGCATGACGGCGATTCGTTCAGCGACGATACTGCGGCAGAGTGCGCTGCCAGACTTATCGATCTGCGCGCGATGGGGTATCACATCCCACAGCACGCGATCGACCGGCTCCGCGAAGAACAAGCCGAGGCAGACAACCAGCGCCAGCAAACGGGAGCCTGACGATGGATGCGATGCAAATGGCCTTCGAACAGGCGTGCTGGGAGCGCGGCCTGCTGACGAAGAAGCGCCCCCGATGGCTCGTATCACATGGGAACCACGCACCAGGCTTGGGTATGGTGGCAGAAGGCTTATGAGGCTGGTTTCGCCGAAGGGTGGCAGGAAATTCAAGGAGCGGATAATGTCAGAAACGGGTGATCGCAGTCTGCTTGAAAGGCTACTGGCGGCCGGCGCAAGCGGCACCAAGAAGGCGCCTTCATTGTTCAGTGAGCTTACTCGCCAGCAACTGTGCGCCGCGCTCGGCATCAGCGAGTCTACTGTGCGCCGGCTGGAGCAGTCTGGCCTGCCCTTCACCCCGATCGGGAAGCGATCCAAGAGGTATAACTTGGACGAGTGCAAAATATGGCTGAAGGAGAATAGTCAATGTCAATCTGGGACGATGCCAAAGGTCGGAAACACGTCGGCATTATGGTCGGCGGCAAAAGAACTCACCGAGTCTTGCCGGAAGGTACAACTGCGAGTCAAGCCAAGTTAGTCGAGGCCGAACTTCGGCGCGCCGCAGCGCGAGCGCCGAAGCAAGTCAACATTCCTGGCGACCCGCCAATGACGGTCATCATCACGCTCTACGTGGCGCATGCCGAGACACTCCGCAGCTCGGAGACTTCAAAGTATCACGCAACACGCCTCATGTCCTGGGCCGAGAAATACAAGGCCAGCCAAGCGCAGGAGTTCGCAGACCATGTCATTCGCGACATGAGCAAAAAGACCAAAGATGAGGAAACCGGCAAAATGGTGCCGGCATATGCGCCCGCCACAATAAATCGCTCATTGGCGTGCATCAAGAAAGGGATGAAAATCGCATGGCGCCAGCATCTCATCCCGGAAAACTATGGGTTGCGGATAGAGAATGTGGCCGTGAATAACAAAAGAGAGGTCTTCCTTACGGTCGAGGAAGTGCGGAAAATCGCGGTGCATTGCACGCCCCAGGCTCGGGCCGCCATTTGGGCTGCGCTCTTGACCGGCGCTCGCCGCGGTGAAATCTTCCAGATCCAAGCCGAGCATATCGGAGCGGATACGATCACCCTGCCGTCGAGCCACACGAAGACGCTCCGCATGCGAGTGATCCCGATCATTCCGGCCTTGAGGCCATGGCTGAAATACTTCCCTCTGGAAATCACGGTGGACGGCGTAAAGTCGTCCTGGCGGCGCGCACGAGTCAAAGCGGGCATGCCGCACGTGAACTTTCACGATCTGCGCCACTCGTGTGCGAGCATCATGCTAAGCCTCGGCGTGGACCTGTACACGATCAGCAAGATCCTCGGCCACAGCAACATTCAGACGACGCAGCGGTACGCTCACCTGCAGGTTGACGCGCAACGCGCAGCTTTGGGCAAGCTTTCGAAGCTGGTGGAGGCGAAGTAAATTACACCAGAAAATTACACCGGAAAGAAAAAGGCCGACTCATCAAGTAGTCGGCCTTTTCGTAAGTGCTTGATTATCAAGCTGAATTCTGGTGGGAAGTGCAAGTTTCGAACTTGCGACCCCTGCAGTGTGAATGCCATTACAAGGCAGTTTTTGCAGGGCTCTCATAGAGGGAAACCATTTCCAGAACGCCAGAAACGAGGCCAGATTCCCATGAAATTACACCAGAATTTACACCAAGGCTGAGTTAGAATTGATTGCATGAAATCAATTATCTGTCTAACGCTTGGCGTGATTATCTCATGGCCCGCAATCGCTCAACCAGTTATACAGGCTGCCTCAACCAGGCTGCAGCCTCAAATCGGACGGGATGATCGAGGCTATTCGGTTTGCGGCGTGCGCGCCATCGTCATAGATGACTCCCCAAAAGAAGTCGAAATGTATGACTTCTCAATAAATGTGCGTGCTGATATTTTTGCGGCGCTCGTAAAAGCTGGCAAGTCGCGTATCTCGCATGCTGATCTCCTAAAACAAAAGGCTGAGGCCATGAAGGTGGCCCTGCCCGCCCCGCTCGAATTCTGGATTGCGGGAGAGGCAGAAGGAAAGGCGCTCCGAATTGACAAACAACTACAGTCGCAAACTCCTGGTTTCATACTGGGCGGTGCCGACTTAATAGAGTCTTGGAAAACAATCCTCGCGATCGCCCACGGGGAGCGCATGCAATTCGCTCTGCGATATAAGGGCCAAGGGTATGACAACGTTGTAAGCTTCGGCGCCAGTATGCCGGACGTTGAATTGCAACCCCTGATGGCTTGCCTTACCGGACTGGAAGGTCGACTGCGGCAGGATGCGCAAAAGGAAATAGAGGCTTCGGAGCGCAAATGATTTCTATCACCTGCGAAACCGCTGGGGTGGGACCGCACCTTTCCGCTTCCACTTGAACCAGTCCGGCGACCGCACGCCAGGCTGATATGTCGAACCCTTCCGCTTGGCGACGATGCCTTCCAACTGTAGCGCCAGCGCCTGGTCATAGAACCAGACCATCGGATCGACCACCATTGATGCGTCGACGTGCGCTGAATACAGGACGTTGGACGGCACCGGATCCAGCAACTCGGCCAACCTCGCCTTTCGATCCTCCAGCGGCCAATCCATGATGCTCCGGCCGTCCACGACCAGTAGATCGAAGGCGCAGAAGATCGCCGGCAGATCGCCTGCACTCAGCCGCTTGCGCCGGGCCCGGGCGTGCAGCGCGTCAAAGTCGCTTCGGCCTAACTCGTCAAGGCAGCACATTTCGCCATCAATGATGGTGCGGCCGCAGCGCGCCACCGCCAAAGCCTGACGCACTTCTGGGAACCACTTCGAGCAGTCCACCCCTCCGCGCGTCTGGAGCCTGCAATGCCCATCACCGTACTCCGCCAGTACTCTGTAACCGTCCCACTTGACCTCAACCAGGTATTCATCCTGGTCTTCGGGCGGCGTCTTGCGCTCGGACAGGAGCATGGGCGACAGTTCGGCAAGTTGGGGCGCGGTCGACGCTTTCATGCCTCATTTTACGTCGGTGCCGGCGGAGTTCTGTACGATCACACGCCAGCTTTGCGCCGTCCGCTTGTGCGTGAACTCATCGATTTCCACGCCTGATATCGTCATTTCCCCGCTACCGATCCACAACACCACGGCGTCATAAAGAGGCGGCAAGCCCTGCTCCTGAGCGGCCATGGGATGTAGTTTCGCGATCCGCACGGTGCGGCGCCACTCCTTGATGTATTCCTCGGTCAGCGAGAGGTTCCCGACGTGGGTCGGCTGGAGGCTGATTGCCCGATGGCGCGGGACGGGTCGACCCTGTTCTTCGAATAGTCTGGTTGCGGCGGCGTACATGGTTGAATACTGTGTTTTTGTACAGTATAACCACCGTCTTGATATTTATCAAAGTCCGGTGTTGCCAAGCGGATATGCTTTGGCATGGACTGGAAATTGAACTGGAAGATGCGGGTGGTTGCCGCCGAACTGGAGCGGATGCACGGACGCGACTTTGCGGCCGCATTCTTGGAGGATTATTACCGGGCGAAAGCGGCGCAGTTAGAACAACCACGCGCGAGAGATGTGGCGCCGATTACTCGGGAGCCTGGTCGGCGATAGTGTAGTGCTTCGGCTTCTTGTCGGCGTATTTGGCCTCAATCTCCGGGGCGAGGTGATTGAAGCTATTCAGACTATCGACCACCTTCACGCCATTGAAGGCCCGGTCATCAATCAGCGTGCCGCAGATATGGGCGTCGATCAGGATGGCCAGGCAGGCCAGGGCGTTGCCAAGGTGCGGCGTGCCGTCATCCGGGTCGATGCTCTCCCCCTCCCACCAGCGGCCGGCGTGGCGCAGTAGCGCACCGTAATAGACTGAGGCGAGGACGGGTGTGGCGCGCCAATTCAAACCGCCATATTTGGTCTTACCGCAGAACAGCGCCCAGCAACCATACATGGTTGCTGAGATAGGCCAGAGGTGTAGCGGGACTTTCGAGCGCGCTATCGCGTCCTTGGGGTTCCGGGGATCACTCATTTCTTCGTTACCTTTTCATGTACCCACATCGAAGCCATGGCGCCCAGGCCGGAGCCGGCGCCAATCGCCAGGACGATCCAGCCGTAGCCGTTCTTGGCGGTCGTGGCAATCACATAGACCTCGCACGCCGCCATGGTCATTGAGGTTGGCAGCACCCACCGATATTGCTTATTTACCACGTTGAGTTGCTGGAACGCCTTCAAAAAAATAAAGGCGAATGATGTGCAGAAGGCGAGCAGATAGGTCATTTCAGCATCCCCACGTCGACTCGATGACGCTCAATCTCCCCGTGCTCACGATGATGCACGATGCAGATCATGTCGCGGCCGGCGCGGTAGCCGTGGCCGTTGGCATAGCTGTCCTTCGCGGCCAGGGTCCGGAACGACTCGCACAGCACGCCGGGGAGTTCCGTCACGTTCTGGCTGTGGACGTGGCCGGTGTACCAATAGCGGTGCGTCGTCTCGCCCCAGTCCTTCGACCGGTCGGCGGCCATGATGCCGCCAAGCTTGGAATGCGTGACCTTATCGCCGTGCGTGGAGCCGATCAGCACGTTGCCGAAGCGGTAATACCAGAATGGCGAGGGGTGCAGATCGACCTCGACGCGCTTATCGCTATCGAAGAACGCGGCCAACGTATAAGCCAGGGCCCAGATTGCTTCGGGGTCGTGGTTACCCTGGACGCAGCGCACGACCACCTTCTTGTACTTCTGCAGCGCACGTTGGATGGCGTGCCGGTAAGTCTCGATGCCCACTTTGAGCACCTTGACATACCGGCTGTCCACGTCGAGTTGATGTTTCGACCTGGGCGTGCTGTTCGTTTGGTCGTTCATGTGGAACACGTCGCCGAGCAGCAGGATCACGCCCGTTTCCGCCGCCGGCGCCGACTGCATCAGCCGGTCCACCGCGGCGAGCGTCATTTCTCGCGCAATCTTTAGATCGAAGGCATCACCGCACTCCTGTTGCCAGACTTGCAGGCCGATGTGCGGATCGCCGATCGGGAACACGGCTAGCAGATCCTTGACGCAGGACTTCGGCGCCGGCGTGATGGGGGCTAGGCCGCGCACTTCATCGCTCATGGCCTTAATCATTTCGCGCACCAGTTCCGCCTGGCGCTCCGCATCGATGGTGGTTTTGACCCATTGGAGCTTTGGCTTGCCGGCTTCGTCGTAGAGCGTCGACGTGCCGCGCAGCTGGAAACCGTCCGGTACGATCTTGTTCATGTCGTGCTCGGGCGAGTAGCCCTGCTTCGCCGCCCTCACCTTCAGCCGCTTGATCGCCTCTTGAATCGTGCCCCTTGTCACCTTCATTGCGCGGGCGGCGCCGGCTATGCCTTTTTTCTCATGGATCGCATCGATGTACTGCAGATCACGCGTTGTAGCCCATTGCCGCAAATTCGGATCAATCGTCGTCATGGTTTCCCGCCCAGTGTCATAGTCTGAACATCTGCCCCAGTGGCAGAGTCATACCGTGCTGCGATCTGGATTGCTGATTTCGGGCTAGCGCCCATCGCCATCGCGCCCAGGGCGAAAGCAGCCCCGGTACCGATTGCGTAGTACTTGTCGTGAATGGGGATTGCCATCATTTCAGAGCCCCACCAAAGAAGCTGACCGTCGGCCGTGAGCTCGATTGCCTCGAAGCTGGGTTCTGCGAAGGTCGGCTTGGCGCCAGGGTTGCGGCGCCATTCGATGAACTGCAGTGCCTGCTCGGGATTGCCGCAGAAGCCGATCACGGCGCCGCGCACGCGATGGAGTTTGGCTGTCTTGAAGGTGACGCCATCGCCGGAAATGCGCTTATCGGCTGCCATACTCCGGCGGTCGCAGACGATGGTGGTCATTTAGGCACGCAACCAGCAATGACGCCCTCAAGCTGCAGGGCGTACTTCTTCCAGGCTGACAGGTCGATGACAGCCGATTTCGAGGCTTGCACTTCACCCGGGTATTCGCCTTCCCCGAAGGTTTCCGCCGGCCGCGCCGGGACATCCTTCACGCATGGTGCGTACACCGCCTTGTCGGCGGTGATGGGTTTCGCGGCGCAGCCGGCGAGCAAGAGGATCAGGAGCCACTTCATTTCGCACCCCACGCTTCACGCATCACGCCGTCACAGTTGGTTGCCTTGCTGGCGGCGGCGGTCGAGGCGCGACGATCCACGCTGGCAATCGTTGCGCGAGTCAGATCCTCGGCGAGCTTGCGCCGGCTGTCGGCGGCCTCGGACAGGGTTCGCATGGTGTCCACGGCATGGTTCTGCTCGCGGATCTTGTCGGCCAGGTCGTTGCGCTCTTGCTTCAGGGTAGCGATGGCCTCGGCGTGATTGGCGTCCAGGCGCCAGCCATTGACGAACCAGCCAGCGGCGAATGCGCCAGCCAACAGGGTGATACCGCCCCAGATGCGCGGGTCCATGATTACGCACCCATCAGCGGCACGTACTTCGCGCGCCGCACGTGGATCACGTTCGTCACGTGCAATCGGTTGATGTCGCACGCCGACCGGCTGCCATACAGCGGCTGCCGCGACTTCAGGCAATGCGCCTCCACGTGGCCGAACCATTTGCCCGCGTCGCAGCCTTTCGTCATCTGGCAGGCCCGGCGCTCCCTCTGTACCCCGCCGATGCCGCCGTTATAGGCTGCATCACCGAATTCCAGCATGGCCGGTGCCGCGCGGAACGGTGCCGCCGACTCCTTTGACAGCAAGACCACGGCGCGCAACTGGAGGTCGGGGCGCGTGTAGGCGTTATCCCAGGACCAGTCGGCAAGTGGTGCGTAGCGCTTGCTCAGGTCGGTCAGGGTGTCGAAGCGGAGAGAGCCATCGGCGCGATAGGCGCGGGTTACTTGGCCCATGCCGGCACCCTCCTCTCGGTCGGTTTTCAGCTTGGCCGCCGGATTCCAGCAGCGAGCCGACTTGAGGCTGACGCACGATTCCTGCTCGACCAGGGCACCAAGGATTGCCGGATCTGGATGATCCGACCAGTAGCGCATCTGCTCGGTCTTGAGCATAGGTCCGTACTTCAGTGCGCCGGGCGGCAACTCGCCGGCATGGGCGCGTGGGGCAAACACGACCAGGAGCCCGACGAACATCACGGCCAGCGCGATCAGCGCCAATCCGGCGCCGGTCGGGCTCTGGCCCGCCTTGCGGAACAGGCTGCGCATGTCAGCCTCGGGGTAGTCCATCAGGGCTTTGCGCGCCCAATGCGATGCGCCGACCGCCCACACACCCTGCAGGACCGCCAGCCCGCCGAGCAGCGTGGAGAGCCCGCCGTCAGGATCGGACTCGAACGAGAGCAGTGCGGCGATGATCGCGCCACCAAAGAGGAATAGCGCGCGATGGCGCCTCAAGCCGCGGAGGAAGTCTTTCATTCTTTGTCCTGCTTCTTATCAAGTTTGTCTTCAATGCGCTCCAACTTCTGGAACACGGCGTCGATGGACCGGCTGAACTGCTCGATGGCCTTCGTCAAGTCGTCCTTCGTGGAGTAGGTTTCCGAGCAGTGGAGCTTGAATTCCGCCAGCTCGCGTGCTGTCGTCTCGCCTCGCTCCTTGACCTCATGGAAGTTGGAGTGAAGGACTTTTGCAAAGCCAACCCCGACGATATTCAAGAGCGCAAGCGCGCCCAAAGCTACCTGCATCCAGTCCATATACTTCCCCGGTAAATGCCCGAAGGCGGTTATCACTTCCCTGCGGATTGCTCGCAGTGGCCCTTCTTAATCCAATCCAGAAACGCACAGAGGTAGCAACCCCAGCGGAGCTTGTTCAGGCGGGCGCGGTTTGCGCGGCTGGAAATCGTTTCGCCGTAGTCGCCGTTTAAGGCCCCGTTGGCGGCGCGGTCGATGGCAATGGCAATCCCCTTCGCCTTCTCCGGCGTGAAGATCGCGCACCACAGGTGCCGGGGAATCACGAACAGCAGGCCCACCAGACAGGCCAGGAAGACAGCGAGCATCGAAATGCGGCTGGAGATCCCGCGCACGATCTTTGGCTTGACCGGCGCCACATAGGCGAAACTGCGCTTGCTAAAGCGCTGCGCCACGTCCTCGATGGTCAGGCTGATTAGTTGCGAAGACCGCTCCGGTATGTCCACCTCGACCACGCTGAAGTGCCCAACCTGTTCGAACTTGACTCGATACGGCACCTCTGGCCAGCCCGCCCGGCGCATTGCTGTGCGCACGATTTCCCGCCCCGATGCGTCATCAGGAGATTCGATCTCCCAATCATCGGTGTGACAAAGCAGCCTGGAGTCCGAAGGATTCCAGTCAAAGAAGCGGACGGCGAATTGCATAAGATCTTATGAATTCGGGAATTCCGCACTTGGACGAGTGAAGGCGCCGGCATATCTGGCGACACCCTTTGTAATCCGAAGATCATCCATGTATCCCGTGACTGCACTATCGAATATGTCACCCGCGAAATACATAGGCTGCCCACTATTGCTGATCGAACCAGTTAAAGTCGCGCTCGCGATAACCGATCCATCCGCATAGACCCTGAAGACGTTCGACGCGTCCCTGTCAACTGCAAAGTGAATCCAGGTGTTCAGCGATGGGGCATATGTGCCAACACAATTGCCAATTGAACTCTTGAATGAGAGCTGGTTGGAGCTGTTGAATCCAAACCGCCAGTCGGCCGCCCCGAAGTCCCAACGAGCGATCATTGCATGAGATCCAGTTCCAGGGCTGCTTGTGAAGTACTGCCAAAATTCGATGGTAAATTGGCCGCCGGCCAGATTCCAATCCGCACTGTTCGAACAGTCCCATCCAAACCCGGCGCAAGTAGTCGATGATCCGCCGAACTTTGATTGACTGGTATCGATCTGAACCGGGGTGTGCCTATTTATGGTGTGCGCAGCATTGGATGAGTCCGTGGTGGTCGTAGCGCCATTCGAGCCATTGAAATGCGCTAGCAAGACCACGTTGGCAAAGTATGGATCTGAACTCAATGCCGAAGACCCATACGAGGCTAGCGCCTGCTGTGGAGCAGCCATACTGCAGTGGCGCGGCTTGATGATTTCGCGTTGGCGCGGCACAAGCAGGCCGCTGTCCTGGTCGATTTCGTAACGGTTCATGTGAGATTGGTGCCAGAGATGATCCATTCCGTCGAAGTGACCTTGATCGCCGTGGCAATACCGTTTGCAGCAAGCGTGCGCGAACCAGTCGTCCCGGCGCCGGCTAGTCGCATCGTGTCGCTCGTGATTGCAATGGTCAGACTGCCGGCGCTGTTCTGGTTGATAAACGTGATGGCAGTGCCGACCGGATAGGCAACGTTCGCGTTTGAGTCGATGGTGAATACGCGCGCCGTGGTATCGGCGCTCGGATGTAAGATGTGCTTACCCGAGTCAGCGGCGACGGTTGTATAGGCTGCGCTCTGGCTGTTCTGTGGGATATTTCGGAAACCAGCTTGAGCGGAAGTCAGACCATCGCCTTGAAGGCCGGTGCGCAAATTGGCAAGTGTGCTGTACTTCGTGGCGTTGGACGATGCGCTATCCGCGATTGCGAACATATCGCCATCGACAGGTGTTGACTTCTGCGTTCCTGCCGCAATCAGTGCGCCCCAGGCAGTCCACAAAGTCGACTTGATGTTCGCCCAGGTCAGTTTCTTCAGAACGTTTGATGCCGCGCTATCCACGATCCCAAATTCGTCGGCATCAACTGGTGTCGTTTTGCCGGTGGCCGCATGGATGACCGGGGCGATACTGAGAATGCTGAATTGCGAGCCCGATAGGTGCAACGTGGACTCGTCGGCCGTATATGTGGTAGAGGTGCTTGTCGGCACGAACACTAGAGCGGTCGAGCCTACCGTAATCGGCGCATTGGTTGAGCAGGTAAATTGCAGGTCCGCGTTTGCCGTACCTTCACTGACCTCGACGGTTGCATTGACCAACTCATCCCCAGTATCCGCATCGCTCGAACGCGCCGGGGCGCCGGAGGCGGCCACCACATAGATACCGTTCTCACTGCCGGTGGTCTGGTTCTTCAGCAGGATACGGTCACCAGTCGCCAGCGTTACGCCATCAACTGTCTGCCCATTCGCAAATGCTGTAGCCAGAGCTCCGTTTGCGGTCGTAGCGACGCGCACGCGCTGCTTCCATGTGCGGCCATCGAGTTGTGTTGCTACGTATGATGCAACGTATGTAACTAATGCCGATTGCGCCGGGACGCGCGTGGAGCTATTCGCCGCCATTGTGCCGTCAGTATCAACCGCCAGCGTAGCGACCGTCCCGAGGCCCAACGTCGCACGCTGCGCGGTAGCATCGGCATCGTCCAGCAAGGCGCGGCCGGCAGCGGTGCAGTCGATTTCCTCGACATCGCCAGATCCGGAAGTTTGGCGACCCAGAAGCTTATTCGTTACCGAAACAGCCTGCATCTTGGCGTAGGTCACGGCCCGCGCCGCAATATTGAGTGTAATACTGCCGGAGGTGGTAACTGGGCTGCCTGACACGCTCAGGTCTGTACTGGAGACGCCAACCGACGTTACGGTACCGGCGCCGGTGCCGCCAGTGATGGCAACCACGTTCGTTCCATCGCAACGCACAATGGCCGTTGCGCCATTGGTGACGGTGATGCCGGTACCAGCCGAGGTCTTGAAGACGATCGAGTGTCCGCCGCTGGTACTGTTGACGACCTGATATGTCTTCTTGTTATTCGGGACGATGACGTTGCGATCGGCGCTCAAGGTCCCGGACAGCTTGATCGTGCCGTATTGCCACTCCTTGGGTGTCGGGCTGCTGCTCAACGTGTAGTTGGCGTCCGACATCGTGATAGCGATCTCGGAAAAGGCCGCATCGAAGACGTCGAACGCCTCGTTGGCCGTCACTTCCTTTTGCGCTTGGGCGCTGTCGATCTTGGTAACGCCGATGTTTGCTGTATCGGTCATGCTTGGCCTTCCAGAACGTTGCCGCGCCCGACAACGGCGCTGATTTGATAAATTCGAACGGACACGGGATCACCAGGCGTCAGGCCGTCTGCGGTCTGATCCGCGGCGCTGTAATCCGTGGTCGTTGCGGTAATGCCGCTGATGGTGCGGAGTAAGGTGGAGAAATCGCCACTCCAGATCTCGGCGACGAATTGCAGGGACTCCTCGCCAATCGGCACGTCCACGAAGTCGCGCCACTCCCCGCCGATGCGCGTGCGACGCACCCAACTGATCGTCAGGTTGTTGGAGCCATCCCGCTCGCCGGACAAATGGACAGGTGCATAAGGCTTGAGGCCCACAGCGCGATTGGTAAAGCTCTGCGCAGTCGCATCGGACAACTTGGACCGGTAACTGACCGCCTTGTAGCTGCGCGAAAGTCCAATCTCCGGTGTGCCGGGGTTCAGCCGGCGCAGCGCGGCGGTGGTCAGCAACACGAAGTAATCGCCGGCGGCATGCTCGCCGATTGCCCACTCGGTACCGCGACGCCCGCGTAACAGGCCCGAGAGCTCGTAGACCCCTGGCGAAACCAGTGTGGCGGTCTTGTACTGGATAATCTCCCAACCACCCACCACACTTAGCGCGAATGCGCCTGCGCCATTGAGCACCTGTAGCGTCGTGTAGCTGGTTAGCTCTCCGCTGGTCAGTAGATCAATCGTGACAGTGTTCACGTTGTCGAACACGTTCCCGCCGGCGAAGTCACCTAAGGCGCCGGATGCGCGCCCAATGATTGCCGCCGCGGAGGATGACAGGACGCCTTCATAGGTCGAGCCGTCCGCGCTCTTGAATATTTGCGCACCAGCCCAACTCATGCTTGCCCCGCCATCGCGATATAGAATCCAGCGTCGTTATCCTCGTCGCGCAGCAGCGGGATATCGAGCAACTTCAGTAAGGTCGGATCAGCCACATACACCGACTGGGACTGATACGGTGGCGTCACGCCGTCGGTGCCGGACTGCGAATAGACCTCAACCGACTCCTGAGCGCCTTCCCACTCGATGATTCCGTTTGGCTGGTCGCGGCGATTCGTGATGCGGGCGCGATAGGTTGCGGAATCGGTCGGCAGGTTGACGATGTCCGTCGGCTCCAGGTAGGCGTACTTGCGCGTCGTCGTCCAGCGGAACGAGTTGTTCTGCCATGCCTGATATAGGGTCGTGCGCGCGATCTCTTTCGCCTTGGTCGCGTTCATGACGACGGCAAGTTGCAGGTTCACGCGGTGCCGTGTGTCTTTGGTGATGCGGCGGTCGTATTGGTTACCGATCTGGTGGTCCGCATCGATGTCCGGATACTCCACATCGCACTGAATCGGCAATTCAGTCTCGAAAGCGCGCAGCACTTCCAGGCTAGCCGGCATTTCCTGCCCTGGCTCATGCGCCGCGCGATCGTCCGCCAAAATGGTCGTGGTCGTGGCCGATCCGCGCTTAACGAACTTGATCTTGTCGTCGGATTCAACCGCATCGAAATAGAAGGCCTGCTGCAGAACCTCAATCGCGGCGCGAGCCGTCATCTGGCGCGGCACGATGTAGCCGGTAACCATATCCGTCAACTGCGAGACGTCGATGTCATCCTCCGTCAGGCCGGCGCGTACGCAGAGGTCTGTGACGATGCGGCTAAGCGGCGTTTGATTCGGGTCAAGCAAGCCATGCAGGGGGATCTTCCAAACCTGGCCGGTACCCAAATCGGTCGTGACGAGATAGCTGCTGATGCCCGGTATTTCGATCAGCGTGCCGTTGTTGGTTGGGCCGTCGTAGACACGTACTTCTTCGACCGTGTAATCGATCGGGTTGACGGTCCACAGCGTCCAGCCCAAGCCGGCCTGATGCGCAGAGAAATATAGACGGTCATTCCCCTCATGCCACAAGAGCTGTTGCATGTTGGTGTTGGCCAGCGGGTCGGCGTCTACTGGAAGTTCCAGCGTGTAGAAGCTGAACACCCCGGATTCCAGATCGAGTACTGCAATGTCAGGACTGGCCCTGTTGATGATCACCAGCCGATTGCGGCTGTTATCGTAAGCCATGAATGGGTTGGAGCCAATGAAGTCGTCTTCGTAGCGCATCCGCTGCACTGAAGCCGCCCCATCGAAATACCAGAGCTGGACTGCGTGGCGGAAGAGGACTGCCTCTTCGCCCGTATTAAGTGTCAGGATCTGCCGGACACCGAAGATGCTGCCGGTGTCAGTGTGTCCGAACTCCAGGGCGGTTGTTTGCGCATCGATCACGTAGATGCTGTCGGAAACGTTCGTGTTGGCGATGATCACGTTATCGTTAGCCGGCGAATAATGGATCAAACCAATCCAATTAAGCGCAACGCCGCCCATGCCTGGAGGGTACGTATAGCTGCTATCTTCGGTGATGGATTGGTCCGTTGCGTTGATGCGCAAGACCTGCGTGCCGTTCTCGTTGACCACCCAGAATTCATTGCGCGTCGGGACGTAGCAGATGTCATTGCCCATACTGCTGGCTAAATCGGATGGAACGTAGTCGATCTGCTGAACCGACTCTTCCGCGATCAGGTCATTGAGGTAGATCTCGACTTTCGTATTTGGAACGCCGGTGACTGACCATACAAGGTTGGTATTAGGGTCATAAGCAATCTCGCCACCGCCCACGCCTATTGAGGTGGCAACGGAACTCACTTCGGCGCCCGTTTCGATCACTTCAAATTCAATCTGCGGCGGACGGCCACCCAGCTCTGTGACGTCGTAATCCTCGAGCATCACGTAGGAGTAGCCCAGGTACGCCGGGCTTGGTCCGTCTGTTGCCTCTATGAGCGGGTCGACTTCCTGCGTTTCGGTGCCCAGGTAGATGCGGATTTGCCCGATCGCGGGATCTTGCGTAGCGCCCTCATTGCTGGTAGAGACGTCATAGATCAGCTTCTTGTTTGCCCAAATGCGACGGATGCCCGCGATCGGACCTTCGCAAACCAGGACGGCGAACGACAGCGTGTAGGTGAAGTTGTGCTGCTCCGGCCCGCCCTTGGAACTCTCGGTTGTCTCGTGCTCGACCGCTTCCAGGATGCGCGGCCAGATCACCGTGCCGGCGTGCCTGTTGCAGCCGTATTCGAACGGAATCGGTGCGCCATAGACGGACATCTGCGTGCGCAGGTCGTCCAGGCGTGGGCCATAGCGGTCTGGCTGATTCAGGTAGGAATCGACGCCCGAACCAATGGAATATGCAACAAGCGCGGCCTGCGGGTTTCCACTGAAGAAGAGCGTGGTAGCTGCTGCAACGGTACCGAGCAGGGACATTTAGACTCCGGGGAAGCGGTAGACGGCGACGACCATGCGACGCCAGTGTTCGGTATAGGTCTGCTTCACCACCTTTCGGGCGGTGATGTAGGCGTGGACGATTTCGTTATTGCCGATGTAGATGGCGACGTGGTGCGGCTCAGCCCCGTCGATTGCCATCAGCAGTACATCGCCCGGCTCGGGCTGGCCTACCCGCTCCAACTGCGCTTCAAGCGCCGGCTGCAGCTCGCCATTCGGGCGCATTGGATAGGCTTGGCGGTCTTGCGGCTCATATCCGCACTGCCGCGCGGCGCACGCGACCAGGCCAATGCAATCCAGGCCAATACCGGGCGCCCTACCCTGGGCGTGGAACGGCGTACCGACCATCGACAGGGCGGCGGCGACTAGATTCTCTCGCTTCATTACACGCCCTTGTACATTTGATCTTGGCCGGGGATTTTGTTGAATCCGCGGAAGCGTGGAGCGTTATCAAACTTGCCCAAGCAATCCTCCGTGAAGCGCTTACGGCAGCCGGCCCACACGGTCAACTCGTCATCTTCGGCGACGGGATACGGCATCGGCTCCTGCAAGACAATCACGCCACCCGCGGAGTGCTGTTTAATCTCCATCGACAGGCCCGCATTCGCGCCGGATGTGAACGTGACCTTGCCGGCAGTGAAGAAATCAGCGTCTTGCGTCAGGCCCGAAATCGTGAACTGCCGCTGGCTGGTCGCCGTGGTGACGACCTGGGCGGAGAACTTGTACGTGCCCTCTGTTTCCAGAACTCCGCAGCGCGCATCGAAAAGGTTTGCGTTGCAGGTCGGGCTGACGACATCACCTAAGGTCTGCTGCAGCTTTTGCGTGATGCCGCGGAACTCCGCCGTGAAAGAACCGCGCCCGACAGAGATTTCACCAAAGGTGTAGCGCTTCAGCTTCTCGGCGCCCATGGTCAAGTCCATGTAATTCACCCGCAAGACTCGGACGTCGCACAGGTCCCACAGGCCTGCCGCAATGTCCGCCTCGTTCACCCCCAACGCCTGCAATGCGCTCTTGGCATCCATCGTGTCCACGTTCATCGCGGCGCTCGTTTCGGCTGCCGATGGGATGACGCCGAAGGCGGTCTTGTACGTCACACCGTCAAACGTAATATCGCGGTCATAGTCGGTCGTCACGGCGAGCACGAAGCCATCGCGGCGTGTCATCTTGACCAGATGGCAAAGCGTGTGTGAGCCCGACGCGTAATACGCCTTCAGGGCATTGCTGATGTTCTTCATTCGCGGATTTCGGCCAGGGGAATGGTTGGGGCTGCGATATAGCGGGAGTCGTAACCGCCCGGGGCGATCAGTTCCCAATCGATTTCGTCTTGCGTGAAGTGGACCGGGACATAGAAGTCGCCAGACCAGCCGAGCAGCGTCGGATCGGCGACCGGGCTGCCGAACGTGATGCGGCCGGTTGTCGCGTCCAGCGTCCAGCCGCCGATTGTCGAGCCGTTGTAGGTCACAGCCAGGCCGGTCGACTTCGGGCGCGTGATGACGCGGTCGTGATACTGGCTGGAGCCCTGGAACGTGTACCGCTTCTTCAGTTGGTAGGTGCTGCCCGACACCAGCGAAGCCTTGCCCTGCCCGCTTGCGACCGTGCGGTCCTTCGGGTCTTCCAGCAGGAAGCCGAAGGCGCCGGCGGCTGTAATCTCGTGCAAGGCCTCAATCTCGCGCCACTGGTCGATCGTGCGCGGGACGGTCGCCAGCTCATATTCGCGCAGGGCTTGTGACCAGAGCGATACAACGGTTTCCGCACCGCCCTCGGTCATCAGGCGCGACGTGGCGCGACGGTTCTTGCCGTGCACGCCGGAAGACAGCACGCCGTTGCGCAAGATCACATCGGAATAGACAGTGATTGGCATTATCCGTTCCTCACAGTAGCGCGGCGTGCACCCATGTTGGCGGCAGCGGCCATCTGGTCAATCGTGCGGCGATCGACTGGCTGGCCGCCGGTGCTGATGTTGAAATGCTGGTGGATGTGCGTGTCGCCCTTGCTTGCGCTGCCGGCCGATTCGACCTTGCCGGATTGGCTGCCCATCATTAAGTACTGGCGGCCGGCGACTTGAAGTAGTTCCGGGCCGCGCTCATTCACGCGGTACATGGCGCCGGCTGACACTGGGCCGCCGATTTCACGGTTGCCGCGCACGGCCATGGCTTGGGCTATTGCTGGCTTGTCCTGCTTCACACCCAAGCGGGAGAACAGGTCGCGCACTTCGTCGCCACTCTTCTTATCGGCCGCCTGGACCGCCGCGAACACGCCAGATGCCAGGTTGTGACGATGGCGCGGGTCGGAGCGCTTCAGCACCTCCTCGTCGGGCAGGAGGATCGCTGGCACCTCGCCGTGCTTGATGCCATCAGCGGCGCG
This sequence comes from Candidatus Woesearchaeota archaeon, assembly GCA_964497265.1. Lineage (GTDB taxonomy): Archaea > Nanobdellota > Nanobdellia > SCGC-AAA011-G17 > GW2011-AR18 > JAHFKM01. The sequence goes on along the minus strand of CAZCCK010000007.1, from coordinate 27,577 downwards.
ACCGATCAGGCCGCCAGTGTGGTAGCGCCGCGCGCCGGCGAAGGCCGAGGAAGCCGCGTAGCGCATTTCCGTCGGCTCGCTGGCAATACCGCCACTGTGGAAGATGCCCACGCCGCCGAAATCACTGACCGCCTCGCCACCACCTCCGCCGCCAAAGCCGAAGATCTTGGCGATACCGCCGAACAGACCACCGCCAGCGCTTGATGCAGCACTGGCGGCGCTCGATGCGGAAATCAGGCTGATGATCGACGGCAGGAGCGCCAGAGATTGGGTTGCCGAACCGCCGGCTACCGCGAGTTTCGTGATGACATCGCTTGCAGTCGGGACGATGCGGGCGAGGTCGGCCGTGTTGCTGGTCGTGTCCTCGATGGCGCTGCCGAATGCATCGACTGCGTCGCCAGTTTCTGAGTCGGGACCGATGCTCGGCACTTTGCCGATGCCGGCGGGCACACCACCGGCTTTAGCGGTCAAGCCATCCGCCGCGCCGCGCGCCGCCGCCTCGAGCAGGGTCAGCGCTGTCGTGGACGACTGGATGGCTGCCGTCTGCGTCGCCAGGGCTGCGTCTTTCGGATCGACCTTCACGCCGATTGCATCGCGCAGCGCCTTGGCGAACGTGCCTTCTCCCTCGGTCGCGCCCTTCAGTTGGCTTTCCAGGTACTTCTGGAGTGGATCGGCGATCAGGACCTTATTTGCGGCTTGAGAGATCTGCTGCCCGACCGGCTGGATGAAGGAGGCATTGACGGCGCCCAGGATCGAGCTGGCGCGCGATTCTTTCTTGACGCTATCCTTCTGGGATTGCAGATCCTTGATCTTGGCGCGCAGGCGGGCCTTGTCCTGCTTGTCCTGGGTTTCGGCCAGGTAGCCTTCCAGGATGTCGATGCGGCGGTCGAACTCGGATTTCTGATTCTGGATATCGTCCAGCGACTGCTGCCGGCGACGGGCGTAGGCGTCCGCGAAGGTCTGCGGGAGGCTGGTGACGGTGTTTGCCAGATCGGCGGCGAGTTGCTTGGTGGCGTCACGCAGACGGTTCAATGCCGGATCGACCGCGGCGGCAGCCTTGGCATACTCCAGCGCCAGATCGGCGGCGAACTGCTTGATACGCGGATCGGTCGAGGCGTCGGCCAGTTCTTTTGCCTTGGCCGCCAGTTCGCCCAGCTGCTGCAGTTCGCGGGCGCGGATCGTGTAGACGCCCTGCTCGGTTTCCTTGAGTGAGGCACCACGCTGCTCGGCGGCCAGGATGAAGGCATTTTCGGCGGTCGTGGTTGCGGAGGCGAGCAATTGCGCGCGGCGCTGGACGGCGGCGAACTGGTCGGAAAGCTGGATGGCACGTGCATAGCCAGCAACGTCGATCGGCGTGGCGCCGGGGCGCACTTCCGCCTGACGGGCCAGGATGCGAGCATTCTGGATCGCGATGTCGGCGCGGATCTTCGCTGCGCCTTCTTCATCACCCTCCATTTGAAGAAGGTTGGCGCGGTAGTTGGAGATCTGGTCGCTCAAGGCCTTGAAGCTCGCCGTCGCCTCCTGATTGATCAGGGCTTGCTCGCGATTACCTTCAGTGCGCAGCCGCCCTTGCTGGGTTCGGATCTCGTCAATGCGGGTTTGAGTCTGCACTCGCTCAGATGGGTCCGGCGTCTGGCGCTTATATTGCTCCAGGCGCGCGCGCTCTTTATCAAGGGCCAGAATCTCCGCATCCACAGCGTTCGCCGCCGTCTCGCGCTTATCTCGGAAGAACTCGTGCAGCGATGCCTGACCATTTTGATATTCGCCTTGCAGAAACTTGTTCTGGAAGGTTAGGGTGTCCCGTTCGCGCTGGAAGATATCCTGGATGGACTTCAGGTCACGATCCAGGGCGGCGCGCAGCAATTGGCCCGCCTCGGGGTTGATGTGGTCCTTCAGCGTTTGCTGCTGGACGGCCAGAACGTCGGAGGCGGATTTGGCTAACCCTCCACTCTTCAGAGCGGCCAGATCGCGCGTATCCTGATCCTGCGCCTTTTTCAACTCCGAGCCTGGCTTTGCTCGTGCGAGCTTTGCCTCGAATCGCTTATTGGCTTCAGTCGCCAGGCGGTTGGTTTCTGCCGTCTTGGCGGCCTCTTTGGCATCGTCAATGCTCTTTTTTTCTTCCGCTTGTGCAGCAGCAAGATCGGCGCGCAGTTTCTGCAATACGGTGTCGCGGCTCGCATCACCCTTGCTTTCGTCGCGATACTGGAAGGCGCCAATGCCGGCCGGCGTCTGTTTGTCCAGCAAGCCCCGCTCAGCCAGTTTGATCTTGGCCTGGAGCCGTTCGATCCTGGTCCCGGCATCAACGTCCTCACCCGAACCCTTCACCGCCGCCCAGAAAGCGGAAAACGCCTTCTTGGCGCTATCGAGCGATTTGTCTAGTGCATCAGCGTTCTTCGCGGTGCCGTCCAAATGCTTCTGGAGCGCATCCAGCACGATATTTTGGGAGCCGATGACGTTACCGCTCTCCTCCATATCCTGCGCCGCCTTGATCTGTGCGGCGCTTATGAAGTTCCAGGCGCGGTTGTGCTCGATTGCAAACTTGGCCGGGGCACGGCCAAGATCCGCGAAGTCCTTGGATACCTGCTCGGTCGTCGCTTCCAACACCTTCTGATAGGTGACTGCCGCGCGATCGGCCTTTTCAAATGTCGCAGGCCCAAATTCGCCAGTCTGCAGGATCGCTTCCGCGACTTCGCGCGACTGCCCTACCGTGGCGCGCGTGCTACCGGCGACCCGTTGAACCGTCTGGTTAAACGTCCGAGGCGTCTGACCCGCAAAGTTGCCCGACAAGACGATAGAGTTTTTCAGCTCTTTCGCCTCTTCCTTGCCGCGGTAGAACGCATAGGCTAGGCCGCCAGCCACGCCGACCAAACCAGCCATTGCAACTCGTGCAGGCGTGATCAGGGCGATGATTGCCCTGAAGGCATTCCCGGCGCCGCCAAACGTGCCGGACAACTGCGAACCCTGTTGGACGAACGCAGTCAGTGGCGATTGGCCTGAGACAACCTGGACGAAGAAGTCGTGCAGCTGGAAACCGAGTTGTTGTTGCTGGAAGGCGGCGAAGCGCGCGGACCGCCCCTGCTCGTTTTGAGCTTGCGCCAGCGCACGCGATGCAGCGGTGGCTGCGGCGGTCTGCGGCACGATGCTCGGAGTTGGTTGCGTGCGTGAAGGGGCCGTGCCAGTGCCGCCTGCGGCAGTTGTTTGGCTACCGGTGCCGCCAATGGTGCTTCTGGCGCGCTGCAGTTGGTCGGTCGCTGCACGCAATGCGGCGGTCGTCGCCTCCAGGCCGGCTGGCGGCTGCACGGTGATCGGGTTGGTGGCAATGGCACGATATGAGGCTGCGGTAGCGGCAGCAGCCGGCGCCAGCGCACCCAGGGCGCTCGCCTGATTCCTGGCGGAAGCAGTCAGGCGGTCGATGGCGCTACGAGCGCTATTCGCGTTCGCAGTATAGGCCGCAATGGCTGACGATGCTGCCGCTGGCGCAGCGGGGGTGACTGGGGTAATCGTCCGAGCAGCGGTCGGAGTAGTGATCGGGGTCGCGATCGGGGTGGAGGCGCGCCCAATCGAGGGTGCGAACGATACCGAAGCCACCTTTGCCTGCAGCACGCCGACTGCCGCCATCGTGCGCGTTGCCTGTGTGGCAACTGCACTCAGTTCGGAGCCGATAGCCTTGATGCCAGCAGTCTGGAACGATGCCCCCTCCAGCGACAGCTTGCCCATTGCGGCGGCGCCCTGGGTGGCGGCCGGCGTCAGGTTGCCCTGAATCGCTTGCGCCTCCTGCTTGATGGCGGTAGATGCGCGATTGCTCGCGTTGGCCGCATCAATGTTAGCGGACGACAGCTTTTGCGCGGTGGTCGCGGCTGCGGCCTGAGCGGCAGACAGGCGCACCAGTTCTTGCACGGCGCGGCCAATGCCCTGCATTTCTGCCAGCATGGCGGCGTGTGCGCGCTCAAGGCGGGACGAGGCTGATTCAGCACGCGTGCCGGCCTCAGCGAAGCGGCCGAGAGCCTGGCTTGCGGAATTGACTTGGGTGCTGTCAACTGCAAGCGCGAGCGAGACTACATCCATCGTCCACCTCAAAAAGAAAACCCGCCGAAGCGGGTCAGTTGTCCTTGCGCATTTCAGCCAGCGCGGCGTCTTCCAGAATCCGGATGTCTTCTTCCAGTTCCGCCTGACGTTGCCGTTCGATGCCCATCCGGTCCATCTTTAGATAGAGCATCGCGTAGTTCAGGCCATAAGGCCCGCCGGGACCAACGAGCCATTGGGTGCCCAGCGTTACAAAGAGGTTCACAGCCTCAAGGTTGTCGCGCCAGACCCATGCCGTGTATTCGTCTACATAGTCCGCGAGCGTCAGGGCAAACATGCCCATGTGCTTCGCATCGGGCGGTGCTTTGTAGAGGGTCGTTGCGACCTGCTTCAGTTTCCCAGGCGGGCCTGGGTGTTCTGCATGATCCAGGTGTCGACGATCGCCTTGGCGGCCTGGTGGTACTTCTTGCACAGCAGCTTGACGTTCTCAGCGTTAAATTCGCCGTCCACGTTGTGCCAGCCGGCCGCGATGTCCATGATCACTTCTTCGTTGGCGCGGGTATTCTCGCTCTCGGCCTTGGTGAAGGCTTCGAACTCCTCCGCATCGCGGTACTTGAAATCCATCTTGATCGTCTGGGCACCCCAAGGCGTCGGGATATCAACTTTGGCGGTGAAGGTTGGATCTGGTTGCAGCTTGAGCATGTGCACTCCTTAAAGGAAAAGCGCGGCAGGCGAACCCACCGCGCGGGACTTACTTACGACGCATAGCGCGTCACTTCGTTGATCAGGGACATGGTCACTTCCAGGCCCATCACTTCGTTCTTGGTCAGGCTCGGGGTCTTCTGCAGCGTCACGTAGGCGCTCCAGTAGATGACCGAACCAGTCGGCAGCGTCACGCGCACCACGCGCGGGGCACGATCAGCATCGGCAGCGGCCAGGGCTGCGTAGTGCGGCAGGCTGGCGTCGTCGCCGACCTTGAACTTGAAGGAGATCGGCGATTTCACAGTCGGAATCTGGTGTTCCGCGTTGTCTTCCAGGAAGCTGTAGGTGGCGAACTGCTGCTCGCCGCCCTGGGTGCTGGTTTCCAGGATCTGCGTGATCTGGGTCCAGCCGGTCACTTCGCGCACCGTACCGGTACCGGCGCCAGCCGGGAAGTAGGTGGTAGAGCTGGTGTCCAGGCCTTCCACCGACACATCGTTGGTCGCCACGACGGAGGCGCGGTAGACGTTGCCGTTTGCGCGCGACCAGCCGGAGGTCACTTCGAAGATATCGGCCACAGCAACGCCGTGCGATGCGGCCAGCGTCATGACGCCAGGGTTAGCGTTCGAAAACGCGTTGATCGCCTTCGTGGCGCCGTAGGTAGAACCGATGGCGATGGTTGCGCCATTAGGGAGAGAAACGGACATGATGTGCCTTTCAGAAAAGAAAAAGCCGCACAAGGCGGCGATTGATTTCTGCGAGGCACTTGATCTGCGCTATGAAGGGCAGACCGCGAGGCAGTGATGCTTACTGCTTAGAGAGCCACTCTTCCCAGGCCGACAGGCAGCCTTTCAGTAGCCGGATCAGGGTTTCGTGGAGTTTCTTCGTGACTGGGTTCATCTAGGCGCCAGTAGTTAGATCGTGTCTGCGCGGTATCCACAGGACACCGGTACGACGTAGTGATTCTGTTCTTGCTTGCCCGGTCCTTCGGATACTGGATCAGTGATCCAGACGTGCAGCCCGCTTTGGGTCATCGGTGCCGTCATCGGAAAGATTGCATCGAGCGACTTTGCGAGCTCGGTTGCATCGTTAGGGCCGGCATCCGGCGGCATGCATAGGTCAACCTGAAACACGCCGGAATACTTGCGGTGCACGCCTTCCAGCCCGTAGCTGCGGGTCGGCGCGGGCAGGAGCCAGCAACGCACATACGCACCCTCCGGCGGCGTAAAGCCCTCGTTCTGATGCGCGACCGGCAGGCTATGCGTAGCAGCCCAGGCGTCCAGACGAGTCTCAAACGCCGCGCGGATAATTTCGTTGCTCATTTGCGGTGCTTACCGGCTTTCGGCGAGAACTTAGGTACTGGGTTCGGCTGTGGCTTCGGCGCTTCGACTTTGGGCGCTTCCGGTTTAGGATCAGGCACAGCGACAAACATGCCGGTGATATCGCTGCGCACTTCCGCCGCCGGCTCCGCGGCAGGCTGGCCCACTTCCGGTAGGCGCTCGATGCGCACCGCGCCGTTGTAGACCTGGTCAGCCGTGATGACGACGCGGCGGAATTCGTCGGCAACGATCCAGCCATGGATTTCGCGATCGTTCACCCATGCGCGGCGCGGGCGGTCATCGAACTGGCCCGTCTGAGTTGGGTCTTTGGTAATTCGCATGTAGTCTTCCCTCTTGCGGTTAGCATCGCGGATGGCCTCAGCCTTCATCGCTTGGTAGGTAGGCGACGCCATGGTTTCTTCCCATCGCTGGCGCGCTTGTTCGAACCGTCGTGCGTTCTCAGCTTGCCTCTCGGCGTTCAGCGCTTCCTGCGCAGCTATTTCCTCAGGCGTCGGCGGCATGACATTCACAAGGTCGATATCGCAGCCAGCCTCGACGGCGCACGAAACCAGTTCCACGTAAATGTTGTAATCCTCGTACTCATGGCCTTCATACATCCTGACGCCATGTTCAACGCATAACTCTTCAAGCGCCAGCCTGAACGCCTCAAACTTCGCCGTCATTCTTTCACCGCCTCACGCACAAAATCATTGAACTGCGCGGCTGCCAAGCGGAACATGCCGTGCGGCGCCTGGATCGAGTAACCGTTTGCGGTCTTCCCGATCGGATGCTTGGGCGGGTTCGGGTAGCCGCCGTATTCCAGCTTTGCCGCGTAGGGCAGCGCGTTGGTGATGAACACCACACCGCCTACCGGCAGCGTCACTACCTTTTGAATCTCACTCTGCGCGCGGGACTGGTCCGTGTTGTAGGTCACGGTCTGATCCGGCACGCCGTAGCTGACGTTCATGTTTGCGCGGAACCGCCCGGAATCGACCGGGGAATTCAGCACCACGGAGCCGAAGACCATGATCGTTGCGTCGCGCGTGGCATCCTCCAGCCTGCCTTGGGCCTTCGCAGCCCAGCGGTCAATAGGGATACTCCAGCTACTCACTTGCGCACCTGGAGAATCCAGATCACAGCGGACCCGGCCGGCGCGACTGCCTTGGCCGTGATGACCTTGTTTGAACCGCCGCCATCAATGAAGACGTGGCCCGGCTCGGGATCAACCGCCAGGCCCACGGAGGACAGAATCACCCGCTTGTCGCCGGTCTTGATAAGTGTGCCGTCGATGTACTTCTGCGGGAAGTTCAGGACAACGGCGGTGATGTTGTGGTCCGTGCTCGAGCCGTTCGACTTCGTGCCGGTCGCCGGGTCATAGGTGCCCGCGCCCGGAACAGCCAGAATGCAGGTTGCGCCGAATTCCGCCAGCAGGTCGTCGGCGACGGCGGCTATTTCGGAGTAGAAGTCGGTCATGCCAGCTCCAAGACGTCTACACCATTGCCGCAGTCGATCTGGAAATGGCTGGCCACCTGTACCGCGGCGACCGCGTCATGCCCGAAGTACATGGCAGCCTCGGCGTAGTCCCGCCCGCTGCCGAATGCTGCCTTGGCGTTCTCGATCACCAGCGCGTAAGGGCTCGTACCATACGTGCGGATGCCGGAACGGTCGATCACGATCAGGGTGGCGCCGTCATCGCCATCACTGGCGGCGGACGGGAAGTCGAGCGGATTCGCGCCGCCCAAATACCACGCACGAATGCGCATACCGACATCCCAGTCGCCGGTAACGGCCAGAAGCTCGCCGGCAGGGCTACGCATGATCTTCGTTACCGTGCGGGCGATACCCCCCCCGCTAGTGGCGCGCTTGTCAGCGGCCAGCCGTAGCCCGTCGAATGCGATGACCGTCATGCCCGCGCTACCTTCATATTCATGCCGCTGCTGCCATCCAGGAATGGCTCCAGCATGTTGTCGATTGCCCGGTAGCGCGTATAGCCCGTGGCGCTTTCGAAGTATTCGGTTTCGATCACGTCGACCTTGACGCGCTTCTTCTGAGGGTTGACATCGGGCGCCAGGCTACCAGTAATGGCTTTCAGGGCGAGCTCGGCACAAGCGTTGACGACTTGTGTCGGAATCGCATCGTTCGGGTAGTACTGCGTGATAACGGCATCCTTGATGGGCACGTTGTAGCGCGGCCAGGACAGCATCTGCGTGACAGTCTTTCTCACGCCATCCCAGCGAGCGCGATAGACCTGCTCCATGTAGTCGGTCGCCCTCCGGAGCATCTGCTCGCGCACAGTGTCGCTGGCGAGCGCCGCCCACGCTGCATTGCCGCGCGCTGCGTGGTACGCAGTTGCCGCCGCCACGCTGCAGAACGATTCAGCGTCTGTGCGTGCGGTGCCGTCTTCGACTACGAGGCTCATTTATTCCGCCGATTCCTGCGCGGCGCGACGACCGCGGCGGCCGTCCGGCTTGGTTTCTGCGGCCGGCGCCTTGTCATCCTCGAACTTCTGGTGCTTCGCCGGATCGAAATCTTCGGCGTTGATGACGATGTAACCCAGCGGGTTATCGTCGGTCCTATCAGACGTGATACGAATAGTTTCGCAATGCATTTGATAACTCCTGAAAAAGGGAGAGCCGGAGCCCTCCCTTGTTGCCGATTAGCCCAGCAGTTGCGCGATGTGTTGCGGCTTCCATGCCTTGGTGCCATAGATGCAGCGCACATCGAACATGGACTTCATGTAGCCCTTGTAGGCCGCGATTTCGAAGACCAAGCCGCTATGCGGGTCTTGCACGGTCATCATGTCCACAGCAGCATCGCCACCGTCGGGCATTGCTGGAGGACGGATGCCCAGCTCGATGGCGCTGCGGTGGGTGCAGATATTGGCAGTTGCAGCAGCGCCCACAGTGACGGCCACGGCCGAGGCCGCAACAGCTTGACGCAGGCCCGGCTCGGCCAGGGTCAGCACGCCCGGCGCAGTGACACCAGAGGCCACCACATACTTATTGGTGTCGCCAGCAAAGGTCACGACATCACCAGCCAGGATGGTGCCGGTACCAGTGATCAGAGTGATCGCAGTGGCGCCAACAGCGTAGCCGGCGGTGTTGGTCGTGTACGAAGCGCCAGTACCGGCAGTAACCGACACGGGGGCGGCCGATTCCTTCACCATGATGCCCTGCAGATCCAGCAGCGTGCCTTGGCGCAGCAGCTCGACGCCGCCGGCTTCGTTTGCCTTCTGGAGTTGGGTCAGCTTGCGCATCGCGGCGCCAGCGCTGGTGTTCATCGCCAGGGTCACTGCGCCATCCATCGGGCAGCCGTTGTCGGCCAGGATCTTACGCAGGTCTGCCAGCACATCGTGGTTCGATGCGAAAGGCGTAGTGCCAGCGGTACCAATGGCGCGGGATGCGCCGGCGCGGGCGGTAGTCCAGACAGCCGATTCGATGGTGTTGGTGATGGCGCGCATTGCTTGACGCACCTGGTCGCCGTAGATGGTTTCGAAGCCGGAGCCGTTGTTGACGTGCTTCATGTCCTCGCCGGTCCAGGGGATCTGGACGGAAGCGTAGGTATCAACGGTCATCGTCTTGTTGTCGACGGTCTGATCGGTACCTTCCGGAATCGTCATCGATGGAGCGAAGGACGAGTTCACGGTAACAGCGCGGGTAGCGAAAGAGCGAATGGTGTCGCCCTTCGCTGCTCGGGTGGTTGCATCACCATTCACAGTGATGGAAGGGATGATGCCGACCAGTTCACGGCCGACCATATCGGCGGCCTTATAGATGTCGGCGGCCAGGTTCGAAAGTACGTTTGCCATTTTAGCCTCGTAGAAATGAAAAAACCCGCTCATGGCGGGTCGGTTGGGACATAGAGAAATAGGCTATCCAGCCAGTGCTCCGATTCCCCATCCGGGTACTCGGCCTGAACAACAAGACTTTCTGTGACTTCTATTAGGCGGCGCTGCGGCTCGCCTGCGACTTAGTCGGTGACGGTGCCGCCTGCTTTGGAGTGGCTCATGCGGTCGGCCTGACTCATGCCGTCCCATTGGGAGCGCGACACCGTCTTGCCGCCGCCGGCGCCCGGCTTGCCCTGTTGGGAGCCGCCGCCGGAAGCGCCGGAGCTTTTCAGGATCATGTCCTTGTTCGGGTATTGGCTGACCATGACCTGCAGCGCTTCTTCGAAGTCGGCATGATTGCCGTGATTCGTCGCGGAGAAGATCGGATTGCCGGCTTGGTCCAGCGGAACCAGCTTGCCGTTGTCCACCTTGAAGCGGTCGCCGAACACCTTTTGCGCGATGTCGGCAGGGATGGCCAGCTTTTCAGCGATGAATTTCGAGCCGGCGAAGCTGCCGCCGATGATGTGGTTATTCAGGTCCTGCGTCAGCTTGGCGTTTTCCTCGGTCAGCGCGCGCTGCTTTTCTTCTGCGGCGCGGGTGGCTGCTGCGACGGCTTCGTTCGCAGAGCGGGTGGCCGCATCCTTGATTTCTTGCACCTTGGCGGCAGTGGTCAGGTCGCCGGTCTTGATGTTGGCGACGGTCTGCAATGCTTCAGCGGCGGCGGCGGCATCGGTAATGCCGGCATCCTTGAATGGCTTCAGTGCGGCCTCGGCTGCCTCTTTGGCCTGGCGGTGGCCCATCGCCTCGCCGTTCAGACTGGAGATCTTCGCCACAGCAGCAGGGGCATCGTGTGGAATCTCGCGACCATCGTCCAGCACATATACCGGCTTCCCGTCCTGCACCACGACATTATTGTTTGCGTCCAGCTTCAGTTTCATTTGCGACTTTCCGGGCGTCCGCCCTATCAAATGGCCGTCTGGCCTGGCGCTGCATCGCGTCCGCTAGCAGCAATAAAAAAGCCGCCAGGGTTGCCCGTGGCGGCTTTCGTGAAACGAATTCTGACTTTAACCGAGTACTACGCGTTGCCCTTTAAGCAAACATCCTACGCACACATACTGCTTGGCCCCGCCCACCAACTTGCCGCCCACCAGGCAGCCGCCAATGACGGTCTGTGTCACTTCCCGGCCCTCGCAGCGATGGCACTGCATCATTTCCTTGGGCTTGACCTTCCCGGCGCGCGCCTTGCGGGGCTCCTCCGGCTTCGGTATGGGTGGTACGACGTGAAGTGTCATGCTCTCTCCTCAGGCTGAGTTTGCCTGATTCAAGGATAGCATCGTTTCTGCGTCTTACTAGGCAGCCTGAGCGAATGCCCGTTCGTCCCGCTCCTTCAACTGCTTCAGTGTCAGTTGCCGGCCACGGTCATCGACAAACCGGTCGATCTTCATGCCCTCAACCCGGTATTGCGCGCCCCGCCTCTTGCCCAGGATCTCGTCCTGCACCTCGGCGGATTGCTCTTTCAGCCAGTCGCTGTAGGACAGGTTGGCATTTACCGGCCCATTGACCGATGCACGCGTGCCGAACAGCTTCTTTTGCCCTTTCACCAGAGCAATAGAGGTCGAGCGACAGCAGAAGTGCAATCGGCCTGGACCCGACAGCCAGGGCACGTTATGCCCGACTGGCTCATGCTCCTGCGTGTACAGCAGATGGTCCCGAATCCGACATAGACTGCTGGTGCGGCTGTCCAGCGTGGACACCCACATGATCTCGCCAATCGCATCCTTGTTGCGCTCGTAGAACCGCGACCTGGTCGTCTGCGCCGTGTGGCTCAGGGCGGTCTTGACGATTGGCTCAAGCGCCTTGCGGCTGGTATCGAGCAGGCCGTCCGCGTACTTTAGTGCCTTCGTGCCCCGGATATCCGTGATGATGTCGGCGGTCGTCTTGCTCTGCGCGTACCCGATGGCGATCGTGTCCTTGATCTTGCGCATCCGGGTTGCGCCCAGGTCCAGCGCCCATTGCTTTAGCAGCCGGCCCTCGAAGGGCTGCGCCATCGCCGCGGCGTAGACCTGCTCCGGAATCACCCGGGCGATCTCGAAGGACATCGGCACGACCGACTTATATAGGTCGTACTGGAACCCGGCCTCGTATTCGGTGTAGTCCTTCAGCTCATCCTGCATCGCACCATAGAGCTGCGCGTACGCTTCGGTGTTCAGTTCCTGGACCGACTTGAGCAGCGAGTCGAGCCGCTGGACCTTGAACGAGTCCGCGTCGACGTCGGCCAGTGCCTCCTGCAGCGCTTTCAACAGGTCCGCATCCGAGAGGTTCAGCACCCGGATCATCTTGGACAAGGCCCAATTGCCGTAGGCTGCCATGTCGATCGCGTGGCGAATCGACTGGTTCAGCAGCGGGTCAATCATGCGCTAGCCAGCGCGGGGCCTTGGCTCTGGATGCGCTCTCTCTCGTCTTCCCACGTCTTATCAGCAGCGATCATGCCGCGGCGCTGTGTCTCCAGGAACAGCGTTTCATCCGACAGCTTGCCCGCCGTGTTCATCTTGAACAGCAGCTCGGCCGAGGCTTCGGCCAGCGTGGCGGCGCCGAAGTCATTGTAGATCCTGCAGGTGCCGGCCTTTGGCTCATTGACCCACTTGGCCATCATGTCAAGGGCCTGATTGATCGAGTCTTGCAGGTCGTTGACTATGCGGTTCAGCGCGCACATGCCGACGGAATCTTCGCTGGCGACTTGTGTGGCGGTGATCTTGCCAGGTTTGATCACCAAAAGTTCGGCGCCGGCTTGGCGCATGCGCTCTTCCAGGTCTTCCAATGCCACTCGGCCCGCTTCGATCGCGGCACCGGTGTGCTCCACGAACTTCATGTCGCCATTCAGGGGCAACTTCACTGCGGTTGAGGCGCCAACTTTGAGCTGGAATTTATCATCCTCAACACCGATCACGGCCAGGATCGGCACGCGCGCCATGTGCAGGATGTTCTGTTGGTCGCTGGCCGACTGCCAGTGTTCGACGTTCAGGTAGGCAACCTCGATCAATGGCGGCTTACTGACCATGAAGGCCTGACGGTCACCATAGGTCGGGACGAATGGCACGAAATCAATCGACGTGCGCCCCTGATCGAACAGCACCCACTCATTCTTATCATTCTTACGGTGAATCTCCCAGGTACCGATGCCAAGCACGCGGATCTGCTCGATTTCCTTCTCGCCGTACTCGCCATCCTCTTCGGTTACGCACTCCATGAAGCGGAACTGCGTCAGGACCGTCTGGCCGGCGCGCATTTCGGTCTTCCAGCCCCGGATCTGGCCGGGGTGGATCTCGACCATGTACGGGCGGGCGCCAGTGGCTTTCTCTTCGGCCTTGGTGCGAACATCCGAGACGCGCGGGTAATCAACCAGGATGCCGCCGAGAGTCTTGCCTAGAGCGCTTTCCAACTGGTCCGCACCGAAGCTATGAAGGTTCCGACCCTGTAGGTCGATGTTGTCGCACCACGCGCGCATCTTCTCCGGCATATCCTCGGAGAGTGTCAGTGGTTTCGAGAACGGTTTGCCGGTCAGTGTTTCAACCGTGCGACCATAAGCCGGGAACAGCGTGGCGGTCTTCAGCCGACACTTATATGCCTCATCATCCTCAGCAGGCCACTTCGGCAGATACTTCTCGCCCGCCTTGCGCATGGCCCGCGTACCACCGAGCAGCGCGCAGGCGAGGTCCAGGTCCTCTTCCATGTCGAGCACTGCTTGTGATTTGGTGGATACGTCGGCCATGCTGGTCCTTTACATGCGCAGCGGTTCGGCAACCGCAGTACGCTTCACAATCGGGTAACGCTTCACGATGAAGTAGCCATTCGCATCATTCGGGTGGTCGTGGCCGGTTTTCTTGTCCGGCGTACCATCCTTTCCCCACACCTGCTGTTCCAGCGCCTCGGTCGTCGTCGGGCAAAGGTCCGTGTTGATCTTCCAGCGGCGTACGCCCTCGGCGTTCAGGATCATCGCGTTGTAGGCGTTGACCCGGTCTTTGACGGCGGGGTTTGCTGGGTTCACTTCGACCTGGAAGCCGGCCTGGCGCAGTATCGACAAGTCCGACTCGCTGGCGTTTTTACTGCTGGTGTTCGCGCCGGATGCATCTGGAAAAATCTTGACCTGGTGACCTTTGTCCTTGAAGTCTTCCTTCAGGATCTTTGCCATCGCCGGCGTGTCGCGCACCTTCACGCGCTCGGCCAGTGTGAGCGGCAAGCCTTCTCGGACCACATTGATGCACGCGGTCATGTTATTGACGTTGAAGTCCAATCCCACCTGGAGCGGCTCGTTCGGCAGGATGATTTCCGTGCTGCGATTCAGAACCCGGTCGAAGTCCGGATACACGCTGCCGCTGGTCAGGTTGGTGAACTTGCCGCGCAAATACGCATCGATCAGCGCCGGCGGGTAGCTCGCCAGCAGCGATGGAATGTAGTCTTCCGGCAGGTTCAACTCATTGTCGAACGTGCTCGCCTGGATTAGCCCGTATAAGTTCGCCAACTCCGGTTTGTCGCGTATCGCCTTGACGAACTGCTGATAGACGAACTTGAAGCCCTCTGGCGTCGTGGTCACGTCTATGCCGTTCAGCAGCCCCGGCACGTTGTAGCGCATCCTCGCGATGATCTTGCGCCAGGCGGTTTGGGCCTTCAGCAGCGGCATCACGTCCAACTCATCGATCAGCGCGTGACCGACTTTGAAGCCGACGATCGTCTCGGGCTTCTCCATTGACCGGCAAATCACCGTTCCGCGGTAAAGCCGTCCCTCGTAAATCTCGACCTCGTGGTCACCTTGCTTGACCTTGATGCGCAGCCCCATCAAGTAGGCCACCTCCTCTATCGTCGGATAGAAGATGTCGCGGATCTGTGGGTACGTCGGCGCAAAATAGCCCTGGTTGATGCCGGGCCACTGCCAGAAATGCATGCAGATGCCGACGCAACCAACAAAGGTCTTGCCTGATCCGAACCCGGCGACGTAAGCCTTAAACTTGTGCGGCAGGTTCAGGAACGCCGCTTGCGGGACGTTCAGCTCAAGATTCGGGATCATGCTTTGACGCGTCTTTGACGCCAATCACGATCTGGACCGGCGACGGCGGCTGCTCTTGCCCAACCGTGTCTTTATTCGCCTTAAGCAGCGCAACCGGTATTTCGGCCGCGCTATTGGCGAGCTGCGTCAGGGCGGCAATCCCCTTCAGCGCTTTAAGGCTATCCTCGCTCAGTGGGTCAACGTCATCAATGCGTCCGATCATCGAATTTGCAATCCCACTTACGCGGTGCGATGTGGAAGCACTAAATTCCGCTGACCCCAGCATGTGATCGCCAATAGCCTTCAGGCGATCGGCCAAAGTGCGCGCACTTATCTGCGCACTTATCGGTAATGCTGCGAATGCGGTTTCTGCCGCAACTAGTTGATTCGCAACACTTTTTATTTCTTTTGTGCGCGCACCAAAACGCTTGCGGATTGCCGATTCAGCGACACCAAATTCAGCAGCTAGGCCTCGGGCCGATTCGCCATCCAGGAGGCGCTTGCCGATGCTCTCCCACTGCTTCTCGGTGAGCTTCGACTTTCGCCCCATGGTGTCCTCTTCGTGCGCCCTCCGCGCTTATCTGGTTGCCGCCGCCCGCGCCACACCGTACAAGTGCCGAAGCACCCGAAGGAGAGGTCTGGCATTTGCTCGTCAGCGGCTGCGCCCGTTTTTCTGAAAACGCCCACTGGAGCGCGCTGGACGTCCGCCTCAGGGGCGGCAAGCAACTCGTTTGGTGGGGCGTTCGGCTATCCGGACGTTCCCCGCGATGAATCCTTTGTCTTGCTCGATGCGCTGCAACTGCAACCTACCGCGCTCCTCGATCCGATCACCCCAAGCATCCACCCACTGCTTCAGCGTCAGGCTGAATGGGATGCCACGCTTCTTACAGTGTCGGGCCAGGTTGGCGTGCTTGCGGATTGCCTCGTCTGGAGTCATCTGTCCGCGCGCCATTCCGTCTTGTCGGCGGCGCATTCATACAGGCGATTCCGATGCCAGATCGGGACCATGACCTTGCCAACGGGGACAATCTGAAGCCAAACCCTCGTTTTCTCGGTTGGCCGACAAGTCGGATCGGGCTCTGCGCAGGCAATCAGAAGGATCGCAAGGATCAAAATCTTCTTCACGAATGCCTCAGGCTAGCCGGCGGCGCCTTCTTCACCATGTCGGCCAGCGTTGCACCTTCATACCCCTTGGCGCGCATGATGGTCATGGCCGTCTCGGCGTCTTCCAGACGCTGCGCCAGGCTGTCCAGCACACCTTCCCGGTCACGCAGTGCAAAGCGCGTGAACAAGCTGCGGAAGTACTGCCAGTTGCTTTTCGCGGTCATTTAGACAACACCAAGGCTGCATACAACACGCTTGCCGAGAGCAACACGAATGCGATCACCTTCACCGCTACCTTGTCTTGATGGCGGTTGAAGCGAGGGATGCGCATGGTGGGCCTGAATAAAAAAACCGCCCAGCGACAGGCGGCGAGTACCAGCGTTTAGGCTGGTAGGGAGGAGACTGGTTGTGATGCCCGGTTTCGTGCAGTGGTCTGTTTTGCTCAGGTGACGCCCCTTGGCCAGTGCTTCGGTCACTTCCCGGAACCTACGCTACCGACACTGCACGCTTGAACTTTCGTTCGCACCACAGGGATAGGGTCGCTGCGCATATCTACTTCCGCGCTGAGGCCGCCGGCCCCGCGTGCCCTATTCCTGTGGCGGCTCGTTTCGTGAGCCTACGGCGCTCCAGTGTCAACCTGCGTCCAGGCTGGCTTTGGTGCGCACCGAGTATTGTTATTCAGCCGCGAGGTCCATCGCGGGGCCAAATTCAATCGTCGTGGTTGTGCTTCGCGTTCTCAGGCAGCAGCTTCCAACCCAAAGCTTCGCGCGCCTGGTCTGGCGTCAGCGGTTTGTCTTCGGGCGGTTGCGGGTAAAGTTGTTCGCGGTACTTGGGGCGGGATGGTTCAGTCATCGTGCGCCCCAAATGAAAAAACCCGCCGTGAGGGGCGGGTTGGGATTCAGGCTCCAGCGACTATCGGTGCGCTGTGAGCCATTCACATTTCAGCAGGGCGAACGACGCTTAAGCAACGGTCGGGGCTCCTGCTGACTGCCTCTACTGTCGGTGCCGCCGAAGCGATCATTACGAGCGTGGAGGGAAATGTGATGGCTCAATATAGCCCAAGCTCAGCAGTAGTGCAAGTGACTTTTGATGATTTTGATTGATCAGGCTTCCGCCGTCGCGGGCTGCATCGTGCGCATCAGAAACGCGAACAGGTATTCCGCCTCTTCGCGCTGCAAGCTGGCGATGGTTTGACCGGCGCGCTGTAGTTCAACCTGCCCATCGGACCACATCGCGGCGCGAAGCTTCACGTCCTGCGATGCTTCCACAGGCTTCGGTGTGCGCGACGGCTTCGCGGGCTTCGGCGGTTGCATCGTCTCGGCGTGTGGTGTACTGCCAGGAAGATGCAGTGACCAGTTCGCTTTGCCTGGTGGCGCAGGTGGTACGGGCGTCCCGCTACCGAGCCGCCAATGCTTACCATCCTTGACGATCACACCTGCCTTCAGTGCTGAGGCGAGGTAATTCGACGGGTACTGCTCTGGCAGCAATTCCATCGCGGTATGCAGTTCGGCTGAGGTCACCTCGCCTTTCTCGCGAATGAGCGCGATCGCCTTCTCCGCCTTCGTCAGCTGTTTGCTGTCTCCGGCTGGTGTGAGGGTGGGCGCGGCAGATGCCGACGATGGCTTCAGTTCTACCGTCACCTTCGGGCCCGTTACCTTGACGTCGTAAATCTTGCAGGCGTGGCCGTTGGGCGAGAAGCCATTGGATTCGACCAAGTCGCCCACATCCACTAAAGCCAGCAGGCGCGTTCGGGCATCCTCCAGCTCCATATCGAATTTGTCTGCCACCTGGACCGCGCGCACCTTGGCGGTATCCCGTATGTAGGCGAGTATTTGCTCGTCGTTTGCGCTCATCTTGTTCTCCGTGTGCGCCAGCCTGGCGCAGGTTGATTCAGCCTTTGCGGCGCATAAGGGCAGCTGCGCGCCTCTCGTGGGATTTCAGCATATCCTCCAACTCGGAAACCATGTCGAGCGTTTTCTCACGCTCCAGGCCACCCTTCGGCAGTAACGTGCGGCCGGTGCCGGCGCAGCATGTGCAAATCCGGCGGTCGCGCGTGTTACCTGTGCCGCCGCATGGCTTGCAGTGCGGGTCCATCCAGTACGCGAGCGAGTTGTGCGCCACGCGGCGGAATAGCGCATAGGCCGAATCAGCGTCCCAAGCCGTGTTCATCTTGATCCACTGGCGATCCTTGCCGCGCGCCATGACACGCGACTCCCAGATGCGCAGTAGCGCCGCCAGGTTCTGCGTGCCCGCTTCGAAGGTCTTGCGGGTCGTCGGGTCGGCGTACTTGACTCGATGCAGCAATGCGCCCAGGCTTTCGCCGGTCACATCGGCCAGCGCCGACGCAATCAGCGCCTCGGTTGCGCGGTGGTGTTCGTCGTCCCTTAGATCGCTCGAATTGACTGATGCGACGTATTTTTCAGCGAAGCCCATATCCCCTCACCCCTCCAGTGCGCGCGTTATACCACCGATTTTTACGCCTGTCATCGGTTTATTGATTGTGTGGTGCACAAAGGAGCCCATAAGGATGCTGGCTCCGATCGAAATGGGCACGATGACGCACATGACGCAGCGACCGCGCTTGATGGCGAATGCGGTGAGGCCGGCGAGGATGATGACGAGGGCAAGGATGGTGGTCATTTCGTGCCTCGTACATCGTAGCACTCAGGAGCGCTCAGAGGG
The DNA here is from genome assembly GCA_964497265.1 of Candidatus Woesearchaeota archaeon. Taxonomy (GTDB): domain Archaea; phylum Nanobdellota; class Nanobdellia; order SCGC-AAA011-G17; family GW2011-AR18; genus JAHFKM01. Next base: position 8,883 of record CAZCCK010000007.1, on the reverse strand, counting down.
CCGCGAAGCCACTTCCCGCCGCGCGCTTCGCAATCGGTCTTGTAATGCCATACAAGACCCCATATGCCAACGCAGAACAGAAGCGCCAGCACTGCGTACCAGTCTTCGCGCTTCATGCCGGCCTCCCAGCGAGCCCGCAATAACCGCGCGGCGGGTCGTGGCGCTGGATTTCCTTGGCGGGTTCGCCCGTGATGTAATACACAACCGAGTCCCATTGCCACACGGCGCAACGATCAGCGACACAGGAATGCTCCATTGAGGTCTTTGCAGGGTTCCGCACTCTGGCGAAGCCTATGACAGAAAATCCCGCTTCGTCCTTTATCGGGCCCTGCATCGGGCACCAGACCTCGGCGGCCTGTTCTTTGGTCATTAGCATCATGCACCACCCTTCACGCGCTCAATGATGGCAGTAAGGTTGACATTTGAGATCCGACCGTATGCTTTGGTCGTCATGATCTCGGGATTGCCATCCGTGAATTGTTCCCGGCATTCGTTGCGCACAGCTATCGCCACCTTCTCCAGCATGGAATCGGGCACATACTCAACGCCGCCAACCTCTACCACCTTAGGCCCGCCCTTGAACGTGCCATAAACAACCATGTCGGCGCCGGTCAGCTTGTGGGCAGCATTTGCCGGCACCACATCACCATCCTGGATTGCGCGGGCAATGGCGGCGTTGGCGATTGCTTCGGTCACATCACCAGGAGAGTGTTCAAGGCGATTCGCACCTTCCGGTAGACTGGTGCCGATATTGAATCGAGATATGCCTGCTGCTGCGACTGCGTCCCAGCGCTCTTTTTCCGTCATCCTGGTCTTTGGGTACTCGGGCTTCACGCGGAATTCGCCGTCCCCATCCCAGTTAATGGTGAGTTCTGGATCTATCCCGCGCCATGCTTTAGATGAATCCAGATACTCAATTTCAGCGCCATCCGCCCAGGCTTTGATGACAGCAGCATGCTTATGCGGCTTACTCATGATCCACGCCTCCCCAGTCAAGTTTCTGTTCTGCTATTTCGAAAATTGGCCCGCTGCAATTGCAGAAGCAGCGCAACCCTTGTGCGGCGCAGAGTGCCTTCTGCGTGGTCCGTCGTTCTTCATCAAGCGCGCGCATCTGCTGGTCGATTTCCGCTATGCGCGCGGCGAGTTGCGGGATTTGATCGTTAGGCATTCTGCGTCTCCTGAACCGGCTGCGCTTCAATCATCCTTCCAAGCAGCGCCAGTTGTACCCTGGCGTCCATGATGGGCGCCGGCAAGTCACCATCGTGCTCCAGTTCGGCCATCGTTCGGCCGTCAGGGTCTGCTTCGATTGTTTTCTTTTCCGCGAGGGCGATCAGGTCCGTTAGGGTTGCGCGTAGGCGCTCCAGCTTGGGGATTTCGTTGTGGTTCACAGTACAAGCCTTTCTGGGTATGACCCGATTGCAATGCTCTTGGAAGAAATCAGGTCAGCGCCTTCCATGCGTTGCACAACCTCGTTCTTCGCGCTGTCATACCAGCAATCGAGCGCGTATTGCTCAGTTACGGATTCGGGCTGGATCACCATTTTTCCGTTCGGACGAATTTCAACTCTCATTGCCATCCTCCTGTTTCGCCCTCTTGGGCGGGTTCAAAATCTTTTCCCATTCAGCGCGCTTTGCAATGCGCTCGGTGTCGTTCATCGCCCTGAACCTTGCGCATTGGCGTTCGTATCGCAGGCTCTTGGTTGTGCCGCTTGGGTCGTCGGGGCACTGGCCTTGGTGTGGCATGCTCTGACCGTTCGGCCCTTTATGCGGCGGCAAGATGCGGATGCAGTCGAGGCATTTCATGGTCAGTCGTCAATGAAAGATGGTCGGCCGCCCTTGCCTGACTTCTGGCCGCCGGCGATTGGTGGTCCACCTTGCCATTCCTTGAACTTGCAGGTGGGACCATCGAACAGCAGCGGGACATCCCCGAGGGATCCGCTACGCTGCTTCCGGATCAGCACTTCGGCATAGCCGCGCAGTGCCTGGTCGTTCGGGTTGTACATTTCCGGCCGGTGGACGAACATCACCACGTCGGCATCCTGTTCGATCTCCCCTGAATCGCGCAGGTCGGAGAGCATCGGGCGCTTGTCTGGGCGCTCTTCGCACTTACGGCTAAGCTGCGCGAGAGCCAAGACTGGCACTTTCAATTCCTTCGCCATGGCCTTCAGACCGCGTGAATAGCTGCCGATCTGCTCGGTGCGCTTCTCCCCCTCGCCGCCCGACATAAGCCCGATGTAGTCCACGATCACCAGCCCAAGACCATGCTTTCGCTTGAATGCCTTGGCGCGCATCCGGATCTCCATCAGACTGATCGCCGGCGTATCATCCAGCGCAAAGCGGTGTTCCTGGAGTCGAATGCAGCCGTGAGAGACGCCGCTCCAGGCCTGTTCGTCGTGCTGATTGATCCGCCCCATCACCTTCGACAGATGCACGTTGCCGCGACTGGCCAGGGCCCGGCCGGCAACCTCCTGATCCGACATTTCCATTGAAAACATCTGGACGGGGGTGGACTCGGAGATATTCAGGCCGATATCGGCTGAGAGCGCCGTCTTGCCCATGGACGGGCGGCCGGCGGCGATGATCAACTGTTCCGGACGGAATCCGCCGTTAAGCATCCGGTCCAGCGCCTCGAAGCCAGTGGAGAGAGCGGAGTCCAAACCATCAGCCCGGCGGGCCATGCCGTCAACGAACTCCGCCAAGATCTCGGAAATAAATCTCGCTTCAGTGCGCGTGCGGCGTTCGGTCAGGTTGCCGACCATCGTCTGCATCAGGTCCAGCAGTTGGTCTGGGGTCTTGCCCTTCGGGTTCTGCGCCAGGTCGTAGAGGTTGCCGGCCGTTTGCATAATGGCGCGCAGCAGGGCGTGGTCAACGACGATTTGTGCGTGGTAGCCAACGTTTGCCGAGCTGGGCATGCTTTGGGCGCATTCGTTCAGGTACGGCAGGAGGCCGTCCATCTGCATATCCGCCTTCGACTGCAAGGCGTTCCACACCGTCACGACGTCGACCGCCTGACCGCGAGTCATCATGAGCATGATTTGCTCGTAGATCTTGCGGTGGTCCTCGCGGTAGAAATGCTTCGCGTCGAGCCGGCCAATCTTGTCGACGGCATCGCCAAAGCGCAGCATGGCGCCGATAACCGATTGTTCCGCTTCCATAGAGTACGGGACCGGTGTTGTCATTTCTTCCTCCTGTGTTGGCCGCTGGTGGCGTTGCTGAAGCCTTGGCGGCTGATGGTCCAGTCGAATCCGACCTTGGGTGGTATTTCCATGTTGTCTCGAATCCAAGGGAAGTACTGCGACACCCAGTCTGGCTTCTGCGAGAACGTCAGGAAGTCCCTGATCGCTGCCGCCCGATCCGCCATGAAAGGCTTTTCGGCGACAACCCCGAGTTGATCCCCGAGCGCCTCGTTGAACACTCGGATTACTTCGATTTCCTCATCCGAGTAGTGCGTTTGCACCTCATCCAGCCAGCCAGCAGCATTCAGCCAAGATGCCGGGTGCGGGATGAACTTCGGGTTTGACCAGTCGCCGGATTTCATGGCCCGCTCAATTGCCGCGATCATCGCGTCCACCAGCTGCTCGTCCGGGTTGAGTTTGGCAAAGGCGCGTTCTGCTGCTTGCTTCGACCGCTTTTTCGGGTATGCCTCGTAGAAGCGAGCGAACAACGGGTTGCACTCGCGCTTCGGGTTTGAAGCGCAAGACTTTTTCTTTTGGTGGTTGTCTTTTGGAAGGTTGTCTTTTGTGTGTTCATCCGATGAACTACCCACCTGTTCATCGGATGAACTACCCGTGTTCATTTCTTGAACTACCCGTTCATCAGATGAACTAGTGTTCACTTCTTGAACGCCCTCCGACGAACTAAAATACAGCGTGGAGTTCTTTAGGAGAGGGTTGTTGGCGTTGGCTTGTATAGCCAGAACCTCGGCCATTTCGGCGTCCCGGCGGCTTTCGTGCAGGCCCAGGATCTCCTTGGTCAATTCAGGGGCTTTGACTGTGTAGATCCAATTGCCTGAGCCCAGGTAACGATCCTTGTTCGGGTGGCAGTTGCAGGAGCGCACACCAATATAGAACTCGCCGGTTGATAACCGGGTTGTCTTGTAAGTGTAGTGATAGGCCTTTTCGGGTTCAATCCCATCCGAAAGGCCGCGAGGCACGCGATTTTCATCAACCTCCACCCAGTCCCTATAGTTCTTGTTGATCTCCACTAGACAGCCAAATTGCCCTGCCTCCTTGCGTATCACGCGCATGGCCGTGAGTTGCCCTAATACCGACGTCACGTGCGCACGCGGTATTCCACAAACGCTGCCGATCTGCGAGGCTGAAATGTCGTCGCGCTTCTTGTTGAAGCCGTACAGTTTGCGAATTAGGGTCATCAGAACCTTCATCTGCCTCTGTGAGAACGGGAAAGCAAGGATGGCGTCCATCAGCTCATTAGCAATGCGCGTGAAGCCGTCTTCGAGCTGTGGGCTGGTGCTCATTGGTAATCAAGCCTCACGCTCTTCGAAGGTCAGATCCACCTCCAGCCGGCGCACCTCGCCCACAGCGGCATTCAGCCGCTTAGCCTCAGCCTCGGCGCTTTCGAGCGTGCGGCAGGGGCAATCCACATGGAAGGTGTCGCAGCCAGGAACTATATGGCCGACCAGATACATGCCGTCGGCGTCAGGGCCTTTGATGAAGTGGTGGATCATGCTGCCTCCTTCATACGTTCGGCCGGCTTGCCAAATAGGGCATTCACCAGCCTGTCACCGTTCTTGCGCTGCTTGGCGGCCCTCGTGCAGGCATTGTTTCGTGCGCGGATCTCGACAATCTTTCCGGTGCGCGTAGCCTTCGCCTTGTATCGCGCGTTTATTTCAGAGGTGGTCAACGGCGGGATATTGCAAACTGCATCAACACCCCTGCCTTCCTTATAGACCGCCATGCGCCTGCCTCCGGCACCCTTGCGCCACCGATGGACGTGACATTTCCCCTCGGCGTGCAGGCGAGTGACAATGCGCGAGACCGTGCTTTGCGATAGTCCAGTGACCGCGCAGATCTTGCGCTGCACGCTCGGCATGGCTTCCAGGATCATCTTTTCGTAGAAGAAAGTGATGGCCGGTTGCTTTTCGTGTGGTGTTGCCGGGTCTTCTGCAGGGCCGAGCGAATAGACCAACTCGTGGTTGTTGTAGCCCTTGCCGCTGCCAGTAGTGGCAGCTGTAATTCCGGACGCATGGCATTTACCGGCCCGCTGGAGCTGCAGAACCTGCTTCCGCACCGTGCCGATTTCGACCTTGGCCCGCTCCGCGATTTGATTCATCGTCGCCGGCAGAACGGCCAGAATCAGGCGTTTATAGCCGAAATGTTCGTTTTTGCACGGGACGCCGCAGTATTTGCCATAACCCAGGGCCACACGCGCGGGGACCGTCTTAGTGACCTTCCCGCAGTTCAGGCACACGCATTCGATGGTGCCGGTACGCTCTATGTTCTTCATGATTTTCTCCTTCAGAACTCTTCGAATTTCCAACCAGCGCCAGCTTTTTGGACAGCGATAAACTGCAACGGGTACATGTCGGCAGCGATCTTGATCTTGGCGCGCGCGTCGTCCTCCCAGTACCCCTTGACCTCGTGCGCTTCCAGTTGGCCGTTCGCCAGCATTACGGCGAAGTCGGGCGTATAGAAGGTGTTGTCGGCCAGCCGGAACTTCAGTCCCTCAAACTTGAACCATGCGACCTCGCCGGCGGCGCGCCGCAATTCAAGCGTCGCTGCATAGGCGGCCTCGGTTTTGTTCATGGCGCCGGTCTTCATTCGACCCAAGGCCTGGATGTTTTTACGCATGGGTGGGTTCCTTGAGAAGTTCGGCACAGATCGCCATCAGTTCTTCCTGCGTTCCGTACAGCTTTTCAAATCGAGCCTTATTGGGATGGACTGCCACTCGGTGCAGTGGGTCCGTGTCATCCCGTTGGTGGTGTGGAGCGCACAGTGGCAGAACCAGCATGTGGCAGCCTGGCTTCGTGCGTCCGTCGACGTGATGGATGCTGACGTGATCGTTGAAGCGCCCATCTTTCATGCAGGCGATGCAACCAAGCGCCGCCAAGCGGTCCCAATACACCTTCTCTTCAGCGGTCACTGGCCGCTGCTTCGACTTCATCGTCGCCTTGCGCGTGGGCGCCTTCCGCTGCAGCTTCGATACTTCGCGGGCTTCGACGCGGTCTGCGCGGGCGAAACCTTGACTTTTTAGTGGGGTCTTGCGCTTGAGGGGTGTTGATGGCTTCATGCTACGATGCTCCTTTTGACAACATTCAAGGAGATCAAATGCGCGTTATGACCGGGTTCATCCACAGGGGCTACACCTACGTTTTCAATCCTATAGGCACGCCTGACGGCCGGTTTTACGACGCCTTTTCCGTTCACAAGCACGCTGGCGACGAGAGCTGCAACCTGAGAATCACCGCGTTTCAGCGATCGATCACTGAAGCGGAGCGCTTTGATAGCGAGGATCAGGCGATGGCTAGCGCGTGCAAACTGGCTGAAGCGTGGATTGATGAGCATCAGTAATCCCTTCACTCACCAAACGGCCGCGCTGGTGCCTTGGATTCGTCCCACTCCAACCAGGTCATGACTGGGGCACCCTTGCGCATCACAGCCCCCCCCTGTTTGTCGATCTTCGGGCTGCGAACCATGATTACGGGCTGACGGACTTCGCCGGGTTGCGCGGCCAGCCAGTCCTTGCAGAACTGCGGGGCGTCCAGCTCGGGACTTACGCGCATGCGCTTAATGGTTTCCGCGAAAAGTTCTTCCGTCCGGACTGCGACGCGACGCGCCCATTCCTCAATGGGTAATGAGCGCTTGTTTTCAGTGGTCGGAACTTCGCGCTCCGCCACCTTGCGGCAGTTGGTGCGGCTGATGCCAAATACGCAAAAGGCTCCCATGTCAGCCCTCGATCGTGTGCTTGGTCACGCCGGTAATGCCGGGCGGGAGAACTACCTTCTCCGTGTGCGCCAAGAATGGACTGGACTTTCCCTTCGTCGTCTGCAGAAAGGCAACTTCAGCCTTTGCCGTTTCCGTCATCACGCGCGACAGGTCGCCGATGACACGTCCCTTTTCCACTGACACCGTGCCGTTCTTTACGCCTTGGATCGTGTCAAACAGCATTTCACGCAGATCCTGGATGTTTCTCATGTTCCTTGCTCCTTTGGTTTAGGTGGCGCGTCAGAACTCCGCGCAGGGTGATGATTTCGCGAATTTCTGGCGTTAGCCGATGCCTCGTGTTGCGCCGCATTAGCTCTGCGTGACTCACACACTCCAGGTTGTCGACGGCGAAATTGCGGTTGTTCTTGTCTTTGAAAATGATCTTGTGGCGGGACGGGACCGGGCCGTTGGCTGCAACCCAAACAAGGTGATGCACGAATTGCCAGTCCTTGTGCTTGTTGCCGGTTTCGGAGACTTTGCGCTCCAGGTACCCCTCCTTGGTTTCGCGTTCCGATCCGATCTCGGAGGTATTTGGAGGGGTTGAGCCAGGCTTGAATCTAGTAGGGCTAGTGCCGGTCGATTTCTTGATGCCTTTATTCCATGCGACCTGCCCTGGCTGAAAATGCTTCATCACGCCGCGAAGATCGCCGTTGGCAATTCGGCCCGATGCTTGGCTGCGCAGGAAATCCTTCGACTTCTTCAAGCCAAGCTCCCGCGAACGGTTATAGATGGCTGAAACGGTTTTACCGACAAGTGTCGCCACTTCAGCGCTGGTCCTGTTTGCGTACTCGGCGCGCAGCAAATCATCTTGCTCGATGGTCCATCGAGTGCGTGTCATATAGCCGCCTTCAAGGCTTGAATCACGGCGCACGCTTGCTTTGGCGCGACGGCATTGCCAAGCATGTGCACCGCGGCGTGGTGTTGCTCGGGCAGGATGAAGTTGGGCGGGAAGCTCATGGCAGCACGGTTCTCGTCCTTCGTGAGCATGCGCATGCGGTCACCGTCGATCACGGACCAGCGGTCGCGTGTGGTGATGGTGCCAATGGGACGATTCAAGTCGCGGCCCGTTTGCCCGGAACCGGCGCCATAATACGGAGCTAGGAATCGGTCCCCGAAGCGCGCACGGCCTGTCGCAACGCGGCGAATCGTCGCTTCGCTGCGACCTGGGCGCTGAATGGTTGACCATTTCCCCGCCTCAAAATCGATGAAGCTGCTAGCCGGCACGTGCTCGCGCTTCGGCATATTCAGTAGAATCGGGCGACTGGCGCGCACGCCGACAATGAACAGGCGCACGCGGTGCTGCGGTACGCCGCTGTCGGCGGCATCCAACACCATCGGGGTCAGGCAGTAGCCTATCGATTCCATCGCCATGCGCCACGCCGGATATAACGACCAGCGCGTGAAATCAGGTACGTTCTCGATCACGCATGCCACCGGCCGGTGATACTCAATCGCGGAAACGACCGCCCAAGCCGTCGAGCGGCTGGCGTCATGCTGCGGGTTGCCGTGCTCTTTACCGCGGGCGCGGGAATGCCCTTGGCAGCATGGCGATGCTAAAAGAAGGTCATGCTTCGGCACTTCCATCCAGTTTGCCTGATGGAGATCCTGGCAAAGGTGTTGCGCTTCCGGGTGGTTTAGTGCGTGGATGTCGACGGCGCTCTGCCAGTGATTCGCTGCCCACACCACATCCACACCCGCCATGCGAGCGCCAGTGCTAAAGCCGCCAGCGCCAGCGAAAAGGTCAATGGCTTTCACTTCCCACCTCCCGCACACTGCGCGCAGTGAAATACCTGACGGCGACCGATCATGCTGGTCAGCTTGCGACCGCAGATAGACTTGAACTTTCCGCAACCAGGGCAAACGAAAGTATTGCCAGGAGCCGCAGATGCGCGAATAGCGCGGTCGCGGGATTCGGTGGTGTAGCAGGTGCGAGGGGTCAT
>CAZCCK010000006.1:0-61442 GCA_964497265.1 Candidatus Woesearchaeota archaeon | reverse complement strand
TGCACATTAGACATTCCTTTCTCTCTTAAATTCTTAATCGCGCGACACTCAAGCCTAAACGCAGGCTTAAAATCATCACTAATATAACGAGAAACACCCCGCCAACCAATCATTGGATTATCTTCGGTAGGCTCAAACTCAGCACCACCCTCCAATCCTTTATACTCATTTGTTTTAAAATCAGAAAAACGAACAACAACAGGACGAGGATACACTGCAGAGGCAATCTTCCCAATTCCCTCAGCTAATTTTTCCACATACTGCTGCTCTTGACCATTCTTAATCATTGCTAAAGGATGCTTGCCAATCCAACTCAAAATAATAAACTCTAAACGCATCAAACCAACACCATCAAAAGGCAAATTTTTATAAGCATCAATCTTATCAGGCTCTCCTAAATTCATATACACTTTTGTGCCTGTAACAAGATCTGCGTAAGATTCAACAACTTGACTAGACTGAGAAACTTCTTCTTGCTTTTTACTTCCATCTAAATTCACCTGACCATCATAAACTTTTCCATGACTGCCATCAACAGTGACCATTGCCCCTTCTTTTAAGAGCTGAGTCGCTTTCTCAGTTCCCACAATACAAGGAATACCCATCTCTCTAGAAACAATTGAGGCGTGAGCAGTCATTCCACCTTCATCAGTAACAATCGCAGCTGCTTTTTGCATGGCTGGAACGTAGTCTGGGGAAGTCATCTTCGTTACAAGAATATCACCTTTCTGGATTTTATCAAGTTCTGTCAAATCTTTAATGATCTTAACCACTCCAATACCCACTCCTGGAGAAGCAGCTAATCCTTCTACAAGAACTTTAGCATCAGTAGCATTAATCTTTTCACTCTCTTCCTTCTTTTTCATAAACGTCGTTACCGCTCTTGACTGCACAATAAACATTCTCAATCCTTCAAGCGCCCACTCCATATCCTGAGGCTTGCCGTAATGTTTCTCAATCGCTAACGCATAGTTCGCTAACTTTAAAATTTCGTCATCAGTTAACTTTTGCTTGGCTCCTTTCTCAGGAGTCAAATCTCTCTTAACAGAACCGCCTTTTACCTCCTCCCTAAAATAACCCCATGACTGCTTTGCGATTTTCTTACTCTTAATTTTTAATGTCGCTTTATCTACTAAATACGTATCTGGTGTTACTTCACCACCAACAACCGCTTCTCCAAGGCCAAACGCGGCTTCAATCATAATCTCATCAGGATTATTCGTCGAAGGATTTATGCTAAACATAACTCCTGCAACATCACTATTTACCATTTTTTGAACAACAACCGCGATTAATACTTTCTCTGTAGGAAAATTATTCTTCGCTCTATAATAGATCGCTCTCGCGGTATACAAGGAAGCCCAACACTCTCTTACTGCTTGAATCAACGCGTCAGGACCACGAATATTCAGAAAAGTCGCTTGCTGACCCGCAAAAGACGCCTCAGGAAGATCTTCCGCTGTCGCACTAGACCTTACTGCAACCCAAGGCAAATCTCTTCCTGTCTTAACCATACCCATAATATTCTGCACTTGACCCATACTCTTAGCTAAATCCCTGCCAACGTTTAATGTTTCATAAGACTCTTTGATATCTGCCTTAATATCCTCAGGCATTTGAGTATCTAGAATTAAATTTTGCACTTCTTGAGCAGTAGTTTGCAAAAGCTTTGTATCCATTACATCCAAATTCTTTAACTTAGCAAAAATTCTTTGACCTACAGCAGTACTCTCTAAAAAAATTTTAAACGCTTGAGCAGTAACAATAAAACCGGGTGGAATTGGAAGCTTCAGATTATACATAATGCCTAGATTTAGACCCTTCCCACCTGTTTCGCCTAAATCGTTTTCTTTGATATCACTAAACCATTTAATATTACCCACTCAGTTCAACCTCTTTTTTTATACTCTCAAATTCTTCCTTCAAATTTTTGGGGATATATGAAAACTTCAATAATCCCCTATTAAACTTTACTTCCTTTTCAGGATGCAAGTTTACTAATTCAGATCGATACACCTTTATAAAGTTGTTCCTAGTGCCTATTCGAATTGTTCCCGTTTTTTCTATAGAACAAGAAAAACCTACTTCCCTTTAAATCCTTAAGAATTTTTAAATGAGTATAATTCTAAAAAACAACTATGAAGGAACAAGCTTTTTACTATTCTCTTCAATAAGCACTAAATACTTTCCAGGTAAACGAGGAGAAGCACTTTCCAAAGACTTCTTCGCACCTTCAACACCTTCTTTATCTACAAAAGCAGTAAACAATGTCTTTCCTTGAGGAACTTGAGCAGCAGTGTTCATTACCTTTCCAAAAGAATGCGCCATACCTGTCTGAAGACGGTCTGCGTGAGCACCACCAAGCATTTTGTTCTCTCTTAACGCATGATGAGGAAAAGCATTCAACTTCAAAAAATAATTCACTCCTAAAGCTTCAGTTAAACGAGTATTAACCACTAAACGAGCAGATTCTAAAGCATTATGCCTGATCTGCAACGAACCTTTAGAAACTAAACGAACAATATGGGAATACAATCTTTTAGTACCCATCTCAAACCTAGCGATTTTATGATTAGGAAAAGATCTTACATAGTTTTTCTTCTTATACTTAGATCTACGCGTATAAGGTCTTTCAAGCTTCCTATAACACTTAAACGAGCGTAAGCCAACCATATCCTTGCAATAAGGCTTTGATTTATAAAGGTTTCTTCGCCTCTTCGGAAACTTTCCGGAAAAATCGACGAAGAGTTCTTTAAAAGCAAAATTAAATTCACTCTATGCACCTCAGCCTTAATCCAGAAACAAGTCTTCAATATCAAGACGTAGAAGCAAAAATAAAAGAAGTTTACAAACTTCATAGCGATCTAGAAGAACAGGTGGACTCCTTACGCGTTCCTCTTAAAAGATTTTACACTCGCCTTAAACATCTTGTCTTTGGAAAAACAGAAACTAATCCGAAACAGACACTATCTCTGCAATACGCAACCACAAGACAACTCCACCATCTTCTTGATCGAGACACAGAAAAAGCTCATGATTGCTTAGATAAATTAGTTAGTTTTATCGACCAACGTGAAGAAGAACTCGAAGAATCTTTAGAGCAGAGAAATCACTACCAAGGATTACTTCTCGCTTATCAAGAACAAGCTAAATCTTACAAACAGAAAAAAACTTTCCTTGAGACTAAAGAAGCAAGAGCATTCCTTCGAAACGTATCTGAAGCAAAACACAATTATACCCTCGCTTTAGAAAAAGCCCTCGATTTACGAAGAGAACAAGATTACTTACACGCAAAAGAAGAATACCTAAGAAACAATGTTCAACTTAGCCAAAGACTCTCTGAAAAAGTAAAACGATTCTTAGAACAATTATCTATCCTTAAAGAAAGCTATGACGTTCTTTTCAGACAAAATAAAGTTTATGTAGCGCTTGTTCATTACTTAGGAGCACAGAAAACACAGTTTGCTCACTTTGATAGTCTCTTAGGAGAATTCCAAAAAGCACAAACCGGTTTCTTAGCAGCACCACACGTCAACGGATATTCTACAGACTCTATCAAAGAAAGCTTAGATGAAACAAACCTCTTACAAGACGATCGACTTAAAGACTTAGAAGATTTATTAAAAGAATACAAACTTTAATGCTGATTCTCCAATGCTCTTGTCATGGCTTTAATTGCCATACGTAGACAAGAATCTAAAAACCGACGATCTTGCTCTGCTTCTTTTGGAGCGTAGACCTTTCCTTCACTAAAATGATACGTACTTAATTCTTTAACAGATAAGAAATCTGAAGATTCATTCTTCCACCTTCTTAAGCTATTATAGACTTTTTTTAAAAGATCATTCTTTGTAACTGTGCTTGTAGCAGTATGCTCTGGCTGAGTACTTGTCTTTGTTAGCTCTATTTTTATTGGCGTTTTACACGAAAAATTTTCTTTCCCATCAAAACCATCTAATCCATAATCCGCCATCACCCTAAGATCCCCTTCATCTTCCATAACCATCATGAGAGAATCATACTCATCCACTATTCCGTTTGGCTCATTCTTCTTTTCTCCTTTTCCCCGATCAATATAGAACGCAAAGTAACGACCTAACTCCTTGAAATTTTCATCAAAATACGTTTCAATTCCCTTTACCCCATGACCCACTGGATGGCCGCGCTCTTTTACTTTCTTGGCAAAATTGAAAATAACGGGATCGAAAGACTCTTGCGCTTTCGCAAAAGGGGAGTACAAACTTAACGTACTTGCAATGAGGATATTTCTTAATTTTGACATACATCCTTTTTCTTGAAAAAGCTTATAAGCGTATCTTATTGAAAAATTTTATGATTGATATTCAAAAAATCCTTGCGCTTAATTGTGGTAGAAGACTTGAAATTAACGGAACTTTACTTTCAATCTTTGAGATAACTGATGCAATTGAAGAAAACGTTACTGAAATTGCCTTACGCGATAAAGAAAGCAATGAATATCTCTTAATTATTCGTGATGAAAAAGAAGTTACCTTCTTAAAAATAAAACGTAAGACAGATCTTCCATTCTACGCAGATCCTTTATCTTATGAAAAAGAAGAAATTCAAATTAAAAACCTTAAAATTTTAAAATAATTATTCAACCAGAACTTTCTGACCAATAGCTTGACCAGGCATACCTGTGTCGAACTGAACTCGCATAGCCCCTTTATTTCCATGCACATTTGTTACTTTTCCTTCTAACTTCTTTCCAGCAGGACTTGTCCAGGTTACTTTCTTACCAATCATAGACTTAGCCTTCTCTCTAGACTCAACAGAAGACACTGAAAGAATCATCTGATTACCGTGAAACGTTCTTATTCCTCTTCTATAGTGTAAAAGCTGACCTTCCATCTTAAACGTGATTTAATGATCATTTAAAAGGTTTTCTACTTCAATTTTTTTGGAAGCAAGACGTCTCACTTACTAATCTCTTAAGATAGCTTTAAAAACATTTTTTTCTTCACTTTTTTATGAATATTGAAGACAAAATCCGTATCGAAGCTGAAGACCAAGAACTAGCAAAAATTTTACAACAAGAAGCATTAAGAGAACATCCAAATAAACTTATTAAAACGGTTTATCCAATCAAGATCTTGAACCTCCTTGGTTATGAACAAAACGCTCAAATCACACAGTATCAAATAAACGGCTCTGCGTCTCTTACTACTCTAACCCCCCTAAATAAAATCCGATAAGTTATTTCTTCTTAAATTCGTGACCACCAAACTCGTTTCTCATCGTCGCAATAAGCTTAGCAGCATAGGACTCTTTCTTTCTCGAATCTTTTCTCATCTTCAACGCTTCTTTAAGAATTTTCATTGACTTTAACTTTAGCATTTCTTTTTCGGTTTCTCCTAGTGGAACAATGCCTCTTATCTCTTTAAAAGATGACTTTTTCATTCCCTTTACAAGCCAAGAAAGTAACCGAGATTCAACAATACTCCCATGATTATAGACTTCTATTGCGTTTTGAACATTAATCCCCTTTTCTTTTAAAACACTTGCTCCTTCAGCAAGCGCAGCCATCATACCATACTCAATCCCATTATGTACCATCTTGACAAAATGACCAGAACCAGACTTACCCATATACCCATAGCCTTCTTTAACAGTAAGACCTCTAAACAAAGATTCCACTTTTTTAAAAACTTCTTTTTCTCCACCAATCATCATGCACGCACCGTGACGCGCACCTTCAATTCCACCAGAAGTACCGCAATCAAGAAAATTAATTCCCTTCTTTTTTAACTCTAAAGCTCTTCTTTGAGAATCCTTAAAATAAGAGTTTCCACCATCAATAAGAATATCCCCTTTTTCTAAATAAGGAAGCAACTTTTTAATTAATTCGTCAACAGGATAACCTGCAGTTACCATCAACCAAATTACTTTTTTTGAAGGTAATTCCTTTACTAATTTTTTAATTGAATAAGTGCCTATAGCTCCTTTCTTTTCTACTTCTTTAACCGGTTCAGGTGAACGGTTGAACACAACTACTTCATGGCCTTTCTCCACCAAATTAAAAACCATATTCTTACCCATTCTTCCAAGACCAATAAAACCTATTCTCATTGTGTTGTAATCCACTCCTTTCCTTCTATCTTTAAAAGCTCATCCGCTTCTTTCGGACCATCACTTCCAGCATTATAACGAATAACATTCTTTTTCTTTTTTAATAAATCATCTACAAAAATCCAACTCTCTTTTATCTCATCCCAACGAGTGAACAATGTTTGATTTCCACTTATCATTTCTTTCAATAAAGTCTCATACGCTTCAGGGGTGTTTGGACCAAAAACCGACTTATGAGAAAACTCCATAAACACAGGCTCAACGTCCTTTCTGGAATCAGGAGTTTTTGCGTTAAAACGAATAGCAATTCCTTCTTGTGGATGAATCCTAATGCTAATTACATTTTTACCTTCGCGAGGTTTATCCTCACAAAAAAGATTACAAATAATATCTTTAAGCACAATATTTGCTTCTGAATACTTCTTTCCTAATCTCTTTCCCGTCTTAATAAAAAAAGGCACACCCTCCCACCGCTCATTATTTATAAACGCCTTTAAAGCCACGAACGTTTCCGTCTTTGAATCCTTGGCAACATTGGCTTCTTCTAAATAACCTTTCACAGATTTTGCATCAATACTTCCCGGAGTATATTGACCAGTTACAAGATCAGCAGCTTTCACTTTCTCTAAACTCTTTAACACTCTTACTTTTTCATCCCTGATCGCATTTGCTTCAAAATTCTTAGGCGCTTCCATCGCTAACAAAGATAAAATCTGCAAAATATGATTCTGCACCATATCTCGAATAGCACCAGATTGATCGTAATATTCTGCTCTTTCCTCAATTCCTGTACTTTCCGAAAGAATAATCTGCACACTTTCAATATACTGGTTATTCCAAATATCTTCAAACAACGCATTTGCAAAACGAAAAACAGTAATATTCTCCACTAACTCCTTACCTAAATAATGATCCACTCTATAGATTTCCTCTTCCTTAAAAAAAGAAGAAACCGCTTTATTTAACTCTTCAGCAGACTTAAGATCTTTACCAAAAGGCTTCTCAAAAGCAATTCTTTTCTTTCCTTTACCCTCAACAAGCTTCAAATCTTTAATCAGTTCTATTGTCGGTTTAAATAGATCTGCACTTAACGCAAGATAGAAAGCCCGATTACCTTTACATTTATACTTCTCATCTAACTCTTTTACTAACCTTACAAAATCTTTATCTTCTTTCTTTTCAATATTAACTGAAGAGTAAAAAATCTGGTTTGCTAAAGGACCCTTTACCTCTATTAATTTCAAATATTCCTCTTGAGAAATCTTCCTTCTGCCCACACAAATAACTGGATTATTTTTTAAAAAACCTTTACTCTGTAATTTTTGTAAAGCGGGAATTAACTTTCTTTTCGCAAGATCACCAGTCGCACCAAACAAAATAATCATCACATTCTCATTTTCCATTTCTTTCACCTAACTCTTCATACTCTTTTGGAATATCTAACGTAAACTTCTTTATTCCCTCCGTTGTTTTAGCATGAGCTAAAGCGTTCTTAATAACTCCTAACGGAGCAGTCGTAGCATGAGCCCCAACCAAAGCAAGCTCTCTTAATTGACGAGGATTTCTCACACTCGCAGCCAAAACCTCTGTTTTCAAATTATAATTTTTGACAATCTCAACACACTCTCTCACAAGATGCACACCAGAAACAATCCCATTATCTTGCAAAACTCTTTCCCCTTCTTTTCTGCCGTTGGAAGGATAATACTCTTCTTTCTCAAAACGAATTAAGTTCTTCTCCCTTAAAAAATCGTCAATTCTTCCAGCAAAAGGACGGATAATCTTAGCACCTGCTTTCGCAGCAAGCAACCCTTGCTCGGGAGTAAAGATCAATGTACAATTGACGGGGATATTTGCTTGAGACAATGCTTTAATCGCTTTTAATCCTTCTAAATTTCCTTCCTCTTTAAAACTTGTATTAATCGGAATCTTAATCATCACATTTCTTGCAACAGGATTAAATTTTTTAAACAAGACTTTTCCCTCTTCAATCATTTCTTTTGAAGAACGCTTTGTGACCTCTAAACTGACCGGAGTTCCTCTTGCAATTTTTAAAATATTCTCAATATAATTTGTTACATCTACTTTTTTGGTTTTTTCTTTCAAAGTTTCTACAGCTTTTTTTATTAAAGAAGGATTTGTCGTAATTCCATCAATAATCCCTAAACTATATCCCTCTTGAATTTCTTCTAAATTTGCAGTATCTAAAAATAGTTTCATAACACTCTCACCTTTAAAGGAATTTTTATCCTATACCTGTCGAAGTTCACACACGTATCTTTTCCCGCTTTGAAAAGAGTATTTGCTTCTCTAATAATCTGCATCGCCTCTTGAGGATTCTTTGCAATAAAAACATACTTAAAATCCTCTTTCTTCACAAACTGATTTTTCAACTGCCATTTCTTCATCCAGCCTATTAACTCAGTCCACATCTCTCCAAGAAGAATAATAGGCATATTACAGATATGGCCCACCTGGAGTAACTGCCAGGTATAAATCAATTCTAATACTGTTCCAATACCCCCAGGAGTAACTACTACTACATTAGCTAACAAAACAAAATTGTCTAATCTCTCTGAAAACCTCAAAAAATTTTCCTTAATATCCAAACTCTGATTTGTCTCTTGCTCGTGGGGCAGTGTTATTGTTAATCCTAAAGAATGAGAAGTCTTACCTTTCGATCCTGCTTTATGACCTTTGTTGGCGGCTTCCATCGCGCCAGGACCGCCACCAGTAACAATATCAATATTCTCTTCAGCAATCTGTTTAGCTAAGGCATACACCATTTTGTATCCTTGCGAACCGCGTTTTAGTCTAGCAGATCCAAACATTGCAACCCTAAAATCTTTTCTTAAAATCTCTTTGTTAAGACCTTTTCTCAACTTACGCTTCATCTTAACACCTCTCTTACAATCGCCTTAGCATCAATCTCATACTTCTCCATAAGTTCTTCTTTTTTTCCAGAATGAGGAATCTCTTTCATCGATAATACTTTGATTTGAATATTTGTATTTAAAAGTGCTCCTGAAAGCATTTCACCAATGCCGCCTTGGCTATAATGGTCTTCTGTAACTATAATCTTACTTCCATGCTCTTTTACAAATTTAATAAACTCTTCTTTGTTAAACGGTTTAATACAATACAAATCAATAACTGCAGTGAACATTCCTTTTTGCTTTAAAAGTTCATACGCTTTCAAAGATTCATGAGTAGTAATTCCTGCACCCACCAAAACTGCTTTATCAGTAAAACCTTTTCTTAACACTTTAAATGAACCTAACTCGAAAGATTCACTATTTTCATACAACACTTTTGTTTTAGGTCTAGACGTTCGAATATATTTTATTCCCTTATTTTTCGAAGCTAACTCCATTAACTTAACAGTTGAAACAGCATCACAAGGATAGAGTACAATACTAGCGGGTAAAGCTCTAAACATTGCAATGTCCTCTAATCCCATCTGAGAAGAACCATCCTCGCCAATAGAAACACCAGCATGAGAACCACACAACGTAAAAGAAGCATTCGATAAGGCAGCCATCCTAAGCTGATCATGCGCTCTTGTTAAAAATGCAGCAAAAGAAGAAGCAAACACATTCCAATGTTTCACTGCAAAACCTAAAGACATACCCACTAAATTTTGCTCAGCGATAAAAGCTTCGATAAACTGTTTAGGTTTTACTTTCTTCACTTCTTCACTAAATGTAGAATTGCTTACTTCTGCGTCTAACGCGATAACATTCGAATCAGCTTTCGCTAAAGCCGCTAACGCTTTCCCATAAGCTTCTCTTGTAGCTACTTCCTGATTTAACTCAAACTTTGGCCATTCAACAGGCTTTAGTACACAAGACTCTTTAGATTTTTTTGGCTTTTGAATTGACACCTTAGGAAAAACAGGATTAGGTAACACTTTCAAAGCAGCTACGCATTCTTTCTCAGATAAAATTTTACCATGCCAACCCTCTTTATTTTCAAATAATTTCAAACCCTTTCCTTTCAACGTTTTAGCTAAAATGACAACAGGTCTTTTTGAAGTTCTTGCTTTTTTAAATGCTTTAAGTAAATCTGGAATTGAATGACCGTTTACCTTAATTATTTCACAACCAAATCCCTTGAATCTTTTTTCATAAGCAGAAAGATCGTGGCCTAACATTGTTTCTCCCCTTTGACCCAATCTATTAACATCTACAATTATGCACAGATTATTCAACTTGTAATAAGAAGCAAGTTCTAGCGCTTCATACACTGAACCTTCAGCACACTCACTATCTCCGACTAATACATAGGTTCGCGCTTTATTATTTCTTAAACGCGCAGACAAAGCCATTCCTAAACCTATGGAAGGACCTTGACCTAAAGATCCAGAAGCAACCTTAATCCATCTTAAAACCGGCGTAGGATGGCCCTCTAGCGAACTATTTATCTTTCTTAACGTCATTAAATCTTCATTAATACAGCTAGCTCGTTTCAAACAAGCATACAAAATTGGAGCGGCATGACCCTTACTTAGAATAAACTCATCATTATCCTCATTCTCTGGATTTTTAGCATCATAATTCATTTCATGAAAAAAAAGAACACTCATAATCTCAGCAGCAGAAAAACAAGAAGAAGGATGACCAGACCCAGCTTTAGTAGTCATCTGCAAAACATCCCTTCTTAAGATACTTGCAACATCTTTGAACGCTTTTTCACTCACCATTTTTTACTTTTACTCTCGCTCTCCTTATATAAAGGTTTATTTTAAACTTATTTTTAGATCCTTGATTGCTTCTTCTAAATTTTCACTTTCTTTCAAAAAAGAACCCACAACAAAAGAAGAAGCTCCTGCCTTTTTACACTTCTTTATTGTTTCTGGATTCATATGGCCATCAACTTCAATCTCCCCTTTAAAATCCATTCTTAACATTTCTATTTTCTCTATTACCTGCGGTAAAAACTTCGCTCCATACTGGCCAGGATGGACACTTAATAATAAAACCTTATCCACCTGCTTTAGATAAGGCATAATATACATCAAACTCGTTTCCAAATTTAACGCAAAACCCACTTTCTTTTTTTTGCTCTTTAAAAATCTAATAATTTTAAGAGGCTCTTTCACTTTTTCAAAATTCAAAATAATCGTCTGTACTTTTTTGTAATTCTTTTCAGCCCAAACTTCTGGCGCATTTACCATTAAATGAGCTTCGAAAGATTTATTTTTTGGCAATTTAAAATCAAAATCAAAACTTTTATTTTTAACAAATTTACCATCCATAATATCTAACTGAAAGTAGTTAAAATAAGAGTTGTATCTTTTTAATAAGTCATTTAGTTCTTTTTGATTCTTAGCAATTATACTTGGAATAATCATTTTAGCATTTTTTCCACTTTTTTTAACAAATTCTTTGTAAATTCGATACATTTTAAAGCTTCTTCTTGATTAATGTCTTTTGCCTGATAAACCGCCTTATTTCTTAAATCTCGATATCTATCGAATTCAATCGATTCATATTCTTCAAACTCTTTCTTGTAAAAGTCCTTTAAAAAACTAATTGTTGCTTCATGAGAATAAGGCTTAAACCCCTCTTTAGACATCAAAGCCTGAGCTGCTTCTCTGGCGGATTCATACGCATCTTCAAAATTAAGAAAGGCTGTTTCATTGTTTAACGCTCTTAAATAAGTCATCCTTTTTTTAGCTCTCTCTAGTAAAGAGTTTGCCTCGACTATATCTTTCGTTTTTTTCTTCACTTTTCCCTGTTTTAGATAACTTTCAAAACTATCAATCATTCTAACACTCTCAAATAACCATATAATACAATTCCATTAGCTGCGGCATTTTTAAAACTGTTTGAAGAATCTTTTAAAGATTTTAAAACGTGCAAATTTACCTTTCTATTAAACTCTTTTTCAATTACTGTAACAAATTTTTTAAAATCATTACTTTGTTGCTTTTCTATAGGGCTTATAATTAGAACATCAATATCGCTACGTTCCGTATCCTCTCCTTTCGCAAAAGAACCGAAAATACTGATACATTCAGGATTATTAAAATACTCTTTTAATCTTTCTATAACTAAAGATCTTGTTAACCTGTAAATGTTAAAAACAATTTTATAATACCTATAACTTTCAGATTCTAAATTTGCTCTGATATTAGTGGTTACATTCCCCTCTTCTTTTTTTATAACATGATATTTTTCTAATAGGTTTATCCCTTCAGTAATCGCTGTTGTTGAACAATGTGTTTTTTTCGCTAAATCTCTTAGATGAAATGAAGAATGGGGATAATTAAAGACTAATTCCGCTATTGCGAAGCTTCCCTTTGTTCCAAATAAAATCTTACTGTTTTCTTTTCCAAACATATGTTTTATTAAAGTAACATCTGTTATTTAAATGTTACGCTTCTATTTTTTTAATCTGATTAATCCTTCTTTTGTACCTTTTTAATTTTTTAAAAGGCGTCTTTAAAAAAACTTTTACGATTTCTCTCGCTTCTTTTTCTTTAAGAATTCGACCTTGCAAACAAACAATATTTGCGTTATCTTCTCTTCTTGCTAGCAGCGCATCTTTTTTATTTTCAGCAAGAACGGCTCTTGCTCCTTTAATCTTATTTGCAGCAATACACATTCCCTGCCCAGAACCGCAAATGAGAATTCCCAATCCCTTCATACTCGCCACTTTTCTTGCTACTCGTAATGCGTAAACCGGATAATCATCATTCTTGTTAAGCATAAACGCTCCAAGATCTTCTATTCCTTTAATAGAACGCTTCAACTTTTCTTTCAACGCAAAACCAGCATGATCTGCAGCTATGTAAATTTTCTTCATCCTCTTTCCTTCTCCCTCTAAGAAACTAGCTATAAATAACTTTTGATTTCTCGCTTAACTCTACCCCGATAGATTTATAAATGTCCCACTCCCTCCCCTTCCTATGGCTAAAAGAATCGGCGGCATAAGAAGAAAAACAAGGCACAAATTTGCTAAGAACGTACGGTCAAGGGGAAAATTTAGCTTAGCAGACTACTTTCAAACCTTTAAAGAAGGAGACAAAGTATGCCTTGTTGCCGAGCCTAGTATTCAAAAAGGGTTTTATCATGCCCGCTTTCATGGAAGAGCAGGAACAGTCCTCAAATCTCGAGGAAAATGCTATGAAGTCCAAATTCGGGACGTAAACATGAAAAAGACCCTTGTCATCCATCCAGTACACCTTAAGAGGATCTAACTATGGATATCGATGTCTTAGAACAAACACCTATCTCACTTCCTATGCTTAAAGCGACTTTGGAAGAGCTTAAATCTAAACAGAAAGACAAAGAACTCAACTTTCGAGCAGCAAAAGTTTTAGACTACTTAACGGAATTTACTACCCTTGATAAGGAAAAGACTCAAGATATGAGAAAAAAACTCATAGAACTTAATATTCCCAGATTAAAAGAAAAACACGTCGAAAAGCTCTTGGATCTTATGCCAGACACTATCGAAGACATAAAATCTCTCCTTGTTGGAGAAAACATTACAATTAAAGCAGAAGATCTTACAAAGATCTTAAGCGTAATAAAAGGTTAAAATGCATACACTCGGTCTTTACCATGACAACCAAAGAAGAACTTGCTATAGTACTGGACTTCTTGCCACACGGCTATCCGTTCGACAAGAGACCGCTTCACAAGAAAACACCTATCGCCCAAGCTATTGGTAAAGAAACCCTTATTCTTCTCGAACTTGTCCCAAAAAAAGATGTTTTCCTCCAACCTTACGAAGAAGTCTACATTGGAGAAGGAAAGCGAGACAAAATCCATCACATTCTCGGAAGAATTCACCCTTCAAAACTTACTGAAACAGGAAAGAGCGAACTTAACTTTGTAATCAATGAACTAGTCCTCAAAGATCAAACTAAGTTCATAGAATTCTTTAACAAAGCAGGATCAATAAACATGAGAAGACACCAATTAGAATTACTTCCAGGAATAGGAAAAAAACATATGCTTGAAATATTAGACATTCGAGAACAAGCACCCTTTAAGGACTTTGCAGACATCAAAGCACGCGTCAAACTTCTTCCAGATCCTGAAAAAATTATTGTTAGAAGAATCTTACTTGAACTTGAAGGAAATGAGAAATATTACCTTTTTGTTAAAAGCTAACTTTAACTAGTTTCACTTCTTTTAGGACTTTAATTAAAGAATTCTGACTCCTCTTTAAAACAATAAGATTTATAAATCTGGGCTTAATTCTCACATCTAAAATAATGGAGAAAATGACACAAGAAACAATAAAACCTTTCCAAAGAGTTTTAAAAACAGATTTAGACGGCTCTTTACCAATTTCTCGAGCAATACTTAAAATTCATGGCATTGGCTTTTCTTTAGCAAACGCAATCTGCGTCAGCCTAAACCTTTCAAAAGATAAGAAAGCAGGCTTACTTACAGACCAAGAAGTAAAAAGCATTGAAGACTTCATCAAAGAAAGAAAAACTCTTCCTAAATGGATGTTTAATAGAAAAGGAGACTACGAATCTGGAGAAGACACACACCTTGTTGGACCAGACCTTAAACTCGCTCAAGAATTTGATATTAAAAGACTTAAGAAAATCAGAGCTTACAGAGGAATGAGACACGCAATTGGCCAACCAGTACGAGGACAGAGAACAAGATCTCACTTCAGACATGGACGAGCAGTTGGAGTACTTAAATCTAAAGTAGCAAAAGTAGCAGCAAAACCCGCTGACAGTAAGGAGAAGAAGTAAACATGGGAGATCCTAGAAAAATAAGAAAAAAGTATAGAGGACCAGGACACCCGTGGAAAAGAGAAAGGCTCGAAGCAGAACGCATTATCAAGAAAGAATACGGCTTAAAGAATAAAACCGAAATCTTTCGCGCAGACTCTAAACTTCGAAGATTTAACGCTCAGGCAAAAAACTTAATTCGAGATAGGACCACTGAACAATCTCAAAGAGAACAAAAACAACTCTTAAAAAAACTTTATAACATGGGCTTAATCGAAGAAAATGCCCAATTAGAAGATATCCTTTCCCTTAAAGTTAACAATCTCTTAGATAGAAGATTACAAACTCTTGTTTCTAAACAAAATCTCGCGCTCACACCAAAACAAGCACGCCAATTCATCGTTCACGGTCACATCACTATTAACGGCAAAAAAGTAGACGCTCCTTCTTACTTAGTTACAAGACAAGAAGAAACCTTACTCGCTTTTAATCCAATCTCCACCCTTTCTAGCGGCGAACATCCAGAACGCACCAAAGAAAAGAAGCGCTCAGAAAACGCTCAAAAAGCTAAACAAGAACTAGAAGAAGAGAAAAAAGAACTTAAAGAACTAGAAAAAATTGAAGCAGTCGTAGGAGAAGTTACAGAATGAGGCCAGAAACAAGAATGAGATGGGGCATTGCACACATTTTCTCTTCTTATAATAATACCATTATTCATATTACCGACATTACGGGTAGTGAAACCCTTGG
Organism: Candidatus Woesearchaeota archaeon; assembly: GCA_964497265.1. Lineage (GTDB taxonomy): Archaea > Nanobdellota > Nanobdellia > SCGC-AAA011-G17 > GW2011-AR18 > JAHFKM01. Next base: position 45,895 of record CAZCCK010000006.1, on the reverse strand, counting down.
AAAAGCATCAGGAGGAATGGTTGTCAAAGCACACCGCCTTGAATCCTCTCCTACCGCTGCAATGAACGCAGCAAAAATCGCAGCAGAACAAGCTAAAGAAAAAGGAATTAACGCTCTCCACATCAAAGTTCGCGCACCAGGCGGACACAATGGTCCTACTAATACTGGTCCAGGCGCAAACGCAGCTGTTCGTGCACTCTCAAGATCAGGATTTCGCATTGGAATCATTGAAGATACAACCGCTTTACCTCATGATGGATGCAAGAAGAAAGGCGGAAAAAGAGGAAGAAGAGTATAGATGAGTAAATTTTCTTCTTCTTTCGAAGAAATTCTTTCAAACATCCAACAAGAACTTGCAAAAAGCGGAATTCAACTTACTCCATTAAAAATCCAAGTCCAAACTGGAACAGCTCCAGGATTTGATCCTAATGAACCGAAATTTCAAATCCAACCTAGATTTGGAGAATCAAGCTTAGGTTTTGTCTACCACTACTCTCCCGCTTACTCAGGCAAAACCGTGGATAATATAGATATCAATACTGAACGCTCCTGTATTACTCTCAAAGATGGGACAGTCTACGAAATTTATCCTAAAAGAGTTACATCTTCTCGTTAGCACACTCTGATTCTAAAAACTTTAATAATATGGACTGGTGATTTTGCAGCATAACAAAATCTGCTTGAAGTTCAGCTAATAAGCTAGGATTCTCTTTGCACTCATTCATTCTACTCCTTATCTTTTTCATAATTCCTTTTTCGTTTCCCACGAGAAAATCTAATTCTATTCTCGCATTGAGTAAATTTCCAGTCCTTAACTCTTTATTCTCGTCAAACACCTTCTTTAAAGAAAGCAACTCCATCTCTAAACTCACAAAACTCGCATCCACTTTTTCTTTAATCTCCACCTCTGAAGAATTCTCAAGAAACTGATTCATACCCTGAAATACCTCTTCGTAGGCTTTCAAAATCTTTTTCCTATACTCATTAATCATGCTTTTCAAGAAGGAGCTAAAGTATTTATAGATTCTTGTTCTTTAGCGCTAATCTTAACTTAAAGCTAATATCCTTACTCGCTTCCACGGCAGGCTGAGTAAATACCTCTAGGTCTCTTAAGAGTGTTGAGTAAAAAGCAACATAATGCCAAAAAGCAAGAAATTCGCCAACCGACTCTGGACTTATCTTATCCAAAGTTAAAGTTAAATTTGGGATTTTTAAACGAGAAGCATTCTGCCTCGTCCCTAAATATTCACATTCTAATGTTTTTCCTAAAGAAATTCCATCTAAAATCCCAAGATTCTTTTCTCGCAAAGAAATATCTTTTACATTTGCTTTTACTTTTAACTTCATATCTTCTTGATAATTTTCAACCCTGATAAAAAATCCAACCATATTCCCCTTTCCATCAAAAAAGCGTTGATTTGTATGATGCTGCGCTTGAGGAGCAGCCAACGCCAAAAAAGTCTGACCTTTTCCTTCCTTACAAACAGTTTCATGCATAAGCTGCATTATCAATTCTGAAAAGGCAGTAAGCTGCTGAGAATAAATCAACGTATACACCTCATCATACCCCTTTTCTTCTAATAAAAATAAAACTGTTGCCGCTTTCAAAGCAGGATTATGCTCTATTGAAACTTTAGGCAAACAGCACTCTTTCATTTTCTGATACCCTCTTAGAATCTGATCACTTGGCATGTACAACAAGGAACTTGGCGTGAGCGCAATCTCAGTCATCGCTGCAAAACGATCTGAAATATCTGGACTTTCCAACACATCCCAGCCCTCTTTTCTAGCAAGAAAAGCAAGAGCACTTAACTCATCTTGAAGAACAATCAATTTTTTATAATCTTGAAAAGCAAAAAGCATCTCTAAATGATTCACATTACTCCCAGACTTACTAATCGCAACAACCAACGTTTGTTCAATCGGACAATTTTTCTTTACAAAACTTATATAATCTGGATCTGTACTTGTTAAAGGAAAAACTTTTTTTGTGCTCGAATATTTTCCTAGACACTCCCAAATTCCTAAAAAAGTCGTGATTGCACCACCTTGTGCGATTAAAATAAACGAGTTTACTCCTTCATACTTCTTACAAAAAGAATAAATCCTCTCAAAATCAGGAACATACTTTGAAAAAGAAGGCTCCTCTACCTTTGCGATTTTTTCTAATTTTTTCTTTAAATCCTTAGCACTTACCTGCGCATCAATCTCAAGGCTCAATGTCAAGATGCGTCACCCTCACCTTTAACTTTTTCCTTAATACTTTCTCATAATTCGCAATCTGACTCTTTCTTAATAATCCTACCTTCGCGCCTACATGCTGAATAACACTACTCGCATTTAATGCGCCCCTTTCCAAAGCCTTTAGAACAGAACCCTTTTCAATAAGTACAGAAACAAAAGCAGCGCCAAACGCGTCTCCAGCACCAAGATTATTCGCTACCTTCACATTATACGGCTCTGCAATTAAAATATGATCATTTTCGTAAACGCGCATCAGATACGTCCCATCTGTAATCACTATAACCCCTGGACCAAAAGAACGGATCTCTTTAAACGCATCTGCAAAATCTTTCTCAGTAGAAAGAGCTTTTCCTATTAACTTTTCACACTCCTCTTTATTCAAAATTAGAACTTTTACTTTCTTTAACAAAGGAATGAGCTTTTTTCTTTCTTTAAGCTGACTCGCACCAGGATTTAAGGCGACTTTTATTTTTTCTTTCTTTGCATACTCTAAAAGATGCGGAAGCATATCCTCAGAAGCACGTGCGAGCGCAGAAATATACAACCATCTCGCTTTTATTTGGTTTAACGGGATTTCTTCTTTATGCATATTCGCGCTTGCTCCTCGATACGTGAAGATGGTTCTGTCTCCACGCATTGCTGAAATAACTACAGATAAAGCGGTTCCTAATTTTTTATCTTTTAACATTAAATCTGTATTCACTCTTTCTTTCCTCAAAATATGCTCAATAATCTCACCTGCTTCATCTTCTCCAATTTTAGCAAGAATAGCTGTTTTCAATCCCAATCTTGCGAAAGCAACCGCAGCATTTGTCGCAGCACCGCCAGTCTGCACAAAAAAACTTTCAATATCTATCTTTGAACCATAATTAAAACAAATAAAATCATGATGAGAAACCTTCTCTTTCATAATCTTAGACTCCTCAGTTCTTAAAAAAATATCTTTTGTCGCGGAACCTACTGTAATAACATCGAACATGGTTAACGAATCAGCTTTAAAGCGTCTTCCACCTTTTTCTTTCCAAAAATTACTGCTTTCAATGCATTTGTCAATGCTAGAGGCCTCTCATGTTGCCATACATTTCTTCCGATCGCTAATCCAGTTGCACCAGACTGCATGACTTCTCTTACTTCTTTTAATAATCCTTCAGGATTTGTCTTTTCTCCACCAGCTACAAGCACTCTTGTCTTTCCAGCACATCTTGTAATCCACTTAAAACCTTGAGGATCATGATTGTACTTAATCTTTACAAAATCTGCTCCTAACTCCAAAGCAGTCCTTGTAGCGTACGCTAAGAGATCGGTATCAGTATCATTCTGAATAAATGGACCGCGCGGATACATCCACGCAATCACAGGAATCCCATAATCATGAGCTTCTTCTTCAATCCTTGAAAACTCCTTAAACATTAGGCTTTCTTGCGGACTACCCAAATAAATCGTGTAACCAACAGCTTTAGCTTTCAAATCTATAGCCTTCTTTACCGAACACAATTGACTTGCATAAGGATCTACTTTCGCTAGAGAAGTCTTACCATTTAATTTTAAAATTAGAGGTGTTTTAAACCGATAATGCTCATAATACTTTTCAGCAATACCTTTCTGTAAAATTAAACCGTTGAATTCTCCTCTCACCGCAATATCTAGAATGTAAAATGGATCAATTGTCTCAACATTAAAATCCTTAGGACCATGCTCTAATCCTTGATCAAGAGCTAAGAACAATGCTTTTCCTTCAGTAAGCAAATCTTTAATCTTCTGTTCCACACTCTCACCTCTTTTTCACCAAATACATTGAAGACTATATAAGGATTATCTTTTTAAAAAGAGATTCTTACCCCTTTAGCATACAAAATCTTATAAATACGTGATAGCAATATACTAAATATATTGTATATTGAGCAACTCATGACAAACGAAAACCCCTACGATAAACCAGCGACTTATAATACCAACGCAAGCAATGAAGAAACAAAAAACCCCTATCGTTCTTCCAACTATCCGCTTTTGGTTATTCAGGCTTTAGATCCGGAAGATGTAAGAGAACGTGTTTCTGAACTAAACAAAGCTTTTCTTCGTGCATCACACGGAAAGAAAACACTAGAACAAAAAGTAAAAGAATAAGCCATTTAAACTCCTCTTTCTTTTTTTTCTTATGAAAGCCTTAAAAGTTATTATTCCTCTTCTCATTTTAGATCAACTTACAAAAATTCTCACTCTAGGTAAACATCTTTCTCTTACCCCTTTCTTTTCCATAAACTCCACTACCAATACGGGAACACTCTTTGGACTTTCTCAGGGCAATAACTTTCTCTTTATTCTTTTAACTTTGCTCTTTCTTGCTTTTTTAGCTTATATTTATAAAAAAGAAAAATCATTACAACCCGGCTTATCATTTATCTTTGCAGGAGCAGTAGGAAATCTCTTAGACAGAATCTTTTATGGACACGTTTTAGATTTTTTAGACTTTAAAATTTGGCCGATCTTTAACTTCGCAGACGCTTTTCTCACTTTTGGTATTCTTTACTGTCTCTATTTACTCTTCAGAACGAATAATCCCCACTAAAATCGTCGCATCCTTACCGGTAAAACACTCTCGGCTTGGATCAAAATCCTCTCTTACCGAATATAAGCTAGGACTTCTTTGCTCTTCAGCCAAACATCCATCTTCAAGGCTCTGTTTAAAATGAAGACTTCCACCCACAAAACAATACCTTTCTTCTTCTTTATAAAACAATGAAATCATCCAGCGCTCCTCATCTGCGGTAGTCGCCACTACTTTTGAATAATCTTCATTATACCATCGAAAATTCGGATTTTCACAACCTAATTTTTCTAGATGAACTCCTCTCTGAACACCCTTCTCTCTAGTTGAAGCTCGCTCACCCCAAGTACTTCCACCTCTAAAGTCTAATCTCACATAATCTAAATCTGTTACAACAACCAACTGATCTTCTTCATTCATCCCATCTCCTTGCCAAATCCGTTTATACTTTTCACAAGGATCTACTTGTTGAGAATAATCAACACTCTGAAAAGTCAAACTCGCTCCTATAAGAAAAGATACAATGTCAGTCAACGTAATCAAAGATAACTTTTTCATCCTCTTTGAATAAAAGAAACATTAAAAAAGCTATCTTTAAATAGTCAAGAATAAAGAATCCAAAAAAAGAGGAGCTATGCACGTTACAGTCTATTCTACACCAGTCTGTCCTTATTGCGTTAAAGCCAAAGAATTTCTCAAAGAACATCACATTTCTTATAAAGAAGTAAACGTTCTTGCAGACCAAAAAGCCGCACAAGCCCTCATAGAAAAAACAGGACAAACCGGAGTACCTCAAATAGAAATAAAAAACGGCAAAACCACAACCATGATTATCGGATTTGATAAGCCCGCATTAAAAAAAGCACTCTCCCTCTAACCATGCAATTTACAAAAGAAGACCTCACCTACGAAACTGGAAAAGAAAAAGAATGGCTTTTAGCTAACGGATTAGGAGGATACGCTTCCTCCTCAATAATTAATCTTAACACCAGAAAGTATCACGGACTTTTAATAAGCGCAACCCAAAATCTCCAACGCTACCTCCAACTCAGCAAAGTTGAAGAAGAAATAAAATTTTCAAATAGCCTCTACAGCTTAGGTTGCAATAACTATCCAAACGTTACCCACCCAGAAGGATACAAACATCTTACTTCCTTTAACAACCTTCACTTTCCAAGCTTCACCTATTCTCTTCCAAACTTAGAAATTGATAAAACCATCTTACTTCCCCACAGACACAACGCAGTCATCATCGCTTACAAAATCCTTTCAAAAACAAACGCAGAACTTACCTTAAGACCCTTTACAACAGCACGAAACATCCACGAACTTAAACAAGAAAATCAGCTCTCTTTCAGACAACAATCTGATGAAAAAACCTGTGTTCTTACCCCCACAGAAGGACCGACACTTATTCTTGGCGTAGATCAAGGAAAATATACTCCTCGACCAGACTGGATGAAAAACATTGAATATTCTCAAGAACAAGCACGCGGGTACGATTATCGCGAAGACTTATACGTACCTGGAGCATTCACCTTTAAAATTACAAAAGGTCTTCACTACATCCATCTTATTGCTGCTGGAGGGAAAGACGCTCAGGCTACCTTCACTCAGCTTTATAGCACAAAACTTGAAGACTATAAATCTCTGTTTCAGAGAGAAGAAAACAGAATAAAAAACCTGATTCAAGAAACGTATAGTTTTAACAACCTCAAAAAAGATCCTTTTCTTCAACAACTTGTAGCCACGAGTGATACTTTTCTTATCTCTAACAAAACAACCAAAATCCTCGCAGGATACCCATGGTTCACAGACTGGGGAAGAGACACTCTTATTTCCCTGCCCGGACTTTGTTTAGTTACAGGAAGAATAGAAGAAGCAAAATCAATCCTCAAACAATTCGCCCGTTCTTCCAAAAACGGTTTACTTCCAAATTATTTTGATGCTCAAAAACCAGTGTATAATAGCGTGGATACTTCTTTGTGGTTTATCTACGCAGTCAGTAAATTCGTCCAACATACTAACAATTATACCTTTGTCAAAAAAGAATTATGGCCAACAATGAAAGAAATCATTAAGGCTTATAGAAAAGGAACTGACTTCTCAATCTTTATGGACAAAGACGGACTCTTACATTCTGGAGATCCTACCACCAATCTTACCTGGATGGACGCGATGATCGACGGAAAACCTGTCGTTCGCAGAGACGGAAAAGCAGTAGAAATCAACGCACTCTGGTACAACGCTCTCAGAATTATGGCTTCTTTAGCCTCACAATTCCAAGAAAAACAAGACTACGAAGAACTCGCATTCTTTGTTCGAACAAACTTTAAACAATTCTGGAACCCTGGCGAACAATGCCTCTACGATGTCTTACGAGCAGAAGAAAAAGATTCAAGCGTACGACCTAACCAACTCTTTGCAGTATCACTTCCCTATTCTCTTTTAGATACTAAAAAAGAAATGCTTGTTATTAAAAAAATAACTCAAGAACTCTTAACTCCTTATGGACTAAGAACTCTTTCCCCTCGTGATTCTCGCTACCAAGCACGCTGCGTAGGAAATCAACGCTTACGCGACAAAGCATATCACAACGGCACAGTCTGGCCCTGGCTTCTTGGACCTTACCTCACTGCTTACTTAAAAATTCACAATCATTCTGAACTAGGAAAATTAGAAGCAGAAGAAAAAATCATCATGCCCTTACTTGAAAACTTCCGAGAAGCAGGTATAGGCACAATTTCTGAAATTTATGACGCAGATTCTTTAAAAGCTCGCGGCTGCATCAGCCAAGCTTGGAGCGTTGCAGAACTCTTAAGAGCTTACTTGGAAGACGTAAAAAAAGTTCACCTTCCTAAATAAGGGAGGAAAACTTCTGGATTAAGATCTAACTGTTTTGCAACTTTAGTCACTACTTCATTAATTCCGATTTCATCTTTATCCCTCAGTGGCGAAGAGAACACGTGCAGTGCTGCGCTTGGAGAACCTTTTAGTAATCCCTCTCTTGCCCTGCTAACAAGCGCATCATCTTTTAAATCAAGGGCAATCTTATAAGCTACTTCAGGCGAACGTTCAAAAACAGCCTCATACCACCTTCTTTGTCCGATTTCATCTTTTGGAAATAAATACACTGAAAACGAAGCACTTTTTTCTAAACTCTTTTTTATAATCACCTCTCTCATTACCGAAACGTGAGGCTCCTCCAGATTTCCCTCTCCAGCTACATAAAGATCATACGCTTCTTCAACACATCCTTTTTCTAAATATTCCTTGCTTAATTCAAGTAAACGGTTATTATCTTTTAATTCTAAAGCAATTGCTCTTTTTATCTCTACGTCCGCATCTGAATAAATTCCTTCAATCTCTTCAGATCTTAACGCCCTTACCGGAATCGATCGTGGGAACGTCCTATTCGGACTTTTATTTGCTTCCAATAATACGCTTAGTCCGCTCTTAGCGGATTCTAATGCTTCTAACCCAAAATACGCTTGCTCCTTAAAAATCTTATAAGCTAGTGCAGGCTCGCTTTTTGCCGCTTTCTTGGCCCAAGCTAATCTTAGTAAAGGATCTGTTACTTTTTCCCCTCTTCTGTGCTCAGGTGGCTCCATGCGACGTTCTAGAGAACTGTTCTGTGCTGCAGACTCTAAAAGCCTTTTTTTCTCAACCTCCCTTAACCCCTCTTTATACTTTGTTACCTCTTCATAGAGCTGCAAACCAACACTGACCTTATCTAAAAATCTTTTTGCCAATTCCAACATACGCTCTTGCCTTAGCGACGGATCTGCTTTAGCAACTTCTACCAAAAGAACTAAATCGTCATCTTCAATCCGTTTTCCGCACGCAAGTAGATCATAGTACATTTCGGTAATCAACTCATTGTTTTTTGTTTGGTGCGCACCGTACAATAACCCACCCATTAACTTTTTAGAATCTAGATCCTTACATGCTTTAGCAATTCGATATACTTGTAACTGCCTTTCTGAACTGAAAATCTGTTTTTCTTCTAAAGCCTCTACTAATTTGAGGGTAGTCTCCCCCTCTAGATCAACATTTACTAATAGATCATAGATCAGATTATATTCATAATTTTCAATCAGCTTCTCTAATGTACCTGGATTTATTCTTGTTACTTTTTTCTCCTTAGCAAAATGAAGAAGATCTTCTCTTAACCTTTGACGATCCTTGTCAAATAAACCTTCTAATCGCTTCCCATAGATTAAGCCCACGGCAGTATTCCATCCGCCCGTTTCCAAATATCCCTGAATAATTCCCGCGAACAACTCTTTCTTCTCTCTTAACTCTTGCTGAGAAAAATCCTTATCTAACACTTTACGCTCTTTTCCTAAATAAACTAATCCTCTTCCAATATTAAAATCATTAAAATTCATAACTCCCTTTACGCCTAAGACCCTATATTAATCTTTATTTAGTAGAGAATATCTTTTCGAGTACACTACTTGTCTTTTAAATCCACCAATAGTGATTTAATCGCATTGACCGCAGTCTGAGCAAAATGCTTTGAATCATGATGCATTTTGTTAACCATCATTAATTCTGGTTTGCTAATTACATCAGAAACAATTAATAAAATTCCCAAAGGGAACTTATTCCCTAAACCTTTTACCACCTGATACGTTTCTTTCTCTACAACATCTGCAGATTTTAACATTCTAAAAGCAAGCTTTCTTATTGACTCCTTTGGATTTCCATCTATATTTAAAGGCGCAAAGGTTAGATTTGTAGAAACAACCTTTCCTTTTTTGCCTTTAATTTTTCCAACTAAGAAATTATTAAGATGGATTGGCTCGCTTACCATTGGATGAAGAATATTCTCTTCAGTAATCTTTGAATCTTTAAAATCAATCTCTCTAAACTCTGCGGGAATATAGATCTCGTCATTAAAACCTTTAAACGCACCACACGTACCTACAAAAAGAACCACATCTGTGGATTTAACCTCCTTACAAATCTCATCTGCCGGAGGTTGAATAAGCCCCCATTTATTCTTTAAGAAAAACTCTTTAACATTGTTGTAATTTGCATCTCTTGTAGGATTGTAACAGCCAAAAAATTCTACTTCGATCCCCTCAATTATAACTGGTTCATACAACTTGTAATAAACGCCTTTATGAAGCTTTAAATATACTCCAAATTCTTTTTGAAAATGTTTAAAAAAAGTAGAAAAATTATGGAGGGGATTAGGATCTCCCAAAATAAGCGTTAAACGTTTCATTTTAACTGGATTCTTTCGCAACCTTTTCAATAACTTGCAATCTTCTATCCATATTCTCTAATCTTTGATTAATCAGATCTAACTTTGTTAAAATTAATTGCACATCAGTACCCGAAATTCCACTACTTTGTGGTTCAGCTCTTGAAGGAAAAGCAGGTTTAAACTCTTCCTCATTAAAACGAGGCTTTTGCTCCTCTTCTTGAATACCTAACTCATTTAGATCAATTTGATCCTCTTTTTTCCTCTTTAAAAAATCCAACACGCTCATGATAATCTTTATAAAGATCGTCATATAAAAATCTTTTGTAATGCAAAAAGAGAAAGTGATCTACAAAACAGAGAAGGATCTTGAAGCAGCCCTTAAAGGAAAATCAGACGAAGAAAAAAAATCTCTTCTCAAAACCCTTTACCAAGACAAAGATCATCAAAAACTTCGAAAATTCATTGTCAAAGAATTTGTGAATGTCGTTAGAAAAAGCCCAGTAGAATCTTATGAAATTGTTTATGATTCCTTAACAGAAGGGTTAGAGCCCATTTATTACTGGATTCTTGATTTTATGAGAGACTCAAGCCCAGGTGGATTAGGTCTAGATGTTTTCAAAGGACCTGAAAATTTTGACGCTTCAGTCACTTCCGGCTACTTTGGAGAAATCGGGCAACGAGCAAGCCTTATGCAACAAAAAGCAGGAGAATACCTCGGAGCAATCAACCAAGTCATCAAATCCATCCTTAATCTTCTTTATGACTTACGAGAATTTAATTTAAGAATAGAAATGTACGATCAGCTTAAACTCCAAGATCCAAAAAAAGTTGAAAAAGGACGTTACTCTCTTAAAGCTCTGTGGATGGACACTGTAGACTCAAGAAAAGGAAGAGGAAGCATTAACTTTCTAGCGCAAGACCCCCAATTCTACACTCTAAGAGACGCATTCTTTTACGTAGACGATAGCGTGGCAGCAAAGAAAGTCGAACTTGTTGAACTTAACGACAGAGTAAAAAGAATCTTAAAAATAAAACTTGAAGACTTTGAAGAATGGGTAAAAGACAGTGAGCGTGAACTTAGAAAAAGAACAAACGTAGAAAAAGCCTACTTAAAATCCCAAGTCGGTTCTCTAAAATTATACGCCGGATGGGTCAAACCTTATCTTAAAGCAGCGCAAAAACTCAAAATGAAAGAATTTGATACACCAGATATTGTTAACTCTTTTAGTAACATTGAAATTCAACTTTCAGTCTTAGGACAAAAAGAAATCAAACTTAACCCCGCCTCAGTACACGAAAGCTTTAAGGATATTGAACTTAAAAGAAAGTTTTATGCAGTTGTAGAAGTAGAAATGGACTTTCGAGGTGTTCCTTCAGCAGTCACAACCCAAGGAGGAAGACAATACGTTCATGGAGGAAGAGCAGACATCAAATTCAAAGCATACGCCCTAGACGGACTAGAACTCGAAATGTTACGAAAAAGAGAACTCTACGAAGATATGGATCTTGTTGATGAATGGGTAGATGTTAGCCTTAAAGAAGTACAAGCAGAACTTGACTCTTACGACCAAGACATCGTTAAAGAAGAACCAAAACAACAAGCACCCAAAGCACCAATGATCGACTGGCCATTTAAAGGAACCATCCAAGGCGCAAAACAACTTTTTGGACCACTCGTCTCTAGCTTTTCTTTCTTAAAAAGGGAAATGCCTGTAGAACTTATCGAAGCAGACTTAGCCAATACAACAAAAGAACAAGCACAAAGAACAGTCACAATACTCTACACTCTTTACAAAAAATCACATGGAATGATCGCTCTCTAAAAACTCTAATACTTTTTCAACATGTTTTTCTCTCTTTTCTGTAGAAGTAACAACAACATGATCAAAGAAAGTAACTTTCTTTAACTCTTCACTCGCTTCTTTAAGCCTTACCTCTTTCTTAGCATCATTTCTCTCCTCTAAACGCCTTCTTATCACTGGTTTTGGAATACGTAAAAAAATATACTTTGCTTTCACGTTCGCTTTTCTTAATTTCATCGCACCTTGAACATCTAACAGTTTAATAACATCTTTTCCTTCCTCAATTGGCTTAAAAGAATCTAGACCAGTCCCATACAAATCTCCATATACCTCACTAAACTCTAAAAACTCTCCTTCTTCAACCTTCTTTAAAAAATGCTTTCTATCAATAAAAATATACTCTGATTCCTCTTTTAGCTTTTCCTTCGTCGTATACGAAAGAGCAAGCAACGTATTCTTCCTCTTTTTCAAAATTTCTTGCACGATCTGTTTCTTTCCAGCACCGCTTACTCCAGAAATAATAAAAATTCTTCCTCTGGGCATACCTCTCTTTTATTAAACAAGTTAAATAATCTTACGCTTGGGGAAAGTGCGGACTCAGTAAAGAGCCCGCTTGAAAAAACATCCTAAATGACCTCTTCCTCGGCGTTTCCTTCCTCTTCATCTGAATCATCTATACTTTTATTCACCGGAGCATTATCCTCATCATCTTCCATCTCTTTCTTGCGTTTACCCATCTTCCCACCCCCTTTCTAAAAAATGGCTTTTAGGTTATTTAAACGTTGACCAAATAGACCATATAACCCCTTTCAAATCGGAATTTTTATAAAATACTTCTTCTAAGCAGTTTTATGAAAAAAATTCTTTTCTTTAGCACTTCCCTTTTACTTACTCTTTTTTTAACAAGATTATTTTTACACTTTTCTCCAGACACGAACATTTATATCTTAAGTAGAAATATCCACCATTTTTATGTTGGAGTAACACTCTTACTTTTACTCCTTCCCTTCTTGCTTTTTTCTTCAAAAATAAAACCCTTCTTTTTAATCTTAAGTGGAATAGCAAGCGCACTTATTTTAGATGAGTATATCTTTTTACTTTTTACAAACGCTCAAGATCCAAGTTATTTTAGTCCGACTTCTCTCTACGGCACACTTCTCCTTACAGCTTTCTTTCTAGGATATACCTTTCTTGCTTTCGAAATAAATAAGAATCATTTCTAGAACAATAATCAATATAAATAACCCTTCTTGAAAAAGCTTATGGAGAAAAAGGCTTCTGCTCATAATGTTCTTGCAACAGTTTTAGGAAAAGTACAAGATCGTTTTTATTATGACCAAGCTAAATTTGGAGATTTCTTCTCGATACAACAAGTTAACTATCCCGAACTATTAGACTTTACTTTTCTTTGGAGTCCTCATTACAGTGGAATATTTTATAAGCCTGATTTAAGAGGCATTGAATACTCTCCAGAATTAGAGCAAGCAATGGATTGGCTTCGTTTAGCCGGAATGATTAACGGAGATTCTCAGAATTACGCCATAAAAACAGTCCACCATAATCGAGATAGAGATCAACGATTAAGAACTGAATTAGGAGATAAACTCTTTCAACAAGCCCAAGACTTAGGAAGAAAATTTAACCTTGCCTTTGGTTTAGATTAAACCTTTACCCATATACGGTCCTTCTTTTCCATACCCTAATTTTTTGTAATATTCTTTCACACCAATTCCAGAAATAACGAGAATCTTTTCTTTATTATTTAACTTAGCAATATTCTCTGCTTCTTCCATTAACCTCTTTCCAAATCCCCTATGTTGCAAACTCTTTTCATCCTTCTTTCCCAGACCAAGCGCATCTGAATAAATATGCAACTCTCTCACTATCGCAGTTTTGGAAGTAATCTCTTTTCTTAATTGTTCACTTGGAAAACGTAAACGACAATACCCCACTAATTTATCATTCCCTTCTAAAGCAATAAAAAACTCTTTTCCCTTACTTGCCTCATACTCTAAAACTTTTATTTTTGGATTTTCAAGACGCTCGCCCTTTGCTTCACGACAACGGATGCACCTACACGTAATTCCTTTTTCTTTACATATTCTTTCAACCTCTTGTCTTAGATTTGTTTTAATCGGACCAGCATCAATCACAGTACTTGGAATATCCCTCTGCACGCGCATAATCCTTACATATTCAGGAATAAACCTTTTTGCTTGTGCAATTGTTTCTGCAGCTTCTTCCACTGAAATCTCTTTATACAAACCTCTCTTCCATAATTCAAAAAGAGGAGTGCCTTTAATCACCAAACACGGATAAATCTTTAACAAATCCGGCTTAAAATCTGGATTTTCAAACAACTCTCTTAAAGAAGCAAGATCTTTCTCTTGCGAAGAATTCGGTAAGCCTAACATTACATGGGCATTAATCTTAAACCCTAAATCTTTTAATTCTTGGAAAGATTTAATCGTATCTTTAACAGTATGTCCCCTATTCAAATTTTTTAAAACATCTTCAAACGTACTCTGCACGCCCACTTCAATTCGGGTACAGCCCAATCTTAAGAGTTCATTTCCATGTACTGCGAAACCCCAATCTGGCTTTGTCTCAATCGTTAACCCAATACAACGAATTTTACTTGTTTCATTCTTTTCCTGCTCTTTTTCTAAACTCGAATCCTCTTTTAATTTTAGAATCTTTTCTTTCACTCTTTGACTTCGTTCTTTGTTTTGAATATCTCCCGGAAGCTCAAAGAACTCCTTAAACTTTTCAAAATCAAAGTCTTGGCTAAAAAAAAGATCTGAAAAATCATTCATCGCTTTGTAAATATTCATCACAAAACTTTCTTGATACTCTTTTGGAAACGAAGGAAACGTACCCCCCTGAATAATCACCTCACACTTTTGAGGAATCCTTCCTAAAACAATATACTGCTCTAAGCGATTAAACACGATCAAGTAAGGATCATAATTCGCTCTAATCGCTCGCATCGTACTTGGCTCGTTACCAGTATAGCTCTGAGGAACATCTCCAAAAACAGAATTCGGTCCGCCGCAGCAAAAAATACACTTTCCGTGACTGCACGCAAAAGGAGCAGACATCACCGCAATCGGAAAAACACCAGAAGCGGTTCTGGCGGGTTTTGTGATTAGAAACTTACCATATTCCTCTCTCTCTTCTTTGCTCAATTCATTTAAAATTTCTATATTCGTAGGAATCTTTGTTAACTTGTATTTACTAGCGATCTGCCCCTTTACCTTTTCTAAATCGTTTCCTTTTTCTAGGTTTGAAATAAATTCTTGAATAATCTCTGCTTTCATGTTCATTCTTTGACTTTTGACGATTCTTTCTCCAGATACTTCTTTGAAATCAGTAAAAATTATAAAACAACCGATTTTCTTACAAGAAGGAATTAATCTTCTCGAATTAATCAAAGATAAGTTTTCCTCGACCCTCTACCTACCCTGAAAGAGCCTTGGATTCAACCATAGAAACTCAAATTAGAATTGATTTTTTCATTTATAAATTTAGTGCGAGCTTGGCGCCTAAACGCAAAGAGAATTTAATCACAAAATATATAAACAAACCTAAGAAACTATACTTATGAAAGAAGTGAAACTCGTCACTCGCGCTATTCCCGCAGCTTTTTGGAAGAGAGTTCTTGCATACCTTGTTGACTTTCTCGCTATCAACCTAGTGATTGTTTTTCCTTTCCGCAGCCAACTTGAAAAATACTCAAATAACGCCATTCTCTTCACGAAAATTCAAGACCCTACCCTCGCAGTTATCACCTTGCTTGTCATCTTACTCAGTTTTGGCTACTTTATCTTGTTAGAATATAAAATAGGACAAACTTTAGGTAAAGCCCTTCTTAAATTAACCGTTACCTCTAAAAAAGAAGCACTTACCTTTAAGCAAGTTTTAGTAAGAAATTTAACAAAACCCTTCCCTCTCGCTTTAGTCATCGACAGCGCTTATATGTTTCTTACAAGAACAAATCAAAGACTTTTTGAAAAATTCAGCTCAACAGAGGTGGTAGAAAACCAATGGACAATAAAATGAACAAATGGACATTCATCCTTCTTACCTTAGCCTGCCTCTTCTTTGTTACAAGCTTAAGCTCCTTTATTCTAAGCCACCTTTCCAATGAAATAGGCACAGACCAAATCGTAGTTATTCCCCTCTACGGAGAGATTACCACTGAACAAGCCGGATTTGGAGGATCAGGAAATGTCATTCCAGACGAAGTCATTCCTCAACTCCAACAAGCAGACCAAGACCCTAACGTTAAAGCAATTGTCCTTGAAATAAACTCTCCAGGCGGATCTGCAGTAGCATCAGCAGAAATTGCCCAAGCAGTGGAACATCTAAACAAAACAACCTACGCCGTTATCCGAGAAATGGGCGCATCAGGCGCATACTGGATCGCATCCTCCACAGACAAGATTATCGCTTCACCAATGTCAATCACAGGCTCAATCGGAGTAATCTCTTCTTACCTAGATTTTTCTGAACTTTTCCAAAAATACGGCGTTACCTATGACCGCCTTGTCGCAGGAAACTACAAAGATATCGGCTCTCCTTACAAAACTCTCACTAAAGAAGAACAGGGAATTTTACAAGAAAAACTGGATAAAATTCATAAAATATTTATTGATCAAGTTTTAAGTAAAAGAAATATCAAAAAGCAAGATATAGCTACCATCTCTACAGGAACATTCTTCTTAGGAACAGAAGCAAAAGACCTCGGTTTGGTTGATGAACTCGCAACAAAACAAGACGCTTACACACTCATTAAACAAGAACTCAATCTTCCTAACGCAGTCTTTGTAGAAAAAAGAGTACCAACTTCTCTATTTTCTAACCTCGCAAAACAATTCCCAGTCTACTTTGGAAAAGGCTTTGCAGCAGAACTTTTAGATCGAGGATATAGTTTAGACAATTCTTTGCACATCCAAGCCTAAAAGACAAGCTTTTTAAAAGCACCTCCTCTTAATTTCTTTGGTGGGCGCTAGGCTGGCAGGATAGGCCTCTGCTGTAACCTCAATGGTCTTCAAAGGAGCTGAAGCACGAATCAGCGCAAGTAAACGTAAAGGCCCTAACCACTACAATGATCTCCTGTCCTGATTGGTTGACAGGAATGCGAAATGGGTGAGGTCTGGAAGGAAGCAACCCTAAACATCCCTCTTGACGCTTTTAGGAGTGCGGGATTGAGGAACAGTTAGGATCACTCCTTTGTGGGTGCTTTGTTGCGAACTCGCTGCACGCCCCACCTCTTTTCCATGATCGAACAATTACTTAAAAAAATAAAAGCAAAGAAACCTCTTGAAAAACTTGACGATAATTACGTTAGACCTTTTATTCTTGAATACTTTCGCAAAAATCCAAAAATAAAAAAGAAATTAGACGCTTATAGCGAAAAAGATGTTGAGAAATCTCTCTTTTTTGAAAAAATTGTCAAAGCAATAAGAAATGAGCTCAACAAAAGTTACGGCGTTTTTTGGCTCAAAGAAGGATCTTCTTTTGAAGCGCATAGCTCTACTTACGAAAGAAAAGAAATTTACTCTGAACTCTATCACCAGATCTTTTCAATCACGGGCGTTCCTTCCCGCATTCTTGATTTAAGCGCTGGTCTTAATCCTCTTTCTTATCCTTACATGAAACCGTTCAAAGGAACTTACTTTGCAACAGAATTAACTAAAAAAGATTGTGAAACTCTTGAAAAAATCTTTAAAAAAGAACACATTGTCGGTTCTGTGCTCCAAATAGATCTTTTAAACTTTGAAAAATTACCTTCTACTGACCTTTGCTTCCTCTTTAAAATCTTAGATGTTATCGACTTTAAAGGACACAAACGCTCAGAAGAACTTCTTAAAAAAATACCTGCATCCTGGCTTATTGTTTCTTTTTCTACCACTACTCTTTCTCAACGCACTATGAATCAACCCAAAAGAAAATGGTTCGAACAACTGCTCAAACGTCTTGACTGGCATTATCAGGTACTTACTTTTCCAAACGAAATCTTTTATGTTATTCAGAAGTCGCATTGAGCTTACTTAAGGACTGACTAAACTGCAAACTCAATGGACCGATGTTTTTAACTACCACTTCATACAGTTTTTCTAAACTAATCTGCAAAATCACTTCCTTCAACGGACCAGTACAATAATCATTAACATTCTCAATCTTACTTATCGGCTGACTCGCAAGAATAGCTCTTGGAATATGACACAACATTCCTTTTCCCTCTAAAGCCCTTCTTAGATTCGGAGTTGCACTTGCTTCTAACTTTAATAATGTAACTTTAACAACGCAGGTTTTAATCTCTCCGTCAGTACTACTTCCTTTAATCTCATAAGAAAAAACGTTATTCTGATTTACTAGAATCGCTTCTGTCTTCTTACACTCCGCAGCGCGAGTATTAAAACACTTCTCATCATCCTTACAATTCTTTGGAGTAATAAGATAAATCGATAGAGATAAAGCTAAAATTAAAATAATGAAAATAACCACCTTTACTTTCATCCTCTTTTCCATAATTCTTTTCATGGGTATCTTTATTTAAATCTTCCCTTAGAAAGATTAATAAGTAAGTACAGATAGAGAAAATGAAAATGAGGTTTTTTGCAAAACTTTTTGGAAAACGGATTCATGTAACTCTAAAACCCAAAGCTCTTAAAATTTTTCTTGCTTCTTCTCTTGCCTTAAATTCACTTTTAGCTGGAAATTATCTTACGAAAACAACACAAACTACTAAACCTGCAATTTTAAAAATTCAAACTAAAATCAACAAAGAAACAAAAACCTCTTCCACTACTCGGACATCTTCAACAAGCGAACAAGAAGATCAATTCTTACAGGAAAATTTAAAGAAATTAACGCTCGCTCTTACAGAATTAGACTCACTGAGCTTCAACCTTCAAGTTGCATCAAAAAGATACGCTAAAGAGCTTGCTGAAGCACAAAAAAATTTACAAGCAGTCCTTTCCTCAGGTCAATCACTTCCCCTAAAAGACGCAGAAAACGTACTTAAACCCATAGAAGAAGATCTTCAAAAATTAAGAGAAAAACTTGAAGAATTCAGAACCCCTCTTAAAGAAACTAAAAAAACACTTCCTCTTTTTGAAGAGCTTGCTCCTAAAGAAACTGAATTTTTAAAAGCAAGACTTAAAACTATAGAAGCACAAGTTAAAGACGCTGAGGAGACTCTTGATCAAACAGAAAAAGCTTCAAAAGGACTCTTTGCAGAAGTAGAGGAAACAGAAAATGACTCCAAAACCCCTCTTTAAAGTCCACTGGAAAGCGACTGTTCTTGCAAGTCTTGCTGCAATAACCTTAACGATATGCGAAGCACTTCCCTCTAGAGAAGGCGCTACCTCGCTTATAACTCAGATACGTAAAGAAATTAAAGAAGCTGCAAAAGCAGGAGAGATTAGAAAAGAAAATACAGATCGAGAACTTCTTTCTCGACTCACTCAGATTGATAAAGACCTTCAAATCACAAATCAAACCATTGGAAGTCTGGAAACTAAAACAAAAAATCTCAAAAAATTTATTCAAGACACCAAGAAGCAATTAGAACATGAGGGAGATGATATCAGCGTTAATGATGCTAAACAAATATTACAAGAGGGGCATAGTCAACTCTCTCAAATAAACGCTCAATCTTCCAGTCTTCGAGGAACTCTTACAGCCCTTAACCTAGAACTTAATGTTTTGGAACACGCAGCCACTAGAAAAACTACTGCAAAGGTTAGAGCATTTTTAACAATACAAGGAAACGCTCTAGAGGCACTTAACGAAGAATTGGATCAAGCAGAGCAATTGACTGAAAACTTGTTCTCAATAAAATAAAAAAAGAAAATTACTCAAGCTCTTTTTGAGTAAGAATATGCACTCGAGTCTCATTCGGTCGAATCTTGGAAGCAGTAGCAACAACATAACTTACGTTACTTGTTTCAGCAACTTTTGCTATCTCTTTGGTAATACTTCCATCAAAAACAACCGCATACACATTCGGCATGTCTTTTAATGTAACCTCAAGCTCAGTAGACGGGACCTTTCCTAAGATCGTACAATCCTTATCTAGGATATAAGCTCCACGCGTACCCACAAGATCATAGAGCTTTTCCCTAAACTGAGAATAATCTTTCTTAGGCTCAACTCTTTGCTGTGTCTGCATAGGCTGCTGAGGCATTCTTTGCGAAGCATCACGAGGAGGCAACGCTTTCCTATACCCTTGCTGGATGAGCTGTGGCTTTTTCGCACCACTTACCTCAAACTTAAACTGCTCTGCAGCAATTTTAGCTCTCAAGGCAATGTGGATCTCTTTCTTAGTAAGCTCTTCTACTTCTTTACCGTCAGGAGCTTTAGTAATATAATCCAGCTCTGTCGTAGCAATAAGCTCTCTTAAGATAAGATCTCCACCTCTATCTCCATCAACAAAAGCAGTCACACCTTTCTGCTTGCAAAGCTCTTTCACAGACTCAGGAACACTTGTTCCATTCATCGCAACAGCATTCTTAATACCTTGCTTTAAAAGATTAAGAACATCTGCTCGCCCTTCAACAAGAATGACCTCTTCAGATTCCACAATCGCAGGACCAGCAGGTAAACGCTCAGGACCCCATTCAGTAATCTCCATCATTCTTACGCTTTGCGCAACTTCCTCAGTAATTTCCTGAGAATCAGGCAAAACAGTCGCTTGAAGCTTTTGCAAAAGCTCTTTTGCTCTTTGAATCACAAAATCTCTTTTACTTACACGAACATCCTCAATCTTCTCAACTCTTACGTGAGAATTACAAGGACCGATTCGTTCAATCGTCTCTAAAGCAGCAGCAATAATCGCAGTCTCAGCTTTATCCAAGCTGCTTGGAATGATAATATGACCAACACTTTTTCCGTTTATAGGATCAAGTTTGACTTCAATCCTTCCAATCTTACCCGAACGCTGTAATTCGCGTAATTCTAACTCTGCACCAAGAAAACCTTCAGTCTGACCGAAAATCGCTCCAATAACATCAGGCTTGTCTACTGTGCCTTCAATCTGAATACTTGTGTCTACAATATATTTTGCTGATACTGGGCTTACTTTTCCCATTTTTTCCCCCAAATCGTTTTTTAGAACAAGGACTTCAACACACTTTCGCTTTAACTTTCTCTCAAATCACATATAAACGAGCTAAACTTGATGAATTGATGACCTTGTTCTTTGATTTTTGATTATGATATCGCCCGACATTAACTCCCAAGCCTCATCGCTTGATCGTTGTATCGTAAGCTCCGTTGAGTCTTTCTCATGGCGGGCTTTCAAAATTAACCAGCCTTGCTATATAAGCTTTTCTCTTTCTTAATCGTTTAAAAAGCTCTCCTTTTACCTAAACTAAGGCAAATTTAGCCTTCAATATTAAAATAAAGCTTAATTTCTTGAATAAATTCGTGCGTTTCTTTCTTTAATATTCCGGCAATCTTTCCTTCATGCTCAGACGCGATAAACTTATCAAAAAAACCTCTTAAAAAACGCTTCAAAGGCTTTGCTTTCCACTTTTCATCATAATCTCTTTCAATCTCAGCTTCCACCTTTACCTTCACATCACCTTCAGCAATCTTCTTTCCATCCACCTTCACCTCTTTATAATTCGAAATAGTAATGGTTGGCTTAATGATTAACTTATGATAATCATCTAACTTCTTATCCGCTTCAACACGGGTAAGAGCAGTTTTTGTCTCACCAGCAGTTTTTATATCAAATCCTTTCTCAGTATAATCATACTCTGCTTTCTTTAACCACTTCTTCATCACAGCTTGAAAATCCTTTATATCGAAATGACCAGAATAAGAAATTTCAATACTAGGAATAATAACATCAATAGTCTTAACCATACTTAGAAACCTTCGCTTTCTCTCTTAAAAAGATTGTGCTTTCCTAGAATCGATATAACGCTAGAAAAGTCTTGGTCTCATCCACAAGTTTTTCAGTCTTCTTATACAAATCAATCCTAAACTTATCTAATTGATCAGCGATAATATACCGATCATACACTTTCGCCATAACACTTCCATCAGACCACGCCTTATTTCCAGGATTCCTCACTAGCGTTGCAGAAAAAGAAAAACTCGCATCAGCTTTATTTAACTTTATCTTTCCTGAAGGCCGATCTAACTCCACCTCTGTTAATCCAATTAATAAGAATTTTACCTCTAACTCCATCACAACATACCCGTCTAACTCCTCTTTAGAAGTTTTCCACGTAAAATCTATAATCTTACCAAAAGGCTTTATCCTTTCTACATATTTCACCTCTTTAGGAAGCTTAAAACCCTCTCTTAAAATCCATCCGTGTAATTTTTTATACAAGAGCGGCATATCAAAAACACCATTATACTTCACACTACTCTCTCCAATAATCGGCTCTCTAAATACCATAATTACTTTTTTGAAAAAGAGCTTAATAAAACTTTCCTAAGAGTAATACTCACTCGCTTCCTTAATCGTATCATAAATCTTAGTAGATTCTTCACTAATTGTCTTAAAATACAACCGCTTTATCTTTTCCTTCGCAAGATAATTTAAATAAATACCAAACAACTTTCTATTTAACTTACTCATCGCCCACTCATTCTTATAATCAAGATGCACTTTTCCAATCACAATAACCTCAGCATCCCCCTTGTCCACCTCTTTATTCTCCACCTTTACTTTGTTTAAATTCTCTAATTTCATCTCTACACTAATCTCAAATCTAGCAAAATCATCAGCAATACGAAACAAACTAAACTCAAACTTTCTCTCATGACCATACTTTGCAGGCTTTAACTCCTGCTCCTTCTCCACAAAAAAATACTTCATACCCTCAGCAACCTTACGAACGGCTTTATAAGTTTCTTCAGTACTAAAAACAATATCAGTAAACGTAATTCTTTTCTTAAAGATCTCCCTTACTTCCATTCTCTAAAATCGCTCAAGTCCATTAATAAGCTTTTTGCTCATTTACACTCATTACAGACTCGCTTATCGCCGTTATAATTGACCAACGTAAAAGAACCACACACATTACATTCTCCATCTTCCAACTTGCTTACTCTCTTTCCAATAACCCCCTTATCAAAGACAATCTCTAACAATTCAGGCTCAACTCGTAAAATATCAGACGCGGTTAACATTCCCACAAGATTATTCTTTTCATCAATAACTGGAAGCCTTCTTACCTCTTTCTCACTCATCAAACGAATAGCCTCAAGAAGATCTTTCTGCGGTTTAATGGCTATTATGCTTTTACTCATAATTTCGCTTACTTTTGTCTTCTTTTTATCTAGATCTTTAGCAACAGCACCCACCATATCCTTCTCAGTGACAATTCCTTTTAACATCTGATTTTCCAGAACAAGCAAACTTCCCACCTTTTCCTCAATCATCCTCTGCGCACACTCAAGAAGAGAAAGCTGCGGTCCAACGATCACTGGAGAACGACTCATCGCCTCATACACACTCATAGTCCGCTTCATAAAAAAAGTGAAAATTGAACCCTTAATAAAGACTTCCCTGTCTTTAACAGATAGTTACACAAAAGCAAATCTTTAAAAGATTTCTCCAAAAAGAACAATGTATGGATTTACGCCAAAAAAATCTTGAACTTACCAAACAAGACCTTAAAAAAGGATTTACCAGAGATTTACTTATTATCCAGACCATCCACACAATTGACGAATTAACTTCGATTATTAACAAACTAACTTCTAATCTAAGAGAGCGCTTTGGCTACTATGCTCCAAGAATTACTCGCGAAGAAAATACTCATCTGATCATTGAAGCAGTCTTAAGCAAAAAACAAGATGATTTAGGCGTTACTTTTGAAGAAAAAGATTTACTGGCGATCATGCCCCTAGCAAAAGAATTACAAACTCTCTCTTTTTTACAAAAAGAACAAGAAGATTATTTAACAGATTTAATGAAAACTATTTGCCCTAGATTATTAGAGATTTGTGGTAATCTCATCGGAGCAAGACTTGTTGATTTAGCAGGATCACTCAAACATTTAGCTGAAATACCCTCTTCAACCATCCAAGTGTTAGGCGCAGAACGTGCACTATTTAGACATCTTAAAACAGGAGCAAAAGCACCAAAATTCGGAGTCATTTTCGCGCACCCACTCGTCACAGAAGCCAAAGAAAAAGGAAAAGCTGCAAGACAACTCGCAGGAAAAATATCAATCGCAGTAAAACAAGACTACTTCAAATGATCCAAGAAACAAAATACAAAGGAATTTACGAACTCTGGAAAGGAAACAAAAGAATACTCTTAACCAAGAACCTTACTCCTGGAAAAGCTTTCTTTAAAGAATTCCTTCACGATGAATTCCGCGAATTTGACGCCCGCAGATCTAAAGTCGCGGCTGCAATTGCAAAAAAAATCAACCTTTTACCTCTCAAAGAAGGAGATAAAGTCCTCTATTTAGGCGCAGCACACGGGTATACCTGTAGCTTTATTTCCGATATCATTGGAAAAAAAGGATTTGTCTACGCTCTCGACTTTGCTCCACGCGTCGTTCGCGACCTTTACTTTGTCTGCGAAGCACGAGAAAACATGACCCCCCTCTTAGCTAACGCAGCAAAACCGGAAACATACAAACAACGCATAGAATCCGTAGATGTTATCATCCAAGACATTGCACAAAAACAACAAGTAGAAATTCTCTTTAAGAATCTACAATTTTTAAAACCGAAAGGATACATCCTCTTAGCAGTAAAAGCTCGCTCAATTGACGTCACTAGAAAACCAGCAAACATTTTTAGGGAAGTTGAGCAAAAACTTTTACAAAAACTCAAAATTCTTGATAGTAAAGACTTAAGCCCTTTAGAAAAAGACCATATGTTCTTTGTCTGCCAAATTAAATAAAACTCTTCCTGTTATTAAAAATTACCTCAGAAATCTTTTTTTCCACAATCGGATTAGCAGTTACAAGAAGCCCATCATAATTACGCAGGTCTTTATCCCTTAACATTTTCCTGTAATCTACAGGATCACCATAAGCAGTCTTCACATTCCCGCCGGCTTCAAGCACGATACGATGAAATCCCGCAATATCCCAAATAGACAATGCGTTATCTCTTCCAGGCGGAACAAAATATGCAGTCGCTTGTCCCTGAGCAATTGCAACCGCTTTAAAACACGTACGCATAAGAGTAATATCTTTATTCCGATCCAAATTCAAAGCGACAATAAGTCTTTCAAGTTTTTCTTTTCCCCTTCTTGAAGGACTGACCATCATCGTTATTTTTTCATCTTTACTTGTTGAAAGAACTTCATTTTTTCCTTGACCCCTTCTTTTGAACGCACCATCGCCTTCAACAGCCCAGTTACATTCATTCTTAGGAATATTATAGGCTACACTTAATTTAGGAATCCCATTTTCTATTAAACCAATTAAAACACCATAATCTTCACCGTTTCTCACAAAAGAAGAAGTCCCATCAATCGGATCATATACCCAATAACGCGTACTTTGGTACACTCTTCTTCTTTCTTTATTATTTTCTTCACCAATCACCCTGTCATCAACAAAGGTTTTTTTTATTTGACCATAAATTATAGAATCAGCAACCTTGTCAATACTTGTAACTATAGTCCGATCTTTTTTTTCAGTCAACTCGAGCGTTTCTTTCTTTTCCTGCTCAGTCATCTTTCCGTACTGAATAATAAACCGTGCTGCTTCTCTTGCTGCATTTCTTGCGACTTGCAGTTCTCTTTTTAAAGGATTCTTTTTTTCAAGCCCCATTTGTTCCCTAAAAATATTTTATCTAAGCTCGATGTATTCTTTTTTCAAAAAATTACGCATCTTCTGAAATTTTAATTCGTTTCTCCCACTATGGTCTTGAACCAGTTCATCGAGCATCGAATCAAGATTACGTCTTAAGATATCAATTGCTTTTTTAGGCCTATAATTTTCATAAACAGTAGACATTGGATCTTCATTTGGAAAAACAATCAAATCATTTTTGTATTCTTCTTTAATATCAGCAACTTTGTAAGCCATTGCCCTAGAAATAGGATTTAAGTCAGTTTTTGCAAACTTCCCAATTACACTTAAACATTCAATAACACTCCATTCATTAAATCTCACAAAACTATCTCTTGTTTTTTTTCTTATTAACCCACTTACACCAACATTTCTTTCCTCTTCAATTCTCTTAGCTACTACTTTTTTTTCTTGATCAAGACTTTTTTTAAAATAATTATATCGCTCATCCAATTTTACAACCCTACCAGAATACAACATGTACCCAGTCATAACTTTAGCAAATTTTATTTCTGGAGAAGTCATAACACAACGATCTGCATCAATTACAACAGATCTTAACTCTCCTTCAGTAATTAATAGATCCCTTAGATAAGCATAATGAGGACCATGCTCATCCGCTTGATGATACATTTTAAACATATCTTTCTCCAAACGATCGAATGAATCGCCAAAAACTTCTTTGAACCTATAATAAAGATCCTGATCCATTATTTCAGGATGGACTCCCACCCCATTAACATAAGGCAGATCTTCAGAATTTTGATCTGCCCTTTCTTTCTCCCATTTTCTTGCTTTTGAAAAATGCATAAATAAATGACTTAAATTCTTACCCGCATCAGATTTTGAAAACCAAGAATCTACTATTTGAGGACTTTCCGCGGATCCCATTTTACGCGTTCCCAAAAGAGCCATATGGCTCATAGTATAACTAATCGAAAGAAGAATATCTTCACGAATAGATTTTAATGATCGATTTGCTTCTATAAGCTGATCTTTCCTTTCAGGGATAGTTAATCTTTCTTTGATCTCCTTTTCATTCTGAACTATTCTTTGTTCTATTGCTAAAAGATCCCTATCATGAGTTGGACCTGAAATAAATGTTGTAAACGAACCTTCAATGGGAAAATTACTTTTCCCTATTCTTTGCAAAAGTTCAGTTCTGCCAGAATAACTTACAGAGACGTCCTCACTAATTCTTCCAAGATAAATAGGTGCATACATCTTTTGTCTATTCCAAAAACGCATATGCCCCTCTTCATGTTCACCAATTTGTTTAATTTTCTTAAAAAATACATTTACATCCCTATACAATTTCCTTCCCTCTTCTTTACTGAGATCATGATTTTGATAACGGTTTAGAATCTCCTGGAGCCTTTCTTCATATCTTCCTAAAAAAGGATATTTTAATTTCGCAAAAATCTTAACAGCACTATCTCCCTTCTTAAGAGTAATGATCCTTCCTAAAGCATTCATTAGAAAACGATCTTTTATAGGTTCAATAGAATAAGAACTTAAATCTAAACGCTCAATATCAAATACATTACCATTAAGACCTTTAATACTCCTCTCAAAAATCTTTCTAAACTCGCTAGATTTAACATACTCGCTTACACTATTTTCAAGAGTTCCTTCAAGCCCAGCAACCATTTTACCTAATAAGGCAAATTCCTAAAATATTTAAGAGTTTGTCTTGCACTTTTAACGGTCTAAGGTTATCTTTCCAATATAAAGACTACTGGCTACAATTCTCCTCATTTTTTCAACAATTGAAATCAGGCTATGATCCATTTCGTTTCCGGCTAAAGGATTATAACATAAGTCCATAACCTCTTTCTTCTCATGAATCACTTTTCCAGCCATCTCAGGGTTTTTTGTATAATAAGATTTCATTGCAGTTTCATAGTGTTCAATTACTTTTGTAAATACATTTTCAAGTTCAGCTTTGTTCTTCACTTTTGCAGTTTGCAAATGTCTACATATCCTTTTCGCCTGATCAGCGACATCTTCTAACTGACTGATCAATTGCCATGATTCAATAACTTCGACAGGAGTAACTTTTAGGATATTTGCAACCTCAGGCTCATCTAAAGATTTTCTTAAAATTCTTAACAGTAAAAAAGAAATTCTTGTAACGTCATCTTCCTTTTGATACGCATATTCTAAGAGATTATCAGAAGATATGCTTGTTTTAGCATCTTGCAGCATAGAACGCGTCATTACATCCAACCTTCTAATTAAAGCCTGCACTGAAAGATTGTGCGGATCTAAAAAACAACGCGCAGTAATTTTTTTTGAATTTTGCTCCACAATTTCTGCTGAAGCTAACTGATTAACGCAGTTCCTAATAAACTGCGAATTTTTAACTAAATCGGTCCCAATAATATTAATAATATCATAATTTTTAACATATGCTGAAATAATATACGTTTTAATTCCAGCTCCTTTTCCAATTTCATCTAAATTAATCGTAATCTCTTTAAGTTCTCTTTCTGGTGTAGACTTAGGAAGGATATATAATTCATTTTTTGAACCAGTCTCAACACCAATCACATCCCCTTTCTTTAAAGAATTTTTCTCCACCCAATCTTTTGGTAAAGAAATGACAAATGAAGAGTCCCCAAATTTTATTAATTTTCGATATTGCATCTTTCCCCCCATATACTTTTTTGCTTTTAGATATACTTTGCTTTTCTTTTATTAAGGATATATAAGATAATTATATATAAAGATATCGATTCATATAGTAGAACAAGGGGGTGAGAAAAAGTGAAAATTTTTACCGAAACTAAAACAAAGAAATGTGATTATTGCGATGAATACGCAATTCTCAAATTCAAAGAACAAGGACTCTACGTCTATGTTTGCGATTGGTGCTTTAACAATCTAGAAAGAGCAAAGACCTTAATGTAATTTGGGCGTTTGATCTTGCGATTTGGTTTTATGAATCACCGTGCACGTCTTGAGAGTCATCACGCCTTCTAAAGATTTTATTTTATTTAAAAGATCTTTCATCTGTGTTTCATCTCTCATTTTAAACTCTGCTAAAATATCAAATTCGCCATATACCCTCTCTAAATGATCTAACTTTTCTTTCGCTAACCCTTCAATCTGACTATAGACCTGCTCTCTTGCATTTTTCTTAGAAACAATCAACGCGTACGTTAACATATCTCTCCTATATGGATAATCTATAAAAAGATTTCCCTGCCTTATAAGCTATTTTGTAACTACTATTGAATACTAAAGACAGAAAAATATATAAACGAACTCCTCTTTACAAACACGATTTTTATGAGTGATGACCTAATGGAGCCCTACGCTGTAAAGTATTTAAACAACTTAGTTCAGATCCACAACACTAACCCAACTGATGAACAGTTTACTGAAGCACTCAAAGCACAACAAGATTTCTTAAGAAATATCCCCCAAGATCTTCTCTCAACCAATAATTTTCGCGGCCAAGTAGAAAGAATCGCAACTAGGATGCAGAGCGCCAACCCCAATCGCGCAGAACAAATACTAGAACTTTATAATAATGCCGTAAGAGCAAACAGACCCTTCCCAAGACAAACTATTGGCACCGAACCTACAACCATAAGCCAGCCTCCTCGCCCAACACAAGAACCCCAAGTAACGATCCTTGAACCCGAAGAAGCTCCAACCACGCCACCACCGCTACCTTCAAAAAGAACTTCTTCGCAAACTTCAATCCCACGATCAAACGCTGAAGAAATTCATTTTACTCCCCAAGAAATAATTAAGCTGGAAATCAATAAAGCACCAGGGCATTTAGAGTTTACACCAGATCTTCAAAACATCGTTCGAAGACAGTATGCCCTCATGACACCTGAAGAGATAAAAGCGTTCAATAACGAGCTTAATATCAAAGCAGATGAAGTTACTAAAGGAGGAGAGACATACCCCTACGCAGATGCTATTAAAATCGGAAATGAAATAAGAAGAACTCATAGAACCGCCTCTCAAGCAATCACTCCTGCGAATCCTCTCACCCTAAAAGAAAGGTCAGAGTTACGCTCTCCAAAATCCTACGCTACCCGCTCCGCACCTTCCCGACAATCGATAAAAATCGAGCCAGAACCTGAAGAGGACGAACCCTCCTTTGGAATTGGTGGCGCAATTATCAACTTCCTTGGAAGAGCCTTTGGCGGAAAGCAAAGCACTAGATACGTAGTTCGCAGCTTAGAAGAAAGACTTCAAAGAATAGAAAAAAAAGCCCAAGATAATTACGTATTATCTGACGTTATCGCTAAGGCAGTCAGCGGAGAAAGTCTTATTCTTCAACAAAAAATGAGAGAAACAATAAGTTATTCCAAAAAGCAAGATCAAGAAGCTTTCAATCAAGCTGCTGGAACGCTAATAATCGCCCTTGAAGAAAGATTTACTGAGAAACTAGAAGAGCTCGTCATCTTGTACACCAATAATCTTCAAGAAGTAAGCAGCCAATTAACCTCTACCCTACGCCACATTTCTGAAAAAACAGACGCAATAGAAGATTCTGTAAGCTCCATGAGAGATCGAATTATTAACATGCAAGAAGCTGAAGGAAAATGGAGGGAAGACGCGGACAGAAGAATGGAATTAGTAGCAGAAGAAACTCAACAGATTGCAACTGCAAGTAGCCACCACGCAAAAGAACATAAAGAAATGATTGAACAACACGGACTTCGCCTGGATGCATTGCGAAACGCGACTGCCACTTTAAACGCTTATCTTTCAGATGTTGCAACAGCAACTCAAGCTTATTTAGACCCAGTAAAAGCCGCTTCAGAACAGCTCAATCAACTTACCAGTGGACATACTGAAGTCCATCAAGATTATTCTAAGACGAGTGATAAACTCACTAATGTAGAGACAAGCTTAAGCGCTGCGCTAGGTAAATTCAACGCTTTAGAAAATCGTATAAACGAACTCATTCAAAACAACGCTTCGCCTAAGATCGCTATTCAACCAGTTCAACTTCCAACACTTGAACCTCCAACACCCGCGTATACAAAACCAGAAGAGCCAAAGAAAGAAACATATCAACCAACTCGCTCAAAAATACCTTTTAATTGGAAAGTAGCGAGACCAGCGATAGGCGCAGCAGCTTTATTAGGCGCAGCACTCTACCTCCAAACTCACTACCCCTCTACCTCAAAACAAAATACTTCCTCAAAACCAGAAATAATTTGCAAAACGGTTCAACAAGGACACCTCTACGATTCTTTTTCGAAAAAACCTGAAGAATCTGTCTACCTCCTTGAAGAAAAAACAGGAGCTAGCCGCCTACTCCTTCCAGAAGGAGCTGTTGCTGCTGAAATCATACGCGAAAGAAACGGATCTCTCACTAAGATCATCACCGGTCAAAGGAACGTAATCACTCCCGAAAATAAACAGTTCTCCGCTGCTCAAGAAATTATAGACCAATTTGTAAAAGAAAATAAAGTATATGAAGCCCCTGAAGTTTATTGCAAAAACTAAAACATATAAATAAGTTCATTTTCATTCTTTTATGTTTTTCTGGAAGAAAAAAGAACAGCCAACACAAATAACCACCTCTGAACCCCCCCTAAAAAACATTCTTTCTAGCTTCACCTTAGATTTTGAAGCATTACGCTTAGAATCACTTGAAAGCGAAACTGTTACGATAACCACTTACCTAAAAGGACTTACCAAAGACATTGGCTCTTACATTACCTCACAAGACATTCAAAAAGAACAAGCTTTGCGCAGAGTCATCGCAAAAACAAAATCTATCCACCAGCACGGACTTGAACTTAAAAACTTATTAACAAACGTCCACAAGAGCTACTATGCGCCAGCACTCGCCCTCATTAACCAACTCTCTGAACAAGAACTCAAAACACAATTAGAAGAAGAAAGCAAAAATATCAAAGAACTTGAAGAATTACTAACCCACTTCATGACTCACGAAACACTTTTCAATCCAGAGAAAAACCAGGATTTTCAAAAAGCCATCCAAGAAGCACAAGAAAAAGGCATTACCAAAGAAATAGAAACTCTTTCAAAGACCATGATAAACGTTCTTCTTGACAAATCTAACGGCTTAAAAAGCAAGATTCGCGCCAATCCAATAGAACTTTTAAAACAGAAGTTTTAAAAACATTCTTCCTCTTAGATTTTTATGCTAGATAAAAAATCCTTTGAACAAATAAAAAAAGAACTTAAAGAATTTGAAAGTAAAAGAGAAAAAACAATCCAAGACTCTCGAGCAGTCATTACCCTTTCTAAACAAATCATCTACGCGGTACACAGAAACGATTTATCAGAAGCTGAAAGCTCAATGAAAAAAATAAAAGGCAAACTAGATGAAATTCAGAAAACAAGACACTACGAAATCGGAATCTCTAACGTCGCTTTCCAAGAATACGTAGAAGCAGCATGCTACTATGCCTTCATCCTTAACGGAAAAATACCAAGCTTAAAAGAACTTAACGTCAAAGTAGAAGACTATTTATTAGGCTTATGCGACCTAACAGGAGAATTATCAAGAAAAGCTGTCGCTTACGCAATCAAAGGAGATATTCGAAAAGTTCAAACTGTCAAAGATCTTATTGAGGCGCTCTATGGTGAATTCTTACAACTCGACTTACGAGACTGGGAAATGAGAAAAAAAGCAGACGCAATAAAATGGAATCTAAATAAAACAGAAGATCTGCTCTTTACCTTAAAAACAGGCGGAAGAGCTACCACCGAATAATCTATGCCCCAATAACCTTCACCTTGGGTAATAAAACATAAGGCAAATACTGCCCATGACCCGCATGCTCAACCTTTTTCCCTAAGGCTTCAACACTTTTAAGAATATCAAAAAAATTACCCGCAATCATCGTCTCTTTCAACGCGTGCTTTCTCTCACCTTTTTGGATGAAATGACCCTCAGACACATTCAAAGAAAAATCTCCTGTCGCAGCATCCATCGTATGCAAACCCATCATTCCCCTCACCAACACTCCTTTGTCGATCATAGAAAATAACTGCTCTTTAGACTTTGCTCCCGAAGAAAGAAGAATATTTGAAGGACTAATACTTGGAGAAGAAGCCAAAGAACGAACAGCATTAGCAGTACTTGCCTTCTTTTCTAAAAAACCATAATACGTATCAAACAAAAAGTTTTTTACAACACCATTTTTTACTAGCTCTGTCCTTTGAGAAGCTGTACCCTCATCATCAAAAGAACGAGAATGCAAGTAACCAGGCACTAAAGCGTTATCCTCAATATGTAAGGACTTATCAAACACCTGTTTTCCGATTTTACCCGTTAAAAAAGACTTCTTTAAATGAACATTTTCTGCGTCAAAAGAAAAAAACAACGCTTCAGCAAACAAATCGGCCAATGCTTCAGGAGCAAGCAACAACTGCATTTCTGAAGTTTTCACAGAAGCAGGATTCTCCATTATTTGTAATCGCTCAACCTCTTCTCTTGCTTTTTCAGACTGTAAAGGAAACAAAGACTCGTCAGTGCAACTCAACGAAGACTTCCCTTTTAACAGTTCATAATACCGACTATTCACCCCTGTTTTTCGCTCACCATCCACACCTTCTGAGTTTACAATTCTTGTTGTGGAAACCGCTTTCGTATAATTTGTCACACTCGTCTTAATCTTCTTTTCATTAAAAGTATCATTCACTTCTTTCAAATATTGCTTTATTTCTTCAAAAGAAAAATCCACTAATTGCTTTTCACAAGAATTTACTTTTGGATACGATTGTTTCTCTTGAAACTTTATAAAATTCTTATCAGGATTATTTATCTTTGCGAACTTAATGGCAGTATCACAACACTCCTTGTACCTCTCCAGGTTTAACGTACTTGCTAAACCTAATCTTTTCTTTATTTCCACACGCACAGAAACACCCTGAGTAAAACCTTGCGAAACAAGATCAGGCTCACCTTTCTGCAAATTCACACTCAACAAATCTAAATCTTCGTAAAAAACTTCAAAACTATCCACTTTTCCTTTTAAATAAGAAACAATCTTATCAATCATTGCTGACCACCAATCTTTACCTTGCTTAACAAAATATGAGGAGCACCATCACTCACAGGAACACCCTGACCATTCTTTCCACACGTACCGTGAGAAAAAGAAAGATCATTCCCAATCAACTTAATCGTTGGAAGAATATCTAAAATCGAACCGTTCAAAGAAACACCTTTCAATAATTCTTTCAATTCGCCATTCTCCACCTTATACCCATAACTCGCATTAAACAAAAACTCTCCAGTCGCAGGATTTACTTCTCCACCGGCAGTTCCCTTCAAATAATATCCATCTTTTAATTCTTCTAACAATTCTTTGAAATTTGCGGTCCCATTTTCAATATACGTACACCTCATCCTCGGAATCGCTGGATACCCTACTGTTTCCGCTCTTCCGTTTCCTGTTGGCTCAACCTTCATTTTAGAAGCACTCTGACGATTATGCAAATACCCTTTTAAGTAACCATTTTCAATTAAGACTGTCTTTTGACCCTCCACACCCTCATCATCAAAAGGAACCCACCCATAGAACCCCTCTTTTGTTCCATCATCAACCAAGGTTAAATCTTTGACAGCGATTTTCTGATTGAGCTTATCTTTTAAAATTGATCCGCCTTGCAAAACAATATCTGCCTCACAGCCATGCCCAACAGCTTCGTGAGCGAAAACACCCCCTAACTTTTGATCAATAATCGCAGGAAAATTCCCTCCTTTCGCATGCTTTGCCTTTAACAACGCTTGAGCCATCTTCATCGTCTCTCGCACTAGCTTTTGAGAGGAATCTAACACCTCATACCCTTTATGAGCTCTTTCAACATCATAAAAATTCTCTAATCTCTTCCCTTCTTTAGCAAAAGCCTGAGCAACAAAACTCACGACCACATCATCCCATTTCAAAGAACGACCCTCAGTATTCTCAAAATTAATATCCCTTAAAGAATCATTGTAGACTAAACGGCAAGAATTTACTTTCTTAAACTCTTCCTTTACATCTAATCTTAATAAATTCTCTTTCTTTTCTTCAATATCAATATCTTCCGGATTTATTTTTACTTTTGTTTTAATATTTTTCTTCAATGAAGGAAGCGTTTCTAAACTTACACCCTTTCCAAAATTCTTTGCAGCAGATAGGGCATTATCTACCAAATCATTATAATTTTCTTTCGTAGAAAAAGCAATTCCTTCCCCCCCTTTGTAAAAAACCCTTACTGAAAAAGATTTCACCTCACTTGAAGAAAGCTCTTTTATCTCTTTATTCTGCGTTTCTATACTCGTTCTTTTCGCAACTACAGAACGGATCTCCGCATACTGCGCACCTTTTTTAAGCGCATAGTCTAAACCAGAATGCATAACAAGCAAAACTTTACTTTACCTTAATAAACATTTTTATTTCTTTTTACAAGAATTTAATTCTTTATTTACGTACTTTGCTAATCCCTTCTCTTCTCCACCTTCAAACTCAACAGGTTTGCCCTTTGCGTTTAAGACAATGTCACCTTTTAACGCATATTCTTTTTTATCCATGATAAAAGAAATCTTTCCATTCTCATTTACAATAGACTCAACATTATAATCATTATCTTTAGGGGGAGTATATGTTACCTTATTTCCGTCTACAATGCAAGCAATTGGTTCTACCTTTGTACTTTGATGATGTTTGTATGCGTAAACCGCACCACTTGCTAAAGCTCCTGCCACTAATGTCGCTACAAGTCCTTTTTTTGCTGCTCTCGGAGCCTTTTCAAATAATCCTTTTGCTGAATCATAAATCGGCACTAATGAAGCAAGCGTTTTTATTGCATACTTACGTAAAGTAGACGCTTCTTTCTGTTTTGAAGGAGTACTTACATACGGAGGCGGAGGAAGAGAAGATCTTATAGGCTCCGGACTTTCTACTTCAGCTACAATTTCATTTAATGACCGTACACTCTTTTTATAAGGAGGTTTAGATTGGCCTTGAAGGATTGCTCCTTTTTCTTCTGAAAGAACGTATCCGAGCTCAATGCCCACGCGACTAGCGTGTTTGAGACGCTTCAATCCATAAAAAATACTTAAGGGTGCTCCTCTTGTAAGGAAATGGCGCGCTGCTTGCTTAAGGTTCTCTTTTAACTCCATAGCCATATCCTCAGTAATCTCTTCTTCATCTTTTTGAGGAAGAGGCGGCGGTAATGTCTTAGCAGTAGTATTATTCTGCTCTGATTGCGGTGCAGGAGGTTCTACTTTTTGAGTAGGGGTTTCACTCGCTTTTTGAACTTCTTGATTTTCAGGTTGCGTTAATTGAGAAGTCTGATCTTCAATACCCCTCTTTTCTAATTTTTTTACAGGCGGATTAGATTTATAAATTTCTTGCTCTTTAGGCAGTTTATCTTCCAATTCTTCCTTCATCAATTTATATTCACGGAGTTCGTCAACAGCCTCATGAATATCTCCAAGACTTAATTTCAATTCAACAAAATCGTGAATATCTCCAAGACTTAATTTAAATTCTTCCACCAAATTCTTTAAATCAGGACCTGCTCCTACTTTTCGATCTTTAATTTGATTTATTACTTCTGTAAGCGCCTGCAGTTTACTTCCCATTTCTGCAGTTTTTCCTTCAACACCATTGAATTTACCGTTTAATAAATCAACAAACATGTGATACCCTTGACCGATCAAATACTTTATGTTATAATTCTGAGCTTCAATTTGTTGAGCTTGATCTTTAATGATCTTCTCTTGTTCTGTTAAAACCTCTTTACCAAACTCCAAAAGGGCGCCCATATTTGCTGCTTGAAAAGCAATTTGCATTTCTTGAGAGTGAATTGTTTCTCCTTGCGTTTCAACGATCCTATTATACATTTCAGTAGTTCTATTAGATTCTTTTATAGCTTCGTCATAACCTCTAGCGATTTCTGCAATATCGTTTCTTTTCTCTTGACTGCTCGCTTGCACGCCTTTAAGAATTTCTGATTGACCTTTCTCAACCTTTTCAGTAGATTCTGTCAACTTTCTAATAACCGGCTCGATTACTTCAGCTGGAACAGATTCTTTTAAAGAGTTTAATACGCTTTTAATTTCTTGAAAATTCTGATTATGACCTACAGCGAGAGACTCGATTGCTGGATACCGATTGTGTACCACCGTATTTAAGGTATCCAACTTCGTATCCACTTGGACTAGACTTTGAATTATTCTCTGGTTTCGAACTATTTCATTAGCTTTTTCTGTCTCTAGTTTTCTGACGCGCTCATCTAAACTTAGGGGTTGTGGAATATCCACTTTGGAAAAGGTTTTTTCATGAGTTTTACTTGCTTGAACACTTTCAGCGCTTGTTTCATAAAATTCATTAGTAGGATCTTTAGCAGCTTCTTTATCAGTATCTAGAGCAACAGAATATTCTTCCTCGAGTAGAGATTCTGGAGAAGGATCTTTTCTTGTTGTCTCATATGCTGGAGGAGGAAAAGAACCTAAATCTACATCCACAGTTTCGGTAGGAACATCAGATTCTTCAATAGAGTCAATCGCATCTTCAGGTGATGTTTCTATATTGGGATTAGAAGTTTCAACATTTTGAACAGAAACAACTTGTGTATCCGCTACAGGTTCAATAACTTCTGGAATAGGAGGAGGTGGAATAGAAGGACTGACTCTTTGCGTTGTCTGCTCATCAGACGGCACAGTTACCTCATCCAAAAGACTTCCAAAAACTGGTGGAAATGGAGGAAGATTAGAAGGTCTTTTCGGAGGAGGAAGCGAAGAATTTTTTCTAGCAGAGGTATAACCTGGCGGAGGAATTAACCACGCCTCTTCTTCGGGTTTATCTTTAAATAAATCTAATTGTTCTTCAGTTTGAGGATCACTAAAGACCCGTACCCCTTCAGAACGAACAATCTCGCGCTCAGCATGCAAAGAATTTAACTCTGTTTTTGGCTCATTCACTAATTCTTCAGTAACTGCTTCATCGAGCAATCCTTCTTGAGAATTTCGATCCTTATCGCCGTCTTGAACCATCGTAAAATCAGAGAAAAAGAATCCGAGAGTCTATATAAAGTTTTCGCTTATTTATTATTAAATAGTAGTTACAATAATTAGGTTCGAAAAGGTTTAAATAGCGCAAGTAAAGTAAGCCAATCCATGAGAAGAACCCACACCTGCGGTCAACTAAGCAGCAAAAACATCAAAGAAAGCGCTATTCTCAACGGCTGGGTTGACTCCAGAAGAGACCACGGAGGCCTAATCTTCATAGACATCCGCGACAGATACGGATTTACCCAACTCGTTTTTGACCCAAAAAACAAAGAAAGCTTCGAAATCGCTAACTCCCTACGAAGAGAATTCGTTATTAGCGTAGAAGGCGTTATTCGAGCACGACCAGAAGGAATGACAAACCCCAAACTCGCTACTGGAGAAATCGAACTTTTAGTTTCTAAAATTGAAATTTTAAACAAAGCAGATGTTCCACCCTTAGAAGTAGACGATAGAATCGTCGCAAGTGAAGATCTACGATTAAAATACAGATACTTAGATTTACGAAGACCAATCATGCAACACAATCTTCTCACAAGACACAAAGCAGCACAAGCAGTAAGAGAATACCTTTCTTCTCAAAACTTTTTAGAAATAGAAACACCCATGTTTGTCAAAACCACACCAGGAGGCGCTAGAGTCTTCAAAGTAGCCAGCAGAATACACCCAGGAAAATTCTACGCCCTACCCGAAAGCCCACAAATGTACAAACAACTCCTAATGGTCTCTGGCTGCGACAGGTATTTCCAACTAGCTCGATGCATGAGAGATGAAGACCTAAGACAAGACAGACAACCAGAATTCACCCAAATCGACATGGAAATGTCTTTTGTAGAAGAAGAGGATGTCTTTTCAATCGTAGAAGGACTTTTAAAAAACACTTTTAAAAAAGCAGCAAACATCGAAATAGAAACTCCTTTCTTACGCATGACCTACCAACAAGCAATGGAAAAATATGGTTCAGATAAACCAGACTTACGCTTTGGATTAGAATTATGCAACGTAAGTAACGTTATGAAAAAAACAGATTTTTCAATCTTTAAAACAGCACTCTCTGAAGAAAAAGTAATTTATTGTTTAAACGCTAAAGGCGCTGGCAATTTTTCAAGAAAAGACATAGACGAACTCATTGAACTTGGAAAAACCCACCACTTACCTGGCGTCGCCTGGATGAAAGTCGGAAAAGATTTGAAACTAGAAAGTTCTATTGTCAAATACTTCAATGAACCTTTACAAAAAGAATTACTAGAAACAGTAAACGCGGAAGAAAATGATTTATTATTATTTGCGGCAGAACACTTTGAAAAAGCAGTCACGGGTTTAGGACAATTACGCTTACATATTGGAAACAAATTAGGACTCATCACACCAAACCTTTTAAAATTCTGCTGGGTTATAGACTTTCCCTTATTTGAATGGAATGAAGACGAAAGAAAATGGCAAGCAAAACACCACATCTTTTCCATGCCAAAAGAACAATACTTTGACTATTTAGAAAAAGATCCTTCCAAAGTTTTAGGAAAACTCTACGATGTCGTTTTAAATGGCGTAGAAATTGGTGGCGGCTCTATTAGAATCCACAGAAAAGACATTCAAACACGCGTCTTAAAAGTCATCGGATTGAGTTACGAAGAAGCAGAGAAAAGATTTGACTTCTTACTTGAAGCCTTCAAATACGGCGCACCACCCCACGGAGGAATCGCTCTCGGCTTTGACAGACTTGTCGCTTTAATGAGCGGTTACAATGACATTCGCGAAGTTATGGCTTTTCCTAAGAACAAAGCAGCAGAATGCCCAATGGATGGCTCGCCTCAAGACTGGAACGATCAATTCTTAAAAGAACTGCATTTAAAATTAGACTTTGTAAAGAAAGCGTAAAATTTTCGGAAAATTCTCCCTAAACTTTTTGAAGAGCATTTCTAAAATTAATTAATGCAGATCGTTTATACGAATCACGCCTATAAACGGATTAATAAGAAAAAGGTAGAACTTATTTGGGTTGAAGAAGCCATAAAATATCCCGACTCTGTTGAAAAAGATGGATTTAATAAATATCTCGCTCGTAAAAAACTTAACGGACACACGTTAGAAGTAGTTTATGTAAAAGAAAATTATATAAAGGTTGTAACCGCATATTGGATATAAAATGAAAATCGAATATGATCCAGACGCAGATGCAATGTATATCACCCTTTTAGATAAAGAGTTCCACCACAATAAAAAATTAGATAAATATATCATTGCGGATTATGATAAAGAAAATAATTTATTAGGAATAGAAATCCTTTTTGTTAAAGAAACCAACCCAGACCTTTTAAAAAACGTTCAATTAAACTTCCTTTCAGCTTAGATTATTTGTAAATAACATTCCCTTCTTGATCATACTCAAATAATCCTAACTGCCTAAAAATACCACTCATCGCTTTATTCAAGCCTAAAGAATCCTTCCGATCATCATCTTCTCCGTCTTGATCCTTACCATTTGGATCAAACAAATAGAAATGGGCATCATACCCGTCATGACGAGCAGACTCTTCTTCATTATAGAGCACATTAAAAAAGTCCATAACTTTCAGAGCCTCAATTTGCCTTTGATCCCCAAATTTTAATTCATCACTTAATACCTTCAAACAATCTTCAAGTAACCACCTATTTCCCTCAGGAGTTATTATAAAAAATCTTCTTTTTGGATTTTTTGATTCGCGCTTTAACAAACCCCACCCTCTTAAATCATATTTTCCTTCATAACTCGCTAAATAACTGTCAAAATCGTCCACCCAATCTCCAGAAGCCTGATCGCCATAAAGCTCTTTATTCTTTTTCCACCATTCATCAAAAAGAGGATAAAACTGAAATCTTTTCATAAAAAAGCAATTTCCTTAAAATTCTTAAATCTTTTCAGCAGTATAAAAACCCAGAATATAACTTAAAGCATGACTCGCTCTTAACGGCTTCTTTGTTTCTGGCGTCAACCTAAACGTTTCATTCAACCTATCTCTCGTACCTTGCGTTAATCCAAACTTATCATCACCAAACACCAAATAGATAGTTTCTTTCTCTTTTTTAAAAAACTCTTTCAAATCAGACTCATTTTTCGTTGCATGCTTAGAAAAACCAACTAACTTACCTTCAGGTAACGTAGCAGTAACTTTCATTTTAAACTCTTGATAATCAATCCCTTTTGTCTCTTCTTTAGCCTTACTTAATGTTTTTTCAAAATCCCTCTCGTTTGTAACTATCCACAAAGGCAACTTAAAGATATGACATAACCTTAGGAAGTCACCAACCTCTTCTTTTAAAGAAGGATTTTCCAAAACAATTACAAAGTTCATGTTTACTTTTACAACCTTAGCTTTCTCCCAATACTCTTTTTTAGAAACACCAAGCCTATAAAGCTTTTTAGTGCCTTCCCTTTTCAACTCCACAAGAAGCATTTCTTCATATTCATTTTCTGTAGGCTTAAACCCCTCAAATTTTAAAAAAGGATTAATCTGCTTAATAATAGACTTACTTGAGATAGGAATCTTATCATAGAACTTTGTTTGAATTTTATACTTTTTATTTTTTAAACTCTTTAAACTGCTTTCTTTCAAACTCTTAAAATCTAAATTCTTCCACCCTGTTTTCAATTCAATTACTTTTTCAATTTCCTGCAATTCAATTACTTTGTCTACGTTTAAAGAATCTGCTTCTACTTCCAAACCCGCTCTTGTATTATTAAAAGAAACATTTTTCCCTAAACCTTCTATTTTACTTTTTAATTTAATCAGATCTAATTCAAACCTGGATAAAAAAAGTAAATATTTCATAAGGAATAATTCTAATTAAAAGTTTTTAAAACTATTCATGCCTTAAAGCGTCAATAGGTTTCAATTTCGAAGCTCTCATCGCAGGAAAAACCCCAGAAACAGCACCAATTGTAAAAGAAAACAATAACGCGCCAACAATCAAATACCAAGGAAAAACAGCATGAATCAGCGTGGAACCAAGAACACCTGTAGCAATAAGCTCAATCAATTTTGTAAAAGTCACACCAACAGCAACACCTAAAACACCACCACCAAGACCAAGCAACCCAGACTCAAATAAAAACACTAACAAAACATCACGATTACGAGCACCAACAGCCTTCATAATTCCAATCTCTTTGGTTCTTTCCACAACCGCAGTATACATCGTATTCATGATACCAACAGCACCAACAACAAGAGAAATACCCGCAATACCAAAAATAACAGCCTGCACAATAGAAAAAATCGTATTAAACGTATTACTCACACTCTCAAACGTCTCAACACCAAAATTCTCCTGCCCCTTCTTTAACGAACGATCACGACGAAGCGCATCCTTAATATCAGCAGCAACCATATCCACAGGCTTACCTTCACTCACCTGAACAAAAATAAAATCAAACTGATCCTTCTTTCCAGTCACATCACCAGTATCATCAAGAGGAATATACACATTCCTATCCTCAAGAGGATTACCCACTTTTTTAACAACACCAACAACATCAAAACTTACTCCCTGAATCTGAATCGTATCTCCAACCTGCACTACTTTGCCATCAAAAATATTCTCATCATGAGCATAATCATAGCCAATCATCACCTTCTTACGATCATTCGTCTTAAGTTCACGACCTTGAGCAATCGTAATACTACTGGCTTCAAAAGCAACCTCTTTCTCCTTAGACTTTAAACTCAAACCCCTTACCTGACCAGAAGTCACCCTATTCTTAAAAGACAACGACACAAAAGAAGAACTCAAAGGACTCACCACCTCAACACCATTCACTCTTTTAACAACAGACACATCATGCTCAGTCAACTTCCCAATAAAAGAACCAGGAGGACCAAAACCACCTGGAGAAACAAAAATCTTATTCGCACCAAGCTTTGTAAACTGCTCCTGCACAGAATTCTGCAAACCCT
Organism: Candidatus Woesearchaeota archaeon; assembly: GCA_964497265.1. Taxonomy (GTDB): domain Archaea; phylum Nanobdellota; class Nanobdellia; order SCGC-AAA011-G17; family GW2011-AR18; genus JAHFKM01. Next base: position 3,340 of record CAZCCK010000006.1, on the reverse strand, counting down.
GACCTAAAGAAACTAAAGAAACAAGAGAAGCGACACCAATGAAAATACCAATAATAGTCAACCAACTTCTCAAACTCCTCTTACGAATCCCGTTTACCGCCAAACCAAAATGATCAGAGATAGCCATGATCACAAAATAGTCATTTTTTTACGCCGCCTATAAATAATAAAACCGACAAGCACAAGAGCAATCAAGACAACAGCTAAAAGCCCACCATTAGAGCCAGCTTTCAATCCCAAACGTTTTGCTTCAGAAGAAGAATAGAGCTTCAAAGGCAAAACTTCCTCTTTTGAATAATCCTTATTATACACATCCTTATAGTTTATCGTAAACTTTAAAGGAACCTCTTCTTTGCCAAGCACTTCAACATCAAAATCAGCAGTATTCGAATCATCACTCTCTAAATTTCCAAGATACACTACCTTCTTTGAAAGAATATTATACTCAGGACTGTCTTGCAATATAATCGTCACAAACTTCATCTGGCTTACCCCAATATTTGATAACGCCACAGAAACCTTTCCATGATCCTTAGACGAATACACAGAACGCTGCTCCACATTAAAAGAATACTCAGGAGTGGCATCCACAGTCAAACCAACAACATCAGTCCTTACAGAAGACTTACCAAGAAGATCTGAAGACGTAATCACCAAAGGAACACGATACACATCAATATTCGCAGAAGGAGAAGCTAAAACATCAAAAGACAATACCTTTTCTTCTCCAACTCTTAAAGACTTAATCACCTGCTCAGCACCAGAACCAAGAGGAACAAAAGGAGCAGAACCATTTAAAAAATCTAACTTCACAGAAACATCTTTCAAATCCGCATCCGCAGTATTCTTAATTTTTAACTGAATTTCCATCTCCTTTCCAGGCTCAACTCTTTCAGGAAAAGTAGAAATCTGCGTAGACACAAGATTCTGAGAAGAACGAACAGTCACATTGACCGTCGCAGTGGAACTTAACTGCAACTCTTTAACCTCATACTCTAAAGTCGCCTTATAAATTCCGTCAGCGGCAGAAGGGTCAGCATTCACTTTAAACAATAATTGCTTTGTTTCTCTAGAATTTAACACAGGAATACTTACAGAAGGATTCTCTACAGTAAGAGGAAAAACAGGAGTCAAACTAAACTTATTATCTGTTAAAGGAGTATCTTTAAGATTTTGCACTTCAAACAATAAATCTGCAGATCCGCCAGGAACAAGAGGAGAAGGACTTACACTCACCAAATCAATTCTTAATTCTTGCTGAATAGAAAAAATCGTCTCACGAGCAGAAACACTCATAGCCAATAATAAAAATATTAGTACATACTTTATTTTTCCCATAACCATTCCTCCCGGCCATCATGCTGCACTTTACCATCCAAAATCTTCACATTCCTTTTGGCGTACTTTGCAATATTCGGATCGTGCGTCACAAGTATTAATGTTTTTCCATACTCTTTATGCAAATCCTCAAGCATCGCCATAATAGACTTACCTGTAGCAGAATCTAAGTTACCGGTCGGTTCATCTGCTAATATAACCTGAGGATCATTTCCCAACGCTCTCGCAATAGCCACCCTCTGTTGTTGGCCGCCACTCAACTGATTCGGCCGATTAAACATTCGCTCACCTAAACCCACTTTTTTAAGAAGTTCCATCGCCTTTTGCTTTCTTTCTTCTTTCGGTTTACCTTGAAACGTCATAGGCAACATCACATTCTCCAACGCATTCAAACTCGGAATCAAATTAAAACTCTGAAACACAAAACCAATCGTCTTTCCCCTAAGTTGAGCTAAATTAGACTCTGACATCTTCCCAATATTATGGCCATTCACATAAATCGCTCCCTTCGAAGGAATATCCAACGCTCCAACAGAATATAATAAAGTCGATTTACCAGAACCAGAAGGACCTGTAATCGCCACTAACTCATTTTCAAAAATCTTTAAATTAATCCCTCTCAAAGCCTCAATCTTTTGCTCTCCAATCTGATAAATCTTCCACACATTCTCCAATTCAATAACAACCTTTTTCATTCCTCTCTTAAGGCATTCTTACTATATAAATAAATCGGCTATCCGATACAATCAAACTTAAAAGTCTTTCTTTCCTTTTTTTCTGATGAAAGCAGCTTATATCGGATTAGTCGGCCTTCTTGCTAGTTGCTACTCTGCACCAGAACGCCACCACCTTAAAGAAATAGAAAAAGTTGAAGAAGAACCTACAGAACAACCACCTCTTAAAACACGATCACTCTCTTGCCTTAACGATCAAGACAAAATCAAAACTTTACAATCAATTGTTTCCGAGTTTTCAGGCAAATACACTTTTGTCGTACCGACAATAACACCTAATTATCGTATCAAAGCCCTTCTCACTCTTGAACCAGCATCCAAGGTCACTCACTCCTTCTACGAATTTGGAACAGGAAGAGGAAAAGCAAAAAGACATCTTGCCTCAGATATGTACGGCTGGGATAAAGAAATCGTAGCACTTGCAGATGGAGAAATCGTTGCTCTAGGTAGGAACATACCAAAAAATGATAGCGGAGCCAGAGGAGCAGATCACGGAAATATTCTTGTCCTTAACCACGGCCTAGTCAACGGATACCAACTCCAATCTTACTACCTTCACTTAGGAGCAATTCCAGAAGAATTCAAAATAGGCACAAAAGTCAAAAAAGGATCACCCCTAGGAAAAGTAGACTGTATGGGAATAGTTCCTAAAGGAAAAGTACTTCAGCCCGGAAGCAAAGAATGCCAAGCCGCAGCACATAATCACTTTCAATTCAGAGTTAATGACGTTCTTGTAAACCCTATCTTTCTCTTCAAATACGACGGATATCCTACTTTCGAAGAAAGACCCGCTACCTTTCGCGACGATAAATTTGGCGTTGTAAACCTAAGCGACAAAAACTTTTTAGAAAACGCTCTTCAAGAACTTAGAGGAAACTCACTTAGCCTCTCTCGACCTACCAACTTTGAGGACATAGAGGCGTTTAAAACCCCTAATCAACGCCTTGGCTCTTACAAAGAAGCAGTAATTCCTCAACTTTTAGAAGAAGGCTCTTTCTTAACCTGGCAAAAACTAGAAGAACCTAAAATAGAACTAATTCCCTTAACTTTTCCTGCAGAGAAACTTTATGAAGAAGGAAAAAAACGATTCAATTCTGAAGACAAAGAAATCTTATGCGAAGCAAAAAGATACTTTGAAGAAGTAGTCAAAAGAAAAAACAAAACCTTAGAAAAGAAAGCTAAAAAAAGCATCCAAAGCTTAAAGAAAAAACTAAGAAAGTATAAATGCCCTTAGAAATATTTAAATAACAACCATTAGTTCTTTTCTT
>CAZCCK010000005.1:0-62706 GCA_964497265.1 Candidatus Woesearchaeota archaeon | reverse complement strand
AATGTTGAACTTTGATTAGAACTACAGCCAAATAACAATAATAAAGCGACCAAAAATAAACAAAGAGCTATTTTGCTTTTCATCACAAGTAAACAATAGGTCGTTACTTATAAGATTTATGGATCTCACCTATAGAAAACCTTAAGAATGGGATTCGTCAAAAAAGACTTTAAAGGAGGTGAACGAATGAACGGACTTTTAGCACTTTTCGGAGGCATACTCGCAGGATTATTCTTTGTATTTCTGCTCGTTTCTCTCGCAGTCTATATTTACGCTGCCTTAGCACTCATGACTATTGCCAAAAAAACCAAAACTCCTAACGGATGGCTCGCATTCATCCCACTAGCAAATGTCTACCTTCTTACTCAGCTAGCAGAAGTATCTGGATGGTACACACTCATTCTTTTAGTGGGATTGATTCCAATCTTAGGAAGTTTTGTTATCGCAGGCTTTATGGCATGGTTCTTTTGGAGAATCGCAGAAAGGCTCAAAAAACCAGGATACTGGGGAATACTGATGCTCATTCCAATCGTAAACTTAATCTTACTTGGAATTCTAGCTTGGGAAAAATAAAATTCTTTTTTCTTTTTTTTAAAATAATTGTTAGAAAAAACATTTCGTACGTTCTAAATTCTTATAAACCACGATTTACGATAAAACGAGATGGAAATCGCCTACGAACTCTTAAAATTAAATTATGAACATTCAAGAGATCATACCCTTCTCTTCTTTACAGCCGCACTCGCAATCAGCCTCAGTCACCTTCTGAGCCCAACTCTTTCCCTCTTTACAGAAATCGTCTTTCTTATCTTACTGATCGGAACAATCCTCCTATTTCTTATCTCCTATCGAAAAATGGATAACTCTTTTCAAAGATTAAAAAATCTTTTAAAACAACAAAACATTGAACTGAAAAGCAATGTAAAAAACCTACAAAGATAAGTATTTTAACTTCTTCTCTCAAACTTAAATCATGAATCTTAACCTCCCCCATTATTCCCAGAATAAAGATTATACTTGCGGACCTGCTTGCCTGCGCATGATCCTTTCTTATTATGGGAAAGATTATTCTGAAAAAGAATTAGAAAGACTACTTACCACAACCCAAGAAAAAGGAACAAAGGAAGAAAATCTAATTAAAATAAGTAAAAAACTAGGATTTAAAACAACTTCAAAGATTAATGGAACTTTACAAGAAATTGAAAAAAATTTAATAAAAAACATCCCAGTACTCATTGTCTTTCGAAGCTGGAACGAAGGACACTTTTCAGTGATTAGCGGATTTACAAAAACCCACTTCATCCTACATGATCCCGCTAAAAAAGGAGTTTTAAGAACAATAAGAAAAGATTTGTTTTTAAAACGTTGGAAAGCGAAATACAATAAAAAAGCAACAAGATGGTACTTAGCCCTCACTAAAAAATAGATTTATAACCCCTTTGCACCTGGTTCGCCTATGCAAAAAAATAATCTCAATCTTTTTTTTATTATCCTCGCCCTCTTCATCATTACAACTTCACTCTTAATATGGATCCTCCATCCTTCTTCAAACACACAACAGATAGCACAAATTCAACAGCAATTAAATAATTTTTTAACAACAAATCCAAAATTTTATGAAACAGGATGCGAACTCCAAGATCAAGGCAGCCAAATTGTACTTCTTTGTCAAACCTCTGGAACAGCTCAAAGCACATCTTCTGGACCAGGACCCACTGTTTATGTCACTTTCAGCCCAGCAGGAATGCAAACCTGCATCAACAATAGGTGTACCTTTACTCCCCACCCCACAATGCCGCCCATTCCAAAACCAAAAGACTTAACATTCGTAAATGAAGGACCCAGCTACTCCTTCCCGGGATGTCAACACACAGCAATTTCTCAAGAAGAAGAAAAATCTTTCTACAAAATAGTTCCTTTAACCATCGCCAAAACATTCTACCAAACCCTCAACGAAGAAAGATGCAGCCATTACACCACAAGCATCGTTAAAAATACTTGCCTCCTTTGCATAGCTGAAACACAACACACAGAAACCTCCTGCAACAAGATCACTTATGAAACCCTTACAGGAGATAACCTTAGAATAGTAGAACCTTATCCCAGTTTAAAAGACGATTGTATTGCAGAACTTGGAATATACAAAAAAGATCTTAATTACTGCAATCAGCTTCCTACCCAAAGCCAACAAGTAAAAGATTATTGCCTTCTCCAATTCGCAGAATCAAAGCAAGATCCTTCCAGCTGTCCTTTCATCCAGAACCCTAACACTAAAGAAGCATGCACTTGGTATGCTCGCGGACTTGCTCCCCCTAACTCTGTTATGAATCAACTTATTAAAGATCAGTTCTAAAACGGTTTTTACAAAAAGAAAAACTTATAACTTCTTTGAATACCTTTTTTTTATGAATGAAATACCACGACCACGCTGGGTCAAAGACAAAACAGTCTCAAAAGACTTTGAAGTTATTTTATGTAAACCTTACGATGATTACAAAGACCATCAAAACGACGAAGGCTGCTACGTCTTAATTAAAGTAGATTTTGAATTTTACGAGATCCAATTAGCAGTATGCAACTACCAACATGAAATTTTAAGAGTCTTTCGAGGTAAAAGAGCACAGGATGTTTACACCACCCTCTTCAATTATGAAAAAGAACATAACTTCAAATGGTTCAATGAAAAACAACACCTGGCTTACATAGGAAAAGAACTCAAAAAAGCTGAAATTGCTTTAACTTTAGGTAATTCTGGATACTATCAAGAATAAAGGAAATCTTTATTAAACTTCACTAAATTAACTTTGTTGTGATCCTGAAAAAAACACTCCTCTTAACGTTGTTTATTTTTTTACTTTCCAGCATTCTTGCTTCAGCAGCCTGCACTTTTCAAGGACTAACTGTAAGTAAAAACCAAGTCCTTACTAATGATGATGACTTACAAGAATCAACAATCAGCGTAAGATGCGATACCACCGCAGAAATACAAAGCATCGATATTGTTCAATTAACCGTTAACTCGGCACCAACAGGCTCTTACTTTAAATGGACACCAAGCGCGGGCTTTACAGAAACCAGCAGCGCAGGCAACATAGACATCGCCCTTCTGAAAAGTAGATCTCATGTAGACATTTCAACTGACGGCCTAAGCGCAAACTATGTTTTCGGATGGACAATTAGCCCAAGCTACGGACAACGCAACACAAATACCCTCTCTTACTATTGGCATACAACAAGCGGCAGCCACGTAGGAACGATCGCAACCCAAGTTAATTTTCAAACACTCCCTACAGGTTCAGTCTATTCCGATTTCAACAGCTTGTCTTTCGCAAAACAAGATGTAACCTCAGATGGAACACAAAAACAAACAGCAACAATCACCCTCAACAAAGGAGCACAAAGTAATCTCCAAAGTTTCAGTCTCTACATTAACAAAGCAAACAGCGCAAGCAAACCTTACAGAGGATTTTTCCAGTGGACTCCAACAAAAGGATTTATCGAGTACTCTCCTTCAAACTATGGAAATACTTACGTTCAACTTTTACCTTTGGAAAGCACATTCACAAACTTACCCGATAAATACATCCTCAGCTTTACGTGGCTAGTTCAAAACAACTACGGCACAATACCGATTAATGATGCCTCCTATAGCTGGATCGAAGCAAACTCTTACTCTTTTGGCACCTTTAGTGCATCACAAACTTTCGCTACAAGTACCACGCCAGCACAATCTCCTTTGGCACCTCAAAACTTAAATGGTGTTGCAACAGATAAAAAAGTAAAACTTTATTGGACTGCGCCAACAGATACAGGAGGCTCTCCAATTCAAGGATACACTGTTGAATACAGCACAGATAATACCAATTTTATTACTGTCGGAACAACAACTTCCTTACAGTTTAATATTACTAACTTACAGAATGATATTCCTTATACTATCAACGTGCGAGCAACGAATAATTTCGGAGCAAGTAACCCTTCAACAATCATAATCACACCTGATCCGGTCTACTTACATCACCTTCCGGTCATAGGTCAAAGCATCGCTCTTGGAGTTGCAGGAAGCCCTGCCTTAACAATTACCCAACCTTATTCAAATAAACTTCTTCAAACAAGTTCTAAACTTGTACCTCAACCACTTGTCCCTCTTGTAGAAAAAACCGTAGAAAAAATAAACAGCGCAATGGCTAACTTCCTCACCTTCTCAACACCAAACCACGATTATCAAAGTGTTGTTAGCGTAAGCGCAATCTCTGGATCACCCTACTCAGAGATGAAAAAAGGAACCCTTACTTATCAAAACACACTCAACCAGATTAAAAACGTAAGTCTCGCAGCGCAACAACTCGATAAAACCTACGACATTCCAGCCCTGGCTCTTCTGCATGTAGGCGGACATTACTACCAAATTAACGACCCGAATTATGAAGCAGAAATGGTTGAATGGCAACATGATTATGAGACCGATATTAATGCAATCACTGGAAAAAGCGACACCATTCCCTTCTTTATTATTCAAATGAGTACTTTTGAAGCTGGAAACTTTCCAAATACTTCACGCGCACAACTCCAAGTAATAAAAGATCATCCAGACCAATTCTATTTAGTAACACCAGGCTATCCTTTCATCTATGCTAATTATTATCACTTCAATAGTTACGGATATAGACAACTTGGAGAGTACTATGGAAAAGTCATGAAAAAAGTCTTAATTGATCATGAAGACTGGAAACCACTCATGCCAGAAACAATTACTCGAACAGATAACATTATCACCGCCAAATTCCACGTACCTGTAGAACCATTACAATTCGATACGACTCTTGTTGTTCCAAAAACAAACTACGGATTTGAATACTCAGATAAAAACGGAATCCCAGTCACGATTACATCAGTTTCCCTTGCTTCTCCAGACACAGTACAAGTTACCTTAAGCAACACTCCAACCGGAACAGATCAAAGACTACGCTACGCTTACACAAGCACTACCTATTACTCAGGCGCAAACGTCACAAACTCTGCGCACGGTAATTTGAGAGATAGCGACACTACACCAAGCCAATACGGCAATCCTTTATACAATTGGGCAGTACACTTTGACGAACCAATAACAAGCGCTTAAACTTTTTCTAACAAAACAGCCTAGTTTACTTTTCTTAGAGAAATAATACTATCGCGTTCAATGAACTTACTGGCCTATATTCCGCTCTCAACTCGAACTTGAGAGTAACTTCCGTTCGTAATCTGCTCTTTAATTTCAACGTAATTTAAAGATAAATGGGCCCAGCAGGACTCGAACCTGCGACTACCACCTTGTAAGGGTGGGGTCATAGCCACTAGACCATGGGCCCTTATAAGAAAAAAAGACAATTAAAATTGTATAAAAAGCTTTGCAAAATTTACTTAAGGTACCTATGAGCAACTAAATCCGCTAAAACCGAAGCATGAGTTCTGCCTAACCCGGCTTTAGCTTGCAAAAATAAAGCAGTTACAAAATCATCAATTTCTGCAGCTTGAACACTTAAGGCAGGTTTTAGAAATAGATCGTTCGCCATACCCCTAAAAACAAGATTTCCGCTTTCACCAATAAAAACTTGATAATTATAAGAACTATTTCCCGCAACAAAATGCCTCGAATAATTTTTGCCCAACTGAGGAATAGGATTATTCTTCCAATGATCTAAACGAGCACGATAAAAATGAGGATCTCGATCCGGATATAAACTTTCAGCAAAAGCACCAATATTCTGCTCTAACCGTCCCATCTTTTCTAAAAAAGCAAGAGCGCCCTCTTGACTTAAAATTTTAGAATCAACGTTCTGCTGGACGACGTAATTCATCAAATGCACTAAAAGTGAAGGTTCAGTAGAATGTGCCCCAGCAAGCATTTGCTCAAAAGAGATGGGTTCAGGGCGATAAGGCACAGGCTCTCCTATCGGATCAACACACGGATAAGAACTGATATCTTTTCTTAAAACGAATAAATCTCCATCCATTGTTGCACTCACCCAGGTTTTAAACTCTTTATCCCCTTCTTTAGCCTTCCAATAAAAACCGTGGTTTCCCCTTGCTGTACTTTTATTCGCAGCGTAAGCACTTAAGGTAGTTAAAAATGCTCTTTTCGAAGAAAACCCTAACCTATCTCGAAACTCGCTGGCTTGCTCATTTTCAATCACTTGCGCAGCTAAGTACCCAGAGAGAACCGTAAAATCTTCAGGCTCGACCTCAACATGCTGCTCTCCCTGCGATGTTTGAAGACTCCAAAAAGCATTTTTATTTTTTAATGCACTTTTCAACAAAAAGGTAATTCCTGGAACAACATACCCTCGGTTTCTCACATCCTCAATACACTCTAAAACGGCCTCTCTAGAAATAAAACTTAAAGCAGGAAGATCTGCATTCTTCACACGCGCTTCTAAACCCGCATCAACTAATTTCTTCTCTACACTTTCAGGAATAACATAACGCTCAAACATGTTTATGAAAATCTTCTTTACGTTTATAAGAATTATTACAAATAAACACTTATTTTGGAATGATAAACAACTTCTTGTCTTTACGCTCAGGATTCTTCGTATTCTTCAACGTATACTCTTTAATACCATGAGAATTAGCCCATGTGGCAGCTGCAGCTTCATTTTTAAAACTTTTAGGACGAGCTTTTCTATGCCTTCCTTTACGAAGAGGCAAATAACGCTCAGTTCTACCGAAAATCCTTTGAACCATGAAAAAGGAATTTTTAAAGAGTTTATAAAGATTATGCTTAATCCAACGACTCTCTCTTTATTTCTTCCAGATTATCAAAGTCCGCATCGTCACTAATAATAATCTTTGACCCGGAAGCTAACGCCGCAGCCATATGCATTCCATCCCTTGGTTTTAGATGAGGATACTTCTTCATTAACAGTAATGCTCTTTTTGAAATAAACTGATCATTTACGATAAATTTTAAATTTTTTAGTTCTAACAAATTCAATGCTAACCCAATAGCAAAGTCCCTATTTTTTGTTTCTTTCCAAACCATCCATACAAATTCATCAATAACCAGAGCAGAAGTTGCAGCCATTAATTGACCATTCGCTATTTGACTTAGAATCGCCCTTGCTTTTTCTTCCTTCTTACTCCCAGGTAAAGCAGCAAAGATAAAAACATTAGAATCAATATATTTCATCATTTTAGTCAAATTGAGAATAAACTTCTTTGCTCCAATCTATTTTCTTTGAAAAATTCTTTTTCTTTTTAACCATATTAACAAACTCTTCAACAATCTCAACGTCAGATCTTTCTTTTCGGATAACTATCTTTTCTTCTACAAGATCAAATACTAACTCAGTATTCGGCTGAATACCTAACTGTTCACGAATAGGTTTTGGAATAACAATCTGACCTTTTTCTCCAACCCTTCCATGCAATTTAATTCCTACCATAAAGTATTACTAAGTCATACCCATTTATAAAACTTTCTTTCAAAAAAACGTAAATTTACCGAAAGGAATAAAAGAGGAATAAAAACCAACACTTTATGCATGAAATAATTATTGGACTGGAAATTCATGTCTCTTTGAACACTCAAACTAAACTCTTCTGCTCTTGCGCTCTCCCAAAAGAGGCAGATGCTCCAAATACCAAAACATGCGATATTTGCGTAGGATTTCCAGGATCAAAACCAGTTGTCAATAAAAAAGCAATAGAATATGCGCTAAGACTCGCTTTAGCACTTGAATGCTCTATCGCGCCAGAAATTATCTTTTCAAGAAAAGTTTACTTCTATCCAGACATGGGAAAAAACTACCAAATCACCCAATACGAAATTCCTTTAGGAAGCAAAGGAAAACTCAACATCGGAGACAAAGAAATCAAAATAACAAGAATCCACCTCGAAGAAGATCCAGCAGCTTTACTCCACCAAGGATCAACAGTATTAGTCGATTACAACCGATCAGGAAAACCCCTCTGCGAAATTGTCACAGAACCAGACTTTTCTAGCCCAGACGAAGCACGAGAATTTCTCAAAAGACTCATCACCCTCATTCACTATCTAGGCATTTTCGATCCTAATGAAGGAGTCATCAAAGCAGACGCAAACATCAGCATCAAAGGATATGAACGAGCAGAAATAAAAAATATCACCGGCTTTAAAGAAATCGAACGCGCCCTAAACTACGAAATAGAACGACAAAAAGTCTTAATTCGCGAACACCAAGGACTCAAACATCGCGAAACACGAGGCTGGGACAGCGAGAAAGGAATAACTCTCTTCCAAAGAAAAAAAGAAGAAGAAGCTGACTATGGTTACATCCTCGACCCTGATCTTGTACCTATCGAACTTACAAAAGAGCTTCTAGAAACAACTAGAAAAAATCTTCCAGAACTTCCCCAACAAAAATCCCTGCGCTACCAGAAAGAATTAAAACTTAAAGTCGAAGACTCAGAAGTTCTCGCAAACGACTTTAAGCTCTCTGCTATATTTGAAAAAGCAAGCAAAAAAATAGAACCCGCTTTAGCGGCAGAATGGATACGAAGAGAAGTAAGCAGAGTCTTAAATTACGCAAAAAAGGAACTAGATAATACGTTTATTGAAAAACATATCCTGGAAGTTCTAGAGCTTATTCACACTAAAAAAATAACAAGACAAACCGGACAACGTATCATGGAATTACTCATAGAACAAGACCTCGATCTTCAAAAGTACGTAAAAGAAAATAACCTTGAAGTTGTTGCAGATACTGCCGTTCTCGAAGAAATCTGCAAAAAAGTAATACACGCGAATTCAAAAGCTGTGGAAGCTTACAAAGCAGGAGAAGAAAAATCCTTTAACTTTCTAATCGGTCAAATCATGAGAGAAACAAAAGGAAAAGCAGACCCTTCTTTAGTCCATCAAACTCTTAAAAAACTCCTTTAAAGACTTAACAACGTATAACCTATACCTACACAAATAAAGAGCAGAATCAAAAGCTTGAGGAGGAAACTTTGAGTAATCATAAACTCGGGCTTTCGCGCTCCTTCTTTCTTTGCTACTTGATGTAAATACAAAATAAAAATCATTAACAACCCACCCGCAATAACACCTGTAATTTCTAAAACCTTAACATAACCATGCACATTTAACAAGAGCAATAAAGCAGGTATTATTACCACCCATAACCAGGCAACACTCTTAGATTCTTTAAAGTCGAGGATGAAATTATCTTTCAAGGAAAATCCTAATGAAAGAAAAGCAGTGGCCAACGTTAAAACACCGAAAACACAACCAAAGACAAACAGATTATTACTTAACCGACCTAAGCTTAACACACTTACTTCTTGCTGATTCGCACCGAAAGCACCGACAAAAGCAAAAGCGTACAAAGCGTACAAGAGACCTGAAATAAAAATACCCGTAATGATCGCTTTCTTCAAATCTACTTTCTTCTTTAGATCCAACGCCATCTCTGGAATAGCGCTTACTCCAAGATACGCGAAAAGAATTAAACCAAAAGGAGCAAGCATCGAACGAAAAGAAAAATTCGTTACGTTTTGCATATGAATTGAGGGCAAAATAAAAATACTAATTAGAAAAGCTAACGCTATTTTTAAAGGAGTGAAAATACTTTCCACCTTTGTGAAAAAGTCAAAATCGAACATCAGTAAAAAAGCCAAAATAATGAAAAAAAACCAAGAAGCAACTTTTGCACTTACTAAAAACAAACTCGATAAAATTTCTCCAGCACCAAGCACATACGCAAACAAAGCACCGTAAATGCTGAAAAACAACACAAAAAACATCGCATACTTTCCTTTTTGGCCTAAATAAGCATTTGCCAAACCAGACAATTGATGTTTCCCCCTTGTTCTTAGTACCACCTCTGCTAAAAACAAAGAAACAAATGCCATAATTACTCCTACTCCGATAATAAGCGCTAACCCTGTAAGAAACCCCGCCTTTCCAACCACATACGGTAGCGCGAAAATACCAGCCCCTACCGTTACACTCACAAGATTAAAAACAGCACTCCAAAAGTCACTCTTTATCACCATATCTTTCTTTCCCTCCTCTTTTTTATAAACCTATTTGTTTAAAGAAAACCTTAAAAACAATCCCCCTTTCAAAACTCTCAAGGGCCCGTAGTATAGCCTGGATAGTATAGGAGCTTGCGGAGCTTCTGACAAGGGTTCGAATCCCTTCGGGCCCGCTTATCAATACGCTTTTAAAGGTATACTTTATCCCTTTTTTTTCATGACAACACTTTTAGATTTGGACTGTGAAGATCTTAGTCAAGAAGCTTATCGCCTTGAGCACGAAGCACAACTTCACCATAAAAATGGAGAAACCCAAAAAGCTCAAGCACTCGCACGTGAAGCAATAGATCTTTACATCAGTTCTGAAAAACTTACTCAAGCACAACTTCTCGCAGAAAAATTCGGTTTTGAAGACAAAATCATTGAATGCAGCCTTAGACAAGGAATCTTTGCAAATATCGTCAGGGAAATTAGTGAAAAAGGGCCTAACGCTTACAAAAAAGAAAGAGAAGCATATCATCCTGAAAAGTATGCTGAGATTGCAGAAAGGATAGGCTTCCCCCTTGAAGCAACAGCACACTATCTTCTTGCTGAAAACTTCGCAAAGGCAAGAGAACAATCAAAACAGATTCCTTTAGGAACCGCCAGAAAAATGTACATTGCCCTTATCAACATTCAAAAAGAAATGAACAACACTCCTGTCGCAGAGCAACTAACTACAGACTTAGAATCCATTTTACAATCAAGACGAATTTAACAATTAAGTAACTACCCTTTTTAAAACTAAAAAATATGGAAGACCTTGAAAAGACATTAGAACGTGAACAGATCTATCTAAAATACGCCAGACGATTTCATTCTGAAGCACAAGCATTTGAAAATAAAGGGCATATAAGTCAAGCAAAAAGAAAATTCAAAGAAGCAGTCGGAGCTTACCAAGAAGCAAAATTTTATTTTGAAGCCGGCTCAATTTATGAACACTTAGGAAATTATCACGCAGCACTCTGCGCTTATAACAAAGAAGCACAAACAATAAAACTCGAAAAAACAAAAATCCGTCCTTCTTCAATCACTTACAAAGCTACAATCGAATCATATCAAATTCCGCGTTTAGAGTTGGATCAAACTCCTCTTTTGGAAGAAGACCTTCTTAGCATCTAACGCAACACTTTTAAACTTCCCTTAAACAACAGTCCCATGGGCCTGTGGTGTAACCTGGATAGCACAAACGGCTTCGAATGCCAACTAGAACGGTTCTTCAGGAGAGACCGTTTAGTTCGGGTTCAAATCCTGACAGGCCCGTATTCATATTTGAACACTTAGGGATAATTATTCAAAAAAGTCTTTGAATATTAAACAGACATTACAAAAAATAAAATCAATGAAGGATTAAGATTGGATTTTCTTTCAAAAGCGAAATCTTTTTCTAGGACCGTGCTTAGCACAGCTACAAGCCCAGAAACTATTTATTTGGCAGAAAAACCTAATAACGATGGGCCACACATTTGGAACAACTCAAACAACTTGTTAATGAAGTCTTAGAAAAAAGCTATTTACTTAGTTTAGCAACTTTAGACCAAAACGGAATCTGGGTTGCGGATGTGATCTATGTTTTTGATTCTGAGTTTAACCTTTATTGGCTTTCACAACCGACTACAAGACATTCCCAAGCAATTTTAAAAAATCCAAATGTCGCAGCCTCAATTACTTTGACTGAAAAACCTGGAGAACCAGATATTGGAATACAACTAGAAGGAAAAGCTCAAAAAATAGAAGGAGACATTTTACCCATAGCAATTAAACACGCAACAAAAAGAAATAAACCCTTACCAAGAAAAGAAGGAGAAATTTTTGAGATCGGACAATCATGGTACAAAATTACTCCGACAAGAATAGAACTAATCTATAAACCCCTTTTTGGAAGAACGAGACAAACACTTACTCTTTGATTAACCTTTTCAGATCCCGGAAAACCGCCTTTAGTAAACCTTATATAAAAGTAATACTTTATTACTTTATGGGCGAAGTCAAAACTATCAAAGAAGTAGATGATAAGACATGGTACCGATTCAAAATCCTTGCAAACCAAAATAAAATGAAATTAGGTAGATTTTTTAAAGAAATGCTTGAAGAATACGAAGAAAAAAACGATCCGACTTGGGAACGAATACTAGCAGGAGAAAAAATACTTTTAGACCAAGAAGCAGAAGAACTCTCTAAAACTCTCAAAAAATTAAGAAAAGAATACGGATTCCGACAATGAATCTTATACTCGATACCTCGATTTTAATCGAAATAGAACGAGGAAACAAAGAACTGCTTACTCAGCTTAAAAAATTAAAAGAAGATTACCCTAACTCGCCAAGAATAACTTTTGTAAGTGAATTTGAATTCCTTCTTGGAATTAATGAAAAATCAATAAAAAACAAAGAAAAAGCTATTCGCTTCTTAAAAACACTCTCCTCCCTTCAAACAACAAAATCTACAGCCACCCTACTAGCAAACTTAAAACTAACTTATCAAAAAAAAGGCATGCTCTTACCTTTAGCCGACCTACTCATCGCAGCTTTAGTCATCGAAAATAATTCAACACTCCTCACTAAAGATAAGGACTTCGAACCCATTGAAGAACTAAAAAAAATTCTCCTTTAAACTCTTCCTAACAAAATAAATAATTACAATTAAAACAACTAAAACTAAGGCTAAACCAAGATAATTACCCAAAGAAGAGGCAAAAAAACCAGTCAAAAACTTTTGATTCAAAGGCTCAGCCAAATCAGGATTACCTGGAATATACGAAGGCAAATAAATCTGAAAAAACTGCGTTCCTTGAAATAAAACAATTAAAACCCCTAAAATAATTAAAATAAGACCAGCAACAATATTGTACGTATTAGTAATAACTTTATGATTAAATACTCTAAACTCCCTCACTTTTCCTTGCAACTTAGAAGCTAAATCTATTTTATCTGAAAAATAAGAAAAAAACAATAGAGGAACCACTACCCCCAGACCAAAGGAGAGCAACATCAAAGCAGCTTTTATTAAAGAACCAGACAAAGAAGCTAATAACAAAATACCACTAAGAACGGTAAAAGTGCAGGGTGTCCACGCAAACGCAAACAAGAAACCAAATAAGATTAAACTTACAGCAGATTTTTTCTCACCTACTTTCAAATTAAATCCAAAGCTCTTATTTAAAAAAGATAAAATGCCTAAAAGAATCATCAATAATCCCGCTAAAATTGAAAAAATAGTTTTATACCCATTAAAAAAATTACCCAATAAACCCGCAATAACTCCAACCACCACAAATCCAACTAATAAACCCACAGAAAAAAAAGAAGTCATCGCCAACGCTTTCTTTTTCTCTTTAAACGCATACGAAAAAAATGTAGGCAAAAGCACAAAACCACATGGAGAAGTAAAACTCACTATCCCCGCTAAAAAAGCAGCTAGAAATGTTATGCTCAACGCCAAAGCAGTTTCATACGCTATTAATCTTTGCACACCAATAGGCAAAGCTGCAGATACTGAAACTACACCCATTAAAAAAAATAAAAGATAAAAGAGCTTTTTCATTTTAAAAAAGTAGAGTAAGAACAGTTTAAATAACTTATTAAGCATTACTCTGATACTCAATCACAATCTCATCTTTATCTTGCATAAAATACTTCTCAAATTCATTATTTTCCTTTCCATTCACAGTCATCTTCAAAGAACCCTTATCAGTGCAATATTCAAAAATACACTCTTTATTAAACGCTTTTCCCCAGACTTTGAAAAAATAACCTAACACAACCGTGTCAGCAGAAGGATGCTCATTCTCCATATGCAAAATTCCATCAGTCTCATGGGTATGAATCGGAGACTCAACAGCGCCAAGACCAATATTGGCAGGAATAATCTGTTCTTCTCCATTAATAATAATCCTTAAATGAGGATGCCAATGAATCGGAGTGTCAGAAACTTTGATACTATTTGACGTTAAAGAACCTTTTAGAAAATAAAACAAAACACCAACACTTAAAAGAAGAATTACAACATAAACAAACTTCTTCATCTAACAACCGCCAACCATCCCAGGCAAGTTCTTTAAAACAGAAGTGTCTCCACCTGCAATCTTCAAACCTAGCTCAACCATATTCTTAGGGAAGAACAAGGATTTCCACTTGTAAACCTCTCTTAAGATTTCAGCGTCAGAATATTTCGTATTAAGCATTAACCATAAGGTAACTGATTGCAATGCAGGACTATGAGAACAACCACACCTTAACTCACCTTTAGCATCAACACCTTGAGGCCCAATACCACAACAAAACTCACAAGAAATACCACGTGGAGCAGCAGCTAATGTTAAATAACGCTGCCATACCTCTGGATTTTCTTGCGCTTGCTTTTTCAAAGCAGGATAACCTTTAGCCAATAAATCCAAGGATTTCACAGGATCATCATAAGAGACACCCATCGCAGCTCCATACTCGGGAGTACCAGAAGGAATAAGGACAGCAACTGCATCGTCAGCAGTCTTAACTTTATCTAAGGGAAAAAGAGCAGCAATACCTTGAGCTGTAGACTCAATTTTTGTAACATCAACCTTAGAAAGATCACTACTTGAATGAAGACTAATCAAACTTGAAGAAGAACCCAAGGAAGGACCACCAGAAACAGACATAATCAAAAACTGATTAACAATCACGAACAAACCAACTACAATAAGCGCGACCATCCCCCACTTACTTAAAAGAGTTTCACCCTGATGAGAAGAAGGCATTACTTCCAGATTTTGATTTTCCACTTTTTTTTCTCCTTTCTTTCTGGATAAAACTCTTCCTTTAAAAAACTTATGCTAGACACCTCATAAAACTTAAATAGTCTTTCCCTCTTAAAAAAAGATGCTTAACAACCCTTTCCCCCAAAGAAAACCTGTTGAAGGATTAGTTATTCCCAAACCAAGCCAAGATTTCGCCTATGAACTTTTAACAACTTTTCCCGTCAACCCAGTCTACTTTGATATTACCCTCCGCCACGGTAGATTCGATTTCTTTTCTCCCTCTATGACCGCCCAAGAACAGATTCATTACCTTAGCCAACATGAAACTATGGGAGTCAACCCCTTTAGGTTTACAGAACTTAACTATAAACCACAAACTACGACCTATACTCCTGCAGAAACAGTCCATGAACCCTTTAACACACTTTCTGAAGAATGGAAAGAAAAATTAAAAGAGGGTAAAGCCAAAAGAATACGAATTACAAATGGACCTAGCCCCTCACTAGACGGAACTGCGGCAGAAATTCTTAACAAAACTCTTCTTCCATCCTTTCGTAATCAAGGATACACTGTTGAAACCGCAGTCCTCATTTCAGATTATACCCTTCCAACCGGAGCAGTACATGACCAACCTTCTTTATTCATCTGCGATTGGGGAGAAACACATTCTGAAGTTAACAAAGCACGCCTTGCTAGTTCTCCTTACTCTCTCGATGCATTTTTAAGAGAATGGCTCGCAGATCTTGAGAAAAAACATGTATTATGACAGAACTTACCTATTTACAAGATTCTTACTTACAAGAACAAGAAGCAATTATTACAGAAATTATAAACGAAAAATTCTTAGTTTTAAATAAAACTATTTTTTATGCCCAAGGCGGAGGACAACCTTTTGACTTAGGAACCATAACTAAAGAAAATCAAATTTTTAACGTTCTTTCAGTAAAAAAAGCGGAGGGAAAAATTTTGCATGAAATCGATAAAATAGGATTAAAAACAGGAGATAAAGTTTTTTGTAAAATCGACTGGCAAAGAAGATACACCCTTATGAGAATGCACAGCGCAGCACATCTTCTTTCGGGAATACTTTACAAAGAAGGAAAAATTCTTATCAGCGGCAACCAACTCAATACTGACCAATCAAGAATCGATTTTACATTAGAAGATTTTGACAAAGAAAAACTTCAAGAATATTTTAACAAAGCAAACACACTCATCCACCAAGGAGCAAACATCACCATTTCCTCTCTCAAAAGGGAAGAAGCGTTAAAAAATCCCGAAATAGTCAAACTCGCAGCAGCACTTCCACCAGAAATTCCTACTCTAAGAATAGTTACCATTGAAGGAATAGATACTCAAGCAGACGGAGGAACACACGTACACAACATCCAAGAAATAAAAGGACTTATTCTTCTCGCAACCGAAAACAAAGGAAAAACAAACAGAAGAATCTATTTCTCTCTAAAAAACTAAACTTTAAATACAACTGAGCCCGAAAAACCTTTATGCAAAAGAGGGATCTTAAGACACCACTTCTTTCTTCCCTCTTGGTTATACTCATTTTTCTTGGAGGAATACTCGTCTTCACTTCTCTTCAAACACCTACAGGAGAACAAACACTTGACTCCTGCCAACCAAACTTTTACGGAAAACAACTCATTGTAGATGCAAGCACAAGCAAAGACCTACTTACTACGCTTAACCAAGATGTTCTTTCCACTTTGCAAAAAATTACCAGCCAATCCTTCACCCTCAAAAACACTCCTTCTTGCACTCAAGCAATTTACCTCTTACGAACAACCTCCCCCCTTCTCGATAAAGCACCAAGCACAGTAAAAACTCAAATTCCAACATTAAAATCAAAAACAAAAGAAACATTTCTCATCACCAGCATTAACGATCAACTCTGGATCGTCAGCAACAGTGAAGGAGGACTAGAACACGGAATCTACTATTATCTAGAACAACTCGGAATGCGCTGGTACTTTCCTAACGAACACTGGACAATCACACCAAAAAAAACAGACATCCGCTTACCACTAAACCAAATCAGACAGCCAAAAGTAGTTTCCTTCTCCTTCTTTGGAACAGGAGGATTTGGCAGCGCACCGCCAGGATTAAGCGAAGACGCAAACCCCGTCTCACGTTGGGGTCAATGGTTTAGAAGAAACCAATTCCCAGACGAATACCATCCAGGTGGACACAGCTTCGAAGTATTCAACTTGAATTACCAAACAGAATTACGAAAAGATCCGCTTTATTTTGCTGAGATTAATGGAGTTAGACAAAAACTCTGGGATAAATGTTTAGGCGAAATCTGCAACCAAAAATATGATTATACTTACAACGGTAAGATAGACTGCAAATCCCCTCAAGCAATGCTTACCTACGCAGAAACAAAAGACACCTCAGGAAAAAACCACCACGGTCAAGTCTTGGGAACACCGAGCGTCACTGTAGGAAAATACGGACAAGCTTACTCGTTTGATGGGAAAAGCGCCATCGCCGGACAAGCAACAGTCGGACTTTACAAAACCTTCAAAGGCGACCTTACCCTGTCTGCTTGGATAAAAACAACGAATGTACAAAATAGCTTTATTTTTGGCTATAAAGAAACACCTGAAAAACAATTCGCAGCCTACCTTAGCAAAGACCAAACTCTCTCTACACCCGGTAAAAAGATAATTGTTATTCAGACAGACGGAACAAAAAACACAGATAAAACTCTAAAAAACGTAAATACCATTAGCACCAGCGATTTATCGAACGAATGGACACACATCGCAGTCGTAAGAACAGTAAATAGCGCAAGCCTAACAACCCAAACCCAACTTTACATCAATGGAAAACTCCAAAACACCCACCAAGAAGCAGGAATCTTTGACCTGCAAAGACAAACAGACTTCTGGATTGCACAAGACGAAGACAGAAAAGACGGATATAACGGCCTGATCGATGAAGTACAAGTTTACCAAAGAAGCCTCACTGGCGCAGAAATCGGCCAACTCTTCAATCATGTCTCGGTAGACACAACAAACCTCCTCCTTACCTATCCCTTCGATCAAGAAGCTGAACAATTTTGTGAAGACAAAACAGATTACAGCACCTACGGCGGCATTATCAAATTCTTCGCAGACAGTAAAATCGCAAACCTGGAAAAATGGATCAAAATCAATCCAGAAGGACTTAACGCCTGGGGCTTTAGCATAGAACCCTCAGACGGAAGCGCAGAAGATGAAAGCCAAAAAGCAAAAGACTTACTACGAAACGGTCCTTACTTACCCCACCAAGATAAAGACAGCTCCACTAGCGACCGAGTCTTTCACTTCGCAAACCAAATCGCAAAAGAAACCAACAGGAGAGATCCAGGCAAATACGTAAGCCTCTACGCCTACAGCAGCCACTCAAGCGTTCCAACAATTCCTTTGGAAAAAAACATCCTTGTTAAAATCGCCCAACCTGGAGAAAAATCAGTCAAAGCATGGAAACAAAAATCAGACACCAACCCGAATGGAAAAATAAAACTCGGAGGATACGATTATTGGGCAATCACAACAAGCTCACGTAGCTTACCTTTACTCAGCTACGATCGCTCCATTGATGAATTTCGCACTTGGGAACAAAACGATCTTGAATCCATCGGCTTAGAAAGCACCTACAGCAGCGGAGCAATCGGAACAATCATGTACAGCGCAAGCAAACTCGCTTGGGATCAGGATACAGATACCAATGCTTTGATGGAAGAATTCTATGAAAATTCATTTGGACCTGCAAAAGAACCAATGAAACGCATGCTCACCCGCTGGAACAAAAAATTCTTACTTATGAACTATGAACTTGGCGCCTCTTACCATGATATTCTCGAAGCAGACGCTCTAGCAAAAACAGCAAAAGACCCAGCAATACAAGCTCGCATCAACGACTACAAACTTTACTTGAATTATTTACGACTCCACTACGAATATGTTACTAGCAAAAAAGGAACTGCTGAAAAAACCGTAGCAACAGAAGCACTCTTACGCTACATCTGGAGAATAGACGCAAGTGCAATGATTCACTCTTATCAACTCTATAGAAGCGTTCTTTCAGATATTGGAATAGACCCTTCAGCAGACAAATCGCTTGTTAAAAAATGGGACATTCAAAACAAAAATCCAGATATCTACAATCCAACTTACCTTGCAACACCAACGAATGAAGAACTTGACCAACTCATGAAAGAAGGAGCAGCAAAATATCAATACATTCCTTTACAAACCTTTGATTACTCAGACAAGCTCGTTCCTTTAAATTTAGTTCCCCCAACACCAGGACAAACCTACTTCACCCAAGTCTACAAAGGAACAGGCGACTTTGAATTCTACACAAACGGAGAAAAAGAAACCTCCTTCGAAATTCGCACTTCCCTAGATAACACAGGCCTTAAAGTAAGCACAGTTGATGGCGAGATTGTTTACTCTACTACCGTTGCCCTCCTTCCAGGAACAAAGATAGGTAAAGTTACGGTTCCTAAACTTCCAAAAGGAGATTACCATATTGATTATGACGGATCTGCTTACGGATACGGATTTAACGTCCCTTCAGAAACCCCTTTTGTCGCAGTCAACCCAATACGTATGGGTGGCACAGCTGCAGGAACAGGCTTAGGATACTTCTTCATACCAAAAGGCATTGACCGAGTAATCATCTTCAGCTACGGAAACGCAGACTCAGCAAAAATCTACGCACCTTCAGATTACAAACACCCTTACCCTTTTCAAAACATCGCAGACAATGAGATCGTCTTTGAAACAAACGGAATGGACGGTCAAATCTGGGGAGAACGAGACATGGGCTCTACTAGAGAAACACGCTTCATCAACACACCAGAACAAATAGCTCCTTCACCAGAACAACTCTTAGTACCTGAAAACGTTGCTAAAGAAACGACACCCACAGAACGAGCAGCACCAATCTACAAAATTAATCGAGCAACACTTTCAAGACTAGCTTTCAGACTTTTAGACAAACTCAAACAAACTATTAGATGAAGATACTTTTAAATATCCTAAGCTAAGTTCTACTTTATGCAAGAAAAAACAGAAACAGGATTAACAGTCACAAAAGAAAAAGACTTCTCCGAATGGTATACTCAAATTTTACAAAAAGCAGAACTCATTGAATACTCAGACGTTTCTGGATGCTACATCCTTCGACCACGCTCTTACTTTATCTGGGAAAAAATACAAAGCTTTCTTGATTTAGAATTTAAAAAAGCAGGCGTACAAAACGTTTATTTCCCACTCCTCATTCCAGAAAACTTACTCAAAAAAGAAACAGAACACGTTGAAGGCTTCTCTCCCGAAGTAGCTTGGGTCACACAAACCGGAGAAACAAAACTACCTGAGCGACTTGCAATAAGACCAACTTCAGAAACAATCATGTACGCCTCTTACTCAAAATGGATTAGATCTCACAAAGATTTACCACTTTTACTTAATCAATGGTGCAACGTCTTAAGATGGGAGTTTAAACATCCTGTCGCTTTTTTACGAGCGCGAGAATTTCTCTGGCAAGAAGGTCACTCTGCCTTTGCAACAAAAAAAGAAGCAGACCAAGAAGCACTTGACAGACTAGAAACCTACTCTCAATGCTACACCGAACTCTTAGCTATTCCTACATTACAAGGTAAAAAATCAGAAAAAGAAAAATTCGCCGGAGCAGACTACTCCCTAAGCTTAGAAGCGGTCTTACCCAATGGAAAAGCAGCACAAGCCTGCACTTCCCACCATTTAGGACAGAATTTTTCAAAAGCTTTTGATATTCAATTTTTAGATAAAGACGAAAAGAAAAAGTACGTCTACCAAAACTCGTGGGGATTTAGCACTCGCTCCCTTGGAATCATGATCATGATCCACTCTGACAACAAAGGATTAGTATTACCTCCAAGCGTAGCAGAACACAAAGCGGTTATCGTACCGATTCTCTTTGATCAAACTAAAGAGGCAGTCTTAAAAAAATGCAAAGAACTTGAAAAAACACTCAAAACGTTTAACGTATTTTTAGATGACCGAACAGATTACACTCCTGGCTGGAAATACAATGAATGGGAACTCAAAGGAATACCTTTACGTATCGAATTAGGACCTAAAGATCTAGAAAAAGAGCAAGCAGTCTTGGTAAGAAGAGATACAGGAAAAAAAGAATTTATCAAATTAAACGAATTAAAGAAGAAAGTAGAAGAAACCCTTTCTCTCATGCAACAAGAGATGTATCAAAAGGCAGAACAATTCTTAAAAGAAACAGTACAAAGCGTTTCAGAATTTGAAGACTTTAAAAGAGCGCTTGAAAATAAAAAAATCGCTTTCGCTCCTTGGTGCACAGAACCAGAATGCGAAACAGAACTAAAAAACAAAATCGAAGGAGCAAAATCACTCACCATCCCGTTTGAACAAAAAAAACTTAATCAGAGGTGTTTCCATTGCGAAAGAGCGGCAAAAGCAGAAACCTATTTTGGAAGATCCTACTAACCCTTATTTTATTACTCGGAAGCTATCTGTTCTATCCAGAAGTCAAAGATACAGGGAAAACCATCCTTCAAGATAATTACGAAAAAGCTTTCGTTAGCCGAGTTATCGATGGAGATACTATCGTTTTACAAGACGGAAGAAAAGTACGCCTTATTTGTATCAACACTCCAGAAAAGGGACAATTCTATTACACCCAAGCAACAGACTACATGAAACAAGAAGTTTTGAATAAAGAAATTCTTTTAGAGAAAGATGTTTCTGAAACAGATAAATATGGAAGATTACTGCGCTATGTTCGGGATGCTCAAGACAACCATTTAATTAATTATGACAGCGTCTTTAATGGATATGCCGAACTAGATCGAATTTCTCCAAATGTTCGCTATTGCAATCTCTTTAAAGAAGCTCAAGCGCACGCACAAGAACAACACCTAGGCATCTGGACTTAAATAAAATTTCTTTCACTTCTACACCTATAAAACTTTCTTTAAAAAATACAAATCCTTTTAAAACAAAATCACTCTTGCTTTACATGGAACTTAAAGACCCTGTCTACGGAACACTTAACATTCGAGAACCACTCCTCTTAGACCTCCTCTACTCACGACCCTTCCAACGTTTAGAAAAACTCAACCAATACGGCCTCCCAAAACCCTACTATCATAAAGTAGGATTTAGCAGAAAAGAACACTCAATAGGAGTCATGCTCCTCTTACGAAAACTCGGAGCAAGCATAGAAGAACAAGCTGCAGGACTTTTGCACGATATCTCCCACACCGCTTTTGGACACATCATCGACTTTGTCTTTACAGAAAACCAAGCAAACTACCAAGACCTGATTCACCAAGACATTCTCCAACAATCAGAAATCGCTGAAATTTTAAAAGAACACGGATTCAAAACAGTTCAAATCAGCGAAATAAGAAATTTCACCCTCTTAGAACAACCAAGCCCCGCACTCTGCGCAGACAGAATCGACTACACCTTACGAGAGGTCTACCACGATCTAGCAGAACAAAAAGCAGCACAAGAACTAGGCACAAAACTGCAGGCTGTTGGAGGAAAAATCGTCTTTACAGACAAAAAAAGCGCAGAACAATTTAGCAATTACTACCTCAAATGCCAAACCGAACACAGAGGAGGACGCCAATCCATGATCCGCTACCACCTCGCCTCACAAATGATTACCCAAGCATTAAAACAAGGAACCATTCAGAAAAGAGACCTTTTCAAAAACGAAGAATACGTTCTTAACAAAATCGACAAGAGTCAAGACTTGGAAAGCAAGAGATACTTAGCACTTCTACTCCAAAAAGAATTTACCCAAGACGAAAAAAAGCCCACAATTCTTGTAAAAAAATTTGGATACGTCGATCCAGAATACCTTGAAGGGAACGTCGTAAAAAAATTAAGCCAAACCACACCTGAATTTAAACAACTCTTAGAAGAACACAAAATCATCAATAAAAAAGGAATGAATATCAATATTCTAGATAATTCGTAACCACATCAAAGCTTGAATGAACCAAGGAACGTTCTCAACACTAACCGGAACACTTCTTAAGAAATCATACTCTTTTCCATTCTCATCATTAAAATGAATATGAATATCAGCCGCTTTCCTTCTTACATAATCACTCGCAAAACCCGTAATAATTACTTTCTTTGAACTTTCTAAATTGGGAATCGTTGTCACAGAATGATTGTTAATAAATATCTCAACATTCTGAACAGGCACTTTCACAGACAAAATAAAAGATACGTTGAAATTCTCATCATAATTGACCGCCTGCGGAACATTGATTCCGGTTAACACTAAATCCGGACTTTGCAAAACATTCACCAACAAATCATCTCTTGCAGACATACCTGTCGCCTGAGCAGTAAACCCTACTCGATTCAACCCAACCTTTAACTCGCCTAAAGAAATATTCACCGTTCTTTCTTGGCCAACACCCAAAGAGACTGTTCTACATTCTGAAGCTCTACAGATTTGAACATCATTTAATTCATCTTTACCCCGATTCTGAAGAGAACAAGAAGCCTGAGCACGCTCATAAGAAAACATATAATCCGGACCCTTACAACTTAAAACTAAATCCGAACTCGTCAAATCTTCTTGACTGTTTTCATTCACCGAAATTAAGGTATTAGCCTCTTGCTTACTATACACCTTCCCAGAACGAGAATAGGAAATATTCGCACTTGCCACTGAATGAAAAAAATCCTCCACTTCTAAAAAAGTAGTATACGCAAAACCAGGATCCGCATCCTTTGGAAGAATCGCAGTCCAATAAACATGCCCAGTGCCTTGAGGCTTAAGTAAAACTCGCTTGACATTTTTCTCAGTTAACTCTGGAGCTTTCGTCATAACAAAAGACTCAGGAAGATAATATTCTTTTTGACTCGTTATCGTGATTTCAAGAGGAACATACGAACCAGGACCCACATTATTTACTAAAGGCCGAATACTAAAATCAGCTTGCCTACCCACTTTTCCTTGGCTATCCTGAAGAAAAGCAGTCAAATTAATTTTTTCAGATTTAAACTTCACTCCAAACGCCCTCCACAAATACTTTACAGAAGAATCACCAGAATCCACTGAAACCTTCAACTTAATATGCGTAGGATCAACCCATCCTAACTGCCCATACGTCACATCAAAAGGAACCCACCCTTTTTTAGGAAAATATAATTCAGCCCAACCGTGAGGCCCCCATTGATGACCAATATTGCTATACGCCAAACCAGAAACAAATCTGCCTGGAACACCTAAAGATCTCATCATTGATAAAAATAAATTTGTTAACTCATCACAAACACCCTCTCTATATTGAAACACCCAACTCGAAGGCTTTACCACATCCGCGGTTAACGTGTTAAGATCATACTTTACATTTTTCTCAACCCAATCTCCAACTTTGAAAGCGACAACGAACAAATCATCTTCACCAGTAGCAAGCTGAGCCGCTTGCTGTCTAATACCCGGATTAATATCAATAAACTCTGTTGGCTTTGTGTACTCTTCTTCAACAGGATCAATCGGAAATAAAATTTTATCTTTAACTGCTACAAGCGCATTCTCTGCTTTCACTTTACTTCGAAAACCAAAATTAAAACGCTGCTCTTGCGGTTCAAGCCACTGGTAGGAGATCATATTTTGAGTTTGAGAAACCTGCGCTGGCGGAGTACTTACCGCCTGCAACTTTTCCACATCTAAGTTCACATCATTCTGAGGAAAAAAGCTTAAATTCGCAACCACAAAATCCACCCTTCTTCCTTCTGCTTCTTGCTCAAGCTCAAAACGAGAGGTAAAATCCACACCTAAGGTCAAAGATTTATAATCGTTATAATCATTCACCTGACTCTGCGCATGAACAAGCGGAATGAGTAAGAAGAGAAAAAGAAAGAAAACTTTCTTCATAACTGCTCCTCAATATTTTGAACAAACCTTTCAAAATCCTCTTTCATAACAGAACCACCACACGCGTAATCATGACCACCACCATACCCCCTTACGTTTACTAATGCTTTTTCTAAAACCTGCGGGATTTTGATAAAAGAAGCCCTCATACTCATTTTTAGCGAATCACCCTTTTCACGACCAACAATAATAAATTTCTTTGGATATAAAAAGCTTAACTCATTAGACAGTTCCTTTGTAAAACTCGTTTTAGAATCATAAATGAAAACCAACATCTTTTTCTTCCCTCTCTCTTTTGCACTCGCCAACAGCGCATCAAATTCTTTCTTTAAATGCTGCGCATGCTGCCAAATAAGAGTACCCGATTCTGACGTTTGTTCTACGATCTCTTTTGGATCTTCAATCTTAAAAAATAAGTTTATTAGCTTCTTTACTTCATTAGGTTTTCCTTTCTGAATAAAAGAAATAACCTTCACTAATTCTCCAAAAGGAGTTTTAAACAAAATCTTACCCGGATCTTTCTCTCTCTTTAAAAAAGAAGGATACTTTTTCTTAAACTGCGCTAAAAAATCGGGAATAAACCAATCAGACAAAGAACCAACAGTCGCAATCCACAAATCGCCTTGCGTCACCTTCCAAACCAAATAGGTAGTGGGATGTGTACTTTCAGCGTTCCATTTACGCGGATTAAGATAATGTACTTTCGTTCTCTCCACCAAAGGATGATGATCAAACCACAAAATAGGAACAGAAATCCGATTAATAAAATCCTGACTAATAATTGGCACGTCCAACACAACCAGAAGATCTGGATTTAATTCCAAAACACTGTCTAAACTATCCACATCTAACTTTGGTGACGTTTGCAAAGCCAAACCAGATCCTTTCATCTTACAAAACTTTCTCGCAAGCACATACGCACACAATCCATCAGTATCTTTATCATACACAAATACCGGATTTTGTGCTTTTTCCAAAAAAGATCTTGCTTGATTTAATTCGCTTTCAGGAATCATAACAAAGCTTATAATCCAGAGTATATATAGATTTTCATGAGCATTACTCAGATTATTTTCTTTGTTGGCGTAGGAATCGCAATTATGATCTTTCTCAAAATGAGCTCTCGCATTCCTTTAGAGAAAAGAATTTTATACGCGGCTCTTATTCCAGTTTGTTTAGTTTTACTCTTTATCTTTCTTTCCGCGCTTTTGAGTTTCCTTCTTCTTTTTATCTTAATTCTTATTCTTGTCGCACTTCTCACTTCAAAGAAGATAAAAATCCTTTAAAACACAACCTTTATAAAAGTAAGAAGAGAAAAAGGATTTATGAGTAAAATAATTCCCCTAGCCGCAATGGAAAAACTCTTGAAAAAATGCGGAGCAGAAAGAGTCTCAGAAGACGCTAAAGAAGCAATGAAAGAACTTCTTGAAACCTACGGCGAACAAATCGGAGAAAAAGCAGTAAGAATAGCACAACACTCTGGAAGAAAAACAGTCAAAGGCTCAGACATTAAAATTTCTGTAAAATAATTATTCCTTAAGATGTTTTTTCCTAAGATTTTGTCTTGCTCTTAAAGCATCAAGTTGCATAGGCGCCTTAATTAAAATACCTTTAATTTTTCCTTCTTGGCTCGTTAAAGCGGCAGCCAATTCTTCTGCTGAGCTAATTTCTCCAAGCTTAACACGATTAGAAATAACGGTTTTTGGATCTTGCATGTTTCGCTCGCCCAGTCCAAAGTTGAGATAAAGCTTAACACTTTTCAAATTTTTTAAATCAGGTCCAATCACCACTTCCCCAGCATCTCCTTGAGTGACATAAATTTTATAGGTAACAAAACTATATCCACTCTCCTTACCTATCGAAACATCATCCAAAGTCATCCCTGTATCTTTACATACACGTTTAACAAAAGAAGACGAGCCAGCATACAAAATTTTCCCATCTACCCCTTTAGACTGAACGTTCCCAAATAACGATTTGATCCAACTAAAAAAACCCATAGAATAACTTTCTACTTTCCCTTTAATAAAACTTTCTAGAAAATTACTTCGCTTGATCCTTATGCGCATTTAAACTTGGACGAACCTTTTCAGCGCCCTTTCCAGAATACATTAAACCACGAGATTTTCTACCCGCAGAAGTAATACCCCTATAAACTCTTCCTGTTCTTGTAAAATTCTTCAGTTTAGGATCTTTCTTAACAGCAGGATGATGCGGATCAATCATAATAACTTCAAACCAATAATGCAAACCGTCTTTTCCAACATTATAAGAATTTAAAACTTCCAAATTATTAAAACGCTTATTTGCCCTTTCTTCAGCAATCCACTGAAAATTCTTTCCCATTACAAAATTCTGACCAAGATTTCTACTTCTTCTACCGTGCCGAATACTTGGTCTTTGCTTTCCTCCACGAGGAACACGAACACGAACAAGAACAATTCCCTGTTTAGCCCTATACCCTAAAGAACGAGCACGAGCAACATTAGTAGGATACTCAATCTGATGAATCGCAGATTCAGCACGCCAATCAATCTGACGCTGTCTTTGCAAAAGAACAAAAGCCTCGGGGCGAGATTTATTTAACTTTGAAACATATTTGTACATTTTCTTTCACTCTGAGCATTCCCCCATTATTTTTAAAGCTTTCTAGTCTAAAAGAACAAAACCTTTAATAAGAAAAGTACCTTATTTGCTTTATGAGCATTATTTCTTTTGGAGAAATCCTACAATTACTTTTGACTGTCGCAGCCCTAGGATATATCTTTTCAGGCTCACTTCGAAGATACGAGACAGATCCTTTAAAGCAGTACAAACGCTTTGACCTTAAAGACTTTCTTTATTCTGCATTAATCGCCTCTCCAGGAATTATCCTTCACGAATTAGCCCACAAATTTACCGCATTAAGCTTCGGACTAGAAGCAACCTATCAAATTTTTCCACTAGGTCTTGCAATTGGAATTATTCTAAAAGCGATTAACTCTAGCTTTCTTTTGCTCGCACCAGGATATGTCGTTATTAATGGAGCGAATAGTTTTCAAAGCTCTTTAAGCGCCTTCGCAGGACCTTTCATAAACCTTCTTCTCTGGCTGGGCTGCGCGCTTTTACTTAAAAAAAGCAAAAACATGACTCACAACCAAGCCCTTGTATTAACCTTAATGAAAAACATGAACAGAATGCTCTTTTTGTTCAACATGATCCCAATTCCACCCCTAGATGGCTATAAAGTCTTTGAACCTTTCTTTAGAATGCTCTTCTAATCTACTTTTTCTTAGGTTTTTTCTTACTTTCTACTACAACTACTTCTTCCTCAACCAGAATAGGCTTTGCTACATCAAGTTTCTCAACTTCAGCTTTAAGGAACTTACTCTCTTCCGCAATCCTATTAATAGTCTTAGTATTATCCTCCGGAATCATCAATTGACCGCATTCAGTACACATGAACTGATTTTCCATCGCGTTCTCAACACTTGTTCGAGTATCTTTATTCAGGCACAAATAAAACTGGTTGGCTCTTTCTCTTTCTAAACGAGTTTCAAGCTGCTTAATCCTTGCTTTCTTAAGATCAATATAGACTCTTTCAGCCCTTTCTTGCAAGAACGTCCAAAAATAGATATACCAGCCCTTTTTACGATCTTTCTTACGGGTAGAAGTGACTAGATTATGAGCATCAAATTTGTACAAAACATTACGGATTTGATTAATGGTTAATTTTAGTTTTTCAGCTATAAGAAACTCGTTCACATTCTCTTTATCTTTCAAGGATTTGTAGATCGGTAAGCCCTCGGGACCGGCTATCTCGACAATCATATCCTCTATCTGTTTTTGGGTTATCTTCATTGTTTTTGAGGCACAGAAGCATTACTTAATTTTGGGGGAATAAGGTATTTAAACATTTCCATTTTAGCTCTTTTTCACCCTTCACCAATGGTAAAAAAAGCTTTTAAGGGGTCAATCTTAAGATCCTTTTATTAGAAAAACGGAGACTCACCCATGGCACTATTTGGACTAGGTAAAAAAGAAGACAAAAAGCCCTCTAGACTTGATTTTGAACGCTTACCAAGCTTACCAGAATTCCCTTCTGCAGAGCAAGAAGTACCGGAATTACCCCACTACGAAGCAAGCATCAGCGACCTGAAAAAAGAGGTTACTAGAAGCGACGAAATGGACATCCCAGTACGCGAAAAAAAGGTTATGCCCACCGTAGCCTCAAAATCAGCACCTTACACTTCTTCTGGCGAAGAAAAACCACTTTTCATCAAAATAGACCACTATAAAGAAGCATTACGCGCTATTGACACCCTAAAGGCTAAAATCGCAGAAGCAGAAGAAGTCTTACATTCCCTCGAAGACATCAGAGACGAAGAAAGCAAAAAACTCGAAAGCTGGAAATCAGAACTTACTGCAGTTAAAGATAAGCTCCTTACCATCGACCAAAGCTTATTCGAAGCATGAAACAACCAAAGCAGAAAAAAGCACCAGTCCATATGCTGATTGAACAGCCAATCATGCTCCGCAAAGAAATTCTCTCCGCGGCTATTGACGCGACAAAACTTTTGAAAGATTATGAAGAATTCGTCGCTTTAAAAAATAAAAAACTCAAAACCCTTCGTTATTTACATCGAGAAATGAAAGAAATCAAACGCCTTTCTAAAGAATTTAACGAAGATCGCTTCCCAGTTATTCCTCATGAAGAAGTCCATGCGAAAAAGTCCGTAGTTAAAAAAGTTGAAGAACCAAAACCAGAAGTGGTTAAACCAGTTAAAGTTGCTACGAAAAAAAGCTCCACCGAAGTGGACAGACTTAACGACGAACTACGTGAAATAGAAGAAAAACTAGGACGACTATAGCTTCTTTGCATATGCACTAAAATTCTTTTCTTTCAATATATTTTTAATTTTCTTTTTCAGATTACCAATTCTCTCTTTTACTTCTTTATTTTTCTCTAAACTCTCAAACTCTTCCCTCATTTCTAAAATCTGATTTGAAATTTTTAAAAAAATAGCTTCATTCTTTGGAGTGTACGGATCTTTTGACTTTTTTAACGATTTTTTAAAAGCGGGGATTTCCTCTTCTAAACGCTTTATCTCTTCCTCAAGCCAAAGCACCCTAAACTCTCTCGTTTTTGATTCAGCTAAACCTCTTTTAAACATATTCTTACTTTACTTTAATTTTATTTAAAGCTTTCTTCCTTTAACCAATGTTGAAAAAAAAACTGTGGACTTACTCGTCTTTCTTTATTATTTTAAGAGTTAAGCTTTTATTATTTTTCAAAATAACCTTTCTTATGAATCTTGAAGAAACTCTTGCTCGTGGACACCTGATTAAAATTACTCCATCTGGAGTAACTTTCGGTGAACCTACAGCATACGGTGAACGAACCTTTACCTCTTGGGAAGGACTTCCACTTTATAACTCATTTATCTCCGAATTTTTACAACCATATCCCCTCGGATTTATCTTGAATTCTCCTTGCGGAACAAGCGAAATCTACGGCACACTTAGGTGGTTTAGAAAACAGGCCGAACGAACAAAAACCCATCCTTTGCCAACCCCAACCCTAAGATCAGAACTTTCTAGCGAATATACAGAAAAACTTTACGAAACTCTTGCCGCAATTCTTCTTTCTTTTAGTAGACATCAACGTTCTCAAAAGTTTACTAAAGAGGCTCAAAATGGAAAAGTTATCAGTATTACTTACCCCAACAGGGAAGCAAACTTTGCCCACACCGCTCTGGACTTAACGCTTTCTGATCCTTCTTTACAGAGATTCTTTGATGACAACGTTAAAGAAACTCGAGATTATCGGAAAAAACAAAGAGCATACGGCGACACGTTTACTTACCAGATTGTTCTCAACAAACTTGCGGATATTGAACGCTGGAGAGCTGAAACGCAAGGTGGTTTCTTCGAATTCGCTTCAGAAGAGGATAAAAAAGACAAAACAAATTCAGAAAGTCTTGAAAGATTCTTGCTAGATTATACCTATCCTAAAAAAGACGGAAGTGTTGTTTCCCCGCTACTCACCCTTCTTCGAACCTGCATCAACTATGCGAAAAAACAACAAAGAGTCCTTATTCGAGATCCGACGGCATATCACAACTTTCTCCTCCCTTTCGCAAACTATCCGAGAGTTTTAGAAAAAGCCCATACCACTATGATGCAACTCTACCAACAAGCTAAACCTGCTGCACAAAGAATGAAAGAACTTACCGCATTTAAAGAAGCAACACTAGAAGACTTAAATAAAAGAATAAAACAAGCTGGAATAACCGAAGAAGAATTAAAACCTACCATTCAAATAACGACACCTTTCAAACTCCCAATCATGGGATTACGCTATAAACAAGAGGACTATGAACAAATTTACACCTCTTTAAGGGATCAGAAAAAAATAAAACTTCCGCCACAATTACCCCAAGGATTAAGAAAACTGGGATTTTACGTCTGGAGAAAATCCCACCAACTCCCTAACTCCACAACTTACGCTCTTGTAAAAATAAAAGGAAATTCGATTTTATCCACAGTCGATAATCCATTTGAGACACCTCTTACCCACACCACTTACACGTTTAGCCCTCTTGGAGAACTCCTTGAACGTTATCATCCCCAACAACGAGTAGCAGAAGAACCAGAAGGATTTGAATCTGATTTCTTCTTTTAAAACACCTTTTAAGGAAATAATACCTGGTCTTGTAAAATCATACACCTGTGAAGCGATACTCTCCAAAGAAGGTTGAATAATCAACATCAAAAAGAAAGTTTCTCACCTACTTTTAAAGATTTAGCATCTTTAAGCTCTAAAATATACTTTGCCTTTGGTCCCAGAATTAAAGGTGTGAAAGGCTTTACCTTTCGTTTAATTTCTAAAATAACTTTCTCTTTATTTACATAAACAATATCTATTGGGAAAAACACAAAAAACATATGCAGCGAAGAAAAAACCTCCCTTTCAAAAGCAAATAACAAACCATCATTCTCCGGCTTTTTAGAAAACATTAATCCTTTTAATTTACTTAAAAAAGACGTGCAACTGGCTACTTCGAAAACGCCGCTTTTACTTTTAATAAGCATACTTTTCTTCAATAAACAAGGTTTATAAATCCAATCCCTTTTCTGAATTTCACAAAATGAGTACAAAAGAAAAAACAAAAATAAAAACTGAAGAAAGCGTGCAAATAAGTCAACCTGAGATTAATGTTGGATTGATCGGCCATGTAGACCACGGTAAAACCACCCTTCTAGAAAGACTCTCTGGAAAATGGACAGACACTCACTCAGAAGAAGTCAAAAGAGGAATTACCATCAAACTAGGATACGCAGACATCACCCTCTATCATTGCCCAGAACACAAGATTAGCCCAAAAAAATGTTGCGAAAAGGCAGAAGCAAAACGAATGCTTTCCTTTGTAGACGCACCAGGACATGAAACCTTGATGGCAACAATGCTTTCAGGAGCAGCAATCATGGACGGAGCATTACTCCTCGTGGCTGCAAACGAAGAATGCCCCCAACCACAAACTAAAGAGCATTTAATGGCACTAGAAGTCATTGGAATAAAAAACATTCTCATCATCCAAAACAAAATTGATTTAGTAAGCAAAGAAGAAGCTTTGAAAAATTACAAACAAATCAAAGACTTTGTCAAAGGAACAATCGCAGAAAACGCGCCAGTCATACCTATCTCTGCATTACACAAAGTTAATTTAAATTATATTTTTGAAGCGATTGAAGAACGCATTCCCACACCAATTCGAGATCCAAACAAAGAACCCATCATGTTTGTCGCCCGCTCTTTTGACATCAATAAACCTGGAACTGGAATCAGCGCAATCGTAGGCGGAGTCCTCGGAGGCTCGCTCAAACAAGGCATCTTAAAAATCGGAGACAAAATAGAAATTTCTCCAGGACGCGCAATCACAGAAAAAGGCCAAGAAAAATGGATCAGCATCAAAGCAGAAATCGTTGACTTAAAAACAGGAGGCAAAAGTGTAGAACAAGTACATCCAGGCGGCTCTATTGCAGTTTTAACTTACCTGGATCCTTCCATTGTTAAATCAGACCAACTCTCTGGAACACTTGTAGGCTTACCTGGAAAACTCCCTCCAATTTGGACCGAACTCAAAATAGAACCCAAACTACTACAAAGAGTAGTTGGCTCTAAGGAAGAACTTAAAGTAGATCCAATTAAGAAAGGAGAACCGTTAATGCTTAACGTAAACTCTTCTACCACGGCAGGTATTGTTTTAAGCTTAGAGAAGAATAAAATCTATTTAAAATTAAAAAGACCTGTATGCGCCGAAGAAGGAGCAAAAATTGCTATTTCTCGCAGGATCGGAACACGCTGGCGCTTGATTGGAACAGCACAAGTGAAGAAATAACTTTTAGTTTTTATTTTTTTCTAAATAAGCCTTTACTTTAGCTTCAATTTCAGGAGGTAACCTCGATCCAGGACAGTCTGCATCAATTTTAGCCTCAACTTCTTGTCTAAGTTTATCGCTAGGATTTACTCCGAGAACTTCTAAATTAGAATACATAAAATCCTGCAGGATATGAGCAGGAAAATCCTTACTCTTTGCAACATTGCAAATTTCAGCGCTAATTTTATTTACCAGTTCATCTTCTTCCATTTTTGACTGCCAATCCTGATAATCATACGCAATTTTTAAAGGAGCAGGAGCACTAGCCTTAGAAACATAAGAAATTACTTTTGAAAAATCATCTGGAAAATGTTTAAACAAAACCATACATACAGGATAATTAAACTCATCCTTATCTTCATTATTACCATATCCCACGGGTTCTTCAAAAACGCCTTCTTGACCGTTACAATTTTTAACAATGAAGTTTTTCCTTTCAGAAGCATCCAACTTTCTTAGCACATTCACAAGACCAGCATTATCTTCTGAAATCATATGATCTAATTTTTCCTTCTCATAAAACTTAGTTAAAGCTCCAGTTAATAACCTCAACTGATCAGAAGGAGCTAGATCTTCTAAAAGATAACTCTTAAAAGACTGCAAATCACTAAAATAGTTTATTGAATTATATTTTTTCATACACTTGACTACACTCTCAGCATCAAAACTAATTCTATGAAAAACAACATCTGCCTTACTTACAAATTCATCATATACCTGTTTTGCAGCCTCAAATCCTTTATTTTTGTAAGTGGATTTAATTCTATCCCGAGCAGCAAGGAAATCATCAAAATTTTTCACACAACCATCTGAGTCTAACAATTCTTTAGCTAAATTTTCACCTTTACTAGCTGATTTTTCAGTTTCAACATTTTTTGAAGGAGAAGATCTTTTAACTGGTTCAGGAGCTGCCTGAGATGAGGTTTTTATTTCTTGGTTAGGACTTACCCTTAGAAAAACATTCTTTTTTGGAAAAACACTAATTTCATTCTGAGAAAGAGACAGATAAGCTCCAACTATCCCTATCAAACCGAGAGCAGGTAAAATTTTCTTTTTACTAAAATTCATAATTTTATAGATATAAGAAACTTTAAAAGATTATCCCTTAAGTTTAAATTTTATAACTTTCACTTTTGTTTCTTTAGTAACATCCATTGAATAATATTTTGAATATGTTGAAAGCATCTCTTCTTCAGAACTAAACTTTTCATGACCTTCAAAATCTTCTGTGGTTAAATTTTTAAAAAACGTATCTTTAACCCACAAAATTTCTGCTTTTCCAAATTCTTCTCCATCTTTATCACACAAAGATAAAGAATCTCCAACTGTAAGAAATTTATCATCATTAATCCTCCAAGTAGTATCTTTTTCCTTAGAAACAACTAAAGGCACTAAGTTTTCTGAAAATTTTAAACGCTTCACATAATTAAATAAAATAACTTCTATTTAAAACTTTACAAATTTTTTCCCAATAAAAAAGTATGTGTCTCTTCAAAGTCTAACTTTTTATAAAATCTAATCGCTTCTCTATTCTACCTTTGTACTTCAATCAAAACAGAAATATTTTTCTTTTTTTGCAACGTGCATAAAAATCATATAACTATTCTCTAAAATAACCTTAAATAGTATCCCTCTAGATTCCATAGACATGACAAAAATACTTCAATTTATTCTCGCCACCCTCACCTTCCTGCTTCTTACAGGCGGAACACTCTGGTTTATTTCTTTTAATTCTACTTTTTACTTACAAGAATTTGAAAAATACTCGCTTTATTCCCAATTTAATCAAGATCAAACTTTTATAAATAATCAATTTCAATCCGCCTTAGATTACTTACAAGGAAAAACAAAATCTTTAGACAGCTCTTTCTATAATTCAAAAGAAAAACAACACTTAGAAGACGTAAAGCACCTTTACTCTCTTTTGAAAATTATCTTACTCAGTAGTTACTTTCTCTTTCTTTTCTTTACTTATCTGCTTCTTTTACATAAAAAGTATTTCCTTTATCTTCAAGGAATCTTTTTTGGAGCGCTCTTTAGCTTTCTTTTTACTCTGCTTTTAGCTCTGCTTTCTCTTCTTAATTTTCAAACAACCTTCATTCTTTTTCACAAATTACTTTTTAACAACACCCTCTGGATACTTAATCCTGAAACAGACAACTTAATCAAACTCCTTCCCTTAGAACTATTTATAGACTTAACAAAAAAACTTCTCTCTTTCCTGCTTCTTAGCTCGATTTTCCTTCTTTTAGGAATTTCTCTGCTCAAAAAACAACTTAAGGCTTTTCCTCAAAACCTTCAAGAGTAAAATCTCTTGGCTTAGCAGGTTCTTCCTTAATCTCGTTCTTCTCTAAAAACGCTTTAAGCTCTTGCTCACTCACCTTCTGTTCAGAAGCAAATTTATACTCTTTAGAAAGATCTTCATCTAGATTAAGTTCCTCCTCTTTTACTTCAGTTTTAAGCTCAGCATCTTCAGCTAATTCTTCCTTAGGGGCTTCATCAGAAGGCTTAAACTCAGAAACTTTCCCTTCCAAAACCTCATCAGATAATATTTTTGCAACATTCACTAAAGCATCATCTTCATCAAGCTTCATTACTCGAACACCCTGCGTGTTACGTCCAATAACGGAAATATCCTTGACAGACATCCTAATCAAAACTCCTTTCTTAGTCACACAAATAATATCATCATTATCCGAAACAACTTTAATCGCTGCAACAGGACCATTCTTCTCTGTAATCTTAATATTAATTACCCCAGAACCACCGCGGTTAATCAAACGATAATCATTTACCTCGCTTCTCTTTCCATACCCTTTCTCAGTCACTGTTAAAACATACGGCGCCTCACAAATTTCCATACCAACAACTTCAGAATCTTTTACATTAATCCCCTTTACACCCATACCTGAACGACCGACAGCACGAATATCCTCTTCTTTACAACGAACAGCACGACCATCTTTCGTAGCAATAATTAATTGGTGATTACCTTGCGTCAATTTAACCGTAACCAAACCATCCCCTTCTCTTAAAGTAATACCAATAATACCGCCCTGTCTTGGCCTAGAATAATCCATTACAGAAGTCTTCTTTACAATACCCTTCTTGGTAATCATCACAAGATACTCGCCTTCTTTAAATTCCTGCACTGGAATAATAGACGTTATCTTTTGACCTTGCTCTAATTTTAATAAGTTAACAATTGCAGTACCTTTAGCATACCTTCCAGCTTCAGGAACTTGATAAGCTTTCATCCAATTCACAGTACCATCTGTTGTAAAGAATAATACTTGCGTCAGATTTGAAGTGGTAATCACATGCTCCACAAAGTCAGCATCGTCTTTTGTTTCAGCAGCAATAATGCCTTTCCCACCACGCTTTTGCGCTTTGTAAACTTCAAGAGGAATTCTTTTAATATAACCAGAATTAGTTAGCGTAATAACAACTTTTTCATCTTCAATAAGATCTTCACTTTCTAAAATCTCTCCTTCAGCTTCAATAATCTCAGTTCTTCTCTTATCCCCATAATTTTCTTTAATAAACAATAATTCATCTTTGATAATCTTTCTTACTCTTTCTTCAGAAGCTAAAATTGATTTTAAATCTGCAATAAAACTTACTAGTTCATTATGCTCCTCTAAAATCTTTTGCTGCTCTAACGCAGCCAATCTACTTAAACGCATTTCTAAAATTGCATTTGCCTGCATCTCAGACAAAATATAATTATTCATCAAGCCAGAACGAGCATTTTCAACATCTTTACTTGCCTTAATTAACCGAATAACCTCATCAATAGATTTTAAGGCAATAAGAAGACCTTGCAAAATATGATCTCTCTCTTCAGCTTTTTTAAGATCGAAAGCGGTTCTTCTTGTAACTACCTCTTTTCTATGTTTAATAAACTCCACACACATTTCTTTTAAACTTAATACTTTCGGCTCGTTATTCACTAAAGCAAGATTGATAATACCAAAAGACGTTTGTAATTGCGAATGCTTGTATAATTGATTTAAAACAATATTTCCATCAAATCCTTTCTTAAGCTCAATAACAATACGCATACCATCCCTATCTGACTCGTCCCTCAGATCAGAGATACCTTCAACAACTTTTTCTTTCACTAAATCAGCAATCTGTTCTAAAAGTAAAGATTTGTTTAATTGATAAGGAATTTGCGTAACAACAATCTTATCCTCTTCAACAGCAGCTTTCGCTCTTACAACAACTTTTCCCCTTCCAGTCTTGTAAGCAGATCTAACTCCATTAAGACCAATAATCTGACCACCAGTAGGAAAATCAGGACCTTTAATCAAACCCATTAGCGCTTCTAATTCCGTTTCTTCATTATCCACTAACACTGAAATAACATCCACAACCTCCGAAACATTATGCGGAGGAATATTTGTTGCCATACCTACAGCAATACCGGAAGAACCATTTACTAACAGATTCGGCAAACGAGTAGGTAAAACCAAAGGTTCATTTGTAGACCCATCAAAATTAGGAACAAAATCAACAGTCTCCTTCTCAATATCTGCTAACACTTCATCCGCAATTTTAGTTAACCTTGCTTCAGTATAACGCATCGCTGCCGGAGGATCCCCATCAATTGACCCCCAATTCCCCTGACCCCAAACTAACGGATATCTTAACGAAAAATCCTGCGCCATTCTTACTAACGCGTCATATACAGACTGATCACCATGAGGATGATACTTTCCTAAAATCTCACCCACAATTCTCGCAGATTTCTTATAAGCTTTTGTACTCTGCATACCCAGCTCATTCATCGCAAATAAAATTCTTCTATGAACCGGCTTAAGACCATCACGCACATCCGGCAACGCTCTTCCAACAATAACAGACATAGAATAATCTAAATAAGCAGTCCTCATCTCATTCTCTATTAAAATTGGAATAACCTTCTCTGCCATTATCGCTCACTCTCAAGTTCTGTTCTTACTCTGTCCAAAGCACGATTTGTAATATCCTCAAGATCTCTACTTAATTTTGAATCTCTAACAACCTTCACTTCAGATTTGACAAGTTCACTTCCCTCTAACCCATACAAATTCAAACTTTCAGGACCCACAGATAAAAAACGGTACTCTGGACTTACGCTTACTAATCTGCTTTGCTGATCCCAATTTAAAGGAATTCGCTCTGGGAACTCTCTTTCTTTGCTTCTTGTTGAAAAAGGTAACATACTAAAAACTGGATACTCCTGGAAAAATTTCTTGAGCAATCCAGCGTCATCCCGCTTATAGGTATTCACCACTAAATCTCTTTTAATCTCTTTTCCAACTTTAAGGTACATTAAATATCCTAAAACCTTTTTTCCTTCTTGGCTATATCGTTTCAAACTTTCTTCAAATCTTTCTGGAAGATGAATTTCGTTCATTTCTCTTTGACCCACTGCGGCTTCTGCAAACACTCGATTCTTTCTCAAATCTTCCCTCATGGCTTCTATTGAATAATTCTTTGCGACCATGTTAAATATCTAAATTCTTAACCTCCTTCGCATGATCCATAATAAAATTCTTTCTTGGTTCAACTTCTTCACCCATAAGAATAGTAAGCATCCTGTCCGCTTCAACCGCATCTTCAACAGTCACTTTCTTCAAATTTCTCACTTGAGGATTCACCGTAGTCTCCCATAACTGCTCCGCGTTCATTTCTCCAAGACCCTTGTAACGCTGAATAGCAACACCATCCACACCAATCTCTTTTAAAACTTCTTCTTTCTCTTTATCATTCATAGCATACACTACTTTCTTTCCTTTCTTAATCTGATAAAGAGGAGGCAAAGCAATATACAAATGACCCTGTTCAATAATCGGCTTTAGATGCCTATAAAAAAAGGTTAAGTTTAACGTACAAATATGAGACCCATCAACATCTGAATCTGACATCAAAATAATCTTATGATATCTTAATTTAGCAAGACTAAATTCTTCACCAACCCCACACCCTAAAGCTGCAATTAACATCGCTAACTTTTCACTGCTTAATACTTTGTCTAAACGAGCCTTCTCTACATTTAAAATCTTTCCAAATACGGGAAGCACAGCTTGTGTTTCCCTCATTCTTGCCTGTTTAACTGTACCAGACGCACTATCTCCTTCAACAATAAACAACTCACACTTTGCAGGATCCTTCTCCTGACAATCCGCAAGTTTACCCGGAAGACCTCCTCCACTCAAAATACCTTTTCTCCTTGTTAATTCTCTGGCTTTTCTAGCAGCCTCACGAGCTTGGAACGCATTCAAACACTTCTCAAGAATCGTCTTGGTAACAGAAGGATTCTCTTCAAAAAAAGAAGTCAAATAATCAAACGTTAAACTATCCACGACACCTTTAATCTCAGAATTACCAAGCTTAGTCTTTGTCTGACCCTCAAACTGAGGATTCGGTGTTTTCAAAGAAACAATAGCCGTTAAACCCTCCCTTACATCCTCACCAGATAAGTTTATTTCAGACAATTTTTTCTTTTTAATATAATTATTAACAACCCTCGTTAAAGCAGTACTAAAACCAGTCAGATGCGTACCTCCTTCATGAGTATTAATATTATTTACAAAACTAAACACATGCTCATTATAAGAATCATTCCACTGCATCGCAACTTCAACAATCGTTCCATTACTCTCCTTATTCATGTACACGACATCTTTGTGTAACACTTGCTTACCTTCATTCAAGTAAGAAACAAATTCTTTGATTCCGCCTTTAAAGAAAAATGTTTTAGAAGTATGAGGCTCTGTTCTTTCATCCTCAATCACAATTTCAAGACCCGGATTAAGAAAAGCTAACTCTCTTAAACGATTTGCTAAAATATTAAAATCATACACTAACTCTGAAAAGATTTTTTCATCAGGCCAGAAAGAAACACTTGTGCCCGTTTCAGTATCCGGACAAGCACCGGTAACTTTCAAGTCAAACAAAGGAGCGCCGTACGCATATTCCTGAAGATAGATATTTCCTTTCTGTTTAACCTCAACAATCACCTTCTTACTTAGCGCATTAACAACAGAAACACCAACACCATGCAAACCCCCAGAAACCTTGTAAGAATTCTTATCAAACTTACCACCCGCATGCAATACCGTTAGTGCAATTTCAACACCAGACTTCTTTTCTTCAGGATGAATATCAGTCGGAATACCACGACCATCATCAATAACAGTAACACTATTATCTTTATGAATAAGAACCTTAATCTTCTTACCATGACCTGCTAAATGCTCATCTACCGAATTATCTACAACCTCAAAAACTAAATGATGCAATCCTCTACTATCTGTAGAACCAATATACATTCCCGGCCTCATCTTTACT
Organism: Candidatus Woesearchaeota archaeon; assembly: GCA_964497265.1. Taxonomy (GTDB): domain Archaea; phylum Nanobdellota; class Nanobdellia; order SCGC-AAA011-G17; family GW2011-AR18; genus JAHFKM01. Next base: position 22,239 of record CAZCCK010000005.1, on the reverse strand, counting down.
GCTTCAAGACCTTTTAGAACAGTAATGCTTCCAGCATTATAATCCTTCTTTTGATCAGTAGTTTGTTCCATAAAAAGCGTATTTTAACTCCCCATAAATAGATTCATAATCTATCCTTTGAGAAGCGTTGTTGCTATAAAAGGTTTTCTTGACTTAAAAATGCATTTTAACGTATTTATACGGGTTATAGAGCCTGTTTTCTTGTCAAAATTATACCCTTCAATAAGGCTTATAAACGCTAAATAATGATCTTATGGGATGAGAAAAATAGTAGTCTTTACAGTCCCTGAGGTTTTTTAAGTTCTTTATCTAAATCTTTTAAAGAAGCTAAATACCACCTAGCTAAGACCTGATTAAAATTAAAGTAATCTGGTGAAGAAAGCGCTCTTTCATTTCTTGAACCCCTCATATGCATAACTCCCTCATAACCTAATCTATATCTCGTTTTTGGATCTACAAATTTTCCAGGTTCAGACTCCCCTGTTTCTTCTTTATTTATTCTTACATAATGTTCAACGTTCGCAGTTTCAAAAATAACCACCTGTTCTAGAACAGGATTAGAAGGATTTTCAATTCTTCCCACATAGGTATTACCATCAGGCATAGCCAGAGCATACAAGCCAGCGTCTTTAAATTCCATCTTGAAATCTATCTACAAACCTTTAAAAGGTTATCTTTCAATCTTAAACTAATGAGAAAAATAGTGCTCGATACTAACTTTTTAATTAACTGTGCTAAATTCAAAATAGACTTCTTTTCTGAGATCGAAAGAATTTGTACTTTCACTTATAAGCTTTCAGTTACAGAAGCTACTTTAAACGAACTTGACAGATTAAAACCAAAACAATTAAAATTAATTAAAGCACTTTTAAGTAAAGTAGACAAAATCCCTTCTGAAAACAATTACGCAGACACACAATTAATTCAATTATCCAAAGAAGGAGCTATTATCGCTACACAAGATCAACTTTTAAAAAAACAATTAACTAAGCCCTATATTATTATTAGACAGAAGAAATATCTTAATTTGATTGATTAATTATTAATAAGAGTTGGAAAAATTCTTAAAATTATTCTCTAATAATTCTCTATTTTTAATCCGTGAATTCTTTTAAAATGTTCATCCTTCGTTAATAAAGGCAATTTGTGATAAAGAGCAGTTCCTGCAATCATACAATCTTCAGAACCAATCATCTTTCCATCTTTCATTAGTTTTCCATTAACCATTCCTGAAATCTGCGCACAAAAAACATCAAAATTCAAAATATCAATACTTTCTAATGTCTGCTTTATTCTCGCCTTTTCTTGCTCTTCTTGAATACTAAGCGTCACCCCAGTCCATAATTCATGCAAAGTAACTGCACTTACAAAATAAGCATCCCCCTTTTCACTTAAGCTTTGCATCTTTTCAACTGCGTTCTTTTTTCCTTTAAAAAGATCTACAATAAAACCCGTATCTAAAATCAATTTTCAAACATCTCCTTTATCTTTAACATTCTTTTTTTACTTCCTTCTCTCCCTTCTTTAATCGCTTTTTCAAACTCTTCTCCTTCTTTCTCATTAAGAATACCAGCTAACTCTAAAAGAGATCTTTTTTTAACCATCCTATTGATTACATCACTAAAACTTTCTCTTTCTTCCTTCATTCTTTTTAATTTTTCATATGCTTCTACGGTGATCGTAATTGTTTTTGTAGCCATACACATACATGTATTTACTTATTTATATAGCTTTCTTTCAAAAAACCGGAATATTTAAAAATAAACCTTGAATACCATACATGCAAAATGTTCTATGAAATTCGAGCAAAGAGCCATGTGAGGGTCTCGCCTTCACTTCTTAAACTAGACACAAAAGAAGCTGTTTTCCAACAACTTACTACCAACTTTGAAGGATTTATCTCCCAAGACGTAGGCTTTGTTGTCGCAGTAACTGACGTCTTAAACATCGGAGAAGGCCTCATTATTCCAGGAGATGGAGCAGTCTTTTACGAAACAGAATTCAACCTCCTTACCTTCCTACCTGAAATGCAAGAAATCCTCTTAGGAAAGATTTCAGACATTACAAACTTTGGAGCGTTCATTAACTTAGGCGCAGTAGAAGGAATGATTCATGTCTCACAAACAATGGACGATTTCATCAGCTTTAGCAAACAAAAAACTTTGACAGGAAAAGACTCTAAAAAAGTTTTAAAAGTTGGAGACAAATGCCGCGCACGCGTCATCGCAGTCAGCTATAAAGACGTAGCAAACCCAAAAATCGGGCTTACTATGAGGCAACCTCATTTAGGAAACCTTAAATGGTTAGAAGAAGATCCAAAAAAAGCACCAAAGAAAGGTAAAAAAGAATAATGGTCAAGAAAAAAGCATGTAAATACTGTAGGATCTTTGTCCTCAAAGGCAATGAATGTCCTTTATGCAAAAGATCAGAACTCACCACAAGCTGGAAAGGAAGAGCAATCATTTTCAATGTAGAACAATCAGAAGTTGCAAAAAAGATGGGGATTAAAGACAAAGGAGAATACGCAATCAAAATACGATGAAACAAATCCAAGAAAAAGAAAATTTACTCTTAGGAAGAAAAAGATACACCTTTGAGATTGAACATTCTGGCAAAGCAACACCAAAAAAAGTAGAAATTAAAGAGGAAATCGCTAAAAAACTAGGCGCAGAACCCGGAAAAATCGCAGTTCGCCACGTTTATACAAATTATGGCGCGAATAACTCTAAGGTTATTGTTCATGTTTACGAGGATGAAAAAGTAATGAAATTTTTAGAACCTCCAAAAGGTAAAAAACCAGTAGCTGCTGCAGCAAAATAAAATGGCAAAGAAAAAAGTAAAACCACACAAACCTTCTGAACGATGGAAAAAATACAAAGTTTCTAATGGTAAAATAGAAAGAGCTAAAAGCTGCCCAAAATGCGGTGTTGGAATCTTCTTAGCAATACACAAAGATAGAGTTTATTGTGGTAAATGCGGATATATGGAAAAAACAGCTAAATAAATTCTCTTAATTTTAATCCTGGAACTTTCTTAAAATCAGAATCTAAGGTTAGTAACTCAAAGTCATTACTCAAACAGATCGCTGCAATAAAAATATCGACTTTATTAATTAAACTTCTTTTTTCAGAAAGCTCTTTTTCCAATTGCGCTGATCTTTTTGCGGCATTTTTATTAAACTCAAAAATAGGAACACTCTCAAAAAAATGATCAATAATTTGAGCTTCATTACTCCTTTCTCCCTTCTTAATTTCATAAACACTAAAGGCGGTCACACCAAACTTTGCGCCATTTAATTGCTCACTAATCCGTTTCCCAATCAGCGTTCCATTTAAAATTTCAATGACAACAGAACTATCAAAAATGAACATTTCTTTTCTCCACATCAGCTGAAACTTCTTCTCTTGTTTTCCTTATAGAAGTTTGAAATTCCCTTACTCTCTGTTTATCCCCTTTCAAGACACCCACCCAGCGCGTAAGATCAGTTTTTTGTTCATTTCCAACTCTTCTTATTACATCACTAAAACTCTCGTCTTTCTTTTTTAACCTCTTTAAAACCTCGTATGCATCATTCATAATTGTAATCGTTTTTACCATATGTTTAAGTGTATGTTTAAACTTATAAACTTTTTGCTCCAAAACTTGCACAATTTTCGGCAAAAAAATCCTCTTTATGAAAGACTTATGTTTGTCCTTAGAATTATAAGAATCATGCGTGTTCCAAAAATCTTGATCATACATCGAAAGCAAATTGATCTTTATTTACTTAATTTTAAAACAAGTTCATCTATAAAGGTTTGATCCTTGGGACTACTATTATTTTTACGCCATTTGCAAAATTTTTTAAAAAATTTTTCCCCTCGTAAAAAAGCAGTTCTTATTTCTATTTCCAAAGCAGCAAGATGATTCTTATTCTTACTTTCAATAAGCTCATGCAGAAGAACTAATTCCCTATAGCCAGAAGGTACAGCCCCACTCATAAAAAAATAAGCAGTTCCCCAAGCCGGACGGGAAAAAGCACAACTAGAATCATTCCAATATTCTTTAGGAATAACTTGTACTAAAACCTCTTCATTATTAGGTAAGGTAAATCTCTTTAAAAAACGTAAACCTTGTTTACTCCCTTTTCCCTGTAGCTCGATCAAATACTCACAATAAGCGCCAAATACGCTGTCTCCTTGAAAAGTACCCATTCCTCCCATTGCTAGGTAGTATTCTTCTTTATTCTTAACTTTATTTTTAATATTTTTAAAAAATATCTCCGCTTTAGGATCATAAGCACAATGAACCACATTTCCCTTAAATACAATCGGGAGATAATTTTTATATTTTTTAAACCCTTGAAAATTAGAGAATTCGACATAGGATTCGGATCCAATAAAAAATAAAAGATTTTTGAATCTCTCCATTACCATTTCAAAAAATTGGGTAAAAGGAATAATCCCTTCGTTTTGCATTAAAAGTCGATTCAGGAACACTAAATCTTGCTCCGCGTTCATTCTCCAAGGAATAAGAAAAAGTTTCTCTGACCTGGAAAGGGAGATAATTTCTTCTACAGATAGATTCCTATTAGCAATCTTCTGCGACTCCAGATAAGCAAAGCGGATAGACATATGTTCGAAAGACATCTCTTTTTAATAAAAAGGAAGTTTATCTATTTTTCTTGAAATAAAAACTTCTTTCCTTAAAAGAATACTAGTGGCCTAAACCCCTTAAATTAAAGAACTATAAACCCAAGAAGAAGATTCCGAAGAATCCTCTCCCTGGGAAAAAGAGGTGATAGAAGTAGTAATTCTTACTCCTATTTAAACTTTTCTGTGGAGTCCCACTCCCCAATAGTAACAAAACTAGTTGTCTTTGTAAAAAGCCATCCTAATGCGCCTATAAGCCTTTAAAAGCCTTTCCAGCATTTGCGCCCTTTCAGAAAAAGACAGTGTATTTTCCTGCTGAAGCTTGCGATTTAACTTCAAATAAAGCTCAATCGCAGATACATAATCCTTCTGCCCAATCATCACCTCAAGCTTGTCCACACCCTCCAAAAAAGGATGCATCTTAGCACGCTTCGCCTTTGGAATCATCAAAAGAGGATTCTTAAACAAACGCGCATCCACACGCGTCTTTTTCACAACAATAGGCTTTACTTTCAACTCCCAAGAACTAGGATTCTTTTTTAAAGAACGAATCTGACCCTCTAACTCCTTTAGCTCCTTGAGTTCTGGAACGTCCCACTCTCCTTTAACCATCTTAGAAGTTATGTAAAATCCAGATATAAACCTTTTGTCGAAAACATTTATAAAGAAGCTCACTTTAAACACACCCAGAAATGACAGTTATAAAGAGGATGCATGTCAAAGGATTCAAATCCTTCGCAAACAAAACAGACCTCGTTTTTGGTAATGGATTTAACTGCATCCTGGGACCAAATGGCAGCGGCAAATGCATAGACTACCATAGCCTCGTTCAGCTCAAAGACGGTTCTTTAGTTAAAATAGGCGAACTTGTTAATGAAGGACTAAAAGAAAAATCAATTGCTTTAGATGATGGTGCTATGAGTTTTCCTCAAAACCTAGAAGTTCTCTCCCTGGATTTAAACACCCTAAAAATCGTACCGCGCAAAGTACAAGCACTTATCAAAAGACAAGCACCAGAAAAACTCCTTAGTATCACAACCAGAAGCGGCAAACACATCGCGGCAACAGAATACCATCCACTCTTTATTCTAGAAGACGGAAAAATACGAAGCATCAAAGCAGAAGAACTTAAAGAAGGAGTAAAAATTGCTATCCCAAGACAAATACAACCAGAAATCAAAACAACTTATTTTTACGAACTCCTTGACTTAATCAAACCAGAAGAAAACATCTACGTCCCTTACTCGGAAAAATTTAAAGAAATAATTTATAAACTCAAAGGAAAAAAAGAATGGAAAACATTAGCTCAAGAATTAAACATCCCTCAAAACACCTTTCCCGGAATCATAAGTAAACAGTCAATAAACTTCTCTTACCTTGTTAAAATTCTTCGAGCTTCAGGATTAAATGATCACCAAATTACTCAACTCATCCCATTCACTAAATCAAAAAGCGCTGATATTCTCTACAAAATACCCTGGAAAAACTCTCCAGCACTCTCAAAACTCTTAGGATACCTCTTAGCAGAAGGAAGACTTCCAACAACCTCAGACCAAATCTGGTTCACAAACGGAACTGTCGAGATTATTGAAGAATATAAAACAATCATTGATGAACTCTTTGGAATAAACGCTACTGTTAATGAATACAAACCAAACGCCTGCGATGTACTTGCTTATTCTACCTTCATTCGAACATTCCTCACTAAACTCGGAATGCCTATTGGAACCACCAAAGATAAAATACTTACCAACCTTTATCTTTCTCACTCGAACGAAGAAGAACTTACCTCTTTCCTAAACGGACTCTACTCAGGAGACGGATACGTTTCAGACCACAGCATTGAAATAACAACCAAAAGCCACAGACTCGCAGAAGCAATAGAGACCATCTTCAGAAGACTAAACATCTTTACCCAATCCAAATTTGAAATAAAAATGGCTACAAATTCCGGTTTTAGCGGATTTTACAAAACCATTCGCATCTACGGCGTTGAAAACTTTAAAATTTTTGCAAAAAAAATAACATTTACCCATCCTGAAAAACAACGAAAATTAGAAAAATTACTTTCTGCAAAATCAAACCCCAACCTCGATCTTCTTGAAGTTAACCATTTAATTAAAACTGTAACAAAAGAATTAAAAATTAATGTTAAAAAAACAAAAAAAGAATTCCCAAGACTAGACGCTTATTGTTACAATACTTGCACCCCCTCACGCTATGGCGTTAATCACCTTATTGAAAACCTATTTTTACAAAGCGATCATACCTCTCAAAGCCTCCTCCAATTACAAACTCTTGCAGAATCAGACGTTTATTGGGATGAAATTACTTATATCGAAAGATTTGAGCCAGAACACAAATGGGTCTATGACTTAACCGTTGAAAACGACCATAACTTCATCGCGAACGGTATCATCGCACACAATAGCAACGTCGTAGATTCCCTCTGTTTTGTCTTAGGCAAAAGCTCAGCAAAAGAAATGAGAGCAGAACGCTCAGCAAGCCTTATCTATAACGGCGGAAAAAAGAAAAATCCCTCCAAAGAAGCAGAAGTCACCATTGTTTTTGATAATTCTGAAGGAAAATTTCCAGTCAAAGATAAAGAACTGGCAGTCACAAGAGTCGTTAGACAAAACGGAACAAGCGTTTACAAGCTAAATAACGAAACAATGACACGCCAGCAAGTTCTCGACGTTTTACGCTTAGACAAAGTAGATCCAGACGGACATAATATCGTCTTGCAGGGAGATATCATCGGATTTATGGAAATGAAACCTGTAGAACGAAGAATGATCATTGAAGAAATCGCAGGCATCTCAGGATTTGAAGAGAAAAAACAAAAATGCTTAAGCGAACTTGGAAAAGTAGACGGCCAACTTAACGAAGCAGAAATCATCTTAAAAGAAAGAGAAACCAACCTACGGGAACTCAAAAAAGAAAGAGATCACGCTTTGCGCTACAAAGAACTCCAAGAAAATATTAAAGACGAAAAAGCAACCTATACTCATTTACTTATCAAAAATAAAGAAGAACTGGTCAATGAAATAGAAGCAAAGAAAAAAGACTGCGAAGAAAAAATTTCTAAAGTACAGGAAGACATTCAAGAATTCAAAGATGCCATTACCCAGCTACAAGAAGAAATCAAAAGAATAAACTCCGAAATTGAAGAAAAAGGAGAAAAAGAACAACTCATTTTAAGAAAAGAAATAGACTCTTTAAAAGAAGAACTTATCCGGGCCGGTTCTAGAACAGAAGTCTGCTCTTCAGAAATAACTAAAATAAAACAAAGAAAACAACAACTAGCCATTAACATTCAGGAACTCGAGGAAAAAATAAAACAACTTCGAAATAATAAAAAAGAATTAGAGTCAACACTTAAAGGAATTTTACAAGAAGAAACTTCATTGCAAACAAAAATAAATCAATTCAAAGAAAAACATGGAATCGAATCTAACTTAAGTCTAGAATTAGAAGAACTAGAAAAAACTCTTGAAAAAGATAGAGGACGCTTTCACGAACTCCAGCAAACAAAACAAGATCTGATTAAAACAAAAACAGAGCTGGATTTTAAAATTAACGCACTTGAAGAAAAAATAAACGGCATCAAAGGCATTAACAAATCCAAAGAGTTTGAAGATCTGAAAAATAAAAAAAATAATTTCAAAGATATTATGTTTAAGTTAAGCAAGTCTTTAAATGAAGATAGCTCTTACGCCGCTCAATTAGCCCAAGCGAGACAGAAACACGGAGATGTCACAGAAGAATTGACTAAACTACACGCCCGCCAAATCACCTTCATGGAACGATCAAACGCGGACTTAGCAGTAAAAAGAATACTCGAACAAAAATCCACTTTAAAAGGAATCCACGGAACAGTCTCTCAACTTGGAAAGGTAGATGGCCAATACGCTTTAGCCTTAGAAGTCGCGGCAGGACCGCGCGTTCAAAGTGTTATTGTAGATTCAGACGCAACAGCACAACGATGTATCTCTTATTTAAAAGAAAACAAACTAGGAATCGCCACGTTTTTACCTTTAAACAAACTCAAAACAAGAATTGTTGAAGATGAAGTAAAAAAAGTTTTAACAGACAAATCTTCCCACGGACTAGCCACAGACTTAATTAAATATGATCCAGAATACAAAAGCGTCTTTTCTTACGTCTTTGGCTCCACAGTTATTATTGATACTTTAGAAGCTGCACGAAGAATAGGCGTCGGAAGAGCAAGAATGGTTACCCTCGAAGGAGATCTACTTGAACCCTCTGGCGCAATGATCGGAGGATTTCGAGGAGCAAAAAGAACCTTTAGCTTTAACGAAACAAATCTTGATGAGAACATAGAGAAAAATCAAGCAGAACAAGCAAAAATCCAAAAATTCATTGACCACTTACAAGAAAAAAGAGTAGAAAACGAACTTACCATTAGTAAACTTCGAGAAGAAAAAGCAAACCTTGAGGGAGATATTATAAAACTCGAAAAATCTCTTAGTATCGAAGGAATAGACATTAACTCTTTACTCGAAGATAAAAAGAAATTAAGCGAACAATTTTCTTCAGTAGAAAAAGACTTCTTAGACATAGAAAACGAAGAAAAACAGATTAACAAAAATTCTGAACTCATTAAAGCTAAGAAAACAAAACTTCAAGAAAAACTTTCAAACCCAGAACTAGGTAAGAACCTAGAAGAACTTGAAAGCCAAAAACTCACTTTAAAAGAAAAACTAGCAGAACTCAATGCAAATGTAAAAAACATTGACATGCAAATCGAAAGCTTACTCTTACCCGAAACAGAAAAAACTTCAAAAATCATCAAACAACACGATACAGAAGAAGAAAAATTCAATCAAGAACTTGCTACCTTACAAGATATGATCAAAAAAAGACAACAAGAGCTTAAAGGAAAAGAAAATGAAGAAAGTAAATTCCATACTAACCTTAAAGACTTAGTGAATGGTCGCAATAAGCTCTCTGAAAAAATCCAAGGAAAACAAGCAAACATTGTACGTGAAGAAGAAAAAGTAAAAGCAATTGAACAAAAACAAAATAACATCTCCATCGATCGAGCAAAAGCAATCGCAGAACTCGAAAGTTTACAAAAAGAATTCGAACAATACAGCGGTGCTACGATAAAAAGAGGCTTTTCTATTGAACAACTTAAACTAAGAATTCACGATACTGAAAAAGAATTAAATTCAATTGGAAATGTTAACTTACGCGCCTTGGACGTTTACGAACAAATCGAAATAGAACACTCAAAACTTGTAGAAAAAACAAACAAACTAAAATCCGAAAAAGAAGACGTTTTAAAAATGATGCATGAAATCGAAGAAAAGAAAAAAGACATCTTCATGAAAACCTATGACGTGATCATTGAAAACTTCAAAACAATCTTCTCCTCCCTAACTACAAAAGGAGAAGCCCATGTAGAACTAGAAAATCCGGAAAATCCGTTCGAAGGAGGAATGGACATTCAAATTCGATTAACAGGAACAAAATCTCTTGATGTCAAAAGCTTATCAGGAGGAGAGAAAACCCTAGCGGCCTTATCGTTTATCTTTGCAATCCAAGAATACGCACCTTCACCATTCTATATCATGGACGAAGTAGACGCTGCACTAGACAAAAGAAACTCAGAAACTTTATCTAAACTCGTACAACAATACTCAAAAAAAGCACAATATATTGTTATCTCCCATAATGACGCCATGATCGGAGAAGCAGATGCAATCTATGGTGTTTCCATGCAAGACGGAGTATCTAAAGTGGTTAGTTTAAAAGTTTGATTAGAATATACCCATTTAAATTAAGTAATCTTTATAAGTTCTCTATCTTAGCTTAGAGGATGAGGCGTATAGAAGAGACTTATTTAAGAAATGCTCCTGATTTTCAAATAAAAATAGATAATGCGCAAGCACGAACGTTTCTTGAAGCTTTAGATTTTACTAAAATTAATTCTAGTGTCACCTTTCAACCGATTTACTCAGCTCCGCTTGATTGGCAAATTAGACATCTTCGAGGAGAATTAAAGCGCGAATACGAACCCCACACTTCAACAAGACGAGACCTTATAAGAACATCTTTAGTTGTAATTGCAAAACAAGCTCAAGCAGATAAAATCAACCCCTTTCTCTCCTTAGACATAGATGGAGAAAGAATCCCTAAATTTAATTATACAAATTTAGTTTTTGATCGAGATAGTGCAGAAAGCAGATACCTCTATGAAGGCATAGATAAAATTTTAGCTGAACATCTTGCTGATTTTGAAGCAAAAATAGGCGAATATACATTTGAAAACAATTTTAATAACCAAACAAATCCAGATAGAACTTTACATTTCTTAAAAAAAGGAAATATCAAAGACTACACAACTACCTTTGAACTTCGCCATAACCCCGGATTTTATGGAATGCGCGATCCAGAACCAATAGAAGACGCAATTATCTACTATTCCCATGGAAGCTTAGAAATCAAAACAGCTAATCCTAAACAGAAAGATGAAATTTTAGAAGCTTATCTTCCACTTCTTAAAAAAATACGAATACTTTAAAATTAATTAAATAAACAATACTCAATTTCACTAACTGATTCATCTTCTGGAGTTGAAGAGTTATCTTGAACCATATTTATATTTGCACCTATTAACAAAACGTTTGTTTTCCCGTCTAAAGAATCACACTCTCCGGGAATAAGACTCTTATTACTAAGATGAGGATGATAGGTTCCTAAATTCATTCCATTTACAGAAAGCATAATTTCTGGAGGGCTATTACGAATCAAAAGCCACCCTTCTAGTCTAAAAGAGTAAGAACTATTATCAAAGTCAACGATTAAAGAATCATTAAGTCCAGAACCACGATAAAATTGAAAAACTTTTACTTGACAATTCTCTTCATTACACACTTTGTTATAAAAATTATTAGCTGCAGCAGGATCTACCCCCGCATCACTATTTTGATTAAAAGGTGAATCTTGAATAAATCCAGCATCTTGCTGCATTACTTGAGGTTCTTCACTTTTATACAAAGAGTCTCCTCCGTCACAAGCAGCTAAGGCTAATGCACCCATTAGTGTCCCTTTTTTCAATAAATTTTCAAGCATTTTAATCAGTATTATAGAGAATTTCAACTATTTAAATCTTACTATTTGTTACTACTAATAAGGTACTAATCCATATTTAGAATTTCGTCAATTAAAGGCTGATTCACTTGTTTGTATAATTTAGTCTTACACTCTTTCATCATCTTAGCAGTATACTCAGCATCAGCATTCCAACTAGTCCACTTACGAATAAACGCTTCAGCTTTCTCTTTCGACCCTTCAGCCTGCACTTGAATCACATCAGCAACAAAACGTTTTGTAACATCATGAAACTTCTCTTTCACAAATAAAAACTTCTTCTCTTTCATAATCAAAGCACCACCAGCCATATAATAATTAAGCTTCATCAAGTCACCAACCCGATGCGCATCTTTATGAATATCAGGCTGATTTACAGGTAAACTTCTTAACACACCATCAGCATACACCTCACCCATCTCATCTTCAGTGTACACCCCTTTCTTCACTAAATAAGGCATATTATACATCCCAACAATATCAGATTTTAACTCTTCAATAATCGCATCCCACTTTTCTAGCGCAGTATCAATAGCAATAAAATTACCAGACTGATCCTTTTTTATCGTCTTTTTAGGACCAAGAGAATGACTCACCTCATGACTCACCACAAAATTCACCTTCCCACGAGAAGTCAGGTACTTATGCATCGATGGATCAATCAGCTTTTGCAAAATTAACTCATTCGGCGTAAACCCTTCAAGCACATTCTTGTAAATCAAAATCTTTCTTCCCACCTTATCTAAAACTTCTTTATCATTCGGCAACGTCTGACCCACAGTCAACCCAGGTCTTTTTGCCTGATAATCACCAGTACTACAAAGCACATCAACAACAGCAACAGGCAAAGAAATATTCTTCATCATCTTCGCCCTTTCCTTCACCTGGGGCAAATCATCTTCAAGCTCCTGCAAGTACTTCATATACTCCGCAACCCTCTGCGACTCTTCAACATTTTTCACACACAACAAAGCAGCATAAAACGCTTTCTTCCCAAGAATCCTATCCCCATACGACTCCAAAGGACCAACAATAAAATCAAGCGGACAATCCGTAGAACGAATCCAATCAATATCACTCTGATAGTAATCCCCATCAACCAACGCCTTTGCTCTTGAACTTAAATATTTTTTAAAAGCAACATCAGGAACAAACTTAGCAGCATTTTCAAGCAAAGAAGCAATTTCTTTAACTTGATTTTTATACCTTTCTTCATATTTAACTGTAATTAACTTACCCTCTTTTTTTTCAATGAGCGTATTAATTTTTTTAAACTCTTCAGCTTCTTTAGGATTCTTCTTCAAATATTCTTCAATCTCTTCAGCAGTAACCCCCTCAGTAATTAGCGTGCCACTCTTCGGCCTAGCATTCACTTCTTTAAACAAAGGAACCACTTCATTCTCATACGTTAACCCTTCAGGACCATTAAACATCTTAAACACTTCCAAAGCAATTTGCGCATTCTTCACACCATTCTTAACATCAGCCCCTAATTGTCTTTTAACCTCAACACTCTGCGGATGATCCTGCATCAAAAACAATTCATCAGCAATCAAAGAAGCCTTCACTAAAAAAGGCAACGCTTCAAGATACCCTTTCTCTAAATGTTTATAATCCCCTTTGAAATTGAAAACTCGACATTTATCAGGATCAACATACTCCTTTAAAGAATCATCATACCCAAACATCTCTTTACCAAATACTCTTCATTAATAAATTTAATTATCCTACACCATATATCCTTAAATAAAACCAAGGTTCTTAAGAAAATAAATGGGAAATCTAGAAATAGAAATCAAAGCTTCCATCGCCAATAGAGAAGAAATAAAAAGAAAACTTGAACAAAAAGGAGCCCAATTTAAAACAAAGAAATATCAACACGATATCCTCCTTGACCCGCCAACAGCAGACTTTTCAAAAACAGATCAAGTCTTAAGAATAAGAAACACAAACGGTAACTGGAAACTTGACTACAAAAGTCCTAGAATGGACAATGAAACACGGGCAAGAAAAGAATTTTCTCTTACTATCGAAGATGGAAAACAACTTAAAGAAATATTCGCTTTTATGAACTTTAAAATTGTAGGCGAAATAGAAAAAACAAGAGAAACCTATACTTTGCAACATATTACCATCGACCTCGATTCTGTAACTCATTTAGGAGACTTCATAGAATTAGAAATTTTAGGAGAAGAACAAAATCTAGAAAAACATAAAAAAGAAATTTTTCAACTCTTAGAAGAACTTGAAATCAAAGAAATCATTCAAAAAGACTACCTAGAACTTCTCTGGGAAAAAGGATTCTTTAAAAAAACTACTTAAACCAAGATAAAATTTTAGCTAAAAAAGACTTCTCTTCCTCAGGCGCTCTTTTTACTTCTGTTAAAGAAAGCCCCCCTTCATCCCTAGCTGGAAATGGACTTAAGGATAAACTTCCACGCTCTTTAACAGGATTTACCTTTTTACAAACTTCACCATTAATTATAACTTTTTCCCAGTTCGCATTTTTAATCAAGCGAGTAATATGTTCTTCATCGTCGATCCTCTCAAAATTTGCTCCTTCCAAATCAGCACCATTCCACCTACAAAATTCTAAGCTCCTTATGCCGATAAAAGATACTTCTTTCATTGAAGCTTGCTTGAAATTTGCTTCAAGAAGCCCACATTCTTGAAATTTAGCACCATCTAAAATCGCTTTAGAAAAATTAGCATGCTCAAAATTTGCTTCTGCCATCCCCACCTTCTTCAAATTCGCACCACTCAGATTAGCCTTATTAAACTGGGTATACACAATATGCGCATTCCTTAAATCTGCCCCAATTAATTTTGCATTTTTAAAGTTTGTCAAATTGAGATTTGCTTCTTTTAAGACAGCACCAGTTAGATCTGCGCCATTTAATGCAGCCTGCATTAAGTTACAATCTTTAAAATTTCCATACGAAAGATCAAAACCAACCAAATCCTTGAGAATCAGATCGGTTGAAGACACATCAAAATCTTTTCTTTTGAATAAAGATCTCCACCTATTCCAAATGTTTTTACGGCGACCAACACCCATCTTAGAATAAACCCCTCGACCGGTAAGAAGATCGACTAAATCCTGTTTAGAAGCAGGCTTAAACGTTTTCTCAGTTTGATCCATTTTTCTAGAATTCGCAATTACTTCTTTAAATAATTATTCATCATCCTCATCATCTTCTTCCAAGAAAAAACGATGAGCATCAATACGCACCAAAATAATCACAACTAAAATTAGAATAATCGAACCCAAAATCCAATACCGATACACTTGCACAATCTTACCAAACGAAGACGATTCAGGAACTTTAACAGAAGACTCATTCAATGAGGTAGTTACAGGCTGCGCTTTAGACACGGGAGTAGACACGTTTACACTAGAAACATTTACCTCAATCGTAGGCGCAAACGTTCTTTTTAACCAAGACTTAAACCTTAACCAAGAACTACTCTGACTAGCAGGAGCAGCAGACATTAAACGCGTCGCCTGAGAAGAATCATTTGTAATACGCACCTTAAAGGATTTAGAAGCTAACACCCTACTATCTTTCATTTTCACAGCAAGATCTAAATCATAAGACGTAAGAGCAGTGTCAGCTTTAGGCGCAATATACACATAGACCAATTCGGACTTACCAGGACCAAGACTCACTGTACCAGGAGTCAATTTAGAAAAAGACGTGGCCGAACCACTCATCACAAGCTGATACACACTGGACTGAGTCCCTTTATTTTCCACAGTCACGGGAAGCACAACATTAGAATCAGCATACACAACAAGATCATTATACTCACTTTCTAGAACCGGATTAAAACAATCCTGCAAAGAAACAACATTTATCTCTATCGATCTACTTGCAGAAACCTTACTTTCATCATTTGCTCTTACATTTACTTTAATAGGATAAGAACCAGGCTTTACACTTTCAGAAGGAGAAGCAGTAAGTACAAAATCTTTTTTCTCACCCGCTTTCAAAGAAAAAGCATCAACATCACTTTCAACCCAACTCGGAGCATTCAAAGAAAAAGAATACTCTTTATCCACCTCCCCATCATTTCTTACTTGTCCTTGATAATTGCTCTCTGAATTCACACAAACACTCGCATTCTCTTGATTTAAAGAAAGATCCACAGCATGACACTTTTTTACATTCAAAGCTAATTCAGTTAGAGCCTTCTCAGTACCTTTCTGCGGAGCCACAGTCACTACTGTCTTGAAACTTCCCTCAACCCCAAAATCAGGCGCAGCAATAAGCCTCACTATCTGAGAATTACCAGGAAGTAAAGCTACGGTATTTTTCTCAAGACTAACCCAAGAAGGACCGTCCAAACTCAGAGAATACTGATTTGTCGTTGTTCCTTCATTCTTAATAGTAATTGGAATAATCTTAGCAGTATGCTCACAGAAAAGAGAATTACTCTGCTGCGCATCCACAGTAAAACTATAACATGGCTTTACATTTACCTTTCCTTCAAAAGATTGGATACTTTTTCCAGAACTACCCTGTGCACTCACAGTGAAACTATACTCTCCCGCGTTCTTAGGAGCAGTCACATACACAAAAATATCCTTAGACTCTCCAGAAGCAAGAACAACACTTGAATCACTCAATTTTAACTGATCTGTCAACTGACCCTGTAACTTAAGCACAAACGCTTCTTGATACGCACCAGTATTTCTCAACGTAAACTTAAACGTTCCAATCTCAGAAGGACAAAGCTGACTTTCTGGAGAAGCACTCACCAATGAAGCACCAAAACAATCCTTTACTTTCAAAGCAAAACTACTTGATTTTGTTTCACCTGAACGAGAAGCAACAACATCTAAATTATATGTTCCTGGATACGCGGCAATACTGGGCGTAACATAGGTGTAAATTGTCTTTTCTTCATTTGCATTAAGATGGCTCCCTGTTGGAACTGTCGTTGCCCAATTACTTGCACTCCCCCTATTTGTTAAAGTAAAATCTGCATTTGTATCACTTTGGAGCGTTGTCACAAACAAAGCTGTATCCCTTGGACAAACTTCCACACTTTGCGGACTTGTCTGAGCTAAACTGAATGCGTGAACAGAACAGGCTATAAATAAGAAAATAAACAGATAAATCGCTCTTTTCATCACTCTCGAAGAGTTTCCTTTCTTTTTTAAAGATTTATATAGAACAACTAGAAGATTTCAATATTTCTTTTCTAGCTAGAACGTTAAAACTTAATCATCACACAATCTAATAAGTTGTTCAGCTCTTTCTTCTAATTGCTTAAATTCCGGATCACGCGAGGATAAGACTTCCGAGGCTTTTCCATACCTCCATCTATTAATTGACTCAATTTTACCATTCCAAGAACAAAAACCCAATATTCCGGTTTTATCAATTTCAGAGTTTGAAGATAAGTCATAACAACGCCGATCATATTTTCCCGGCGCAGAAGAATGTGAACAACTATACTCCTTCGTCTTCCACGCATGTGACGAGTATATAATCGGATTTTGCTCTTTTGCTTCTTCTTTGGTTACAATAGGAATTTCTTTTTTCTCTTCAGAATAACCAAGATCAGCCTTTGTCAATTTGCAGCCTGCTATCTGCTCAAGCGCACGCTCTTTGGCAAGAGGATAGTATTCTGCGCCAGGAGTAAGAATAATTGTTTTTGAGCCAGCATAGGCAGTTATTTGAGTAATTTCTCCCTTATGAACAACAACTTCTTGAATACCTTTAAGATGCAAAGGATCTTTGTAGACTAAACCCTCTTGAGAAAAATTACAGGAAGTAGCAGTTGGTTGTGGCATTACCGCAGAGAAAAAACCATACATAGACACAATACCCACTCCTGCAGAAGCGATTCTCCAATGCTTTTTAAGAAAAGAGCTTGTTGTAGGCATGAAGGTAGCGTAGTACAATATACTTTCATCAAAATATTTATTAAAAACTTCCTCTAACCTTGCTAATTTAGCCATAGGATAAAAGAATAAAGAAAAGAAATATAAAAATAACTAAAAAAAAGAAGGTTTAGTAGTAGGTTTTACCTTCTACTGACTCTTCAGGTTCTTCGCCACCAAGTCTCTTCACGAGGACTACAAGTCCTACGATGACAAGGATAACGAGTAAGATAACGAAAGCAACTTCAAGCACTCTTTTAAGAGTGTCAGCGCCACTTGCTTCTGAAACAGTAAGGCTTACTGCTTTCTCTCCTACGATGTTTCCATTAGCATCTTTAACTGCAATGCTAAAGGACTTCAAACCTTGAGTTCCTTCATTCGGACTTACATAAACGTTGAAATCAGCGCTTTTTTCAGCCATAACTGTTTGAGCCTGAGGATCAACTCTTACGCTTGCCCAAGAGCTTACTCCGGAAACTTCAACAGTATAAGTTTGTGCACTTGCAGCAAGATTAGCAACACTAATCTTGTATACTGCTCCTTTTCCGGCTTCAACACTTTGGCTTTGACTGTCTACACTGAGAACAGCAGGGCTAGAAGCTCCTTTACTTCCAACTACATGGAGAGTTTGAACGCTTTCTTGCTTGCTATGACCTCTGTTGTATTCAACAGTAACATGAGCTTGGTAATCTCCTTCTCTTGCATTTTCAGGGATTAAAAGCATTAAGTCGTTTGTTGAAACAGAGTCTTTCTTTGTGTATACAATACCATCAGTGCTAAGATCTTGCTCAGTCACTAACTGGTCTACGTATTCACTTGTGCTCAATCCTAATTCTGGGATTGTTATTGTAACTTTGATGCTCTCTTCAATGTTATCTCCAAGGTTTTCTACACGTACAGAAGCGAACAAAGGTTGTCCTGCTTTTACGTTGCTTGGTGGATTGAAAATAACGTCGTATGTTTGTACATCATGACGTTGAGCTTCAATTCTTAGTTGATATTTGTAAGTTACACTTTGATCGTCGTCAAAGACTTCGATGTAAAGAGTGTATTTGTTGTCTCCAAGCTCGATATCTTCTGGAACAACTAGGTTAAGATTTTTATGGTAAACACCATTTGGAGCAATCTTGAAGATATCAGTTTCATCTTCAATGGTTCCGTATTCGTAACCACCAATATAAGCTCTGATTCTTACGTCTTCAGCGCCAGCATTCCTTCCTACTAAAGAAACTTCAATCGGAAGAGCTTCACCACGTTGAACGTTAAGAAGAAGTCCTGCGCTTGTTCTCGCAAGAATATTTTCATCATTAATTGTAAGTCCGTCTACTTGAAAATTTGTGTTAACCGGCGTACCTGATACACCTGGCTGAAGCGGATGATTTACGAAATCTCTTGGATCTCGTACCGTTCTAAGACCAAAATCATTATTAATTACAGCAGAAACTGCTCCACTAAATACTGTTAGAGCAAGCACTAGCATTACTACCATTGTACTCGCAAATTTAAACCCTTTCATGTTCTTAATTCCTCCCTTGAAACACTTATTGTGATTTGTTGTCATTCTGTAGTTATGACTTACTTATAAACCTTTCGGTAAACACACCTTTTTGTTACTCTACAGTTAATACTAGATACTTAATTATGTGCACTTGCTCACTTTCAGAGTTTGCCTCTAGCTTAGCAACATACGTTCCAGGATGAGCACTTGCTGGAATAACCACCCCAAGATTACCATTCCACTTTGTTTCACCAATATCTACAATCTCATGACTTACTTGCTGACTAACCCCTAAACCTAGAATGTTCAAGGTTAAATCAACATTTTCATCAACATTTCCACCGTTTCTTAATTCAGTGAAAAAGCCAACTCTTTCTCCAGGCCTGTAACTGGATTTTGTTGGAAACGTCTGAATTCTTGCAACCTTGAAGTCATGCGCAATTACTGCAAAAGCAGCACGATTTCTCGGTCTTCCTTCATTCGGATCTGGAATATCATTTCCTTGCGTTCCAGCAACAACAGTAACAGAAGCGCTTGCACTTCCAGTTAAACCACTATTATCAATAACTTCTAACGTAACAGTATGACTTCCGTCAGTAGCAAAAGAGTGCGTAATAGCAGAACCTGAAGCAGTGTAACCATCATCAAAAGTCCACCTGTAAGCAACGATTCTTCCATCAATATCAAAGCTTCTTGCTCCTGAAAAGCTGAAAACTGTGCTTAAAGGCGCACTTCTTGGACTTGCATCAATCATTGCTACGGGATTATGAGAACCAGTAGAGGTTACCCCACCCACATTGATATTTACTTGCTGAGTCGCTACAGCGCCATCAGTATCAGTAACAGTGAATGTAACAACATCTAAACCTGCAGTTGATCCAGCAGTTATTGTAGCTTTATGCATCATTTGATCAAATGAAATTGTCTCGTGACTGCCCATTTGCGCAGACCATACTAACTCACTTGTTGCATCTTCAACATCACTCGCATGTAAATCGATGGTTGTAGACTGACCAGGATCCAAGTTGATGTTACTAATGCTTTGGGTAATCTGAGGCGCATTATTCAAAATAGTTACCTGCACTTGGGCGCTAAGCGTTCTCCCTTCAGCTTCAATATGAACCGTCTTTAATCCGAGCACATCATCAGTAATCGGAATTGAAGGAATCTCATAATAATACGTCCCATCCGGACCACCAGTACACATACTAGCCATACAAATTCTTGCATGCTGACCGTTCGTAATTTCTAACATCGAAGGCATACCAGTTTCTCTTTCGCCAAGAAAACCAGTATAAGGAGTCAAATCAAGTAAATGCGCGCCAGTAGCCACGTCTTCCAAAGAAGCGTGAATATCCACATTCGAAATTCCAGCACCACTTGCATCAACAACGGTAAATAAGACATACATCGGCGTTGTTCTTAAAAAACTCTGACTTGGACTACTAAAAAAAGAATCACTATACGTATTTAACAACTGAATTTGATGACCTGTTGCCATTCCATTAACATTCAGCGTGATTGAAGCACTGCCCGTTAACCCAGTAGCATCAGTCACCCTTACAGTAACAGTTTTGGAACCAGGATTTGCGTAAGCATGATCAACAGTCTCACTCACAGTACTCGTCTGACCATCTCCAAAATCCCAAGCCCAAGAAACAATATCATGATCGTCATCATCAGCTCTCGCTTGGAAATGAATAACATCATTTGTATTAAAAGAAGCACCATCCGCCGGAGCAAGGAATCTTACTAGCGGCGCATGATTCATTGTCATAGGAAGAATCGTAACAGAGGTAGCACCAATGAATTGATTTAAGATAGGCTCAATAATAAGTCTCGCCTCACAACGAACAATGTCATTTTCAGAGGTTAGATCTTTACTAAAAACATTCTGGCCCAACCCTTGCTGAATTGCAGAACCGCCGTTTAAAGACCAAAAAAAGGTAAACGTAGCATCTTGACTTCCATCGTCAACATGACAAGTAAGATCATCATTATCATGAGGATTTTCAGGCGTAATTGTTACCGGTAAGACGCCGCCTGGCTCTTGAACTTGAGCGCCAACAACTCGAGCGATCGCGCTTCCCAAAATCTGATCTAAAGGATGACGAGGATCAAGTTGATTTACTTTAACAAGATGAACTTCACAAGAAACGATCTGACCGGCAGTTGCTGTTCCAGCAGGCAAGGTAGGATCATTTACAACAACATCCTGAGAAGTTTGAGGATTAATTCTCCATAAGTATTGATACGTACCATCTAAACCATCAGTTAATGGCTGAGCACCATCTAAAAAACAATTAAGAGTGTCATTTTCAGTAGGATTCACAGGCAAAATTGTAACACTATGGCTCTGCGCTAAAGCAATATTTGGAAACAAAGACAAAATTACTAAGATAAGACTCATTAATGCAACTTTCTTCATCATTTTGTAAAAACCCCCTTATGGTTCAAAGAAGCGAACAAATACTATTATTTAAAGGTTTCTTGATGTGTCTATTGTCAAGTGGTAACGCTATTTCTCTTCTTTAAGCTCTCTTTCGCATCTTCCCTTACGATTTGATAAGCTACTTCCATGTACTTATTTGTTAAATCGTATAAATCCCCTAAGACCGGAATAGAAGATGTTGCTATCTCTTGGACAAGAAGATAGGCTGCTTTTATCGGATCTGCTTTGAACGCATACACAAAAAAAGGAACCTTACACGCTAATTCAATCCCCTCTTCAACACCATTCACAACCAAAGCACCAGCAAAAGTAGGCGATAAGAAAGATTCCGCCACTAACCCACACAAACTCGTCACTCGATCAGCACTATCCGCAAACTTTGCCGCATTCATTAAATGTCTATGCTTTTTTGCAGAAGCATCCAAATACTCTGCAATCGTTAACCTCGAATCTTCCTTAAACTCCTTTGCTAACTTTTGAGATTCATCAAAAGAATTGTAAGTATCTAACAAAGGGAAAACGTAGTCTAAAATCTTTGCAGCTACTTTTTTTCTACCATAATACTTTTCCATTTGCTTTAGAAGAACAAAAAATATAAGAAAAGGACTGGTTAGAAAACTTTAAAAAATAAAAAAATGGGGATGGA
>CAZCCK010000004.1:0-65227 GCA_964497265.1 Candidatus Woesearchaeota archaeon | reverse complement strand
TTCACGCATTTGCTCTAAAGAATAAAAAAGCTCAAACAAATCTTCTACACTGTCTTTTAATTCTTTTTTGTCTTTAATAACCTTAGAAAGCTGCTCTTCTAATTCTTTTTTAAACTGATTTTCATTCATCCCACTTTGAACTTTAACATCTGAAGCAAAAGAAGAAATATTCGCTGCCGCAAGACTCAAAGCTAACGCAACTTTAGCAAAACCCTTTTTCACCATCCTTCTTTTTTAAAAAAACGCATTAATAAAGATTTCTAGACTTCTTTAACACCTTCTTTAGTCAAAGCAAAAAAACGAACACCAACGCCCATCTGCAAACACGCAGAAATCAACGCCATATGCTCTTTTCCAGTACCAGAAACAAGATTCACTCCAACTTCTGTACCTTTTAAAAAACCTTTAAGCTGATTTACAATATCCTCTCTTAACTCCTCAGTCCCCCTCCTTGCATCAACAAGAACAAAATTCGCTTTCTTTGGAGCAGTAAAATTTTCTTTCCCAAAATCATTAGTAATAAGATAAATAGTATCCCATTCTTTATCGCTAATCAAACGAGAAACATGACCCCATGTTCCTTTTCCGGTAGTTAAACAAGCTAACAAATCCATAGAAAAAAGAAAAATTTAATGATTAATAAGAGTTTTGGATCAAAAACCGGAAAATCTATTCTAAATCTTCCTCTTCTAACCCAAGTTCTTTAATCTTCTTCTTAATTTTATCTTTCAAATTAAGTTCTTTCAAGAGTTCTTTATACCTGTTTCTGATTGTAACCTCAGTCACACCAGCAACATCAGCAACTTCCCTTTGCGTACGCTTTTCGTTGTTCATCAAAGCAGCAACATACAAAGAAGCAGCAGCAATACCGGTTGGTCCACGACCAGAGGTTAGCTCAGCTTCACGAGCTTTATTTAAAATATCGATCGCTTTAGACTGCGTTTCAGCAGATAACTTCAAAGCTGAAACAAATCTTGGCAAATAATCAATTGGATTACTCGGTAAGATCCTAATTCCTAACTCTCTTGTGATAAACCTGTACGTTCTTCCCACTTCTTTCTTATCAATACCAGAAGCTTCAGATAATTCATCTAGCGTTCTAGGAACTTCGTGTCTTCTACAAGAAGCATACAACGAACCTGCAACAACAGACTCCATAGAACGACCTCTGACTAAACCTCTCTGAACAGCCATTGTATAAATTCTAGAAGCTTCCTCTTCAACAGATTTTGGAAGTTTCAAATAAGAAGAAACTCTTTTAAGTTCAGCTAAAGCTAACTTAAGATTTCTTTCAATAGCAGTAGAAATTCTATGCTGCCATTTTCTTAATCTGAAGAATTTATTTTTGCCTTTAGCACTTAATTGATAAATATCTCCTTTCTGACCAATATCAGTACCAAGACCTTTGTCAAATTTAGTATACGTTAAAGGAGCACCTGTCCTTCTACGCTTAGAAGCTTGATCTTCACTGAACTCTCTCCATTCTTGACCGAAGTCAATCATCTTTTCTTCGATAACAAGACCGCAATCACTGCAGACAGCCTCCCCTCTATCTTTCTGAAGTACAAGGTTTGACCCTCCGCATTCTGGACATTTCTTTGAATATTCGACTGGCATTCTTACCCCCTAATGAAGATACCACCCCTCAATAACTTCATAAAAACCTTTATATACGAGTAGGCCCCTCCCTATATAAACCTTTCTAAAATTCTCCTTCAGGCTTAAAACCCCTTTTTAGCTAAAAACAGGGCATATAAAGCCAATTTGATACCTCCATTCTAGTGGAGAAATGCTTAAATAAAGAGCCAATTTCTAGCAAGTTATGAACACAAAAGGTCTGACAATTTTACTCGCTTTTTTTATCATTTTAACAACAGTCCAAGCAGCAAAAGTTTTAGACGAACATAGCGTTGAACTTACACCTGGAGAAAACTACACGTTCCAACTTGAAGACTACAGTTATACCAAAATAAAAGTCTACGAAGGAAACACACTTACCCTTCACATCGGCGAAAGCACAAACATTTTTATGATTAAAACTATTAACAGCGATGGACTAGTCACCGTAAGCGTAAACACTAACGGCACTCCCAAAGACTTCCTCCTTGTCTTCGGAGGACAACCAACACAAATCCAAATCTTAGACAAAACGCCCGTTGTCTACTTAGAAAATCAAATTTTCCATTCGAATCCTGACAAAAAACTCCAATATGCTGTTCTTAAATTCACAGTACCCCTCATCCAAAAAGTAAACGCCCAAGACCTGAAAAATAGAAAAGCAGTTTCCGCAAACTCCAGCCTTCCACCTACAACGTCCTCTCAGAAAGATCCTTATCTTAAATACTTCATCGCAGCCATTATTATCCTTTTAATTATTATCATTATTCTGGGTCCACGAGAGAAAGCTAAAGAACCACAAGCTCGCCCGCCACCAGTAGAACCAAAAAAAGAAGAAAACGCAGAAGAAAAACCAAAACAGAAAAGAATTTCTAAAAAACAACCTAAAGTAGAAGAAACAGACGAAGAAGAATAACTTATTTTACTAAAACAGCATTCACAAAACCTGCTTGACCAGGCCTAGAAGTAACTCTTGCTTTTCCTAAAGCAGTCTCAATAAAAGCACCTTGGGTAATAATATTTCTCCTCACAAAATTTCTGTTCGCAGGATTATCAACAACATTCTTAATATCAACAAGAGAAGATTTTTTGGTAGCCGGATTATACACATTTGCTTTATTACACCTAAAAAGGATTTGCTTTATCGCGCCACCACGCGCACGCTTCTGCTTCTTAGACTCTTCACCAAGAAGAGTATACGTAGGAAGACTTCCAAATTGAGCAAGCTTCTTAGTAGCAGACTTATAGCGCCCACCAGTTGATTTTCTTTTTGAGCGACTTTGTGTAATTGCCATTCTCAGAGGAAAAAGAAGCCTCTTTAAATAACTTTTGCTTAGCCTCTGCCACTAGCTTTATAAATTTCTTTTTACAGAATTAAGTAATGAACGTCATTCCAAAAAGCCTTGGAGAACAATTTGACATTCTTCTTGCAATTTTAAGCCAACAGTCTGATTATTTAAAGAATCTTGCCCTCAGTCTTAAAAAAGAATCTAACCGCCAACTCGCGCTTTCAGCAAGGAATCTCCAAGAACTTGAAAGATCGCGCCCGAGCACAAGCACTAAAAACCTAATCAAACAACAAAAAAGCCTTCAAGAAAATATCCAACGAACCATAGAGACCCTCCCTTTTGAACCAGAGCACTACACTTCCTTTCAAAAACAACTCGAACCAATTCATAAACAATTCCTCACCACCATTTACTCACTTCACGATAGATTACGAAAAGTAAGATGGGACGAAAATATTCACGAACACTATCAACAAGCACTTGCTGCTTTTCTTTCCCTCAGTAAAAATCCACCCCGAACCATTCCAGAGATGAAAGAGAGGATAGAGAAAGCTACCAACACACTCCTTGCCTTCAGAAAGACTGTTTTCAAAACACACTAACAACCACAGAAAGATTTAAATAAAAGGCTCAAAGCCAATAAACGAGGGTTTTAGATTATGGAAACAAGACCATTAGACGCTTTAAACGAAGCACGCGGTAAAAACGCAATTGTAGAACTTAAAAACAATAAACAACTCGTAGGAAAATTAAAATCATTTGATATTCACGTCAACACTGTTCTTGAGAATTGTGAAGAAAAAGTAGACGGAGAAGTTAAAAGAAAACTAGGAACAGTCTTTATTCGAGGAGACACAATCGTCTTTATTTCTCTAGCTTAATACCATGACCAAAGGAACACCTGCAATGGGCCCAAAGGGCAAGAAAAGCAAACTTGTTATACCTTGCAGACGCTGTGGAAAAAGAAGCTATCACGTACGAAATCACGCGTGTAGTTCTTGCGGTTTTGGAAAGACAGCTAAGCTACGCAGGTATTCATGGCAAACCCAATGGAAAGGAGAAACCAAAAGGATGAAAAAACGTGAATAAATCTTTACTCTTAGAACTAAAAGCAATTCTTTCTTACATCCTTAACATCGACAATAAAGGCCTAAGACGCAAATCTTTAGAATTTTCTATGGAACTTCTTTCAATGAACGAGATGGATTACACTAAAGCAGAAAAAGCTTTGAAAGCTGAAATTAAAGGCGAAAGAAAAGAAGCTGATAAACTAATTGAAGCAATATTAAATGACGTTGATAAACAAGAATACACTAAATAATTATTTCTTTACAGAATCTTCTATTACCTTTAATTGTTGCCTAATTAACTCTACCTTAACATGAATCGTCTTTAATTCGTTTTTTAGTTCACTATCCCCTATTTGTTTGATAATTAAATTAATCTGATTCTCAATACTACTCTGCTTTTCCAAAATCTCTCTTAAGAACGCTTGAATGTCGGGATCCATCCTTCCCTTTTAGATAAACAGGTTTAAATGGATTTTGAATCCAATCTAAACCTAAGCATACACTGTTCTTAAAAAATCTTTTTGAAAATCAAATAATTCTTCAGAACAGACACTATTCTCTACAAATCCTATTTTTTCAGTTAAGGTTTCCATTTTCCCTCCAAAGATCACACTTACTTAAAATAAAATACATATATAAAACTATCTTGATATTTTTGCACCATAAAACTTAAGAGATTTTATTTTATTTTCTTCCAGTTCTAACAAAGTATTAACCTTTGAACCAAAACCACCATTAATCACAATCGTTTTCCCTAGTTTAATTTTTCCAAAATACTCATGCATGTGACCCCCAACACACACCAAAGGCCTGTACTTTAAAATAAAATCTCTTGCAATTTTTGACCCATAATGTTTCCCATGTACCGGAGTTCCAGGCTTTATAATCTTATCAAACTTAGTATTATAAGGCATATTATGAGAAAGAAAAATTAAAGGTGTTTTTTTAGAAGCCTTAAGATAAACTTTTTTTAACTGATTAAATAAATTCCTATAAGACGCCTTTACTTGCGCCCAATCTTTTTCACTAAACCTCTTTTTTCCAGTTTTGTACATAAACTTTCGTTTTTCAGGAAGTTCTGGAATCTGATTTAACCCATAACCAAGAAGGTTATATCCTTTAAAATTAAAACTATTAAACTGACAGTCTTTAACATTTTTCAGACCCCTTATCAACTTTTGATTAGTATTTTTTCCTGAAAAGAGAACGTGTCTTCTTATTATCTCTGCTTTCGCACTCTTTTTTTCTTTATTTTCATCTATAGGATAACTCTGATCCCAATTTCCAGGAATGATAAAAACCGGCTTATTAAAAGAATTAAGATACTCTAAAATTTCTCTGCCAACCCCTAAAGACTTTTTTGAAAATTCTTTTAATTGCGATTTGTTAATACCTAACTTTTCTTTAACAAATTTTTCAAAACTTAACCTTTTCTCCGCAGGTTTACTCCACTCGGATTTCATGTATTTATTCCACAATTCTCTTTCATACTTGTCAGAACAAAAATCACCAGGAGCAATAATCGCATCAAAATTTTTGAAATAGATCTTAGGTCTATTCCCGTGTAAATCTCCAATAATTAAAAATTTGACAGACATTTCTTTAACTTAAATTTCAGATTATATAAATCTTTTTTAAAAGCCAAACTCTTATAAATCAACAGTTTTTCTAACAAGTTAAATGCGGGGATTCCAGAGTGGCCAAATGGATCAGATTTTAGCTTCTTTGTATAAAGAACTAAAAGATTTAGCTTAGGCGGCTGTGGCGAGTTCTTACGAACCATCACTGAAGATACCTGATGGCTTAGTGCCTTCGCAGGTTCGAATCCTGTTCCCCGCATGCGTCTTTTAAGTGAATGCGTTTCCGATTTTTCAGAACTTAAAATTTATTATGCAATTTTTATATAAACGGTAAGATTCTTGCAACATCTAAATTTGCTAACTGTTTTCTTTTTTCTTCTTTAATGTCCTTGCTTATTTTTTCAAGTTGTTCTTTGTATTCTGGCGGATCGTCTATTGCTGTTCCAAAGGTCTGGGGATTTCCTGAAGCTTTTAAATAATGCTTAGGAAGAACCTTAAGAATAGGTGGAGCATAAGCATAATGCAAATAATATTTCGCCAAATCCTTATTTAACCATTTCGCCACCCATTAACAACAAGTGACCAAAGACAAATTTCTAAAAATTACTAAGGATTATAATCTTCTAAAGGTTCTATTGTTATTCCTGTTTCTTCAGTACCTTTTATTTTTACTGCAGAGTGATTAGCTAATCTGAACTGTGTTGCGTCCTTTAATATTCTTCCTGCGGATTTAAGGAGAATTGGATCTGAAGCAATGACCATAATTACAGGACCATTATCCATCATTTTAGAACCAATATAAGCAGTATTAGGTTCAAGACAAGTAGAATCAATAGAAGAATTAAGATATCTTCTTACAGCATTATTGCTTTCAATCATTCCTACAATAATTGCTTGTTGTGCGTTTAGATCAGGAACTTCAGTGTCTAAATAAGCTCTAGTAGGAATACTCGATCTAATTTCGAGAGTTACCGAATCATTTTTAGAACCAGGATTATCAGTAATCCCAAGAGGAGTTAGATACAATCCTTCCCTTTCATAAGCCTCACCTAAATTAATCTGAAAAACATCCCCAACTCCCTCCTGAACTACTCTTAAATCTGCACTATCAGAATCAATTACATCTTCAAGATAAATTCCCCTTCCATGATCATCATAGAAAGCATTGCTTAACTCTAAAGTATCCGGAGTACCCAATAAATAAACCGCATCTGCAGCAGCAATGTTCGCTTCAACAGGATCATTTGTACCAATAATAATTTTTAAAGAATCTTCATTCAAAGGAAATTTAAACGGATAAGGAAAATCACTCAAATTATATTTGCCATCAGAAAAACGCACCTGTTCACACGAAGCAGGAATACTCGCATCAACAGAACTTGCATCTAAAACCTGAACATCAGAAATAGAAGCATCCAAAGCTCCGTCTAGAGAGCTTACATCAGAAGATTGGACGTCACTGATCCCAATATCCTTACTTCCTACATCTAACAAAGGATATTCATTCAAAGTTTCAGTACTTGCAGTACAAGCACTTAAACTTAAAGCACCTACAAGTACTCCTTTTTTTAATAAATTTTCCAGCATTTTAATCAAGAATTAGAAGGATAAGGCATATTTAAATCTTACTATTTGTTACTACTCATTAGATACTAACATTTATACCCCTAGAACTATGGTTTTATAAAAGTTCATTTGGTTTCTTAGGTTACCATTTGGTTTCCAAAAAGTTTATATACTTCTTTAACTTTATAAAATTATGAAGAAAGATCATAAAATACGCTCCCCTCCAGAACAAGAACTTACAGATGCTTATAATAAAACCTTAAACTGGTTTTTTTCTTACCCAACAAGAGAAATCAGTCTAAGCGACCTAGCTAAACAACTCCAAATCTCCAAAACTACAGCCAATAGGATCGTCACACAACTCACGCAAGAAGGTTTCCTTATCCAAAAATCCCTAGGTAAACTCTGGCAAATCTCCTGCAACCAAAAACACACTTACAACATCACCAAAAAAATAGGACACAACCTCACAAGAATCTACGAATCAGGAATCTTAGAAGAAATCCACAAAATAATCCCAAGCAGCAGAGCAATCATCCTTTTCGGAAGCTACAGAAAAGGAGACGACATAGACACAAGCGATATTGACATCGCAGTAGAAACACTGAATAATAAAGACCTCATCATCCACCCATTGGGAATACTCCAACAATTCAGCTACAGAAAAAACATACCAGTCAACGTACACATCTTCTCAAGAAACAAAATAGACTTAAACCTCTTCACCAACATCGCTAATGGAATACTCTTAGAAGGACTCCTCGAAGTACGACCATGATCCAACGCTACAAAAGACCAGACCAAAAAAACGCCCTGAGCATCATCGAAGCAGCACACAGAGACATGACCTTCACACTCACCCTCCAAATAAACGAACAATCAGCAGCAACAATCATAAGAAACATCTACGAATCCTTCCGCATGCTCGGAGACGCACTCCTCATCTCTGAAGGCAAAGAAGCACACGACCACATCGAAGCAATCAACGAACTTTTCAAACTAAAAATAAACACCACACGACCACTCCAACTCCTCGAAAACTTACGAAGACTACGACACAACATCAACTACTACGGATACGCACCCACACTAGCAGAAGTAGAAGACATCATCTCATTCAGCCAAGCCTGCTTCAACCCCACACTCGAAGCAGTAAAAAAACACATAAAAAAAGAACCCTAAAAATCTTGCTGCTTCTAAGTGACGAAGATGACTTAAAATACTACTTTTCTTATTAAATTATTAATTAGCACAAGAAAGACACAACCCACAGACGCATTCGTTAAACATTAGTGCGCGTGTCCTCCGCATTACTTTTTTTGAAGGATCATTGTATAAACTGCGTTTTTCTTTCCTTCAGCTTCACCCACGTGTTCCTTAAAATTGATTACTTTAAAATTCTTAAAATATCCTTTAATCTCGGCTTTGGTAAAAAGATGAAAAAGTACACCAGAATCTCTTAAGTAAGTATTTTCTTCAATCAACTCTCCTTTACGAGCATGCTCATCCTTACTTGACAATACCAATTGAAACAATAATCCTTTAAACTTAAGTATTCTTTCTACTTCTTCGACATATTTTATTCGATCTTTAGCTTCTAAACAATGAAAAACAGCAATAGAAACAACAGCATCAAAACTCTTATCCGTAAAACCTGTCTTTAAAACACTTCTTTCATACAGCTTTACCTTTTTGAAATGCTCCTTCCCATAAGCTATCGCAGATTTAGAAGAATCAACACCTGAAACAACAAAACCCTTCTTCCCCAAATATTCTGCCTTATCCCCAATACCGCACCCAAGATCCAATATAAAATAACCCTTCTTTAAAAGTTTAATAAAATCATCAAGCTCACTCTTAACAACAGGATGAAAAGGCTGATTCAAAGGATTCTCTCTATACTTCTTATCCCACGCACTAGAAATTTTTAGCATAACTCTTCATCCACTTTTCAATTTTTTTGGTTTTCTTAAAACCCCATTCTGCTGCTCTCTTGTCAGCATCAGCTTCTAAATTTGATCCGTCAGATTTCTCCCAATTCCTCTTCTGAGCAACATGACCTAACTCGTGCGCAATCACAAACTCCAAAACATCTAAAGGAACCTTTTTAGGAAACGTTAACTGCATTACTCTTAAGTTCTCTTTAGGTTTAAAATGCATCACCTGCCCCAAAACACCCTCATGAATAGCCATAACCACTAAACCTTTCGTAAGATCATTAAACTCCTTATCAGACAACTTTAACAAAACATTCTTCAAAGCAACCCTAATCTTCTCATAAAACTGAATACTCTGCTGACTCTCAACAAAACGATCAACCTCTCTCTTTGAAACCATACCCTTCCATCCAATTTATCTTATAAAAACCTTTCCTACCTAGAAGCAGCAAAAATAACTTACCGAATAATTTTTTCTGATTGGGCTTTAACAAGTAAAGCTTGCTCATCAGTTAAAGAGATTACTTTGTATTTTACTTTTTTCTTGAATTCTTCCACTTCCCCTTTAAGTTTTTCTTTAAAATGAGGATATACTGCAATTTTTGTAAAATTCAACCCTGCTAACTCTTTCAAATGAACATCATTCTGATCCCCTTCACTACCCCAACCCGCAATCTCAATACTCGGACCAGCAAGAATACTTCCCGCACTCACACCAACATACAATTTATTCTCTTTGAGAAACCGTTCTAAAACCTTATCAAAACCACTCTCCCTCACTTTCTTCAACAAATAAAAAGTATTCCCACCACATACATACACACAATCATACCCTTTTAACTCTTCATAACTTATTTTCTTATCTAAATTCAAGGTTTTAACCTCTTTAACACCTAAAGACTTCAATTCTTCCTTTGACTCCTCAACATACTCTAACTCCTCCTTACTTCTCGAAGCAGTAGGAACCAACACAACCTTAACCCCAGAAACAGGCTTTTCCAAAAGATCTAAAAATTCTTGAACCAACTTAGCATTAACTAAACCCGCAGACGTCAACAACAAACGAACCATCAAACCACTTAAACAAATGAGATTAATTAAACCTTTTCATTACCTACAAGCAGCAAACAACCTCCAAAGAACATGCACAGAAATCGTCCAAGGAAAACGTAGACCCTATTGCTGGCAAGGATACTCCCATCGCTAATTAAGTTAAGAGAACTCTAATAAACTTTTCTTCTCTCACTTTTTTATGGGAGAACTTTCAGATTATTTATTTTATGGAGAAGCAGACAAAGAAAAAATAAAAAACCTTCACGAACTTACAAGAGATTTTAAAGACACACTTCTTACAGATCTTGCTCTCCAGGATCTGCTTTTGGCAGAAACACCACTTTTTCACGCTACCCTTCCTTCTCCTATCACCTCTTACGCTCAAATTCCTTCAATAGTACACAATCGTCAAAAGACGCTACTCCACCTTGAATTTCTAGAACTCGTGATCGCACAAGCCACTCAACCCCATATTTATTACGCCTCAAAAAATGGACTTCTCACTCAGCAAGGATTTCCTGCGGAAATGATAGAAGACCTTCAAAGAAGATGGTTCAAAGAATTTAAAACAGTCTCTACTCTACGAGAATACCAAAAAACATTAACTTCCGCATTTGATGAATACAATTTTCAGCTTGTTTTGGGATTAATCAAAGGAACAAAATCTCTTTTTAATGCCTTTAGCGAAGGAAAACATGAAGATAAAATAAAGAAAAACTTTAATCCCAAAGCCTATCTTGCCTTAGATTCAGCTTATTATAATAGAGCACAGCGTTTCTTTCGAAGTTGCACTGGACTTTGGAAAACTCTTTCTGACGATTCTTACGGGAAAAACTTTGTACTTACTCAAGAAGAACTAGCTCAAACTCGCTCAAAACTCTAAATTCTTAAAGAACTAGCTTAAGCAACAAAAAATAATCGATCATTTAGATCTCATTTGCCTTAACAAATTCCACGTTGGCTAAATGTCTAAACCCCTCATCTCCAGTAAGAAATTTTATTTTCTTCCTTTTAGCGATTATATACCCCAAACAATCAGCGTAGGATAACTTTTTTTCTTTATTCTCCAACCTAAACTTCATAGACTCTTCAACATAACTTATATCAGGATATACAATTATCGGCCTTAATAACTCCAGCACTTTCTTTGCTTCATGAGCACCACCTTCTTTTATAATCGCATAATAAACTTCTAAGACATTGTATAACGTAGTCACACCCCCATTTTCAGTAAAGTAGCGGACAAATCTAGGATTATTATTTATAAATTCTATAATCGCATAACTATCATAAAAAAATTCGGACACTACTCATATCCTTCCTTGATTTCTTTCATGATTTCTTTAATTGGACGCTTAAACTTCCATAACCCTCGGAGTTTAGCAATATCCGCTTTTTTAGCAGTAACATTAATCTTTACTACATCTTCCTCTTGCAAGTGTTCTGATTCGAGAAACTGCTTTGGAAGGATTACCCCGTACGAATTTCCCCACTTTCTGATTTTACTTTCTATCTCCATGTTTATACAATGTATAAACTTCTATATAAATCTTTCTTAGCGCTTTGCTTCTTAAAAAGCTAGCTTAAGCAACCACTTTCTTTCGTACTGCAAGAGAATTAAAAGAAGCGCTAAAAGTAAAGCCGGAATGATGAAAGAAGTACCAACATAACTAAAAATAAAAATTAAAACGCCTAAAATTAAATAGATAAAGGCAGTTAGACTTAAAATTAAATAAGGAACAATTAATTTAGAGAATTTAGTCTTAGCTATTTTAAAAATTTCTTTCATTTTTAGATTTGGTTTTAAAACAAGGATTAAATAAAAATAATTGACAATGAATAATAAGAGAACCATTAAGATTAGAACCACTAAAGAAGCAGTTGTATCTTTAAAAAAAACAAAAGAAACATATTCTAAAAAATATAAAATTAAAGAAAAGAAAAGAACTACTGGAATAATTGAAATTAAAGCAAATTTGCTTAAGCTCATCTTTGTTAAAGACCTCCAAATCAGACCTTGAAAGACAACCCACAACAAAAAAATAACTAAAGGTAGAAGAAGAACATTTAAAAAAATAGATTTTGTTAAGATCTTATTCAAACTTGTTAACGTTTGGTCTGCGTTTAACGTATCTTGCTCTGTAAACTCATTCGAAGACAGCCCATTCTCAATATGTGCAATATCTTCTGAAAAGCCCTGAACTTGCTGAAAATAACTTTTAGATTCTGTTCTTACAAAAATAAGAAGAGAAATCAATAAAACCGTAAAAATAAGATCTAGAATAAAATTCTTATGCATACCCTGCCCCTTTTGGAACTTGATCAGAACTCGCCAAAGCGTGCCCTTCTAACCCAATCTGACTCCAATCAAAATTAGGAGAAGGATCCCACTTCTGACTAGAAACCTCATAATGCGCTAACACATGCTCATTATCTTTCTTAAAATTCGGATACGTCTTTGCCCAATAATCTAAAAGAACACTAATCACCCTATACTGCTCTTGCGTATACTTATCCTCAGCATTACCCGTATTCACAATCTCAATACCAATAGAATCAGCATTTCTTCCAGCTGCATGCCACGCGATTTCCTCTTCTGGAACAAGTCGGTATAAAGCGCCATCCTTATCCAAAACATAATGCACAGAAAGCCCTCTCTTTGAGAGCACTTTCATCGTATCTTGAGCACTAAACGTGCCAGTATGATGCAACACAACATAATTAATCGCATTTACCTCTCTTGATTCTCCATGCTTAAATACAAATACTTCCGGAATATCTTTTTCAGAATGCTCAGTAATAACAGCGCCAGTAATCTTTGAATTCTGAGTTAGATCAACTACTCTCACTGGAAAACCAGGCTCAATAGTACTCGCAACAAACACATGCTTTACCTCTGGCTGCACATACAACTTATTTTCCTCAACAGGAACAAAATCATATTCTGCACCATTCAAAGAAGCTTTTACCAGATTAGCAAAAGCTAAAGGCTGTACCTGATTGACCACACCCTGCTCATCTGTAGAAAACAACGAAAGCGAAATTCCGTCTTTTGAAACTTGCTCAACATAAAAACCATCAGAAGCATCAGCTAAATATCTTGTACCTACAACCGGCTTACTTGTTAACTGTGGCACGAGCGTTGGAGGTTCGAACTCTCCTTCAGACCACACTAAATATACTTCTTGAGGATGAATTTCTACATTCAAATCAGCAGGATGAGCGTCATCACTTGGTTCATTTGCAAGAGGCTGCGCTGCTAAAACTTGCGGAGATTGAGGATTAACCGCGTAAATCTGATTAAAGATCGGAGAAAGCCTACACGCATTTTGATTAATTTTCGCTAAAGGAATGTCAGGTAAATAATAAAATGGATCTAACTTATAATCCTGACCCGCATTTAGATCCTGTTCACTACAATAAATATTGAAATGTAAATGGGGACCTGTAACATCGCCCGTATTTCCACTTTTTGCAATAACCTGTCCTTGTTTGACATTTTCTCCGTTAGAAACTGAGGACTGCGAAAGATGATTATATTGACTAATACTTCCATCAGGGTGCTTGATTCTCACATAGTACCCGTAACCACCACAATCAGTCTTAGCACTACCCACACAAATCTTTGAAACCGTGCCCTCATCAACCGCCAAAACATCTGTTCCTATAGGCGCATTAAAATCAATACCCGGATGCCATTGCTCACTTCCCTTTAAAATCCGTTTTCCATAACAAGAAGTTACCTGCACACTTCTGAGCGGAAAGATCTTTTTCGATCGGTCCACATTCGTACAACCACCCACTAAAGGATTTGCTGTTACAGCTGAAGAACAAGAACCACCAAAAATACTATCAACTACTCCAGGCGTATATGTGCAAGATCCGATTCCTTGAGATTCTAACAAACTCTTAATTTCATCACAATTCTTTTTATTACAAAAAGCAGTCCACTCTTTTCCACAAGCATTACAAGGATCTTGATTTGGTGTTGGAGTAACCACCTCCGCAGGCTTATCTGCACAAGAAGAACCAATAATCTTAGAAACAACAATACACCCTCTTTGACGACAATCATCTGCACTGCATTGGTTATCTAAACCACAATCAGCACATCCTAACTGAGTGGATACAGTTTCTTTTGAAACACCAATAGTTTCT
Organism: Candidatus Woesearchaeota archaeon; assembly: GCA_964497265.1. GTDB lineage: Archaea > Nanobdellota > Nanobdellia > SCGC-AAA011-G17 > GW2011-AR18 > JAHFKM01. The sequence continues at coordinate 50,957 of CAZCCK010000004.1, read as the reverse complement.
ACATTAAATAAATTTCTATGCGCAGACATAAAAAAGATTACTGCAGGAACATAACAACGTGTCTGACTTGGAAATAATTGCAAGGCCGCAACATCTTCCCAGGTTACTTTTGAAGCATCTTTTTGAGAACCTTGACTAATTACCCGTTCAATATCATGACAAATATTTCCTTCACCCCTATTGTAAGCAGCAATGGTAAACTTAAATAAATCCTCTGGAGGAACAACAATATTCTTTCCTTGAGTACTATCTTTAATACATTTTTGTAAACTTTTTTTCTTTTGTTGTAATAATACATTCGCTGAAGCAATCTCTATATCCGGCTGCTTTCGAGCATCACCATTATTACATCCAGAAGGAAGACATAATGCGCACTGTCCAGTAACTTTTGCAGCAGCTTTGTTCGCACAACGATCGCCATACGAATCCTTATAGGGAACTTTCATCTCAACAGCAGAAAGAGAAATAAACTGCATCACTCCACGCGCTCCAGCAGAACTGTCACCAATATCGACCTTCGCTAGCGACTCTTTGGACATAATACCTGCTAAAGTTACCTGCTCTGAAGGATCATTTGTAGCAGATCGAACTAAATTAACCAACGTATCAGAAGCACCTGGTTGAACAGACGTCATTCTTTGCTGAATAACTTCCACCTGTTTCGAATTGGGTTTACTTAACTCAATTCCCAAAGCTTCTTGAGCACAAGCTGTAATTGCTTGCTGCTTTAACTCTTCAGTATTTGTCAAATCAATAATCCCTACTTGCTCAGCTTGCACTTTCTTTTCAGGCGCTGTAGGCGGAGTAGGAGCAATAACAACAGGAATCACTCCAGACGATTCTAAAAGTCTAGGAGCAGTAACATAAATCTCGGAAGGAGTAAATGTTGCGTCAGTTGTCTTAATTTTCGCACTGAAAAGTAAAGAACTATCTTTCATTAACGCATCTTTTAATTTTATCTGATTCGGATAGGAAAGGTCCACCTTTGCCTTAAACTTCCCATCAACACCAATCCCACCATTAAGCTGAATATCCTGATCATCAATTAACAAATGAGCTGTTGAACCGACTTGATTAGGAGCAATGCTTATCTCAAGAGCAAGTTTGGCAGGATCGTAGCCAATACTTATTGAATCTGCAGGAATACGATCCACCGTAGCCGCAGAAATTAAAGGAGAAGGAACAGAAACACTACTCACCCCATAACGAGCAAACACCTTTCCTTGCTCATCTCCCTTTGAAACACTAAACTTAGAAAATTCAGAAATATCGAGACTTGTTACACCTGCCTTTTGCAATTCGTCAGCACTTACTAGAAAAACAATACTGTTCCCTTGAAGATCGTTCTCTGTCGCCTGCGCAACCACCTGATTATTCCAATTAAGGACATACGTTGCAGCATCAGCAGAAGAGACAAAAAAATCAAATCTTATATTACCTGAAGAATCTTTATGAGCGCTTAAAACATTCTCAGAAAAAGCGTTTAATACTTGGCTTACTTTCTTATTAGAGTGAACAACACCTTCATACTGCCTTTTCAAAAGAGCAATGTCCTTAAAACCAGAAGCTTGATCGTACAACGCTTTAGCAGAAACATCATTATCACTAGAAAACGTAGCAAGTTGACCATACTCTAAAGAACGAAAATCATTAATTAATGTAACACTCGCAGGATCTTTCTCTAAACACTTCACATTCTGTTTATCACAAATATCAGACTGAGCAACTACAAGAGAAATAAAAAGAAGGAATATTAAAGGTAAAACTGCTTTCTTCATAGAGCACCTGCCAATCTTTGCACTGCAGCTCTCAACTGAGCAAGAATGCTATCTCTCTTTGTATTTAATTCAGACAACTTCTTTACACTGTCCTCACTAGAAAGAACTTTTGATTTTTCACTTTCAGCTAAACCAGATTGTTTCAAAGCAACATTAATCTCTTTCTTTGCCTCAAGATCTTGAACGCGCACAGAATTTTTATCAAGCCAACATGTTCCACGATCAATCCCATTCTTATCCTTTCCACAAGAACCTACATCTGCCCATCTAGAAAGATCAGCTGTCGGAGGCGTAGGATTACAAACCCTACTTATTCCCGTACTGGTAACACCATACTTCTCAGGGGTAGCTAAACTACCTAAAGCAACCCCACTTGTCGGAACATTTGGAACACACTGCTCGCTAGAAGTAATCTTTTTCTTACTATCAGACTCAACAAGACGATCATTCAAATAATTCAAAGAAAAAGAAGAACTTACTTTTCCAAAACCACACGCTTCCTTACCATTCAAAACAATACACACCTCATTATAACCAGGAACCGCCACCTTTTGTACTGTTTTTTGAGCGTACTGACCGCGCGCAATCGTCGCTTGATTCTGTAAAAACTCTCCTTCCGAAGTCATGTACACATCTGGTAACCCCGCTTCCCTATTTCTTAAAACAACAGAGTACGTTACAGCTTTATTTGGCTGATTTGTCGCAGGATTCAACGGCTCTGCAAAAACAGCTTGATCTTGCGCATAGCCAGTTCCAGCATAGATATGATAAAACACTTTATACAATGAAAGCTCTTTAGCACTCGCAGGAACATTTAGCGCAAGAGGAGACTCGCCAACAGTCTGCGTATACGGAGCTTCATCTAACAACGCAAAGAATTGAGGGGGATCTTCAGGCTCAGATAATTTATCTAACACTTCACCAGCAGTAGGCAACCTGCCATACACTCCAAGCCTACAAATCTGAGAACCAACCTCAGCAGTAGAAGAACCTTTCAGTGCGGCAACGTACGTATTCGAATATTCAGTCGTAAAATAATTAAACGAAGAACCAACGTTTTGCAACGAATTCTGGAACGTTAAATACTCTGCTCCACCTTCAGGCTCAGAAAAGACTTTATCCGACAAGTAATCAATCACTCCACCTTTAATTCCAAGTAAACTTGTTGACTCTCTCCAAACTAACTCACACACACCAACACTCCTAATATAATCGCAGAAGCCGACATTCTTTCCATCTTTCAAATTCGCTTCCAAACAATCAGCATAACTTTCAAGCAAACTCTTAATATTCTTTAAACCGGCAAGCACACCAGTCAAACATACTGGAACAACAACACCCTGCTTAATATTTGGAGCGCACAAGAATAAAGAACCAACAATACCAGACTGGATGACATCCGGAACTTGATACCTTCCACCTAAATTACACCTAGAAGCAGGGCACATCACAGGATCACACACATTAAACAAAATCTTACAATCTTCAGGCTCCATTACATCCACACACTTAGGATTACTCAACGCAGCGTTCAATAAAGACTGCTTCATACTACAAACAACAGGAATCTTATTTCCCTTAGTATTAAAAACAAAACCAGCTTGATCCCCATCTTTCTTGCATGTAGGAGCACGCTCAACAATAGAAAGGTAATCATTCTTTAACTTCGCATTTTCAGGTAAGTTTAGCGTAGACTCGTCTCCCTTATCCGCAAGAACATCATCACCAGAGCCACCACACTCCATCACCCCATTCAACCCAACATTCATCGCTCTAAACGTTCTCACTCTTCCATTCTCAGGATATCTTTCCAAGACTAAAATATACTCTCCGTTTTTACCAGTAGGATAACAGAATGTTTTTCCAGACTCAGGATTATATTGCGCGACAAGACCGCCTGGAGTTGCGCCTTCTTGTAAATAAGCATAATCTAAACTCTTCAATTCGTTTCCACGAGGAACAATCGGAGAAGAATAAACTTTAAACAAACTTGCCTTTGGTAAAGCGCCTTTCTTTGCTAGACTTCCTTGATCAACTAACAACTGATCCTTATAATTACTTAAAGCACTCGCAACAGCAGCATCCGCACTTATCTGATTCGCAGCACCAATAAAAACTGGGTTAACATACAAACCAGAAGGATCAGGAACATTTAACGCGTTCAACCTCTTCTGAACACAAGGCAACGTGTATGCAGGAGTATTTTTAGCTGCGACTTGCGAATTCACATTTTGCAGACAATTTACTGTTGCCTGCTTAACAACCTCATCAGCGCCTTCATCATAAATCTTAAACTGCAACTGAGTAATCTGTTTAAGCTCAGTAGGCTTAATAGAATCAGGATTTATTTGCTTTGTCTGAGGATCAAAGACCGGATTTAGAATAGCAATAGCAGTATCTTTTCCATTTGGAATCAAAGAAGGCACATTAATCACATCTTCACGAATCGGCGTCTTCTTTTGCTGCTCCTGCTCAAACAAATTCGCGTAATACTGCATACCTTTTTGAGCAGCGTCATCTCCTTTGAAAGGCAACTTATCTTTATTATCTTCATAAGCTTTCGAAGCTTGACTAATAAGATCTTTCTTCTGCTCAAACTTTAAATCAGTTAAACTTTTGTCTGCTTCTATTTTTAACAAATCACTCGTTTGCTCAGATTTTAAAGCTTTCAAACGTAAATACTCTTGGCAATCTTGAATTGTTGCTCCAAGTAAACGCGCCTCTTGGAAAGGAACATCTCCGCACATCTTCAGATGATCAGGGGTCTCTTTGCTAAGCTGACTCTGTACAGCCTCAATCGCTTTTTGATTCGCATCAACATCCTTACTTAACTCATCTGTTCTGCTTGCAAGACAATCATCAACACTTCTAAATTTAGTCGCAGCTACTTGAGTAGCACAATCCTTTTTGTAGACTTGAGCAACACCTCTTCTTGCGAGCGTTCTTGTTGTTCCACCTAAAAACGAACTTTTCAAGGTTACAAAAGCAAAGGTAATAATACATAATTTCTTCCAAGACTTTACCACTGTATCCATCTTTGTAATTACAGAATCAAGATCCGCAACCAATTTTCTTGTCGCATTAATATGACCTTTCAACGTTTCACCAAGATTTGGAAAAGGACGAGGCTCAATAGGAATATGCACTCTAAACGAAGAACGAGCTAATCCTCGATTCGCACCAGGAATAATAGAGATAGAAGCCCTCGTATTTACTTCAATAGAACCAATATCTAATAAAACATTTTCATCTTGCTGATTTTCTTCACCTTTTTTTAATAAAACATTATTCTGACCAGAAATTAAAGTTAAAGAACCAAAAGAAACACTCTTTTCATCAACAGGCAGATTAATATCCGCAACTTTCTTTTTCTCCACCAAAACAGAATTCTGATTAATCTGACGCACAATAAACTTAAACAAATCTCCTTTCGTTGTCGTTCCCACCAAATTTGGAATAGTATTACCCACTTGCAACATAACCAGAGGATTTCTATTCACAGAAAGAGAAAACTTGCCCTTATCATCATTTGTCGCAATTTTTACATTTTTTACTTGAAAACCAATACCTTCATCTTCCAAAAACTCAAAACCACCTTTTCCCCCAAATCCATCTCTTAACTTTTGCAATAAAACAGGATTAGAAACCTTCACTTTCGACGCATAATAATACGCAAGCGAAAACATATCATCCAAAAACAAACTACATTTATCCTCATCTAAAACTTGATCTTTACCAATAACCTTACAAGCAGGATTACTAATTAGATCATTATCGTACACATCAACTAATTGCCCATACGCACTTTTCGCCTCAGCGCTCGCGGGGTAATCATTAATCACTTGCTTAAAGCTTCTTACAGCAGCACACCCATAATCTTCATTGGCAGTCTTTTGTAACGCTGAAGGACAATACATCTCTTCTAACGCTAACGCAGTCGCGTCATCAAGAGGAGGAAAATCAAAATTAAACGTACTACCTGTAACCACCTCTCTTTCCAAAGAACGAGACTCACCGGTAGCGCTATTTTTCAAAAATACTTGATAAGAAACAATCTTAATATCACCCGGCTGAGCTTGCTCTACCTTTTTACGCGAAGCACTATCTAGAGTAAAACCTTGCTTTCTCACTTGCTCAGCAGTCGCGTCTCTTTCATTTTTTTTAACACTTATAATCTGCCAATGAGAACCAGGATACAAGAAGGAACCTTCATTCGCTTCCCTTTCAAATGTTTGAGAAGACGTACTTAATTGATAAGAAACACTATTTGCCGGAAGCACAACATTGTTTAATTTAAACACAACACTATCTTGCAACGGATTGGAACTAATACCTAGTCTTACAGGACTAGATACTTGATTGGTGGTTAAGGAGACAGAAGCAACCTTTGATCCAGCAGGAGCATTTGGCGCAGAAAAAAAGGTCAAAGGCAACAAATCCTTATTATAAACATTTAACGTAACCCTATCTTGACCAATCGCAGAAGCGCGTACATACGCACGATCATTATAAAACGCATTCTCCTCTTTAGAAGATTTTTTCAAAAAATCATTTTCTGATTCTGGTTTTAAAACAAGATCCCTCTGACCTAAATTTGTCAAAGAACTCTCTTGCAAATTCAAATAAATCTCAGCAGTCAAATCCAAGTCAATCACAGGAGTATCTGCGCCTAAATTAGGCACAACATCCTGCGGAAGAGAATTATTAAACACACTTGTCTGCTGACTACGAGCAGTAGGTAAACTCGTTTCATTTCTTAACCTGTTTAAAACAACAACAAGATAACCCATATTATCTTTCGAAAATCCAGACTCAGGAGGAATATACTTTATTGTGTTCACAAAAGGATTTGTCCTATTTAACTTCACAACCATTCTTTTTACAGGAGGCAAAGAAGTAAAACCCGTAAAAGGATCACGCTGCGAAGGATCCTCAGAAACCTTTCCTAAAATCGAACCAAAATCAGTTGCTCTCAAAGGAATGTAAATCGGCAAAGGCTGCTGCTCCAAAGCAGAAGCACGAATAAAAGGAGGATCAGGAGTCGCAGCGTAAATAACTAACGCCTCTCCAAGATCTTGCTCAGTTCCAAGAGCCTGACTAAAAGCACCACCAAGCAAATCAGCCAAAGAAGAAGGCTGCTGAAAAAAAGCAACCTCATTAGGTTGATATCCTGGAAGAAGACTTTGTGAAGAGGAAGAATATTGGCTTTGAGCAACAACCAAAGGAAGAGTCACTATCAAAACCATACAAAACACTGCAATCACACTACTTTTTTTCATAGCTGAGGATACCTAAAGTTCGGATTATCTTTATTGATACTTAAATCTGTCTGAATATTAGCAAAACCTTCTAGATCCGCAGGAGTGGCATCAGCAAGAACATACAACGTTAAAACGTTCTTTGAAGCTAAAGCACTACGCTCAAATGTAACATTGAAATTCCCTCCACCCACAAGCGCGTTCTTAAAATCAACGGAAGGAATCTCTGTCGTGAAACATTTTTCTTTTGTGAAGAAAAGACCCAACACTCCATCTGCAGTGGTCTGTACGCAGTTTTGCACCGTTTTCTTTTGCGTTTGAATCGGCCACGTACTTGTACGAGAAACGAAAGACTCGACAGCATAATCACCCGCAAGCAAATGAATCGTATTAATCGGAGCGCATTTTTTAGAGACACACTCTTGATTTAGAGAACAATCTTCTTTAGATTCACAACTAGGATACACGCATGCGCCCCTCTTACATTCTAAACCAGGACCACACGTATCCTCTAACTCACAAGAGGCACCTTCGCTCTGATACGTGAAGTATTCATTATACCGCGCGTTCTGATGCTTGAAACTAAAAGAGATTAATTCTGAACTAAACGGATCACGTATTTCACCAGTTTTCTTATCAATTACTTTTACTTGAACATGCTTCTCATACAAAGGCTCAAGAACAATGTTGAGATTTTGTACTTCAGCTGTATTCGTAGATACAACAGATTTACCATTGAAAAAATTCTTTTTGGAAACTTCTACAACCCCATTCACACAAGGAGGAGCAAGAACTTGCATCTTATTTGCCGCCTGCCCAACAGCCTTCAAAGGACACGTGTCAGGGAAACACTTAAACGAAACATCAGCACCACTCAAAGGAACAAGTTCTTCATTCTGATCCAAAGAATAGGTATTGATCGTTAGAGGACTAGCCGCATTCTCGCATAATAAAGAACGAGTATCTGGAATATCTAAGGGAACAATCCTATTTTCTCTGGCAAGATTTCTATCAATAATTACCTCTGTAGCATACTGGAACACAAAACCATTCTTATCTGTCAACGAAATTAAAACAGGATATTTTATCGTATAAATAAAATGATGATCGTTCAAACAAAAGTAAGAAGATAAAATCGTTGTTAATAATCCGCCCGTATTCTTGGTTATAGGATCTGATCTTAAAACATCCCCTTGCGAAGGACTAATATCCACAAGCGTAGGCCACGAAGGATTATATCTTAAGTTTATAGAAACATCAGACCGCTTACTCTTTAAAGCATCAAACAATAAATATTTTTGACCTTCATTATCTAAACTAAAATCTGTACCGACCACATGAATCGCAGCAGTATTTTCAAAAAGAATCGCTTTGAATCTTTTAATTACTTCTGTTTTTGACCAAACTGTTTCTGAACAAGAAAGATCAGAACCAGAATACGGAACCTCCTTATCATACGCAACAAGCATATCTAATGTTTTATTTTCTAAGAAAAATCCTTGATTTTCAGTTGTTAACATCTCGACCGCGGAATTGTATAAATCTCCGAACTGCGTCTCTACATGAGCAAGAGAACCATCCAACTTAAAATTAGCTCCTTTGAAAGAAACTTGCATCGGAAAGGAAACAACAACATCCACGGCATCTTTAGTTACAGTTACTTTTGAATTTACTTGAGTGGCTGAAGAAATTATTTGATACCCTTCTTCTTGAAAAGAAGATAAATTGTCAAGACACTCTGGAAAGTGAGTTGTTACATACAACGCTAGATTTTTCTCCACATCTGCTTTTGAAGGAACATTCACTTCTTGAATACCATTACTAGATTCTCTAAACCACAAAGGAACTTTCAAATCCGTATTTGGAAGAACTTCTAAATTTCTTTGCAGAGGATTAATAGAAGAAGGAGGAAGCGGGTCTGTCGGCAATGTAAAATATCCCGCCCTTGAACCTACAAAAGTCAATGCATCACTCGCCACAGTTTGGGTACACTCATCCAAATAAGCAGCAACAGGCTGAAACTGACTCGGAACTCTACTCAACTCTTGTCTTGTACTCTCTAAACTAGAATTTATAACAAAATAACGGTACGCAAGAAATGAACCTGCAAGAATAAGAATAATTAAACCTAACACTACGAAAACAGTTACCTGCCCCCTTTTCCCCATTCGTAAAAAACCACTTTAATGGTATATAAATATAACGATTATTACGCTTTAAAATTTATCAAAAAACAAGTGAATAACACGCTTCTTCAGGACGAGTATAACAAACTTCTTTTGGCCTTTCATAAATCTTAAAAGAGCTCACTTGATTTTCTAGATTACAATTAATTTCCGCTAATATCGGATGACACAACGCGCCCCTACTGTAATTTCCAGCACCAAAAACTTGGCAAAAACGAGTAGCAAAATCAAAAACAGACTCTCCTTCTCTTTTTTCTGTTTTCTGATAGGCAGTATTCCCACATTCTAAATTAACCACTGGATTTTTTACTGGATGGCAGGCTTGAAGCAAACTCACAAGGCTTAAGGCAAGTAAAGATTTTTTCATGGAAAAAAGTAAAGAGAAAAATATTATAAAACTTATTAAAAAAAATGGGCCCAGCAGGACTCGAACCTGCGACTACAACCATTTTGATCTCCGAAGAGAACGTCAAGGTTGTGTCATAGCCACTAGACCATGAGCCCACAAAAAGCTGACAAAAGACCAGAGATTTTAAAGGTTTTTATTTAAAATCCTTCCATAAACCCCTCAAAAGTAAATAACATAACCTGATCCACCTACTCAAACAGGGAAATCTTTATAAAAGAATATTTTCCCCTCACTGGATGAATTTGAAAATCTTTCGATTTTTATTGTTTTTATCGCTCTCATTTTTATTTGTTATAAGTATTGTTTCAGCGACCTGCACCTACACTTCTCTATCTGTATCAAAGCCCCAAATCTTAACCGATGACAATGATGCCCAACAGGCCACTCTTACCATTCAATGCGCAACTCCCCAAGAGCTTGCAGGGATTAATGAAATAAGATTAATGATCAATAAAAATTCTCCAAGAGGATATTTACGTTGGACTTCCGCAGGATTTGTAGAACTAGCTGGCTATGGAAGCGCAAGTATTGAACCGGTAAAATCACTTTCTCAAAAAATAGATTCTAACGAAACAAACACGACGAGCGTCACTTTTGCCTGGACCATCAGCCCAACCCAAGGAGCATATACAACTAACCCTCTCTCTTACTATTGGCACGAAAGCAGCGGAAGAACTGTAGCCTTAACAGAAACAAACACAAGTTTTCAAACAGTTTTAGCCCCTTCCCTTTATTCAAGCTTTAACAGTCTTACCCTTGCAAAACAAGATCTTGTCTCAACAGGACAAGACCAACAAAGCGCGGTCTTTGTACTCAATAAAGGAGAACTTAGCAACATCCAAGGAATGAGTTTCCTTGTTAATTTCAAAAATACTCCAACTAAACCTTTTCGAGGATACTTCCAATGGACCCCTACAAAAGGATTTAAGGAATACAGTTCTTATGGTAATCAATATGTTGAACTTCTTGCAAATGAAAGCTCAGTTACAATTCAACCAAATCAGTACATTTTTAATTTCACCTGGAGAATTTTAGATACTTACGGAAGCATTCCCTCTAACGATCTTACTTATAGTTGGACAGAAGTAGGCGGAAAAGTTTTAGGACCTTTTACTGATCCACAAAGCTTCTCAGTAAATCCGACTTTAGCACTAACCCCCTCCGAACCACTCTTCTTAAATGGAAGCGTTTTTGATCAAAAAGTTAAACTCTTCTGGACCACTCCCACCACCCAAGGAGGAAGCCCTATAAGAGACTATCAAATAGAATACAGCAGAGATGGAGCAGAGTTTACGGTATATAACGATCCAGTAAGCACCCTCAAAACCGCAAATATTACAGGACTGGATAATGATGTACCTTACCAATTTCGAGTACGCGCAGTAAACAGTATTGGCGCTGGACCTGCATCAGAAACAATCACCCTTACACCCAAAAAAATCTACTTCAATCACATCCTTGTTACAGGACAGAGTTTAGCTTTAGGCGCACAAGGAGTTCCTGCACTTACCACAACCCAACCTTATAACAACAAAATGCTTTGGTACTACCCTACCTACCCTCATCTTCCACTTATCCCGCTTAAAGAATCAACTACAGAAAGTATTGACAGTGCAATGGGAAACTTCATCACAGGATCCACCCCTAACAAAGATTATAACATGATCGTTACTCGAAGCGCGCTAGGTGGATCAAAATATACGGTCATAAAAAAAGGAACGCAAACCTATCAAAATAGTCTTAGCGAAGTTAAAAACGCAAGCTGGGGTGTATCAGACTTGGAACAACATTATCGATTCTTAGCAATTGCTGTTCTCCACGGAGAAGATGATAGATTTAACCCAGACTATGAAGCAAACCTTGTTGAATGGCAACACGACTATGAAACAGACATTAACACAATCACCGGACAAAATGAAACCATTCCTTTCTTCATCGATCAAATCAGCTCCTTTAGCAAAGGAGGCATGCCCCCCTCACCACGCGCTCAACTTGAAGCAGCAAAACATAATCCAGGAAAAATCTACTTAGTCGGACCAAATTACTTCCTTACTTACAAAGACACAGTACACTTGATTAACGTAAGCTATCGACAACTAGGAGAATACTATGGAAAAGTTATGACAAAAGTCTTACTTAACCACGAAGACTGGAAACCACTCATGCCAGAAACAATAACCAGAGAAGGAAAAATAATTACAGCCAAATTCCATGTACCTTCACCACCACTTGTCTTTGATACTGCCTTAGTTTTATACCAAACAAACTACGGATTTACTTATAATGATACTGGAGGAAGAAAAATCAACATCACCAAAGTGGAGATTATCTCACCAGACACAGTACAGGTTACTTTAGATCAAATACCAAACGGAACAAATCAACGCTTCCAATACGCATATAGAGCAGCGAATGTCTTGCCAGGTGCTTTTATCAGCACTTCCGCACGTGGAAACTTAAGAGACAGCGACAACACACCGAGCCAATACGGAAATCCACTTTACAACTGGGCAGTACACTTTGACGAACCAATCACAACCGTCGCTCCTGCAGCTTTTGATTTTAATCTAGATGTCAATCAAAGCAGCGAAACAATAACAGAAGAACAACCTTCAATCGTCACAACCTTCCTTACCTTGCTTTCAGGAATCACCCAAAACATTGTCCTAAGCTTCTCAGGATGCCCCTCAGGCGCAAGCTGCTCCTTTAGCTCCCCTCTAGGAATCCCTAACTTTACTTCGCTTTTCAGAGTAGAACCAAATCCAACGATTCCACCTGGAACGTATCAGATCAATCTAACCGCAAGCAATGAAAACATCAGTAAATCTGCAACATATACTTTAACTGTAGAAGAAACACAAGCTCCCTTTGATTTCGATTTAACTTTAAATCAGAGCTCGGATACAATCTCACTTGAACAAAACGTCGCTTCAGTAGACGTAAGCGCAAATCTTCTTTCAGGAACAAGCGAGCAAGTCACCTTAAACACAGAAGGATGTCCAGGAGACTGCACATTCATACCTTCTGCTTCAAACCCCGATTTTACTTCTACTCTTACCGTTGCTAATATCAACCAAGCAGGAGACTATACCATTAATATTACGGCAACAAACGCAAACTTGAGTAGATCACAACTTTATACTTTAACCGTTTCTGAATAATAAGGAAAATTACTCTTAACAATCTTTAAATCTATACCCTCATTGTAAACCAACAAGAAGAAAATTTTAACTCTTCTCTTCTTATTAGCTAAAGCACAGACACGATAGATCCCTCACAAGCACTCTTAGGAACACTAACCTCACTCTGAACTTAATTAGCAGCAATATCACAGGAAGTTACTACCCGATATTAGCACAACCAGAGGAAGAAGGAGTCAATCAAAACTTTACAATCTCAGCATCCAAAACTTCTCTTAAACTACCACACAAAACCAATAGAAGGCAAAATCAAATAAGCACTTATTCCAACAATACTTAAGACCATAATAGTAATAATAACACGCTTAACTAACCTATACCTTTTCCTTAAAACCTTCTTCCTTCTCAAAATACGATCATAATGACCCTTCACACGAAAAAGCCTCACAGGCTGACTCACCCCCTTTAACTTAAACAATCCAACATGCACAAAAGGAATCTCATTTTTATTCATCGCCAAAAAAACAGCACCACTGAACACAATCTCATTCGGACCAGCAACACCCTCAATCCTTGCAGCAATATTCACAGCATCACCATAGATATCTCCCTCTCTTAAAATTACTTCTCCGGTATGAATTGCCACTCTAATCTTAATCGGTTCGTGAGGTTTCTGCTCTTTATTATAACTCTCAAAACTATTCTGCAAATGGATCCCACACAAAATAGCATTCGTAGGGGATTTGAAAGCAAATAAAAAAGCATCACCAATCTTTTTAATCACAGAACCACCATACTTTTTACATAAAGAAATACAAATCCTATCAAAAGCATTATGCAATTCAATAAACAAATGCCTGTTCAAATGATTCGTTTTATTCGTATAATCCACAATATCAACAAAAACAACAGTCACAATCTCTGAAGAAAGCTCAGGCTGTTCTAAACGCTCTTCCATTCAAACTACAAACCCTCAAGATTTATAAGAATTATTAGAATAGAAAAGCTAGATTAAGCCACCGAGGAAGTCGATGCTTTAAGGATAGGTTCTTTTTTACACAAAAATAATTGAATGTTTTCATACTTTTTTAAAGAATTCGAGATATATAATTTCATCTCTGCTGCTGAGAAGTGATTAAATAAAAGTAAGTTTTAATAAAGAGTCCTCCTTCTTAAAAATATGTCTATTGAAAAGATTGAAAATTGGATTTTAATGACTTTAGATGGAGGGATAAGCCCATATGGTTTAGATCCAACTGTCCTTTATCATCAAATTAAACCTCCCTATTTAGAGATTTCCGAACAAGATTTTCATTGTTTGTTAAAAATTATGGAAAAGAAGGGGTGGGTAGTTAAATCTAAATTACAAGTACCTTATATCCAGGTGAGCAAAACTGGAATCAATGAGCTCAAAAAAAGATTAAACGATCTTAAAAATAAAAATGAAGAAGAGTATATTGTATTATTAGAGAGTTCTCCTTTTTATAAGTTAAAAGAAAGAATATCTATTCTTGAAAACGTAATTGTTTGGAGTTTTTTGTTTGCGATTGGGGGGTTAGGACTTTATTTTACTGGAAAAAGTAACTGGACTTTGATTATCAAATTAATTTTATTTTCAGTTTTTGGAATTCTAATGGTGGTCATGAGTTTTTTAGCTACTAGTAACTGGGTAATCTCTTTTTTATTTTTTAGAGAAAATTTTGTGCCTGGAAATTTTTTTAAAAGGCTTTCTAAAATCGTGTTTTTTATAGAAAAAAACAGAAAATTCGTGATGGTTCTCTTAATTACTGCAACTACTCTTTGGATTATTCGCAACCAATTGTCCTTAGACAATAAAACCTCTATTTTTTTGTCAGTAGTGCTAGGGGGTTTAGAGTTTATCCTTAATTATATCTTCAAAAGAGAATAACAAACCTCTCCTCACAGCAGATGCTTCCTCGGTGGCTTAGTACCCTTAGCATAGAGCCTATGATGAAGGGCTTTGTTCTAGAAGTAAAGAGCCACCGAGGAGACTTGAACTCCCGACCTGCTGATTACAAGTCAGCTGCTCTACCATTGCTCCCATCATCTAAAATTAGATAACAGTCTGAGCTACGGTGGCGTTAAAGAAGCCCCCTTATCAAACTTTAAATAGATTTCTAAACTCTCCTTACCATGAAACAATTCTCTCTACTCTTCTTTTTCCTCCTTTTCCTTTGCCTAGGATGGTTTCTTCACCAAACCTTTCAAAGTTTACCCAACTTAACTACAAACGCAATTCTTTCACCAACCAATACGGTTAACCAAGAAACAATTAAAGTCTATCCAGATAAAGTCCTCCTTAATTTAACAAACGCAACTTTAATCCAAATAGAAGATACTCACTCAATGGAACCAACTCTAAATAAAAATAGCAACGCTTTAATTCAGCCAAAAAAAGATTTCGAAGTAGGAGACATTGTCCTTTACCAAACCCAAAACACAAGAATCATCCACAGAATCATAGCAAAGAATCAAGATCAAGAAGGAACCTACTTTATTCTCAAAGGAGATAACAGCAAAGAAATAGATCCAGAAAAAATACGTGAAAACCAAATTCAAGGAGTGGTTGTAGCAATTATCTACTGATTAGGAACTTTCTGAGCAACACGAATAACCACCGCAGAAAGAGAATGATATTTCTTAATAGCGCCTTTCAAATCGCGCTGCAAATTACCAGCGACAACATTTCTCATCACATTGTTAAATGTTTCCTTAGCGACAACATCAGCTAAAAACTTTCTAGACTCGATCCTTAATAACGTAAGCTTAGACTTAGCGGTCTCAGATCTCACCATTAAGATCGTCTTAATCTTCATCTTAATCTTATCAGACGTAACATACTCAAAAGAATCCTCAACTTTGGCTTTAGACCTTTTTGTCAATCTCTTCACATGAGCAGGAGGAATCTCATAACCAGTAAGAATTGTGTTTGCCTGAGCATTCTTCACATCAGTCACAGAAAAGCTAACAACCATATTCTGCTTCTTAGGATCATGCACTAAATTCATCAAATTCACATGCACTACTTTGCCAACAGCACGCTCTTGCTCTTCAACAAACGTTTCTCCAAGAAAAGCATTATTAAATTCTTTAGGAGCAATCAAACTCACCCACTTCTTCTTAATCTTCTTCGAAGCCTGAGGAGCTACCTGCTCTTGAGGAGCACTTTCTTGCTTAGCAACAGTTTCTACCATTTCCACAAGGAAAAATGGCGATTTAATAAAGCTTTCTATGAGCTTCTTACGAGCTCTTCAGCTAATACCTCCTGGCTTAAAGAAAGCAAACCCTCACTTAACGTAGCCTCCAGTGCAGGAGGAATACTAAAAGAAAATAAAGAGGACAACGTTTGAACCTGACAACCAAGCTCTTGAACCTTAGAAACAACATTCTTCAAATTCACACTTTCATTTTTGGAACCAAAAATCACTCTTCCGTGACCTTCTAAAGAGGAAAACAAGAAAAACACAATCTTAGACGCATTACACTGAGTTAAGGCGACTTTTACAAAATCTTCCTCCAATAATTCCGGCAAACGAGAACCAACATTCACCACAACAACCTGCTGTTTCTCTTGAAAACTTCCAGACACCAAACCTAAATAAAACCATTGCAAAGCATTAATTAACGTTCTTCTATTTTGCAAGAAAACATCATACGCTTTATGCCTAAACTTCTTAGGATACAAACATACAGAAACAGCCAAAGAAGGATTCCCCGCCTCTAAAACCCCCTGAATTAACAGGTACAGACCATACAAGTCCTTGATTATCGAATCTTCTTCTTTTAACAAAAGAATAGATCTTGGTTTTATTTGAAAAGAAGGCACTTTCACTTGTAGTTGATGGATAAACTCCTTTACTTCTCCTTCAGACAATTCTAAAAAACTTCTAAACTTGCCATTCTCTTTGGCGCTAATCCCACATTCTCTTAAAAAAGAAAACGCACCATCTTCTGAACCAGACACACCCGGAAGAAAAGGCTCTACGGAAAGCTCTAACATCCTATGAATCGGCTGGCTCGCCGAACCCATACCAACAATACCTTCTTTGCTTTCAAAAGAAGTTTCTTTGAGCAATTCTTGAGGAACTTGCTTACCAGCAAGATAGGGTAATAAAGCAAGATAAAGCAAATCTTTATTGTCCTCACTCAACCCTAGCGCAACCCCATACGCTAAAACAGAAAGAGAACACTCTTGAAAACCTAAAACCTTTCCCGAACTACTTGAGACGGTATTTGTAAGAAGAAAAGCACTTTCTGGAGCCTCTGGAGCACCAATAAAAAAATGAACCTTTGAACTGTCTAAGCTGAAACTATCTTTACCTTGAAAAAAAGAAAGAGAAAAATTAAAATCCTTTCTTGCTAAGGCCTTGGAAAGAATCGTACCAGCAGCAATACCGTCCACACTTCTCTGAACAAAAATCTGCATCTGAACAGATTTATCCAAAGCTAGCGCGAAATTCTTACCTACGTGCTTAATTTCTTCCCACATACTCAACCAGCGATTAATTTCGCTTGTTCAGCGCTATAAGTCCATCCTTTGGGCAGAACCTTTTTTCTCTGATAATACTTTGTTAAACGTCTTATCTTAGATTCAGTCAAGAGCAAACCTCTTCTACTCGCCATATCAGTTTTATTCTTTTCAATATGCTTGATTAATAACGTTTGCTTCTTAATCAATTGAATTAAATCCTCAGGCAACTCTGGAGCTTGCTTTCCTTCTTTCAAAATCTGCATGATCTTCTTTCCAGTCACTTTCACAACATCTGGAATACCATACGCATCTCTTAAAAGAATTCCAACTTTACTTGAAGAATTTCCAGCCTTTCCCAGCTTTAACACTAACTGCTCAACTTCCTGAGCAGAATACGTTAACCATGATTGAGTTTTTTCCTTAGAAGGCCTTTTAGAACCAGCCTGACCTTTCTTCCTAGAATGCATTCTTGCCATTTTCTTTTATCTCCCGAGATAAGCGAGCTTTCACCAGCTTATTCATCAGAAAATGGGAAACAGGCTTCTTTTATAAAAGTTCCTACGCCTCGACTCCCTCAGGACTTTCTTCGCTAAAAAGATAAGACTCCCTCAATAAAGCTACCTTCCGAGATAAAATCTCCACCCCTATAAGCTCTAACCTGCCTTGAGAAAACACTTTGTCTACTTTATCCACCACTTTTTCCTCTTCAGTGCGATAAATATCCACTTTTTCTCTTAAACTCTTTAATTTTTCTGAAAATTGTTCTGAATCAACTTCCAATGCGCTTAGTTCTTCAAGAAGACCCTTAATTTCATTATGCGCCCTTTCAAAAACAGCGACATTATCTTCAAACATTTTCTTCTCTTTAATTAACGGATAAAAAAATTCTTCTTCCACAATCATATGCAGTTCTAACTCTTCCTTAATCTCTAAAAAAAGAGCTTCTCTTAACTCTTGCGCGGGAGTGTCCTTTACTTGATCAAGTAAATTCTTTACCTTCGCATGATCCTCTTTTAAAATCACCCTTACACCCACCATACTAGTTATAAAGAAAAATAAGTTATAAACCTTCGCCATATAGTTTTAACATTCTACTAACGAATAGGTTTAATGTCGTTTATGATATAAAACGGTTACCGTCCTTTCCAATGACGGCCTATCTGCCGCGATACGAGTAGTAGCTTCAACCCCTCTTTCAGCCAGATACATATTAATCTGATCTGCAGTCTGTCTCAAATGAGTATACCCGGTTGTAATCGGATTTTCCTCCAACTGCTGACTCGCATCCCCTGTAGGAATGGAAGCCTGTTTAGCAAAAGTTGTTTTATAATGATCGACTGCCTTATAGAATGTGCGACTTAACACTCTTCCCCTACTTCCCTCACCTTCAGCGGCTAAGATCTCTAACGCCTGTTCTGTCTTCGCTGTATTCACCGAAAGAGCCTTTGTTAACATTACCGCCCATTCACCCATTCCCCCAAGGCTAGAGTCGTAGACACCCCCAAAAGGAAGCTTTGTCCCGATATTTTGATCGCGGATTAATTCACCATTCACATAAGTCAAATTGTGCTCCAGCGACTCCTCTAAAATTTCCATTTCTCTTTGAGCAGCAACATAATTTACCAAAAAATTCGGAGCATTCATATTCGTTTCATATAACTTCTTGAATTTTTCAAAACGCTCTCGAGCATCACTATAATTAGCACACAATCCAATTAACTGACTGACATCCCGCGCAAATTCTTTTTTAAAAACAGGGTCTGCCTGATTAACTAAATCAAAAACTTGCTGATAACGCGCAAGCGCAAGCTCCTCGTTTTTTCCAAAAACAGTTCTGTTTGAGTCAGGATTCGTGTTTACATTTTGTTCAGACATAAAATGAGAAAGATAAAATCAGATATAAGCCTAACGTATATACTCTTTTTAAAAAATATAACATTTCAGCTAGACTTCGTAAAATAGCCCCGGGCAGATTTGAACTCGGCTAACTCTTAACTGCCGTCATAGGATCCAGAGTCCCATATCCTTGGCCGCTAGATTCCGCAGAACCCTCAACAAGAGAGCTCTTCGACGGGGCTATAATACAGGTAGATCTTTTAACTTCGCCCGGTGCTTCTTATTAGAAAAACCTGTCTCTTTTAAATCTTTTGAGAATAATATAGCCCCGCGCAGATTTGAACTGCGGTCAATGGCTTTCTTTAGGAAAGCATTCTGCCTACCAAAGGCCACTTTAAGGAACCTACTTAAAAAGTAAGCTTATCCTTGGCCGCTAGACGACGGGGCTATGACCAAAGTGCCTAGCGGGGCTAATTAAACTGAGAACTGGATTTCTTTTAAAAGCTTCTGTTTTTAATTAGCTCTCACTTATAACACGTTTTGCGCATTTTCATAAAACTTGTAGGCGAGAGTCGCGTAAATCCCCAAACGGATTGCTTCCCCAACTGACGCGACAAGATAACCTTGATAACCATCAATTCCACCAATAAAATCTCTCCAATACCGCATTTCATTTGTAAAAGCAAAACAAGAAGTAGGCACGAAAATAAGCTTTACTAAATTAGTCAGATGATTATCATCAAAAGTTACGAAATAATCCTCTAAGGATCTTTTCATGTCTATTTTTTAGATCTTAAAGTTAAAAAGCCTTTTTATTTAGACTGAAAGCATTTTATAAGGAACATATAAATACAAAGCGAGTCTTGTCGCTTCAACAAGGCCTGTAACAAGATACATCCCAATTAAATCCTCAAGCGCATATTCTCCATTCAATTTCTCCTCAATACGAATCACTCTCTGCGCGTTTCCAATGAAAGAACCAGGTCTAAGAACGAGATCTGCTACAGATTTTGCAGGCTTAGGATGCAATAAGCCATATTTTCTTTCAGACATCCAAATGGTAAAAACTATTCCTATAAAAAACTTAACTCCCCTTTCTTTTGTATCTTCCCCTTAACTCAACTACTTCTAGCCTTTTTAAAACAGCTTGAGCGTCTTTAGCATTTTTTTTATACGCGGCAAAGACTTCTTTCAAACTTGATTCAAAATGCCTCCAATGCTTACTCTCAAAGGCCTGCTTTAACAAGTGCAAATCCACCGCTTTATGCTCTACATTCGCATGAACAAAACTCAACCCAAAATCTATCAAAAACACTTTCTTTTTAGATAAGATCATGTTCGAAGTTGTCAAATCTCCGTGAATAATATCCAAATAATGTAACAACCCTACCTCTTTTCCAATCTGAGCACACACTTTGCTTCTCTCTTTCTTACTTAAAGCATCTAAACATTCACTTATTTTATTTCCTTCTATAAACTCTAATTCTAATTTTCCAGAAAGCTCATCCACCTTCTTCACTTTCGGAACATTTATCGCTTTAGCTGCTTTTTCTAAAATTCTAGCCTCCAAACGCGTTCTTTGAACCCTTAACTTCTCATCAATCTCTTTTACCCGATAGGATTTTGAAACTCTCTCTTTAATTAAGGTAGAACCCTTTTTGTAAACCTTTGCTTCTGCACCCTGCGCGATAAGATCCATCAAGAACTTATGAAAAGAAAGTTAATAAATTTACTGATCTTTCTTGAATTATGAACAAAAGAATAAAAAAGAAGAAACAAGAACAACTTATTCTCTCCGAGCTAGATCGATCTTCCAGCCACTTTGATAACCGAGACTTCTTTTATTTAGCAATAAACAATAACTCACTTAAATTTAAAGATCAAGAGGAATGTGATAATCTCCTTTCCCTTCTCATTAAAAGCAGAAAAATAGATAAAAAGCGCATTGGCCCTGATCCTGGAATCTTCAAACCTAACAAAACTTTAGAAGAAGCATTAAAACAATGACTTTACTTAACCAAGCACAACAAAAAGCAGTTAACACCCTCAATGGCAACTTGCTCATTCTCGCAAGCGCAGGAACAGGGAAAACCACAACCATTGTTGAACGCTATCTCAACCTTGTTACAAATCACAATTACTCTGCCAATGAAATTATGATGACCACCTTTACCAATAAGGCGGCTAAAGACATGATTTTGAAAATCAAAAACAAAACAGACAAAGTCTCTCCTTATATCGGAACTATGCACTCTTTGTTTTTAAAGATACTTAGACAACACGCTTCTCTTTTAGGATATAAAGAAAATTTTACACTCATTGACGAAGAAGACAAAACAAAAATAGCAAAAAATCTTTTAAAAGAGCACTCTCTTGATTCTAAAGCAGATAACGTTCATTACCTCCTTACGAGCATCACTAAATTCAAAAACCGGGGAATTTTACCAGAATCATTAGATCCTAAACTTAAAACTGAAGATCAAACGGGAGTTAAAGAACTTCTTATCGACGACACCATTCTTTACATTGACGCTGAGCTCAAAAATCTTATCCCTCTGCTTTACACCCAATACGCGAAACATTTACAAAAAAATAACCTTTTAGACCTGGATGATATTTTACTCTTGACTTACAAACTCTTTCAAAATAATTCTGAAATAAAACAATATTACTCTGACAAATTCAAAATTATTATGGTAGACGAAGCGCAAGACCTTAATTACGTTCAAATGAGCATACTTAATCTTTTACAAAGAGACAATCTCTGTTTAATAGGAGATGACTGCCAGAACATCTACGAATGGCGCGGCTCATCAAATGATTTAGTTTTTAAATTCAATGAACACTACAACACCATCCTCTTAAAAGAAAATTATCGCTCTACAAAACAGATTATAGAAGGAGTAAACAAAACAATAAAAGCAATGAAATCAAAAATCGAAAAAGAATTGATTTGCACTCGAGAAAAAGGAAAAGAGATCAACCTCGAATCTTTCTATACCAATGAAGAGGAAATAAACTATCTTATCCAAGAAGTCAAAACCCTCCTTTCTAAAAATGTAGAAAAAGAAAAAATCGCTTTACTCTTTAGAACAAATGCTATTGGAAAAACCTTGGAAAGAGAATTCTTAAAAAACAAAATTCCGTGTCATTTAGCAAAAGGAAGAAACTTCTTTGAACGCGAAGAAATCAAAGATCTCCTCTCTTTTTTAAAGCTTAAAGTAAATCCTTCTTCTTTTCCCGACTTTGAACGCGTAGCTCTCTTACTTGAAGGATTAGGACAAGTGACTATTAAAAATATTCAAGAATATGCGCGAAAATATGATCTTGCACCCTTAGAAATTATTTATAGCAAGGAATTAGGGTTAAGTACGAACGCTAAAGATAAACTAGCTAGTCTCAAAAAAGTCTTAGATAACACAAAAGACAATCCAATCCCCCTCTTCTTTGGACTATTCCATTATGCTGAACAAATCAACAGAAAGTACAAAAATGATCCTCCCAAAGCAAAAGAAAAAATCCAAAATCTTAACGTTTTAACTGAACTCTTCGAAGGCTACTCCTTCTCACAACCAGGAATACAAGAATTCTTAGACAGCTTACTCGATTTAGAAAAAAGAGAAAAAGACAAGGATAAAATTACTTTGAGTACTATCCATAGCGCAAAAGGATTGGAATGGGAACACGTGTACTTAATTTCTTGCAATGAAGGAATCCTACCTTACTATCGAGAAGAACTTTCTACGCTAGAAAGAGATAGCGAGCTTCGTCTCTTCTACGTTGCACTCTCCAGAGCAAAAGATCATCTTACTTTAACCTATTCGCAGGCAAACGAATGGAAACAACTCTACCCCTCTTCTTTTTTACAAATCTTATTTTAAACCTTTACCTTGTAACTTCTTCATCAACTTTTCAGGATCTTGACCTTTCATCAACTTCATCATCTTTTTACTCTGCCTATACTGCTTTAATAACTCTCTAACTTCACCTACAGAAACACCAGAACCCTTCGCGATTCTCTCAATCCTATCTGAATCTAAAATCTCGGGATCTTCAAGCTCTGCTTTAGTCATCGACTGCAACATGTACTTCCATTTCTTGAGTTTTTCTTGCTGAACCTCAACCATCTCTTTTGGAATCTTAAAATTCCCAAAACCAGGAATGAGCTCAGTAAGCTTACTTAAAGGACCCATTTTACTCATAGACTCCATCTGCTCATATAAATCAATAAAATTAAACTCACCTTTCAGAAATTTCTTACTCATATCCTCCGCTGACTCTTCACTCATCACTTCTTTTGCTTTCTCAAGCAATAACTCAATATCTCCCATCCCCAATAAGCGAGAAACAAAACCTTTTGGACTAAAAGGCTCAAGATCATCAACTTTCTCACCAACACCAATAAAAATCATCGGCGCCTGAGCAGCAGCGCAGGCAGTCAACGCACCACCCGCTTTAGCAGTACCTTCCATCTTTGTCGCAATCACACCAGTAATATGACACGACGTATGAAACTGTTCTGCTTGCTTTTGTGCAGCCTGACCAATATCCGCAGAAATTACTAAAAACCTTTCATCAGCATTTACTTTTTTATTTAAAGCCTCTATCTCTTTTATTAGTTCATCAGATAAAGCATCTCTTCCAGCAGTATCAATAATAATAACATCAAACTCATTTAATTCTTTTTCAAAAGTCTCATAAATTTTAATCGGGTTTTTTTCTTTTTCCAAACCAAAAACAGGAATGTTTATCTGCTTACCCAACATTTTTAACTGATCTAAAGCTGCTGGGCGCCAAATATCAGTACCAATCAAAGCAACCTTAAACCCTCTCTTCTGAAAATATTTTGCTATCTTCCCCGATGTCGTGGTTTTTCCAGAACCATAGAGACCCACTAACATAATCTTAAAGGGTTTCTTTGTAACCTCTATCTTTCTTCCTTCACCACCTAAAAATTTTACTAACTCCTCATACACAATTTTTACCAAATATTCTTTCTGAGTTAGCCCCTGCGGAGTTTTTTCTTTTAACGCTCGCTCTTTAATATCTTTAGATAATTGAAAAACCAACTTTACATTTACATCTGCCTGTAATAAAGCTCTTTGAATGTCTTTCACTAACTCACCAATTAGCTTTTCATCAACAAACATAGAACGAGCTATCTTACTCAAAGTTCCTTTCAACGACTCACTTAGTTTCTCTAAAACCATACACTAAATCCATCAGAACAATCTTTATAATCCTTTTCCTACAATCCCTTCCAAAATTTATAGAAAGGACTATACATAAAACCCCACGAGAAGCCCCACAACAATTCTTCTATAGGCATTCCAAAGACAAGAATACCACTGATATTATCTAATAACCACCACTCTTGAATAATCTTGGGGAAGATTGAAATGAAACAAAGATAAAATAAAAACATCACAAGTAAAACTACAATTCCACTTATTAGCGCGTTTTTTACAAGATCTCTTCTTTTTAACAAAACAATACCCCCTACACCTAAAAGAGCTAAAGAAGAAGCATAAATCGAATTTATTTTCAAGACAAAATTTAATATCATTAAAATTACTAGACCAATTACGCCTAACAAAATCACCCATTTTGATTCTCTCTTTTCTTTCTTCGCAGACCTATCCCAAAAGAGTTCACAACTTATCGCAGCAATTCCTCCGATAAAAAAAGCAAATAAAACATCTTCAACACCCACCCCTAAAAAAGAAAAAATATACGTTGGACGCCAATAATCACGAACATAAAAAAATTCGGATAAAGGGCCTAACAACGCTGCAAACAGACTCATTACGATCATTTCTTTTCTTAAACTTCTTTTAAAGAAAAACAAAATAAACCAAATAAGCCCAAAAAAACAAACTCCAACTAAAGACTCAATCATAACCCTAGCTTTTCCATCAATTGATCTACGTTAAACTCTTCCAAATCCGAAGCTTTCTGACCAACACCCAGATACAAAATCGGCTTTTTCGTAACATATGAAACAGAAATCGCTGCTCCGCCTTTCTCATCAACATCAGCTTTCGCCAAAATAATACCATCAATACCAATAGAATCATTAAATTCTTTAGCTTGAGTAACACAATCATTGCCAGTAATACTCTCACCAATAAAAATCTTCAAATCTGGCTTAGCAATCCTGACAATTTTCTCCATCTCTCTCACCAAATCCTTATTTGAATGCAAACGACCAGCAGTATCAATCAAAACAACATCCACATTATGCGCCTCTGCATGTTTAATTCCGTCAAAAGCTACAGCGGCAGGATCAGAACCATACTCATGCGCAATAACCTTCACGTTTAACTCATTCCCCCATTCTTTTAATTGCGAGATTGCCGCTGCCCTAAACGTATCTGCTGCAGCCAATACACAGGAAAACTTATTCTTCTTTAAATAATACGCTAACTTTGCAGTTGTTGTCGTTTTCCCAGAACCATTAATTCCCACTAAACAAATAACAAACGGCTTTTTAGTTTTAATCTTCTCTTTTAAATCAAAAGGCTTTACTTCAAATAAACTTCGAATACTCTCTTTTAATGCACTTTCAATACTTTCTGAAACAAGCGAACGCTTCAAAGGCTGATCAACCAATTTCTCTTTTAAATCTAGCTTAATTTTTTCAACAACTTCCAAAGCGACATTACTCTCCAATAAAGCTAATTCTAAATCCCAAAATAATTCTTCAAACTCACTCTGAGAAATCTTCTTTGTTGTGATCTTCTCTGTAATCTTTCCTAAAAAACCTTTTTCTTCTTTAGGGACCGCTTTAATTTCTAAAGGCTCTTCTTTTTTAGCAATTTTTTCTTTAATTTTAGAAAAAAATCCTTTTTTCTGCGCTTCAACAGGGACTTGCTCATCCAGTTTACCTTCAATTATTTTTTCTTTTGACTGAATTTCAGAAGGTTTTTCTTGACCTGCTTTTTCAAGAGACTCTAAAACACTCTGCACTTCAGCAAGATCACTTTTTTGTAAAACCGTTTCTAAAAAGTTGTAAGCTTTCTTATAATTAGCCCTTATTTCTTTCAATCGCGAATAAGGTAGCGCTTTATTCTCCCCTTTATCCGCATCAATCCACCCTATTCTCTCAAATAAAATATCGATCTGGCCTTCAGAAAGCTTTTGTATCCTTTTAGTCAACCGCTCAATCAAACTCTTCTCAATAGAAACATCCCCTTCCCGAACCTTCTCTTTAATTGGTTCAACAACTTCTTCTTTATGAGGCTTTTTACTTTCTTCAACCTTCTTTTCTTTAAACTCCTCATGCGGCTCTGGAACTTCTTCAGGTCTAATTTCTTGCTTAATTTCTTCTAAAATTTTACTTTGCTTCTTAGGCTCTTCAAGCTCTTGAGGAGATTCTTCAATCTTTTTAGAGATAGAACTAATTACAGACTTTACTTTGTCTTTTAAAAACTTAAACATAGCAAACTTAATTAAAGAATCTTTAAAAAGATTCCTACTTTAAACGCTCTTTAAACACGTGATGATATGCCTTTTTGGCTTGACTTACTTTCTCTTCTTTAATGAGTTTTCTTAACTGCCTAAAATCCCCCTCTAAAACCCCGTATTCCGGAACTTCAATATTTCGAAAAATAGGCTGGACCTTTACCTTTCTGAATTTACTTACTTTAAAATCCTCATTTACTTCTTTCTTCTCTTTAGTAAGCTCCTCGTAAACATCAATCGCATCACTTAATCGCTCTTCATCTAAAAACTCATGCATCTTCTCAAAACGAGGATCAAAATGAAGGCTTCTAGCTAATTTTAACTCTCTGACAACTGGCTGCAACTTGGGAAAAGAAACTTCTAAATGTATTTTTTGAGGCTTTTCTGTCGCAAAATGAATCAGTCTTTGCATAGAAACATCATCAAAAAGAGACTTTACTTTCTTATATAACTGACTTCTCTGCTCACTATCCACTACTTCAACTAACGCGTTATACGCAATCAATAATTCGGCATAACTTTTTAAACCAACATCAAAATCTTTCTCCTCAAAAGCCTTCTTTGTTCCTAAAAACATCTTATTAAAATCCTTAATAGCAATCCTATAATTATACACATCTAAAAAGAATTTATAATGCCGGTCCGTATAAGAAAGCAGAGTATCTACATCTGCACTCTCTCGTCGAGAAGAAAGCTCAAAGGCTAAACTCTTAATTTTCTCACTCTCTTCTTTTAATCTTTCCAAATCCTTACCTTCAGCAAAAAAATAAGCCTCATTTATCCTCAAATACAACTCTAACTCCTTAGAAACAAGATCCACGCTTCTGCTAAACAACTTTTTACTTTCTTGATCTAAATTCTTAAACTCTTGCTCTAAGACCCGATAAAATTTTATCGCTTTCTCAAAATTCTTTTTAGCAACAAGATGCCTTATATGGCTAATATTTCGCTCAACACTCTTTTGAGAAGGAATCATACCCCCTCTTTAAGGAATTGTCTATAAAAAACTTTCTAACTGCTTCAAAAACACAGTAGCATAAGAACCCTTTGGCAAAGTAAACTCTAAAGAACTCCCTTCTAGCTTTACCCCTTCCACATCAATAAATACCTGCCTTTCCGTAGAGATAGGCATACATTCTGGAAAAGACCTTACTACAAAATCTCTTAAAACAATATTCTCTTTTTTTAATAATTCTTCATAAATCTTTTCAATTAGCTCGTTTTTGAAAACAGTATCAAATCCTACTAACGGAATACTTATATCTGACTTTCTTTCTTTTACAAAAACATACTCTTCAAAAGAAAAAGCATCTTTAAAAGATTCTTTCAAATAAATCTTTACCACTTCATTCCACAAATAAGACTGATACGCATGAATAAACAAAGAAAGTAATTTCTTATCTAACTTCTTTAAAGCACCGATAAAATCAGTTTTTACTTTTTTAAGATGCTCATTCACTACAGGATGATCTATCAAAAAACACGCTTTTTCAAACTCTTTCAAAATAATCGCTTTCCCAATCTGACTATTATTCTTGCTAAAACGTTGCTCTCCAAAATAATTCACTGAAAAGTCCACTAGTTTCAAAGATTCTTCAATTTTAATCTTAAAATGATTCTTCGATAACCCACCTAAATGAATTGGCTTTGAACCGGAAGAAACAACGCTTATTTTTACATTCTCATTATCCAACCCTCTTAGATCCTCTTCTTTCTTTCCAAATAAAGAAAAATATTGAGTAGTAATCGCCCTTTTATCCTTACTTCCCGCATACCCAATATCCTTCCTAGGCATTCTTAATTTTGAACAAAAAAACCTGACAATATCTAACGTGTTTAGATTCTTCTTTGTCACCATTACATACAGATATTCACCAGGATTCTTATCTAACTCAATTATTTCTTCTACGATAAAATCTTCTGGCTTGCGCTTAATTAACATACAAATTTTTATATAGCAAAGCTACTTAAAATAATCTGATGAAAATCCTGCTCGTCTTGGACGGAATCGGTGATAAACCTTGCAAAACCTTAGGAGGAAAAACCCCTTTGGAAGCTGCAGAAACTCCTTTTTTAGATAAACTAACAAGAAAAGCCAATACAGGCTATGTCTATACTGTAGGAAAAGACATCGCACCAGAAAGTGACATCGCAGTCACAGCCCTCTTAGGCTACGATCCTACAGTTTACTATACTGGCAGAGGTCCTCTAGAAGCTTACGGCGCAAATATTCCTTTCAAAGAAGGAAATCTTGCCTTACGCACCAACTTCGCCACGCTTAAAGAAGATAAAAAAATCTTAGATAGAAGAGCTGGAAGAACCCTTACTACAAAGGAAGCAGAAGAACTTGCAAAAACAATAAATAAAGAAATCAACTTAGACACCCCCTTTAGCTTTACTCCCACAGTAGAACATCGAGGCATCCTCCTCTTTGAAGGAAATCTCTCTTCAAATATTAGCAACGTAGACCCAGCCTATGAAAAAAAAGGCACTTTTGGAGTTGCAAGAAAAGGAGAGAAAGACCAAATCGCCCTTTGCAAACCTCTTGATCCAAAACCAGAAACAAAGAAAAGCGCAAAACTTGTCAACGAATTTGTAGCACAAAGCTATGAAATTTTAAAAAATCATCCAGTTAATCTTAAAAGAGCTAAAAACTATTTACTACCCGCTAACGTTATCCTTCCTCGCGACGCAGGAACCTCCTTACCTGTTTTTCCAAAGAAAAAAGACTGGGCAGCAGTCGTTGGAATGCCCTTAGAAAAAGGATTGGCGCAGTTAGCAGGATTTAAAATTATCAATGTACCAATACCAAAAATAACCACTACCGATATCTATAGCCATCTCTATGAAACCCTCAAAGTAACCATCCAATCCAGTAAAAAAGCACTCAAAGAAGCAAAATACAATTGCTATTACCTACACATCAAAGAAACTGATATCCCCGGGCATGATAATAGACCTAAAGACAAGAAACAGATGATAGAACTCTTAGACAAAGACCTCTTCAGCTTTTTAAATACTTTAGATTGTGAACTTATCCTTACCGGAGACCATAGCACTCCTTGCGAAGATAAGGGACACACCCTAGATCCTGTTCCTTTACTCTGGATTGGAAAAGAAAAAAAAGACAACGTCCAAAGATTTACCGAGAATGAATGCCGAAAAGGATCCTTAGGAAAACTCTACGGAAAAGACATCTTAACTAAATTCGGATTTAGCAATCCTTAAATCCCCCTGCAATTTTCCCTTTTTATGACAGAGAAGGATGCGATTATCACCTATGAAACCTTATTTGAAATCTTACGCTTAGAAAAATACAAAAAAGAACTCCAAAAACTCGAGGACAATTTCTTTAGTAATGTAGCAAAATACTCAGAAGAAAAAAGAGCAATCCTTCACTCCCAAGAAAGCAAAGACAATCTCTTTGCCCAACAAAACATAGAAAAGACAAGAAAACAACTAGAAAACATTCAAAAAATCTTAAAAGAACTCTATGAAAAAAGAGAAAGTAAAATAGTCCAACTTGCCTTATTCTGCTCAAGAACAAAAAGTAAACTTCAAGACAGCTCCATGCTCTTGGAAGAAGAAAAACAACTTTTTGAAAACATCGTAGAACAACTCGACCTTTTTCGAGCAGGAATTCAAGACAGACTAGTTGAAGGTAAAACACCAGAGATCATCCATCCAAACAAAGAAGCAAGAGTTCAAACACAAGAAGCTCTAAAGAATAAACTCGTACGATTCATTCAAGCAGTACCTCAATTTGTAGGAGAAGACATGAATACCTACGGTCCTTATGAGAGCGAAGATATTGCCAATCTTCCTGTTAAAGTATCCGAGATCCTTATCAAGAACAATAGAGCAGAAGAAATCTAAACCCTTAACTCTGAAAAAAAGTAGTTCCTCCTTTACAAAAAACCACCTTAAACCTCAACCAAAACTATATAAATAATCCCCTTATCACTCTGGCTTATGAAAGTTCCAAAACTTCAAAAACGTTACTGTCCTAAATGTAATAAAACTACAGAACACAAAGTCGATCAATATAAATCAGCAGGTAAAAGAGGAAGCCTTAGCCACGGTTCAATTGCACGCGCAAGGATGAGAGGTCAGGGTAGAGGCGCAGGAAACAAAGGAAAATGGGGTTCTAAACCAGCCATTAGCAAATTCAAAAGAACAGGAGCAAAAATTAGTAAAAAAACAACACTAAGATATACCTGTAAAATCTGCAATAAAGCAACACAACAAAGCGGCGGAATACGCACTAAAAAGGTGGAGTTCACATGAAACCAACAATAAGCAAATTTGTAAAAATCAAATGCGAAAAATGTAAAAACGAACAAGTCATTTTCGAAAAAACAGCAAGCGAAATACACTGCTTAGTCTGCAACGAAATTTTAGCTCAACCAACAGGCGGAAAAGCTTCGATTAAAGCACAAATTCTAGAAAGCTACGACTAACTAATTAAGTTGTAACGAGTACAAACTTCGTTAAAATTGTCTACATCTTTCTCTGTTCCTGAAGAGATCGAAATTTTTCTTGAATAAGTAGATAGACTTACTACCGAACCCCCTCTTTTCCATAAGCTAACTTCTCCCCCATACCCAAAATCAAGCGCATTCGCTGCAATACTCCATCCTTGCTTAAAATCATTTGAGTTGTAAATTTTCTTTACAGGCTCAAAACCCGCATCTAATAAAATCAAAGAAGAAGGAAAAAGAGATAGAAATAATTCTCTAGGAATATCCCTCCTTTCTTTCAAAAGCGTGCCGGTCTCTAACATCGCCCTCTCTTCCAACTTTTCATAAGGCACATCTTCTGCTTGTTCTTCCCTAACCCCCCTAGCACCTAAATACGCCATCCTTATTCCTCGATTGACTTTTCCTTGCTGATATAATTCTTCACGAGCAACCAATTGCGCATCAATCGATACATCTCCCTTCCAAGAAGGACAAAATCTTCTTAAAAAAGAAGAAGCGGGTTGCCTAAAATCCCTGGGCAGTAAAAAAGTAGATTGAGGATCGTCCATTCTAAGATTAGAGGATACGCAAAATATTTAAAGATTTATTTTATTAGCTCTCGCAATCCTTATAAACCTTCTACTTACCCTTAGAATATGTTTTACAAGAAAAAAGGAATACCTGAAGTAGGAGAAGTCGTTATTTGCACTGTTAAGAAAATTCTTTATCACTCTGTCTTTGTCAGTATCGACGACTATGAAAGCAAAGACGGAATGGTCCACATTTCAGAAATAGCTGCAGGAAGAATCAGAAATCTAAGAGACTATGTTAAAGAAGGAAAAAGAATCGTCTGTAAAGTCTTAGATATTAACAGACAAACCGGAAACATTGACCTTTCCTTAAGAAGAGTCTCTACTTCTGCAATGATTGAAAAATTAAATGAAATCAAACAAGAAGAAAAAGCAGAGAAACTTCTAGAAACAGTCGGAAGAGAATTCAAAACAGATCTTAAAACAATGTACACCCAAGTCGCGCTTAAAGCACTTCAAAAACACGAAAACCTTTCTACTTTCTTCCAGACAATGGTTGCAAAAGGAAAAACCGTTGTAGAAGAACTAGACATTCCGAAAAATTACAAAGACGCACTCTATAAAATCGCAATTGACAAAATAAAACCAACAGAAGTCAAAATAAGCGGCATTCTTAATCTTCAAACTTATGCAGAAGACGGAATAAAATCCCTAAAAAAAGTCTTAAGCGAAATAGAAAAAGAAGGCGTCAAAGTCCAATACCTTGGAGCTCCAAAATACAAAGTTGAAATCGTTTCTAAAGATTACAAAACCGCAGAAACGCTTCTAAAAGCAATTATTGACAAAGCGTTAGAACAAAGCAAAAAGCTTGGACTAGTCGGAGACTTTGCAAAAAGTGGCGCCTAAACACATTTTGAAATGTCTAAAATGTGAAAAATACACCCTCCATGCACCTTGTTTATGCGGAGGAGAAGCAGTAAGCGTAAAACCCGCAAAATGGAATCCTGAAGATAAATATTCTAAATACAGATTAAAGTATAAAGAACATCTAAAAATCAATTAAACTCTTTTGTTTCTTTTTTTGAGGCTGCATCTGCTCTGCCTCTAAAACAATTTCACCGTACACCCCATCATACCCTGGCTTGAGCTCTAACTTCCCTTGTCGGTTTAATAAGATTAGCTTAGCTAATTTTTCATCAACAACCTTCATTAAATCTCCATAAGAAACTTCTAAAAGCACCTTATATTCACTTTCAAAATTCTTAATTAAAGAGTTATAAACCCCCCAGACCTTCTTAGAACCGGGCTGTTTAATCTTATACAGAAAAGTTATCAACTCAGTTAAAGGAATCACTTCTATAAAACTTTGAATATTAGTAGCTTTTGTATCTGCAAGCTCTTCTACCCTGTCCTCTACCCCAATTGTTAGTTCTTTCTTGCAAACAGGACAAATACCCTTCAACTTCCTGGTTTCTTCAGGATTAAAAGAAACATTACACAACCGATGTCCTGAAAAGTGATATTTGCCAAAAGAAGGAGGACACTCGATTGTACCCCCGAATCCTATTCCTGTACGAATCGCTTTGAGTATATTTGCATAAGACAATTCTTTCAAATCAAAAAACGTTGCTTCTCGTCCTAACCGCCAAGGCCAGTAAGAATGATTATCTGAAAAAGAAACAAATCTTTTTTCCTTCAAATGAGAAAATTGGGCTAACATTTTTGGATCTGCACTAATTCCCGTTTCAACAGCATGAATATATTTCTCCTTCTCCTCAAAACATTCTTTCAAAGAATCAAAACCAGATTTACTACCATAAAGTCCAAACCAAGGAGTCATACAATGTGCAGGAATAACTTCAATCTCTTTTGAAATGCACATTAATTCATCAACAAATTGGATACTGCTCATTCCAAAAATAGGCCTTCCATCATAATCTACTCTTCCTTTCTTCTTTAACCACTCTGTAATCTGATCTGCAACCCCTCCATTCGGAGCAAGCACTAAATGATGCAATCTTCTTCCTTTTCCACCTTGGCTATACACAATAGAAATTTCAGTCTGCCAAATAAAAGGAAAATTACTTTTACTCCAGAGAATCCCATTCTCATCTTCATTCAACGTTTCTTTGATTTCCTTTGACCATTGAGGATGAGTAAAATCTCCAACACCCAAAACATTAATTCCTTTTATTCTTGCATACTCCTCTAACTTGTCTAAGGTAATATCTTTAGAGCAAGCACCTGCAAATCTTCCATGAATATGAAAATCTCCTATAAACCTCATCTTTTTAAAAAGAATTAAAATTATATAAGACTTACCTAAATTGGACGTTCAATCCATTGAGAAGCAAAAGTCAACCTCAACCCTTCCACACTCTTCTTAGCATCAACAAGTTTATTCTCTTTTACCAAATGAATTACCTGCTTTGCTTGTGTTTCATACATTTGCATTGCATCAACAATCTTTTGCATCTCCCTTTTAAGACCGCCTAACCCTTGCTCACTCAATTGCATTGTAAGATAATACCTTATACTACTCTCTTGCTTCGAACTAATAGCCACTAATGCATTCTTCGTACAAGACTGGCAAAGAAACCCATACCCAAAAAGTCTTGAATAAAGAGGATTAATTCTTTTTTCTTTCGTAAATCCCTTAAGTTCTGAAAACCCGAACAACCCATCTAGATAATTGTCCGCAGAACTAAGTTTAGCCAATTTTCCCTTCAACACTTCATTAAGATTACTTTCATATTCATTAAGAAAACTTTGTTTTTCTAAAGCAAACCCTCGCGCTCCTCTTAACGTAGAAATAAGTTTTATTAGATTAAGATCAAGTAATCTGACCTGGGGATTTTTTTCTTTCAACTCTTCTAAAATAGTAGCAGAATCACTTAAACACGCACCGATATACTTGTTAAACGTTTTAAAAAAAGATGTCTCAAAAAATAAGCCTTTACTGTCTTTTAAATATTCTGCAAACGCTTGCTTATCCTCCACCTTATAGAATAAGATTCTTCTTATATAAACCTTCCTTACTTATCGTAACTTTCTTGAATAATCATAAAAATCCTTTAAAATAAATGTCGCTTTTTTAAACTTACCGCCTATAAGCGGACCGCTCACCAATTCTTCAGCTTCTAGAATCTCATTATAAAAACTTTTGAACGTCTTTTCTACATCTCCTAACTGGAGATAAGCTGTTTTTAAAATCTTTTCAGAATTATTAATGGCGACCAACGCTGTACCTTCCTCTTCTAAGCGCAGTGCATCCATAGCCTCCAAGATATACCTCCACCCCTTTAGAAGAGTTGATTCTAATCGATAGATCTGACCTGCATAAGAACTTGAGCTCATCCCACTAAGCAAAGAAGAAAGCTTTTCATCATAGGATCTTCCAAAACCCCACTCCTTTCCCCAAAGACGCCCAATTAATTTCATAACAACTCCTGCCTCTTCTAAATAACTCTTCTTTTTAGATTCTTGATACTTCTTTAAATTTTCAACAGCGTTTGTTAACAAACGATCGTACTCACTTAAAGCACTTCTCTTTTCACTAAGAATAATGCCAACCTCTTTGAACTCTTTTTCCAACTGCCAGATAGCTGATTTCGCTTCTTCTAACTTATTTTTCCGATTAAGAATTAAACTTACTGCATCCCAGGCGCGATAAGCAGATTTCTCACAGACAGAAAACTTACTTTTTAGTTCGTCATGCAAAAGCGCCATTATTAAGCAGCATTCCTTACGGTGATTTTTGTTGAAACAAGATCCTTATACACATAATCTAACTGAATATTCGGACTTCTTGAGAAAGTCGTATCCTGCTCTTGAGACGTATCGATCTTACAGGTTAAAGTCGCTTTTCCTTGAATTAACTGCAACATTCCTTGATTTGCATTTGCCAAAGCAGGACAAGAAATCGCAGGCTTATTCTCAGGGAAAGAAAGCGCGATCTGGAATTTATTTTTCACATCATTCTTCTCTAAACACTGCTGATTTGTCTGAATGAACGTAGGAGGATATACATCTCCCTTACCCACGTTCTCAATAGCAATCGTAAAAGAAATCTCATTCGCGCCCGTAGGTCTTTGAGAAATAGACGTTACTTGAATCGGAGCACCAGAAGAACCAATAACAGGATTATTATTCACACTACACTTATCAGAGGATTCTCCTCTCTTAGTAGCTTCTCTTCTTAAACAGAGACTCGAAGTAGCACCAGTTTGATACTTATAACATACATTCACACCAAGATCATATACTTGATCCACAGGAAGATCATCTCTAAACTTAGCAGGAAAAGATAAAACAGTCTGACCGCCAGCAACAGATTTACTTTGATCAGACCTTACTTTCTCTAAAGGCTCAACATTTCTTAAAGAAGGAGTTGTCAAAGAAAACGAATTATAATCTACACCCGTCACGGTACCCAACACTTCATCTTGCTGAACTGCATACTCCCCTTTATTCTGCAAATTAACAGCTATCTGAAAATCCTCAAGATTAGCATCTAACACTTCATTCGCTTTTCCAGATAAGACATTCAACGAAGGAGAAAGACCTTCCTTTCCACCAATAAAACCCGCCTTTGTAGCAGCAGGTTTAGAAGAACTACATGCGGCTAAGAGTAAGAGAATAGAAAACAATGAAAACAAATACACCTTCTTCATCTTTTTTTCCACAACTTGCTTTAGCATCATTTCATTAATAAATCTTTTCGTTTCTAGACCCTATTTGAATAAACCGTAAACGAAGGTGTCTGAATCGTTTTTCTGAAACTATACCCTAAACGAATAACCAAAGGTTCACTCAAAAACTCTCCAGGAACATTTACTAATCCATGACAAGATATCTCTTTCTCTGCTTGCCCGAACTGCAACCTGCCTGCGTTCACACCTGGACACTCAAAAGGCACACCAGCATAATTTAGATCAAAATCAATAAAAGGAACAGCGGAGAATGGATTTGCAGAACTATCCGCAAGTTCTGACGACACAACATCTCCATCCTCTACTTTCTTTAAATCAATTGTTAAACGTACATTAGCCTGTTGATTTCCAAGATAATTCACGTCTTTAGTAATACTCGTCACTCGAATCGGAGTATCAGGCTGCTTTACAGAAGAAAACGATTCGGACTTACTACATTTACTTGCTGAGACATCACTTGTTCTTACACTTTCAGAAGTCTTTACACATAACCCTTCAAGAATATGGTCAGACGCGACACTATAGGTAAAGATAGCACCAATATTATCTGTATAAGGAACGTTTGGCTCAAGATCATGATACGAATAACTACTGAAAATTTGCTCTTTCGCCTGTTCATACACCTTACTATTCACAACTTCAGCCTTCTCAACAATGAAATCTTGACACGTATTTTCAGGAATTCCCCCTAAACGTTTAGAAACAAAATCAGCAATACAAAGTTGACCCTGAACTGGCGAAGAAGGATTATAATTTGTTACTCTTGTTCTCACTGAGAAAAGCTCCCCTTCACCAAGCTTTCCAGAAGGATAATCGACAAACTCCACTTTAACCCCTTTACCAGAAACAACACTTCCTGACGATTGAAAAGGAAGATACTGACAGGCTGCTAAAAATAATAAACAGACTAAACAAAAAACAAGACTCTTTTTCATTAAAAAGAAGAAAGAAGAATACTAAATAAAAAGGTTTCTATGCTACCCTACTAGAAGATTGCACTCCAATTGGCCTGTAAGCAGTAACAACAAGAGCTTCTTTGGTTTCATACAGATATTTTGTCTCAGCACGAATAAAATCGTACTTTAACGAATTAAACGGTTCACTATACTTAAAGTTACAAGCAAACAACTTATCCTGCTCTTTACTAAAAAGATCTTCACATTCAGACTGCGTGAGCTTTGAAGACTGCAACGTTTCTTTATCA
This sequence comes from Candidatus Woesearchaeota archaeon, assembly GCA_964497265.1. Classification (GTDB taxonomy): domain Archaea; phylum Nanobdellota; class Nanobdellia; order SCGC-AAA011-G17; family GW2011-AR18; genus JAHFKM01. The sequence goes on along the minus strand of CAZCCK010000004.1, from coordinate 13,488 downwards.
CACTCTTGATTAACCCTGGCTAAAACCTCATCTTTCAAAACATACTGCCTAAACCCTTCAGAACCCTCCCCGCTATACACAAAAGGACAAGTACTCGTTGTCTGCGTAGCCGCATAATCAGCATCAGTCTCTAAACGCATATAGGGAGGAACAAGTACGTCCAAAGATTCCAACTTTTTTAGCTGACCATTCCAACCAACAAGATTATTCGATAAAGAAACAGCAAAAGGATGCGGAACCTCCTCCACAAAAGGCTGACTGGCATAGGTACCAATACCCAGATTCAAAGGACCAGGAGTAGCAACAGACTTAATCTTCCACTCTTGCCTATTTAGTTGAGGATCAGAAACACCATAATAATCAAACGCACTTACAGGAGGATCTCTTCTTTGCAACTGAGCTGCAGTAGTTTTACTCAATAAATACGTCTTATGACTCGCCTTAGAAGCAAACTCGTAACGAATAAACATATTCACCTTTCCAGGAATCTGCAAGGGAACTTCTTGAGTTGTAGGAACAGGATTTGAAAACGAAGGAGCTTGATTTGCAATAAAGGTACTGTCTTTAGCGCTAATACCCTGAGGAAAACGACAAGAAGCAGTAATCACTTCACTTGTTCCCTTAGGAATTGTAGCAACATTTCCCTGCGCGAACGTTGCGGAAACAGAAGCAGGGACTTTTTCTCCTTCTTCCAACTGACAATCAACAGTCAAAGATAAATCCTGCAACGGACTGCTCGCTAAAAATCTTCCTAAGACCTCAATAGGCTGATCATATTCAGACCTCCCTAACTGTTGAAGCCGAATATCTTTAATACCCACCTCTTGAATCTGACTTTTATCAATCTCCGACTCAAAACCATACACCTCATTTGTGTTAAATAAAGCATCGGCAAGAACAGACGGAAGATACTTTGCGTACTTTTGCGCACCAGTATTTTCAGCTGCTACCCCAACATGCGCCACCGCAGTCGCACCTTGACCACTTTGATACCTTTGAAAAACGATAATTCCGGCAACAACAATAACAACAATAACTAAAACGAAAAAAGAAATCTCAAAGAGCACACTTAAACTATGACTTATCGGACCACCTGACGAAGAACTAGCTTGCCCGCGTTTACCTTTCCTCATCGCATTAACCTAAAACAACTTTCAAACCTACAAGATTAAAACTATTACTTGGAATGATCTGAATATGATTCGTTCCTTCATTCACATAATCTTTGATGTTCTGTTTATAGGAACTTGAAGCCGTATCTAAGAATAATGCATGATTATTCACTAAAATCTTGGCTTTCTTATTTACTTGCGTATCTTCCAAGAACATACTTAAGTCTAATTCTCTCTTTTGAGCTTTAATATCATCCATTTGTTCTTTAGAAAGACTAAACAAATAGGTTGGATTTTGAAGTTGCTTTGAATCAGTCTCAACTTTCACTTCATTAAAAGTAAAATCGCCCTGTTCTAAAATAAATCTTAATGTGTTTAGCCCGCTGACTAATTTAGACTTATCTAAGTCTATAGTCTGCTGCGTACTAATACATCTAATTAAACCAGAAAATACAGATTCGTCATTGAGATAAATCTTCAAAGCTGCAGTTTGCTCAGGTAAAGCTAAATTACAGAATTGGAAATAACTCAGATGGGCAGATTGCAAATTACTCTTTTCTTCGCTTGTTACACTAAACTGTCTTGACTCTTCAGCATGAATACGTTCAAACTCTTCCTTTAACGTAACATCGGACAGCACATACTGATTCGTCGCCCAGAAAGCAATACCCGGAGAAGAAACTTCAAATTCTAACGTATTCCTCGATTGAATCAAATTTAAAGGAATTTCAATCACTTTTAATCCGGGACTAACTTCTTGAGCAAAAAAAGTATTCCCGTTCAAAAGGATTCTTAATTCCCCTTCAGGCTGACTCACTGAAAACACTAACGTGACCTTCTTCAAATCAGAATCAGTCATCTCAAAACTCGTCATAGGAAAAGACTTAGAAAACCAACCTCGCTTGACATTTAAACTTTGTGCGAGGTTAAGAACCTTAGGCTCTTTTTTCACAAAAATATTCACAGAAGGAAGTTGATGAACTACTCCAAACGCGCGATTAGGAGAAATAAAACCAGGAGATTCAGATAATAATTCGATACGACCAGAACCTATTCCAAAATCGGAATCATTAGATCCAGACAATAACTGCTGACGATCAGCAGGAGGAATAAACAGCACATACAAAACAATAGCAAAACCAATCAAAAAGATAAGAGAGGCAACAAACTTACCCTCAGACACCTGGCCTTTTTTAAACCGCATAAGAACAAAGAACCACATTCATATTTAATCTTTTCGGCAACAGCCCAATCTTTAAGAACACAAAGAATTACCTAAAAATATGCACATCCTCACCGCAGACTTCAAAAAAGGCTATGCAAAACTCAAAATAGAAACTTTAGACGATCTCTGGCACTTAAGCCAGATTCTTCACAAGAATGACCTTGTCAAAGGTCGAAGCTATCGAAAAATAAAACTCGGCGGAACAGAGGAAAAATCAGCTTCAGTCAAAAAACCAATTATTATCCGCCTAAAAACAGAAAAAATAGAATTTGACAAATACCAACAAAGTCTTAGGATTAACGGTACCGTCACCGAAGGACCAGAGGACGTACCACATGGAAGCTATCACACCTTAAATGTTGAACCAGACACCACCCTGGAAATACAAAAAGACACTTTTCTTGACTTTGAGGTACGCCACATCCAAGAAGCAAGCAAAGAAAAAGGAAGCAAAATCTTACTCTGCACCTTAGAACGGGAAGAAGCTTATTTCGCACTTTTAAAAAAATATGGGTATGATTACTTAGGCGAAGTAAAAGGAGAAGTTGAAAAAAAGTATAATAAAGAAACCATTCGCTCAGATTTTTATGAAGAAGTAATTAAAATCTTAGAGGGTTATGCCGAAAGAATGCATCTTGAAAAAATTATCATTGGAAGTCCCGCGTTTTGGAAGGATGAAATTTACAAAAGACTTCCGGCAGGATTAAAATCCAAAGTCATCTTAGCAAGCTGCCACAGTACAGGCCCAAGTGGAATCAACGAACTTTTGAAAAGAGACGAAGTCAAACAGGCTTTACATGACGAACGGATAAGCAAAGAAGTTGCTTTAGTCGAAGAACTCTTAAAAGCGATAGCTAAGAACGAGCCTTGCGTTTACGGCTTTTATGAAGTTTTAGAAGCAGCACCAAGTGGAGCAGTACAAAACTTACTCCTTACAGATAGTTTTATTCGGAAAAAAATGCATGAAGAAAATTATGAAGAACTCAATAAGATTATGAAGACAGTAGAACAACATAAAGGCTTTATCTGCATTATCTCTTCAGATCACGAAGCGGGAGAAAAACTAGATGGGCTTGGAGGCATTGCAGCTTTACTTAGATATAAAATCGTTTAATCTGGCGAATACTCTTCTTTCACAATGGGCAATATACCATTCTTTTTGGAATAAGGAGTAACCACCACTTTTTCAACAAGCTTCTGCTCTCCATTCGGTTCAGTGAATACCCACCCAGTCCCATCTTTACTTTCAACAATCCGGGTTACTAAAATAGGATCTTGATACTTATCAGACGCATCTATTCCCCTATAAATTGCAGAAATCGAAGCATAAGGGAAAAATTCGACCTCTTCATCAGTTTTACTAAGATTTAGATAAATCCCATTAGGGTTACGAGCATAAAGCGTTCCCTTATATTCCTGAGGCATCTTACCTGCATTCTTTTTAAAAACAAACAATCCTGTCCCTTTTAGAAAAGATTCTGCTTGTGTTCTTAAAGTGCGAATAGTCTCATCTTCTCTACTAGAAGAACTTTCTTGAAGAGTGATACTCTCTAAATCTTTTTCCATACCACCCCCCGTTAAATAAGAACTATAAATATATTTTGCTTTTAAAAAAACCACATTTCAAAGTAGCTTTGTAGCAAATTTTAACAATCTAGGTTCTGTCCAAAGCATTTTTATAATAAATTTGCTTGGAAAATCCCTCACGTTTGAACTAAGAATCGATTTTAGTTTTTCTTGAGAAAATAACCTTACAAGCTCATTTAAATCTTCTTCAGAAAACTTCCTTAACGTTTCATGAATCTTTAAGTTTAGCCACAAATCAAGGCCTAATTCTTTTTTCCACAACCTTTCATAATCCTTTCCTTCGAGAATTGCTTTCGCTAAAGATTTACCTGCAAGCATTCCGAATAGAATTCCTCCATGGGTACTTGCTTTCACTTGCCTTGCAGCATCTCCAATCAAAAAGACATTTCCTTTTTGAGTTTTTATCTTTTTATTATATAAGGGAATCAAGCCAGACTGATAGCAAATAAACTTCCCGCCCCTTAATTTCATTAACTGATCGAATTCTTTTTTACATTCCCGGTGAGCAACAACCCCAATACGAGCAGTTTCTTCATCTTCAGGAATCAACCATCCAAAATCACCATAGCCTAAGAAAATCTCAACAAGATGTTTATCTATTACTTGCGCTTTGGCTCTTGCCTGAATACCCACAATGAAATCTTTATTTTCAAATAAATCCGCGGATTTAGCAACTAATGAATGAGGACCGTCAGCACCAACCAAGATGTCTGTTTCAACATTTGCAGAAGAAAAATTTAGTTTTATTTTACCTACCTTTTTTTCAAAACTTTGAAAACGTTTTCCTAGATGGAAGACCGCGCCAGCCTCCTGTGCGAGAGAAGCAATATACTGATCTAGCTTTGCTCGATCAAACACATAATCCTCTTTAATTTTCACATCAAAGAAAGAACCATTTGGAGCGTGAAACCTTACTTTGTTTATTTTATTTACAATAATCTCCTTGTTTAAAGGAATTAACGCTTCAATCGCAGGAGTAATCACTCCACTACACTGGATCGGATTACCAATCACTTCATGTTCTTCGTATACATGAACTTCTTTTCCAGCCTTAGCCAGCAAATAAGCGGCATAAGAACCAGCAGGACCCGCACCAATAATCGAAATCATTTGAAAAGAAAAATGCTAAACATTAAAAAGGCTTCTTACCCAAAAGAATCTATGATTGAATTCCTGCTCTTAATTATTGGTTTTCTTGGAATAACACTTGCAAGCATCACAGATCTAAAAAAAAGAGAAGTTCCAGACTGGCTTTCTTATGGTATGATCTTCGCAGGATTAGGAAGTAGAGCTTTAGAGTCTGTTCTCTTAAAAGACTACTTGCCTTTTCTTACAGGATTACTCGCTTTCGGAGCAGCTTTTGTTATCGCCAACCTTTTTTATTACACAAAACAGTGGGGAGGGGGAGACAGTAAACTCCTTATGGGCGTAGGCGCAATCTTTGGAAACGGTCTTCCCATCAGCGGATTAACCTCTCCTTGGCCGTTCTTAGCGCTCTTCATCCTTAACCTCTTTATTGCAGGATCTCTCTACGGATTATTCTACACATTAGGATTAAGCATAAAACACTGGAAAAGAATTAAACAAGAACTTAAAAAGCAAAATAGAAATTACTTCCTCTTCGCGCTTTTAGCATTTCTCCTTCTCCTCAGCATTAGTTTCTTTCTGACAGAAATCTATCAGACCCTCTTTCTTATCAGTATTGTCTTTGTTTATTTCTTTTTCAATCTCTATTTCTTTGTAAAAATTGTTGAAAAGATAAGCATGCAATCTTGGATGAACGTAGAAAAATTAACAGAAGGAGACTGGGTACTAAATACCGTTAAAGTAGGTTCTAAAACAATCTGTACTCCCAAAGATTTAGGACTTGAAAAAAAACAAATCGAGCTTCTTAAAAAACACGGTATTAAAAAAGTTTTAGTTAAGGAAGGAATACCTTTCGTGCCCGCATTTTTCTTCGCGCTACTCTTAACCTTATTCTGGACACACCTCACCTCTCTTTTCTAAGGCATTCTATTCTCAGGTTTAATCAATCTTGACTTAAACTTCTCAGGATCTACCTTTTTTTCAGGCTCTTTCTTTACTAGACCTGCAGCAATCTTTTCTCTTAAAGCATTTAACTCTTGCTCACTTAGCGGCTTTCCTTTCCAAGAAAGTGTAACCGCATCCTTCTCTACTCTGGGAAGAATATGCACTACAAGATGCGGAAACTTCTGACCTGCAAGAACACCCAGAGAAACAAGTACATTCACACCCGCATTAAATTTCAATAAACTTGAAGAGAGATTATGAATAAGAAGTAAAAAATCAACAAGACTATTTTCAAGAGCGTGTAGATCAGCAAGATGCTTTTTTGGAAAAACAAGGATATGCCCCGGATTTGCAGGATTAATTTCTAACACAGCAAGAAACCTTTCGTCCTCAAAAACTTTTTGTGTTTTTAATTTCCCCTCACCCATCAAACAAAACGGACACTGGACTGCTTGAGGCTTCTTATCTTCCTCAACAAGCTGAGAAAGAATTTCTTCTAATTTTGCCTCTCTCTCCTCTTCAGGAAAAGTTTCAACAAACTTCTTAATTTGATTAATCTGCTCTTCAGATAATTGAGGCATTTCTCACTAACTTGAAAAGGATTTAATAAAGCTATCCTATTTTCTCAAACACTCCAAAGAAAACTATTAAAAGGAGAGAATAAACTTAAAAACAAAAGGGTGATTTATTGGATACTCAAAAGATTCTCAAAAAACTTCCTCGCTACCTCCTTAAACTGCTGGTTATAACCGCAATCTACTTTCTTTCGGGAAAACTTGGATTAAAGTTGGCTTTCCTTAACTCCAGCGCATCTGCGTTCTGGCCGCCTACCGGATTAAGCATTGCACTCCTCCTTTTATTCGGATACGAAATTCTGCCTGCGATCTTCTTAGGAGCTTACTTTGTTAATGTTACAACTACTTCACTCATAGCTTCTTCATTCTTCATTGCCTTAGGAAACACCCTTGAAGCATTTCTTGCAGTTTTTCTTATCAGAAAATACACAAATGGAATTCGCGTGTTTGAGAGCTCCAAAGGAGTATTAGCTTACTTAGCCATCGCTTCGGTAAGCACTCTGCTTAGCGCAACAATCGGGGTTACCGCCCTTACTTTTTTCTCTCTCAATCCCCTCTCCAATTACGGTCACGTCTGGTTCACCTGGTGGATCGGAGATCTTGTTTCTGCGCTTAAATTCGCCCCCCTCATTCTCGTCTGGAGCACTCCATTTTCATTTAAGAGTTATACCAAAGCAAAGATTATAGAATTAGGGGTAATGACCTTTCTATTGATACTCTTTTTCCTACTTGCTTTTCAGTCAGAATCATTCGGCCTGGAAAATAGAGCACCCCTTGTCCTTATCATTCCACTCTTAATCTGGATTGCATTTCGCTTTGATAAAAGAACCGCCCTAACGATTACCTTTCTTCTTTCTTTGGCCATTCTCTTCTTTACCCTACAAGGAAAAGGACCCTTCGCCGCCCAGTCACCGAACGACACCCTTCTTTTTTTTGAAGCATTTATTGGAACCATCGCTTTCATCACCGTTCTGACCTCTTCAGTTGTTGAAGAGCATAATAAGTTTGAAAAAAGTATTTCTTACCAAAACCTCCAACTTTCAAAACAATCTAGGCAAACCCAAAAAGCGGCTAAAGAAGAACATCTTCTTAGAGAAAAATTACAGAAAACCTATGATCGACTCAAAACTTTAGATAATTTAAAACTCCAATTTCTTACCAATACCTCTCACGAGCTTAAAACTCCAATCACCCCCATCCTTATTCAAACAGAACTTCTCTTAAAAGAAGATTTTGGCAAACTTTCGAATAAACAAAAGAAAAGCATTCAAATGATTTTGAGAAATGTTAAGAATCTTGATACCCTTATTACCTCGGTACTTGACGCTTCAAAAATCCAATCCAAAGCGATGAAGCTTTATCCTCTAAAAACTTCACTTGAAAAAGTACTTGAACAGTCTGTTGAAAATTTTAAACCACTCATTACCAAAAAGAATATTCAGCTCAAAACCAAAATATCTCCCCTTCCAAAATTCTTCTTCGATCCGGTTAGAATAAGAGAAGTTTTCAATAACCTTCTAGACAACGCCATTAAATTCAGCTCGAAAAGAGAGGGTAAAATAGAAATCTTCATTGAAAACAAAAAAACATTCGCCCTCATTAAAATCAAAGATAACGGAATTGGCATCTCCCAACAGAATCTTAGAAAACTTTTCCTTCCTTTTTCCCAGGTAAAGCCTTCTTATCAAAGAAAAGAAAAAGGTACAGGATTGGGCCTAGCCATTTGCAAAGGAATTGTTGAACAACACGGCGGAAAGCTAAAAGTAGAGTCTTCTCCAGGGAAGGGATCGCTTTTTTACTTCACACTTCCTTTTAAAAAAACTTTAAATAGGGAAGGAGCTAAAAATTAATTATGATTACTAAAAAAATACTTGTAGTCGATGATGAAGAAGACATCAGAGAATCAGTCAAACAAGTATTAGAAACAATGAATTATCAGGTTAATTTAGCTTCAAGTGGACGGGAAGCTCTCGAACTTTTGCAGAAAAATATTTTTGACCTTGTACTTCTAGACATCCTTATGCCTCAAATGTCTGGAACTCAAACTTTAGAAAAGATACGAACAAATCCTAAAACCAAAGACCAGAAAGTAGCCTTCCTAACGGTAGTAGACCTTAAAAAGTATGGAAAAGATGCGGTGGACAAATTCAAACTTGTCGACTATTTCCATAAACCGATAGAAATTAATGATTTTAAAAAAAGGATAAAGAAAATTCTTAAATAGATTTTTTCCCATCTTTAGACAATTTAATCATCTTTAACTTTTTAATTAATTTGTTTTGAGCAGCACTATAATGCTCAGTACTGATCACTCCCTCTTTATACGCTTGATCTAATCTCTCAAGCTGCTCTAAGACTTCTAACTCGCTTACTAGTCGCTTTTCAACTTTACGCGTGTTCAAACCACTTAACTTCAAATCTAATCCTCTTAGTTTGAGATAAAACAAACCAATTATTACTCCTACAACAAGAATTAAAAGACTGATAATTAGCTCTCCTTGAAAGTTAGAACTTAAGATCTCAGTCTTCTCCCCTTGAAGCTCACCTTCTACTTCGAAAAGGTCATAACTTTTTACAGTTACATTTCCATAATCCATTTCTGCGACAAATAAATACTTTCCATCCTTCATATCCGAAGGAACCTTAAACTCCCTTGTCAATGCAAGTTCAGCACCAACCGCCACAGTCTCTTTAGAAGATTGTAATACGACTCTTCGATCAAAATCCGTAATATAGGTATTTAAATTAACATCAATTAACCTTCCACGAGTACCAATATTCTGCATCTCTAAACCCGCAATTACTCTTGCGCCACGCTTAACATTCTGATAATCCGGTAAAATCCTCACTTTCAAATCGAAAAGAGATTCTTGCTGTCTAAAATTAACAATAACATTTATTTCTTCAGCTCTCTTCTCACTCTTAACCAAAATCTTTCCAAGATAAATATCCTCAGGAGTTCCTTCTTTTGCTGAAAAACCTAACTTGATCTCTTTAGTTTCTCCAGCTTTTAAGGTTAAAATCTTTTCAGTGTCAATATCAAACTCATTAAGATTCTCAAAATCCAAAGCTAGAACCAAATCATTTCCGCCAGTATTGGTAATCTTAGCAGCGCCGTATACCCTCTTTCCTTTACTTAACGTAATTGCCATAATCGGAGGAACAATCTCAAAATCTCCAGGCTTCTTTAGTTTAGCACTTCCGCCCCCTCCACCGCCACCACTCGCTCCCCCACCGCTACTGCCAGAAGAACTAGAACCGGGATTAGTCCCCGAATCACTCTTCAGATCGCCAAACACACCAAAAGGACTAAAACTTGTTGTAAGACCATACACAAAATTAGCACTTTGATCGACCCCACCAGGAAGAAGAGTCCAAGAATCTCCACTCTGATTGTAATGATATATTCTTAATGTGCTTTCGTTTAACTGTCCTAATTCACCGTCACTATAATTAAAAGAAAGGGTAGCATTTGTAAAATTAATATTGGTCTCTAAAGTCGCAAACTTATCAAGAGCAGTTTTATTCACAAAACTATTCGAAGTAGGATTAGAAGAACTTAAAGTGAGATTTACAAAACCCGCTTCTCCAGTCGCATTCGCTCTTAAAATGAGCGTTGTATTCAAACCAGTATTTAGAGTAGTCTCATTCGCTACTTGAAAGTTATTGGTAAGATAATGCTCAGAAGAAGCAATCCCAAAACCAAGCTGACCACTCATCGTACTTAAACCTGTAGTAATATGAGAATTGCTTAATTTAATACTCACTAAAAGAATAAAAATAATTAAGATAAATAACAGAACACCAATTTCATACCTCTTTTCTATCCTCATAGCAGTTAAGTCTAGAATTATTTCTTTTTAGACTTTTTCTTTTTGGAAGACTGTCTGATTAGTAGGAAAACACTTAAAATCATCGGAATAATCGCAGCAACTAAGACAAGTTGTTGCACAGTCAACACTCCCAAAACGCCCTTCAAAGGAAGCGGAGGATTCACAGTAGCCTCAACAAGCATCGCAGTACCGACAGTACCAGGAAAATTATTCCCATTTGAAACGAAAGCTGTAGCCGCAATATCTCCACTATAAGATACAACTTGCGAACTTGCAGGAGGAGTAAATTTCACAGTAAAAATTTTCCCATTTTTCACAGGCAACGTATGCGGAACAGGTTCAGGATCTACAACAACACTTTTAGGCTCAAAATCAACATAAGGAGCAATATCTCCTTCCGCTTGCAAACTAATCTCTAACGGCGTATCTCCAGTATTAAAAACAGTGACTTCCATTGTCTGCGTTTTTCCACCTTCTAACACTAAACTCGCTTTCGCAGGATTCATCCCAACCCCAACAGAAGCTGAGGCAAGATTAACCACTAAGATAAATAAAAGAAGACTAGGTAAAAGGCGAGTAAGTTTCATTTTAAACTCCTTGCGAGCATTGCTGCGTAAAGTTTCCGCTATACTGACCCGCGGTAGCACCAGCAGGAACATCAAGCCAGAACCTAAACCAAGCAGTACCACCTGCATTTAACAAACTACCTACTGGCACTGTGGCATTATAACTTAACGAAAGAATATTACTCGTAGAAGGAAGCATATTCGTTCCATTTGCTCTTGTAGTATTTCCAGCCCACGTTACGTTTCCAATACCAATAATATTTGCACCAGACAAGAAGTGTAATCCCTTTATTGTTACATTTGTTTGAACATTTGTGGTACTATCTATACTTATGTTATAGCTCGTCCCGTTATTCAAATCCTGAGCACTACCAAGACTGGTATTAGGATAATCAAAATTATGAGAAGCATTATAATCATTCGTACCCGGATTAATGTTATCTCCAAAACTTATATTAAAATCATTATTCGCCCACGTACAAGCGATAAAGGTTTGAACACCCACAGTAAGATTACCTACTTGTGTGGCCGTCGTAGCCAAACCAGTCACACTTAACTGAGGCAAAAATCCATAGAGTACAAAAAAGCTGAAAGAAAGAACAAGCAGACCAACAATTAACAACTTTTCAGTTGAAAAACTCTTACTCTTTTTCTTCTTCACCATCTTTTTTCTTTTAAGCATATGCTTCTCTTATAAACCTTTCTCTTTTTTCTTCTCAAAAGAGACTTTCAAACCAGCTTTTTTCAACGTAAGTAAAAGAACAATCAAAATTAAAACAAGAAGTGCAGCCGCAACATGCCACTTTGTGATATAATCCAAAAATGAAGCAGGAGGAGTAACCGTCAACTCAACTAGAGACGCAACAGCAACACTTCCCCCAAACTGACCTGCAGTTGGCCCACCAGAAGCAGAAATAGAACCAGTATACACTTTTTTCTCCCTTGAAGCAGGAGGACTAAACGTCACAACAAAACGCCTTCCATTTTTAATCGGCTTCTCATGAGGTACAGGTTCAGGCTGAATTATCGCTTTTTCTGGAGTTATCTTTGTAAAAGCAGCAATGTCTCCATCCACACTAATGGACACTTCAATCGGACTACTCCCCGGATTAAAAATTAAAAGCTCCTGAGTTTGACTTTGACCGCCAGGCATCTGAAGTAAAAATTTCGCAGGAGAAGCGCCGACACCTACATCTGCGCCTACAAAATTAATTGAAAGCAAACTAATCACTAAAATCAAGAAAAAACTTTTCGCCCTCATTTCTCTTCCTTTATCAATACACCTATATAAATTAATTGGAAACTGCCGTAATCGTAAAATTACTTGTGTACGTTCCCGTAGACTGACCTGGAGGAATTGTCAACCAAAAGAAAATTTTCTGAATAGCCCCATCCCCCAAGGTATTATTAATAATCCCTACAGAGGCATTCAAATGAATACCGTTCGCAGAAAGATTAGAAATAGAACCCCACGTTGCATTCAATACTTTGAACGTTTGAACACCACTCACAAAATCCCCTCCAGAGGTAATTGAAATATTACAATTAGCACCCGTATTACTACAGGTGATATTATACAAACTAGGATCATTTCCCAAAGCAGGATTGGAATTTGTACCAGGGTCTAAGGTAGAACCAAAATTAACCGAACTTAAATTTCCAGAAAGAGTAATACTAATCGAAGAACTGATAATATTAATTAGAGTATAGTTAGTTAAGTTCGAAAGCAAAAGCGAATTATTCGAGGTAAAATTCACTCCAAGCTCCCACGTGCTTCCCACACTACCCGTCGCGTTCACAGTCCAATTGACATAGCATTTATCTCCCCCACTCATCACCCCACAAATCCAAGAATTATTCTCCAAAACATAAAAAGGAGTCATTGACTTTCCAGAACCCAAGGTTGCATTATCCAAATTTGCAGTGGTAGCATTATACCACAAACTTGCGTTCACTGAACCGCACGTATCTGTCGACAAACCAAGACAAGTAACATTTGCATAAAGAATAAACGTCTGATTCTGCTGCTGACTGTTAAATCCAGTCGGAGAAACAAGCGATCCGTTTATAGTACCCACTTTGGGAGTGGGAACTAATGAAAAAAAAAGGTAGAAATCACTTTCCCACTGGTCAACGAAGCAATCGATGAATCAGATTTGCCTAACCAAAAAGGCCCTTCTAAACCCTGACTAAAATTATACACATTTGTCGAAGCATTTGTCAAAATATAATCAAATGTTGTTTCCCCCGTGTTACCCTGGGTATACACCACATCATCAAAATTCATACCCGCTCTTAAGGTATGTGCCGCAGTAGCAGACGTCACAGACTCAGACTGGATATACGCAGATTTAACACTAATATTTGTCTCCTGAGCATACAAAGAAAATGGAGCGTAGAAATTTACTGCTGCTGTTCTTTGAAGATTATCCTGAAAAGGACCATACTCCACGGTCTTAAGCTTATTTAATTCCGTGCTTGAAGCATTATACGTTAAAACAAGTTCTGCAGTCAACGCCGTAGTCGCAGGACCAGTCGCAGTAAAATTAAAGATATACG
>CAZCCK010000003.1:0-69637 GCA_964497265.1 Candidatus Woesearchaeota archaeon | reverse complement strand
CGCTACCGTAGGCTATAATGAAGATTGGTGGGCTTGAGAATTAGAAAAAGCAGTAGGAGAAAATAAAACTATGTATGAAGCACTTCTTAAAAATCCTGCTAAAGTTAAAATTCCAGCCAAAGAAGCCCTCATTCTTTCCCATACTTACAAAATTCCGCTTCACCCAAGATATACCTATCATTGGTGTGATCTTACAAAAGAACAACTTAAATCCTTAGCTGACTGGCTCAGCCACGCTGTCGTAAAACCAACTAAAATTATTATTCCATTTAATTACGACCCTAAAACTATTCCAAAAGAAAATGATCCTAAACGCGCCTTGGAACTCCTCGGAGTACCTCATAAAGTCGTCTCTAACGAATACGTCGTTCTTGAAGATGACTGGGCAGAAGCCTTTCGAGCAAGCCTAGGATTCCACTCCAAAGAATTCTCTCTTCCATTCATTCTTGAAAAACTCAATGAAGAAAAACCTATGCTTGAAATCATGAATTCCCTTTCTGAAGTTTTGCTTAGAGATAAATCAGGACTCTTTATCGGAACAAGAATGGGAAGACCTGAAAAATCCAAAATGAGAAAACTTACAGGAAGTCCACACTCTCTTTTTCCCGTAGGAGAAGAAGGAGGAAGACTCAGAAGTTTCCAAGCAGCACTCAAAACTGGAAAAGTCACAGCAGACTTTCCCCTCTACTTCTGCGAACCTTGTCAAAGAAAAGAAATCTCTCCAACTTGCATCAAATGCAATGGTCCAACTAAAAAACAATTTAATTGTAAAATCTGTGGTATCATCTCTGAAAAATGTGAACACGAACCAAGAACATACTCTCACTTTGAATTTGATATCAAAGAATATTACGATGCAACTCTTAAAAGAATAGGAATACGCAATGCACCAGAACTTATCAAAGGAGTACGAGGAGTCTCAAATAGCGAACACTTACCCGAACCACTCGCTAAAGGAATCCTTAGAGCAGTACATCATGTCCACGTAAACAAAGATGGCACTACCCGCTACGATATGACTGAAATGCCCCTGACCCACTTCAAGGCTCGAGAAATAGGAACCTCTGTTGAAAAACTCAAAGAATTAGGATACACCCATGATTGTTATGGACAGGAACTTGTTAATGATGAACAAATCTTAGAACTCAAATGTCAGGACCTTGTTTTACCTGCTTGTCCAGACTCACAAGACGAACCTGCAGACCAGGTTCTCTTTAATATCGGAAACTTCTTGGACGACTTACTTGAAAAATTCTATGGTTGCCCTCGTTTTTACAATTTTAAAAATAAATCAGATACAGTAGGACATTTACTTATTGGATTAAGCCCCCACACAGCAGCAGGAATCGTCTGCAGAGTTGTTGGTTATTCAAAAACCCAAGCCATGCTCGCACATCCTCTCCTTCATAGTATTATGAGACGTGACGCAGACGGTGACGAAGCAGGAATAATGCTTCTTCTAGACGCTTTTTTAAACTTTTCACGAGAATTATTGAGCGATCATCGTGGCGCAACCCAAGACGAACCACTTGTCCTTACCTCTATCCTTGTTCCAGCAGAAGTAGACGACATGGTCTTTGATATGGATGTCGCCTTCAAATATCCTCTAGAACTCTATGAAGCTGCTTCACAATACAAACCCGCTTTCGAAGTCAAAATTGAAACTCTTAAACAGCGCCTTAAAACACCAGGGCAATATGAAGGACTAGGATTCACTCACGATACTACTGATTTTAACTTAGGAGTGCGATGTAGTAATTACAAACTCATTGAAAATATGGAAGGTAAAGTCATGGGTCAGATGATTTTAGCTGAGAAATTACGCGCAGTTGACGCAGCAGACGTAGCTAAACTTGTTATCGAAAGACATTTCATCCGTGACATTAAAGGTAATCTTAAAAAATTCTCGATGCAAGAATTTCGCTGTGTTGACTGCAATACCAAATTCCGCAGACCTCCTCTAAAAGGATCTTGCACGGAGTGTAATGGAAAGTTACTCTTTACTATTTCAGAAGGATCTGTCATCAAATATTTAGAACCTTGTATAAGCTTAGCTGAAAAATACGAACTACCTGCTTACCTAAAACAAACACTCGAACTTACCAAACAACGTATCGACCACTTCTTTGGTAAAGAAAAAGATAAACAAGAAGGTCTTGGAAAATGGTTTGGTTAACGATCTTTACATTCTTGAATTCTTTCTTGCGGACTTTTCTCTATCTTTGCTCTAATCTTTTCGTATAAAGGATTCTCTTCTGTAATGACTGTTTCCTCTCCTCTTAAAATACCTACTAAGCTGTACTTTCCATTCTCATAAATTACTTTGTCTATAGGATCTTTTCTTCCTAATTGAGGAGCGTACCATACTATCTTATTTCCTTCTTTTTCACATCTACTTTCAAAAAGAGGCTTTACCTTTGAATAGATTCCTATTGCTGCAAATAGAGCGGCTATTCCTACAACTACTTTCTTGACGGCTTTAAAGTTCTCTTTAGACTCTTTAAGCTGTTCCAGTCTTTCCTCTTCATCTAATGCGGGTGTTTTAGCTAAAATCTCTTGTAAACCTATAACTTGCCCCTCTAACGCTCCAACTTTTTTTTCGAATTCTCTTCTTGTCTTCTCACCATTCTTTCTTAACTCTTCATTTTCTTTTTGAAATCTCTTTCTTACGTTTTCTTCAGCTTTTAGATCTCTGTATAAATTCAACTTTGAATAAAATTCTCTTCTATCGCCCGCTTGCCTTAAATTCTTGGTAACTTCGCTTTCTCCCTCTCCTTCATAATAAGATAGAATAGCTAGATCCGCCTCACTTGGTGTTTGTAAATAATTTAAAGAAAACAAGTCTTTCACATCTACATAATTCCTAATAATTACATTATCTTTTTGAATATCCCCTTGAACTTTGACTTCAATTGCAGCAGCGCTGAAATCATCCTCTCTTTCTTCACTTATCTTTTCTAGGATGGGTCTAAAACTTTTCTTACTTTCTTTTTTTGAACTTGTCTGAGCTAACAATTTTCCTATCCATTCTGCTTTTTTCTCTTTGAATCTATCAAAATACTGTGAAAATAACGTTCCAACCAATCCGTCAGAACCAGCAAAGAGAATATCTCCTTCTTCCAAAGCTAAAGTTCCTTCTGTAAAATGACCCCAAAATTTGGGTCTTTCTGTTGTGATGCTCGTCTGTAAAGGACTGTAATTTGCTGCCATTACTGCTTCTAGCTTTCCCTTTCGATAGTAATAGATTCCTCCATCACCCGCACAAGCATACACTAGCTCCTTGTTTGCTACTACCGCGATAAGAAGCGTGGAAGCCAAAGAATTAAACTCTTTTGGATTAATATTCTCTTCTTTTGCATTCTCTTTTATAAAATCTGGAACTATCTTTAAGATAACTTCTGCTAAAATATTATTCAATCCAAAACTTGAACCGTCTTGTGCACACATCTCTTCTAAATTCTCACTTGCTCCTTTTACAGCCAATTTTGCACATAATCCTCCCCTGGGCTTACTTCCTACTCCATCTGCAATAATCACATAAGGAATTTTTCCTTTTATTAAACCAACTAGAATGTGGTCATCACAAATAGGTTTTAAGTCTCTAGCAACCTTATAAGATTCCCATGTGTAAGCTTTTTCTTCAGCCATCATTTTTATAACTACAGAACTTTCATAAAGCTTTCTAGTCACTATTCTCTAGGGATGACTCTACCAAAATGAATAAATTATAATCGGAATAATAAGAGATGACATCAAATGCTTTCTACTTACCTGGGCTGTAACCGGAAGAAAACCAACAAATGTAGCAATAAATAAAACAATAAGTCCATAAAAACCACAAAGTAATACATTCAGACAAACAATAACTCCTAAGATGATGTAAGATAATCTTTTATAATTAATTTCCTTCGCGTATTTTGCAGCTAACTCGCTACATTTTAATGCTAAAAACAGAGAAAAGAAACAATTAATCAAAACACCCGCTATTAAAATCAATAAACTCTTTTGATCTATCACCAATAACTCTTTAATCGCGATAATGGACCCATTCCTCGCTTTAGCAATACTAAAAAAGGTAAGCAAACTTAAAACCATTCCAGCCGCATTTACAAAACCATTCAAAAATAATACTTCTTGACTTGTTGTCTCCTTCACAAAATAAGACGTTAACAATACGGTATGAGAAGCACTCAATCCAGGCAGAGGACACGTAAAACAAGCACTCACTAAACATTTCAAAGAAAGTAACGCTAAACGAGCTTTATTGATAACATACTTTATTTTTAGGTTTTGCTTCACTAAAGTAACTTTATCATTTAAACTTTTTAAAATTCCACTCACACCATACATTCCAGAAAACAAAGGCATCAGAGGATCATTCACAAATCTCGCGTTTAAAACGATATATCCAAAAATCCCAATCAGTATACTAATCATAAAAGCCAAACCTTTCTTTTTCTCTCTCATAATTAAGAAAAAAACAATTCCAACCAAGATCACTGGAATATAATCCTTCATGATATTGTAGAGAAATTTTACTAAGTAAGTGACTGGAATAGCCAAAACTATCGCTAAAATTAATCCTGAAAAAGCTCCCAAAACGGAAAAGAAAATCGCTTCTTTAGCCCTTCCTTGATGTAATAAACTATGAGCAGGAAGCAAACTCACGCTTGTTTCCGCATTTGGTGCTCCTAAAAAAGTCGAAGGAATAAAATCCAAAAAGCTGTGAGTAATAGACATAGAAATAATAAACAATGAAGCAGTAATAGGACTTACATACTTTAAAATTACTGGAGAGAAAGAAACCAAAGTCGCTGAAACAAGATTAATATGCACTCCAGGAAATAAACCAGTAAAAATGCCTACAAAAATTCCTATAAAGATTCCTACTACTTGCTCGATCACTCTTTATCTCTTAGAAACACTCTTAAAAAACTCAGTCCTTCATTTTCCGAAAAGTTTTCGGGAAATTCTTCCTTATCTTTTTAAATTAACTTCCTCTCTTTTAATCGATGGATATTTATGACCTAGATACCTCTGTTCTTCTTGAGATTATATTTGAAGGACTAAAACAAACAAAAGCGAGAAAACTTTTTCAACTTTCGACTTATTCAGATCGATATTTACTTCACATTTCAACTCTTACTCTTGGAGAAGCTCTCTTAATTTTAGAAGCGGAAGAAAATCTTCAATTAAGACACCGTTTTTTTCTTGAATTTTTTACGCTTTTGACGTCCTATTCGGTAAGAATCTATATCCCTCCTGTAGACTCTTTTATCTCTTTACTTATTCATCTAAGGAGAATCGATCCTTATCTTAGTGAAAATGATAGTATGATTCTTGCTTCAGCATTTGCCAATAACACTAAAACCTTTTTTACTTTAGATCGTCAAGTTTTAGCAAGCAAAAGATTAGAACAAGAATTCTCTTTAACTATTTGCGAACCTTAGATTTGTTGCTTAAATATTCTTCTATCTTTCCATCTCTAAATAATCTCACTACCTCTGCAGAAGAGAGACCATAATAAGTACTTTTATGCCAATTCTTTTTGATATAGCTACGGTTTTCATTTACTCTTTTCCAAGTAATCTTTTGTTCTTTGGTTAACATATCTTTAATTTAACTTCAAACTTTAAATAGTTTTCTTTAGAATTTCCAAAAACTTTTAATATTCTGCTCTTAAATGATCTTATGCGTCATTGTGTACGAGCAATTCTTATTACTTTCATGTAGTCGAATTTGACAAATAGGTATAGAGCGACGGTTTTGAGAAAAACTTTATCGAAAACTTAATTAAGTCTTTAAAACTAAAGGACATCATGAATAAATTTCGATTTCGAGTTTCATTCTTATATCTTCTTCTCTTTATCTTCCTGGCTGCTTCTCTTGTTTTTCTAAGCGTAAATTCCTCTACTGAGTCTATAATAGGTAAAGCTATTTTTCCCAATTCTCTCGACCAACCGATTAGACAAGAAGAAAAATCTGAATCTATTAATTCTCCATTAACTGAATTAGAGGAATCAGAAAAAGAAAGGTTTTTTGAATTTCAAGATGAGGAAGATGAACTCTTAAAAAAATCTAAACCCACAAAACTCGCCCCCCTTGATCTTAAAAAAATATACTTTTTTCCAGAATTAAAACCTTTCAATAAACCTTGGCTATCTCCTGAAAAAATTGGAGCAAAAGGATTTGGGGTTGTAACGTCTTTAGACTATTCCAAACAAAACTCCGGAAAACTTTGGATAGGTACTGAAGGAGCAGGACTCTTTTATTCAAGCAATCAAGGAATTAATTGGAACAAACAGATAACCTATCCCTTTAATAGGGTGGATAGCATCTTACTAGATCCTAAATCCGATACGCACCTTTTTGCAACTAGCTTTGGAAATCTCCTTTACGAATCTAAAGATAACGGTTACACCTGGAAATTAAATTATAACATTAATCTTAAAGGTTGTTCTAATCTTAAGAATCTAGGTATTCTAACTACTCTTACTTATTTTAATGAAAGAAACATCTTTTACTCCTGCGGAAACGATTTTGCAATTTCTAAAGATGACGGTCTAACTTGGACTAAATACAATTTTTTTGACAAATATTCTACAACTGCGTTATTTAAAAAAACTTATTTTGTTAAAATTAAAAGCACAGGTAAAGGAATTCTTGGAACTTGGAATGATGAAATCTTCACTACTAATGACGGTGGGCAAACCTGGAATAAACTTACTTTTCCCGCACTGTCGGGATTATTAAACGCTTATGATATCTCTTCAGACGGACAAACGATTTTAATCGCAGCTTTTGACGATAGGGATAGAACAACAACCTTCCTCAGGAGCACTAATTCAGGTCTAAACTGGCAAACAATCGTTCCTAGCGCTATAACAACGTTTGCTTATCGTCCTTCTGAAAGTCCTCTTTCTTTCACAGACACTAAATTCAACGAGCAAATTCAAGACATCTCCTTTGATGAGACAAACCCACAGAACATCCAAGTCTTTATCTATCTTTACGGTTTATATAAATCTAAAGATACCGGATCTACCTTCGAATTAAAATTCAACCCTGAAAACTTCTTTTATCTTCCTGCTCCAATGATGATTCAAAATCAAAACCGAATAAATGCCCCAGGTTCTCCTTACGTATTTAAAACAATTATTCGTGGCCCTTCAGATTTAAGACTCAGCCCTATGATTAAACAACAAGATAAAATCTATCTTCCATCAGACCAAGGTTTATTTGTCTCCCTCCCAGATGATACTCTTAAAAACTTAGTAAACAACCTTTACTTAACTGATACAGCCGCAGTTAAAGTTGCTCCTTGTAGAATCTATTCGGGATTATGGCATCGTGGCTATTATTGGATTAACCAAGATGGATCTATCGAAGGATTGGAAGGCGAAGAAACAGGTCCTGAACCGGGACAAAATAAAGGGTGTACAACAGAAGCACTCCCGGCTTATGACGGATTTTTAACAGAAGGAAGTATTAACAATTTGGATATCGCTTCTATTATGACCCTTTCTAAACCCTTATCCATTGCTGGAACTGGAACCTATTCTGGAATATCTGCATCTCCACGATCTATTCTTCACTCTAATCTTAAATACTTTGATGGATGGTATTACTTTAATGAAGAGTTTAATGGTCCTCTCCATCGTTTCTTCAGACTGAAAATTGAAACAAACAAACCCCTCGAATTACAACTTATTCAAATTCCTGAAAATAAACCTGTTTCTGACTTTTTCTTAACACAAGAAGCTGGAAAAAATAAATTTTATGTTCTCACCTCTGAGAATTCAGACCACTACCTTTTTAGCTCCACAGATCTTATCCATTGGACAAAAACTTCCCTCTCTTTACCCCCTCCTTCTTCAGGTTTTATCACTCAAACTTTTTCTGAAGAAGCTTTTCATTTAAATTTAGATAAATCTTCAATCCCACACTTGTTTGTTAACTCTCAACAAATAATCCTAGGTAACGGTTACGGCTTATTTGTCTCCAACGACTATGGAAGAAACTGGTTAACCCATTTTCCCTATACTCGTCCGTCTAATCTACTTAGAGACGACTGCGGTTTTCTCTATGTAGGATTAAATCCCGCTCTTACTATTCCACAAGCAGATAAACTCACAGGAACATTTGTATCTAAAGTAGGTCAAACCTCCTATTTAGCTAGTTCAGGTATTTGGATTTCTAAAGACAATGGTATTTCTTGGAAAATTTATAACCCTTCAATTCAAAAATCTTTTATTACTTCTCTCGCATTTTCCACGGATAAAAAGTATATCTATGCAGGAACGGAAGGTGAAGGAATCTGGAAAATACCTTATTCTAAACCGTGTCCCTAATTAAGTAATAAATCCATAAATAATTTCTAGGAATATCTTAACCTCGATTCTGCATCTAATCCTTTCTTTAGAAATTAATTCTAATAAAAGAACTCATCATCTCATTCTGAGCAGCCTCAAAACAAGATAACGCGCCACTCACATCAGGAACTTGGAGAAAAGCTTCTCCTGTTCTATTCAACCCTTCTTTGTTTCTCAAAGCGTTAAAAGCATAATAAGCAACTTCTAACTTTCTCTCTTTCAAACAATGCTGTGCAACCTCAAGAAGTTTACCTTCATTCTTGGTCATAGCAAAAACCTTAGCTGCTTCCAAATAAAAACCTCTTGAGAATAATTCCTGAGCCGAAATATCGAAATTCTTCCTCTGACTTTCAGGAAGAACACTTAAATCGATAGGTTTCCCTTCTAAAATTTTATTTACAACAAGATCAAAACCTTCAGACATACACTTTTTCTGCTAAATTCTTCTCAGAGAAATTCTCCTTGATAAATTGAACCATCATCTGATTATCAGCAGCCTCAAAAGATCGTAAAGCGTTGGCAAGTAACCCCATCTTCATAAACTCTTCACCCACTCTGTTTAGCTTGTCTTTCTCCTGCACCATCGCATACGCTTTATGAGCGTACATATAATTCTTCTCACCGAAGCACTTGTCCCCTAAAGCGTTCAATTTTGTCTTATTCTCTAAAGCTGCATAAACCTCAATAGCAAAATCAATTTTTCCTTTCTCTAAACAATAATCTCCTACCTTATTTAATCGATCTTGATCAGCTACTACCTTGTAAGCAGCAATAGCCTCAGTAATATGACCCGCCTCTAAACACTTATCTCCAATCTTGGTTAACCTCTCATGATCGCCAGCTAACTTGTATGCTTCAATAGCGTGAGAATACAAACCGACACGAACATGATCGTCTCCTACTTCAATAAGACGTTTCTTATTGCCTGTCATCATAAATACTTTAATCGCATCAACAACTTGATTTCTTTTAAGATATTCTTCAGCAGCAGCATTAAGAAGCTCCATCTTCTTTTCTTCGCTAAACATTGAAAGATTAACATTCTCTAAACCTTTCTTCATTAAAGCAGGAATAATCTTAGAAAAAGCATTTGAATCACCAGCAGCATTATGTTCCTCAACTAATCTGGGAGCAGCTTTTGTCAAATGATCCATCTTTTTTACCTTTACACACTCTTACATTCGATATTAAACGGACTTAATTTATATATTTATCTCTTGTGAAGACTAGCTTTTACAGTATAACTATCTTATAAGCTATTATCTGGCTCTTTTCATCGCTGTCGCTACAATCTCAGGATTACCTTTATACCTCTGTACCTTCCCCTCAACCTCCACTCTTTCCCCTTTCTTTAAACTCTCTTCTGCATGAAACAAAATACCCTGAATCTTACCAGAATCATCTGAAAGTTCAAACAGCAAGTTTCCAGACTTAAGATAAGAAGATTTTAACTCTCCTTTAATGATAACCTCTTGTCCCACTTTTTCTAAAGTTATTTCTTTAATCTTCATTGAAGGAGCAACATACCAATAATCTAAACCAACTAACAGCATCATCCCAAGACAACTCACTATTAAGCTTACTTTCAATAAAGAAGCATCATCCATCTTCCTCCTTACCTCTTCTTTTTTATAAAGCTCTTTATCAAAAATTCGTAAACTTTCCGAAAACAGAGAAACATTTATTAATCACAAACGAAAATATGCTCTTGTGGAAAAAGAGAGCACTGTGGTTCCCCAAGACCTTCAAGAAGAAAACCAACTTCTCAAAGCAAGCTTAGGATATTTAAAAGCAGAACTTAACAAATTCAAAGAACTACCCTTACTTGTCTGCGACGTTAAAAAAAGTTTAACTAATAAGGCGGTCATTAAAGTAGCAAATGGTAATCACTTCTATGTTAACATCGCTGGAAATGTTTCTATTGAACCTGGAGATACTGTCCTTGTAGAACAAAAATCGCTTACTATCGTTCAAAAACTAGAACACTCTAAAGCTTTTGATGTAGACAGCTTTCTCATTGTAGAGAAACCTAATATTTCTTGGCAAGACTTAGGAGGATTAGAAGACCAAGTTCGCGAAATCAAAGAAGTGGTAGAACTCCCATTACAAAAACCCGAACTTTTCAAAAAACTAGGAATCTCTCCTCCGAAAGGAGTCTTACTCCATGGATCTCCTGGAACCGGAAAAACACTCTTAGCAAAAGCAGTCGCTACTAGCACTAACGCTACGTTCATTCACCTCGTCGCTTCAGAACTTGTACAAAAATTCATAGGAGAAGGAGCAAAACTAGTCAAAGATCTTTTTCAACTCGCGCGAGAAAAAGCTCCTTCCATTGTGTTTATCGATGAAATAGACGCTCTGGCAAGCCAACGCGTAGAACTTGGCACCTCTGGAGAGCGAGAAGTTCAAAGAACGCTCATGCAACTTTTAACAGAAATGGACGGCTTTAAGAATTTATCAGACGTGAAAATTATTGCTGCAACCAATCGAGTTGACATCCTCGATGAAGCAATCTTAAGGCCTGGAAGATTTGATCGAATCATTGAATTACCCTTACCTGAAAAAGAAGGTAGAAAACAAATCTTTCAAATTCACACTAAACAAATGAGCACTTCTGAGCTTAACTTCGAAGAACTCTTAGAAAAAACAGAAGGATTCTCAGGAGCAGAACTTCGCGCAGTATGTACAGAAGCAGGATACTTTGCCTTAAGAGAAAATAGAGAACAGGTTCACACACAAGACTTTCTTAAAGCTATAGAAAAATTTAACTCACAGCTAGGCTACGAAGAATCACCAATAGAGATGTATGGCTAAGAAACAATTTCTCTAATTAACTCATCCTCTTTTTAATTCTCAAATTAAAAGTACTTAATTTTTTCTACTACGAAACCAAACTATTAAAAAGAGATCTTTTCTTAAAAGAATATGCGCTGTTTTATTGCTTTAAACCTACCTAAAGACGTCAAAGACTACTTATTTGACTTTCAAAGAAAACTCAAAACTAAAGACGCTAAAATCAACTGGGTCGCTAAGAAAAATTTACATATCACTTTGAAATTCTTGGGAGAAATTAATGAAGATAAACTTGTTAAAATTAAGGAAAGACTCAAAAAAATTAATTTTAAAAAAATAAAAGGTAACTTAGATAAAATCGGATTTTTCCCTGATATTGAGGAACCTCACTCTCTTTGGGTAGGCCTAAAACCAGAAGAAAATATTGTTCGATTAGCACAGAACATAGATGAAGAAACCCTTGACCTTGTAGCCTCTGAACAACAATTTGTCGCTCACTTAACTTTAGGTCGAGTCAAAACCATTCAAAAAAAGATTCCCTTTTTAGCACTCCTTAAACCATTGAAAATAGAAAAGCTTCCTTTTACTTTAGAATCTTTCACTTTGTATAAAAGCACTCTAA
Source organism: Candidatus Woesearchaeota archaeon (assembly GCA_964497265.1). Classification (GTDB taxonomy): domain Archaea; phylum Nanobdellota; class Nanobdellia; order SCGC-AAA011-G17; family GW2011-AR18; genus JAHFKM01. Next base: position 57,850 of record CAZCCK010000003.1, on the reverse strand, counting down.
CCTCCCAAGGACCAATCTATGAAGAAATCGAAACATATTCTTTAGTTTAATCAGGATAAAGCGCGTCAAGCAACTCTTTAATCTCTTTAGCTTTAACTTCACCCACATTATCAATCTCTTTCAACTCCTCTAAAGAAGCATTTGCAACATTTTTAATTGATTTTAACTTCTTCAAAATCTCTTTAGCAATCACAGGACCAACACCAGGAAAAGATTCTATTACAAATTCTTGCTGTTCTTTTGTAGTTAACGGTTTTCTTTCTAATCTTAAACTAAAATCTCTTTCGGTCGAATCTTGCTCCCTTTTCGCAATAGCTCTAATTAACATCGCAGTATCTGCACCATTCTGCGTCTTAACCATTGGAATAGAATAAGAAACCGTAATCGTAGCAAGCATACCTCGAATCGCGTTTGGATGAATCTTCCTTAACGAATACAAATCCTCTTCTCCCTCTAGAATAATCAAAGGCTTTTCGAAATTATTCCTTAAGTCTTTAAGCTGCTGCAATAACCTTTTATCAATCATAGACGCTAAAAAATCTTGAATAGTTTTTCTTTCAATACCGACTTTATCTGAAATAACATAATCTGCAACTTCTAGCGGTTTTGTAACTACCTTCACTCCCTGATTTACTAACTCTTTTAAGACAGTAGAATTTGCTTCTCTCGAATCAGCATACACTATCAAACTTTGCTCTTCTGATGGAGAAAAATCCTTTAAAGTTGGCTGTTCAACTGTCTCAAACGTTAACTTCTTTTTTAAATCTCCTAAAACCTTATACATGTTTTTCTCTTTATGAAACGCAATCCAATGATACGCTTCATCTCTTGTGTTCTTCGTCATCAACATCACAATTCTTCCCTTCTCTGTTCTTGCTGTTCTTCCTCTTCTTTGAATACTTCTTATCGCAGAAGGAACAGGTTCGAAAAAAATCACTAAATCCACTTTAGGAATATCCAACCCTTCTTCACCAATTGACGTAGAAATGATACAATTCTTTTCTCCTTGTGCAAATTCACTTAACAAAGCTAACTGTTCTTTTTGAGACAAACCTGTATCTTGTTTCTTTGCTTGACCTACGAAAATACTTCCTTTAATTCCGGGAATTTGATTAATCTCTTTTTCAATATTTTTTGCTGAATCTCTATACTGATTGAAAATAATTACTTTCATCTTTGGATTTTTTTCAATTTCTTCTTTCATTAAATTTTTTAACGCAGTTACTTTAGGGTGCTCAATATGCAACCCAATCATATCCTTTGTTTTTCTAAAAGCATTATAAAAATTACTGTCTCTGGCTAGATTTTGGATTGCTTTCACTTTTGTCTTTTCTGCTTCAATGAATAGCTTGTCTAAATAAGAATGCAATGCTTCTAACCCTTGAGTCTCTAATAATTCAATCGCATGCTCTACTTTTAGTGCTTCTGAAATCAAAGAAACACAACGCATAATCTGAAAATCTCTTTCTCCTCTGGCTAGCCTTCCTTGTAAACTGGATAATACGGTTAGTAATTCTTTTTTTGTAAAATCCGTCTTTGAAATCTGACCTAAGGATTTAACCGCCATTAACTTATCTTTGTAGGACAAATGTAATAAATCTTGAATCTCTTTAAACTCTTTAGGTAATTCTACTTTAATCCAATCCACTTGTACTTCTTGAACATATGGTTTGACGTCCTCATCCTGATCAGTTCTCACTTCAACCCCTTCAATAAACGCGTTCTTACACAAATCACTAATCGTCTTTAAATCTGAACCAGGAGAAGCAGTCAAACCAATAATTCTTGGATTTTTAGATTTTTTAATATAAGTTTTACAGAGCCAGGTATACGCATAATCCTTCATGCACCTATGTGCTTCATCTAACACTAAAAGTGAATATTCTTCTAAATTAATCCTACCATTCACAATATCATTAGAAATCGTTTGAGGAGTACTTACCACGATTTTTGCAGATTTTAACGAAGCTTCTCTTTTAGCAGGTAATACCGCGCCCGTACACAAAATAATATCTTCATTTGTAATATCTGTACACTCTTTGAACTCTCTTTGAATCTGAGAAGCTAAAGGTTTAGTCGGCGTTAAAAATAGTACTTTTGAATTTGGAAAATTTTTCATCCTATTAATTGCAGTAAGAATAGCTACCTTTGTCTTTCCTAACCCTGTAGGTAAAACTACCAATGTGTTTTTTTTCATACAAGAATCTAGAATTGTTTCTTGGTATAATCTTGGCTGAAAGTTTTTTATCTCCACTTCTTAAAGAAAACCTTAGAACTATAAAAGATTATATCTTCAATCAGCATACTCTGCCCATAGCGCAGGGTTCTTTCTTAAATACTTCAATCCATGACCAATTTCTTCATCTCTATATTTGTCAAAAAACTCTTTAAAAGTCAACCACTCTATTTCTTCAATTTCATTTCTCTCTTTTATCCTTGGATCACCTAAAATAACCTTTGCTACAATAAAATTCAACTTTACTTCAAACTCTTTGATTTCGTAACTTCCTAAAATTTTTTCTATTTCAATTTTTACATCTAATTCTTCAAAAGCTTCTCTTTTCCCAGTTTCTTCAATCGATTCTAGCTCTTCTTTTGTCCCGCTTGGAAACGCCCAGATTCCAGGTAAAGTAGTCTTTGTTTTACTCCTTTTTACAAATAGAAACTCGTTTTTATTTCTAATTAACAAAGCTACATGCTCTTTCATTAAGAACTTGTCTCTTTTACTTTATTTAAAATGACTCTGGGCATATTGGGAAAGAATATTTTTAAGATCTCTTTCTAAAGCATCATAAATTTGCGTTACTTTTCCAACTTTTTGAACTGCTTGCGTGATTTGATCAAAACCTTGTACATCTTGCTTTAGATAACTCATCCCCTCTTCTCGATCTACCCTTTCTAAATCTTTATACTTCTCTGTAACTATTCTCACTAACTCTTTTTCAAGTTTAATACCAAATCTTCTACCTGTATCAAAATGATAGGATGTTACCTCTGCTTTAGGATTAGCTTCAAAACTATACTCTCCAAAATCGTTAGTCGCTGTAAAATCAACAAAACATCTTTGAGTATTTAATGTAACTCTCAATCGTCTTGGGCTGCCCTCCGTTAGGTAAGCCGAAAAATCAGGATCTAACTTTTCTCTTATAGTCGCTTTTAATTCGTCTAAATTCATAATTTACTTTTTATTCTTTGCCTTATAAAGATTCATGTTCTCTAAAATAAAGTTAAAAAAAGAGAATTATCCGGTTACTAACTTAACCAAATCCGCATCAATTCTTTCTACTTTCTCCACAAATGTATCATGAATAGAATTGTGATGGCCCATTAAAAGCTTACTCATTTCTTCATTTGTAGTTGTTTCTAAATTTACTCTTCCTAAAGCATCGTATATCGGACCTAGTTTAGAATCTTCTCTTCCTTTGTAGGGTGCCATTCTTTTCTGCATATTTGATACTGCATATCTTGCTGCTGTAGGTTCTACAATTTGATCAGGGTTAAGACCCTCATATATCTTTGCTACAGTTCCAGAAACTCCGCAAGCTCCTTTTAAATTAATTACCTCTGCTAATTCTTTTATAGTTAGGTTATAGTTTGCCATGCCTTCTCTATTAATCTTACAACTTTATAAATCTTCTCTTCAACTTAAAAAAAATAAAAAATTAAAGTAATTCAGAAATTTTTTCGATATACTCAGCAATCCTGTTTCCACCATCAGTTAAAGCAATCGTTTTAATTCTTCCATGCTTTTCAAATGTGACAAGCCTTGCCTTTTCCATCTCTTGCAAAATCTTAACTGCATGAGAATACGTACAATCCACCTCTTTAGCTAGAATTGAACCATACCTGTTTCTATTATTCTTTCTTAAAGCTACTAAGATCATAGCTGGCTTTTTTCTAAAAAATACCTCAAAAATGTCTATTTCTTTCTTTTTTGACAATTATTCTACCCCCGTAGATTATACAGCTCTTTTTTCCAAGCATATGATACTAAAGAAATATTTAAATGTTTTCATTTACAAATATATTTTTCACTCCCTAGTTATAACTCTCCTGCTCAGTGGTGGCAAACCTGTCTTTTTTATCACAATCTTTATAAGACCCTTATTCTGAATCTCTTTCATGCTTGACATTAACCTGCTTCGCGAACAGCCAGACCTCGTAAAAGAAAGCCAAAGAAAAAGAGGAATGGATGAAAACGAAATTGATCAAATTATTGAATTAGATAAAAAATGGAGACAACTCAAAGAAGAATCAGACAACCTTCGCAGCAGAAGAAATAAGATTTCTATCGACATCAATGAAGCAAAAAGAAAAGGACAAGACCTCAATCCTCTCTTGCAAGAAGCAAAAACAATTCCTAAAAAGATAGAAGAAACTGAAAAAATAATGATTGAACTTAAAACTAAACGAGATTCTCTCTTAAAAGAAATACCCAATCTTGTTGATTCAACAGTTCCTGTTGGAGATGCAACTTCTAACAAAACCATCAAAACTTTTGGAAAACCTAAGAAACTTCCCTTTGCCAAAGACCACGCAGAGGTTTTAGAATCTTTAGACTTACTTGATACAAAAAAAGCTGCTGAAGTTTCTGGTTCTCGCTTCTATTATTACAAAGGGGATTTAGTTAAACTTAATTACGCGCTTATCCAACTCGCTCTAGACTTCTTATCTACAAAAAAATTCACTCTTATCCAACCCCCTTATCTTTTAAGAAAAGAAGCTCTTGGCGGCGCAATTCCTCTTGCCGCTTTTGAAGAAATGATCTATAAAATTGAAGGAGAAGACCTTTACTTAATTGGAACAGCAGAACACGCAATCAACGCTTATTACTTAAACGAAGTTATTCCTTCTGAGAAATTACCCGTTCGCTTCGCAGGAATTTCACCCTGCTTTAGAAAGGAACTCGGCTCTCACGGAAAAGATCCAAAAGGAATCTTTAGAGTTCACCAATTTGAAAAAATAGAACAATTCGTTTTTTGTAAACCTGAAGAGGCATGGAAAGAGTTTGATTTGATCTTAAAAAACTCGGAAGAACTTTTAAAAAAGCTAGAAATCCCTTTTAGATTTGTCGCCCTTTCCTCACAAGATATGGGAAGAGTTCCCACTAAAACCATTGACTTTGAATGCTGGTTTCCCAGCCAAAATACTTACCGAGAACTAGGTTCGTGTTCTAATTGTTTGGACTACCAAGCTCGAAGAAGTAACATTAAATATCAAAATAAAAACGAACTCTCTTTTGTTTATACCCTTAATAATACTGCGATCTCCACCGCTCGCATGCTCGCTTGCCTTATTGACAATCATCAACAAAAAGACGGCTCTGTAAAAATACCTAAAGCCTTATGGAAATATACTGGCTTTAAACAAATAAAAACCTTTAAATCTTCTTTAAAACGTTCTAAGAAACATGGCTAAGCAAACTTACATCGAAGAGGAAGAAGGAAAAGAACAAGGCGAATTAGAAGAAGATACTTACACTCAAAAAGGTCGCAAAGAACTCTTAGAAGAAGACGAAATCTCTGATGTTGAAGAAGGTTTCTCTGAAGGCTATGAAAAAGGTGAAAGTGAAGTTAAATGTCAAAACTGCGGTAAACTTCTTGTTGACGAAAATGTTGTTGAACGTGAAATTCGAGGACAAACCTATTACTTTTGCTCAATTACCTGTGCTGAAACATTTGTAAAAAAGAAGAAAATTATTTAGCTTTTTCTTTTAAAGGTGTTGCATTATATAAAGTAACTGTCGGATGAGCTGTTGTGTAAAAACCATCACTTGCTACTTTACCATGTTTTTTAAGATATAACTGCGCTGAAAATGTCTCTTCTCTTGCTATTTGGATTAGAGCAGCAGACGCACCTATTGCTTCTAACTGAACTTCGATAATTGGATAATCCTTTTTTATCTCTTCCACTAAATAATCTGCTTCTTCACCAATACTGGTATTTTCACTAAACTTTAATCTTTCCACTTGCGTAGCTATATCTTGATCGAGAAAACCTAAAAAACTAGAACTATGCAGAACGTATTCTTTATTTGTTATTTTCATTAGCTCTTCTAAAGAAACATTCACCACTAAACCTTGATATCCTGCTCTTGGAATATGCATTTTCCTTGCTGGAGTCATATTCTTCCTTTAGAATCTTTCTTTATAACAATTTCTCTTTAAAAAATTCTATTTCTTATTCTCTACTTTATTAAAAAGCCTTATAAGCTTTTTCTACCCTGTTTACTCATGGATAAGAAAACACTCAAGATCCTAGCAGCAGGAGACTTTCATGGTCAATCTACTTTAACCAAAAGACTCGCAGATCAAGCAGAGAAAGAAAATGTTGACTTAGTAGTTCTTTGTGGAGACTTACTTGAAGCACACACAGAAACACAAGACATCATCAAACCTTTCATTGATAAAGGGAAAAAAGTTTTATTTGTTCCTGGAAACCATGATGGCTTTGCTTTAGGAGATCTCTTAGCAGACATCTATGGGATAAAGAACTTACATAACTCTTTTGAAGCAGTTTCAAGCGTTGGATTTTTTGGCTGCGGCGGAGCAAACGTAGGACTAGAAGCTTTAGGAGAAGAAGAATTCTTCACCACTTTAAAGAAAGGCTTTTACTACGTAAAAAACTTAGACAAAAAAATCATGGTCACTCATGTTCACCCCGCTGGAACAAAAATGGAGAAGCTTTCTCGCTTCGTCCCACCAAGTACGGGCGTAGCTAAAGCAGTAGAAGAACTCAAACCAGACATCTTACTTTGTAGCCACATTCACGAAGCAGAAGGTATCGAAGAATACTTAGGAAAAACCAAAGTAATTAATGTGGGAAGAAAAGGAAAAGTCTTTGAAATACCCTTAGCATAATTTTATATATCTTTATTTTAAAACACTTTTATGAGTTATGAATTAATTGTAGCAGAAAAACCAAACGCAGCACAGAAAATAGCTGAAGCTCTCGCAGATAAAAAAGCTACTAAAAAAGCAATCAACAAAATTCCTTACTACGAACTAGAACACAAAGGAAAAAAGATTGTCGTAGGCTGCGCTGTCGGTCACCTCTACACTCTGGCTGAAAAAAACAAAAAAGCTTGGCATTATCCTATCTACGAATTTGAATGGAAACCAACTTCTGAAATTGATAAAGGAGCAGCATTCTCTAAAGCCTACTTAGAAGCTTTGAAAAAACTAGCAAAAGACGCTAACGAATTCACTGTTGCAACTGATTTTGATGTTGAAGGTAGCGTTATTGGCTTCAATGTTATCCGTTTCATCGGTAATAAAAAAGACGCAAAAAGAATGAAATTCTCCACTTTAACAAAAGATGAACTTATTGACTCTTATGAACATGCAGCACCTCATTTAGAATTTCCTCAAATCGAATCTGGATTAGCTCGTCACAGTCTTGACTGGTTGTTTGGTTTAAACCTCTCTAGAGCATTAACGCTCAGCATTAAACATGCTTTAGGCACTTTCAAACTTCTTAGCACAGGGAGAGTCCAAGGACCAGCATTAAAATTACTCTATGATAAAGAAAAAGAAATACAAGCTTTCAAGAGCACTCCTTATTGGGAGCTAGAACTTATTGGAGAAGCAGAACAAAAAGAAATTCACGCTTGGCATAAAGAAGATAAATTCTGGGACAAGAAAAAAGCAGAAACAATCCTTAAAAAAACAAAAGGTAAGGATGCGCTTGTTGAAAACGTAGAAACACGAGAAACAACACAAAAACCCCCAGTTCCTTTTGATTTAACCTCTTTACAAATCGAAGCTCATTCAGTCCTAGGCTTAAGTCCTCAAAACACTTTAACCATCGCTCAAGATCTTTACACTGGAGGATACATCTCTTATCCAAGAACAAGCTCGCAGAAACTCCCAGCGGTTTTAGGATTTAAAAAGATTTTAGAAAAATTAAAGAAACGCTTTACTCCTGAATGTACTTTTTTGTTAAATAAATCTAACCTCACTCCAAATGAGGGAGCTAAAACTGATCCAGCCCATCCAGCTGTTTATCCTACAGGAGAACTACCCTCTAAATTAGATGGAAAAGCTTTGAAACTATACGAACTGATCGTACGAAGATTCTTTTCTGTTTTTGGAGACAACGCAGTAAGAGAAACCCTAACTATCACTTTAGACGTTGAAAAAGAATTGTTCTTAGCTAAAGGAACCAGAACTAAAGTACGAGGATGGTATGACTTGTATGGAGAATTCTTAAGATTGGAAGAGGAAGAATTTATCCTCGTTAAAAAAGGCCAAAAAGTCAAAGTTAAAAATATAATCCTTTATGACAAAGAAACTCAACCTCCTAAACGGTATACTGAAGCTTCTCTGATTAAAGAACTTGAAAAAGAAAACTTAGGTACGAAAGCAACTCGCGCACAAATCTTACAAAATCTGTATGACCGCAATTATGTTCACGAAAAATCAATTCAAGTCACAGACTTAGGAATGAAAACTATAGAAACTTTAGAGAAATACTGCCCTGAAATCCTAGATCAAGCAATGACTCGCAGCTTTGAAGAACAAATGGAAGAAATTGTCGAACATAAAAAAACAAAAGAAGATATTATTCAAAATGCAACCAAAGCTTTGGACAAAATTCTTATTTCTTTTAAGAAAAATGAAATTAAAATTGGAGAAGAACTTGGAAAAGCAACAAAAGAAACTCAAGAAAAAGAAAGCTTCATCTCTGCCTGCCCTGTCTGCAAAGAAGGAGAATTACATATTCGCCGCGGAAAATTTGGTCAATTCGCCGCTTGCAACAAATATCCTGATTGCAAAACTACCTTTAGCTTACCTAAAACTGGAAAAATAAAACCACTTGAGAAAATTTGTGATAAATGCTCTTATCCAATGATTCTAATCTTAAGAGCGAAAAGAAAACCTTCAGAACTCTGTATCAATCCAGATTGTCCCACTAAAAAAATACCCGAAGCTCTACTTAACGTTAAGAAAAATTGTCCTAAATGCTCCACAGAATTAGTTGTACGTAAGAGCGCGTATGGAATGTTTTTCGCCTGTCCAAAATTTCCAAAATGTAGGCATATTGAAGCGATAAAAGAAGAAACTAAAGAAAACGCTGTTTAACTTTTTTTGATACCTCTTTCTTGGATTTCAAATGGGATTTCTAAACTAAACGGTTTTTCCACTCTTAATTTTCTTGGGTTTTTTGATAATTGAATTAACATTTTAGACCAATTCTTTAACATATCTCCACCAACATTTACAATCCTTCCCTGTAAATCGGAATACACTTGATTCGTCATTAAAATGAAAACTCCTTTCTTGGCCAACTCTGTCAACTTTTTTAACTGATTATCTAAAGATTTATTCGCTTTGTAAGGATCTTGCTTAACCTCTACCCTATAAAAAAATCCAATTGTGTCTATAATGACCGTCTTGTTCTTTTCATTCAAACTTAAAATTATTTTTTCTTGCTCCTCTAAATTCGTTGGATGAATATGCATAATCTGTTCTATAAACACTTTATAATCTGGAGCTAACTGTTTTAATCTTTCTATAGAAAAACCATTTTCAGTATCAATATAAATCACCTTGTTCTTTTTCGCTTCCTCGATTGTTTTCAATAAAGCTAAAGTTGTTTTACCTGTAGCTGCTTCACCGTATACCATTGTTAAAAGATTAGAATCAAAACAAAATAAGCTATCGAAATCTTTTATTCCCGTTGAAACTTTCATACTCTTCGGAGAAGAGTTTTCTCTTATAAACTTATACCTGTTCTTTCTTCAATATACTTCGCTGCTGGAGAAACATTCATCTTTACAACTCTTGAGAACTCTTCTTTATTCCCTGTTAAAAGACTTTTCGCAACAATCCAAATTAATCTCTTTCTCTGTTCTCTTTTCTGAACTTGAGGATTTGAGTACTCTAGAGGATTCATTGCCATTCTTTCAGATCGTTCATCATTGAACATCTTTCCCTCTGCGCACGCTAATCCGCAGTAATGTGAAATAATTCCTTTGACTCCTTCTCTTTGTCTTTCGTATACGCTTTCTACTTCCCTTTCGGTTTCATTCTGATTATCGATGACGGTTAATATTCGTCTTGGATTTTCGTAGAATGCTGAGTTCGCTTTTCTATGGAAAAGAGTTCCAACCGTTCTTCCTGCTACATATCCGGGTCTTATTCTATCTGAACTGTATACTGTTTGAATTGTCAATTTTGGAACAATTGTTTTAAAAGCAGGAATTGTTGACTCTGCTTCCTCTCCAATCTCGAAAAGAGAAGCTAATTGCCTTACTGCTTGAGGAATCTGATTTTTGATTTGATCTTCTAAGTTCATTATCTGTTTTTTACAGAAGTTTTCTTTAATAAATCTTCCCTTTCTTTCGTAACTCTTAAGTGGTATCTTATTTTGATAAGATTTAAATACTTTAGGGTGTATACCTCCCGTATATACCATGAAAGATCTCTTCGACCACAAAATCCTCTGCAACAGATGTGACATACTCACCCACAAAAAAATCCTTTTAAAAGATGGATTTGAACTCCGCGCTTTAGAATGCCCTACCTGCAAAGAACTCACCTTCCACCCTGGAGACTTAAAAGAATACGAAGACTTCAAACAACTCTATCAACGTCCTTTTGACGTCAAACTAAGACTTGTTGGAAATAGCTTCTGCGTCTCAATCCCAAAAGAAATCATCGACTTTCACAAAGACTTTGAAAAAGAAATGGACCAACTTGTCAGACTTCACTTAGAAGGACCAGGACGAATAGTCATGTTCATGAGCAGAAAATTTTATAATCAAAACAACCCTGAGGATCACTATGGACAAGATCATTGAAATCAAACTCAAAGTCAAAGAAGCAATCCAAGAAGAAGCTTACAAAGGAATTGTAAGAATTGACTCTCAAACCATGAGAGAAATTGGAGTAAGACCTGGAGATGTCATTGAAATAGAAGGCGGAAGAAAAACAGTTGGAATCGTAGACCGCGCTTACCCTTCAGACGTAGGAGAATCCATCATCAGAATGGATGGAGTTTTACGAAGAAATTCTAAAACCAGCTTAGGCGAATACATTAAAGTTCGAAGAGCAGAAGTCAAAGAAGCAAAATCCATCACCATCGCACCAGCACAACCTGGAATCACCGTCCAAGCAGACCCAGTTGTTTTCAAAGCAGGATTACTCGGACGAGCAGTCCTCAAAGGAGATCAAGTAACTCTTGGAGGAGCAAAACGAAGACGAAGAAACGCAGAAGGAAGCCCCTTTGAAGATATCTTTGACATTTTCGAAGACGGATTTAACAGCTTTGTAACAGGTGGCTTAAAATTTATTGTCGTTAATACAGATCCAAAACAAGCAGTCATCATCACAGAAAACACTGAAATCGGATTAAGCTCAAAAGCAGTAGAAGTTCTAGAAGAAAAAATTGTAGAAGTTACCTATGAAGATGTAGGCGGTCTTACCGAAGAAGTAAAAAAAATTCGTGAAATGGTAGAACTACCTTTGAAACATCCCGAACTTTTTGAAAGACTAGGAATAGAACCTCCAAAAGGAGTATTACTCCATGGAGCACCAGGAACAGGAAAAACACTCTTAGCAAAAGCAGTAGCAAACGAAACAAACGCACACTTTATTCATTTAGACGCGCCAGCGGTCATGAGTAAATTCGTCGGTGAAGCAGAAAAAAGAATTCGTGAGATCTTTGAAGAAGCAGAAAAAAATGCACCTTCAATTATCTTTATTGATGAAATAGACGCAATCGCTTCCAAACGAGAAGAAAGCTACGGGGAAGTAGAACGAAGAGTTGTCGCGCAATTACTTACTACCATGGACGGACTTAAATCTCGTGGTCGCGTTGTAGTTATCGCTGCAACAAATCGCCCTAACGCTCTCGATCCAGCATTACGAAGACCAGGAAGATTTGACAGAGAAGTAGAAATCGGAGTACCAAAACAAGAAGGACGCTTACAAATTTTAAAAATTCATACACGCAACATGCCTTTAACAAAGGATGTAGATTTAAAAGAACTTGCTCGCGCAACACACGGCTTTGTCGGAGCAGATCTAGAAGTCTTATGCAAAGAAGCAGCCATGGTTGTCTTACGAAGATTATTACCTGAACTAGAATACAAAAAAGACGAACCTATCTCTTCGGAATTATTGAACAAACTTCAAATTACCTTCACTGACTTTAGAGAAGCATTAAAACTTGTTCGACCATCTGCCTTACGAGAAGTCTTCATCGAAGCACCAACAACTACCTGGGAAGAAATTGGAGGACTTGAAGGAATCAAACAAGAACTCAAAGAAGCAGTTGAATGGCCGCTTAAACATCCTAACATTTTTAAAAATCTCGGTGTTCGCGCACCAAAAGGAATTTTACTTTATGGACCACCAGGAACAGGAAAAACACTCTTAGCAAAAGCAGTCGCACATGAAAGCGAAGCAAACTTCATTCTTGTCAACGGACCTGAGATGTTATCAAAGTGGGTCGGCGAGAGCGAACGAGCAGTCCGCAAAATCTTTGAAAAAGCACGCCAAGCATCACCAGCAATCGTATTCTTTGATGAAATCGACGCAATCGCACCACGAAGAGGCAGAGGTGGGGATTCCAACGTTACTGAACGAATGGTCAACCAACTCCTAACCGAAATCGACGGACTACAAGAACTTAATGACGTTATTGTAATTGGAGCAACTAATAGACCGGATATCATTGACCCAGCGCTCTTACGCCCGGGTAGATTTGATCGCGTTATCTTAGCACCGATTCCAGATGAGAAAGCTCGCTTTAGAATATTCCAAATCCACACTCAAGCAATGCCTATAGAAGTCACAAGCGAAGAAGCTTTAGAACTTGAAAGAATGTTCAAAGACCTTAAAATAAAAGAACCTCAAATTAATGACATTGTCCTGAAAGGAACTAAAGTTGAAGAAGGTTCTAAGAAAAAAGTAGTAAAAGAACAAACCAAATTATCCAATAAAGAAAAACTCCTCTACTTACTCACAGAAAAAACACCCAACTACGTAGGAGCAGACATAGAAGCAGTCTGCCGCGAAGCAGCAATACTCGCTTTACGAAGAGATCTAAACGCGAAGGTAGTAACGCTCAAAGATTTCAACGAGGGTCTTAAAAAAGTCAAACCTTCTATCACGGAAGAAGATGTGAAAAAATACGAAGAAATCGAAGAATCTTACTTACGCACAGCACGTGGCGCAGCAATCCGCGACAAAGATGCTTTGAGTTATATGGGATAAACTTTAAATAGATCCTTTTTCTTAATTCTTTTTTATGGTTGCATCACCCGGATTAAATCCTAAGGTAAATTCTAAATTTCTTACAAAACAAAAAGAACTTTTTAGTCAAATCACAGTTCTTCTTTCTGGCATTGCTAGAGAATTGGAATCTTCAGAGAAACAATACATGCAAAACTTGGACCTTACCGCTAAGAAATATATTCAATGCGCAGACTTATTGGATCAACTAGACCTATCCACTCTTCGCGCTTTTTGTGCAAATGAAATTCAACAAATGGCAGATTATAGAGAAGATATGCAAAAAAACAAGCAAGCTTTTGCTGCAAAAAAACGCTAATTTTAAATAAACCTTTAATCTTCTTTTGTTAGAATAAGAGGTTTATCCGCAACCTGCACGGTATGCTCATGCTGAGAAGTCAAACCCTCTTCTTTTTCCGGTAATTGGGCATACTCATAAATCAATCCGGCGTTCTCTAACATTCTTAATGCTAACGTCACTTTACTTTCGTCAAAAACCTTTGTTAAATATCTCTTTGCAAAAGGTAAAGTATAGAATTCTTCTCTAATATAATCTAATATCTTTCTTGCATTTGTATCTCTAATCTGCTTGTTTGGATAGGCTAACCTGTAATTACTAGAACCCTTCCCTTCTTTCACTAAACCCCCTCCCTTTGTTGCAAAAGGTTCAATCGCTAACACTTGCCCCTCTTCTAATTTTAAAGGATCCTTGTTATCATAATTGGGAATAGAAGGATCATCATGTAAGGTATAACGAGAAACACCATGACCAGAAAGATTTTTTATCGGCTTAAACCCGTACCCTTCAATAACCGAAGCAACAGCAGAACCAATCTCACCAATCTTTATCCCTGGCTTTGCTAATTTCAACGCAGCATCTAACGCTTCCTTACTTGCTTTAATCAAATCTTGATTTTCGTTTGAACCAACCTCTATTGTCATCGCAGTATCGCCAATATAACCATCAATGTGTACTCCCAAATCTAATTTTACTAAATCTCCCCTCTTGAAAACAGACTCATCCTTTGGAAAAGGCGTATAATGCGCAGCCAATCCGTTTAGAGAAATCTGCACGGGGAAAGCAAGCTTTCCTCCTTTCTTAAAAATAAACTCTTCAACTTTACTTGAAACTTCTAAAAAAGAAACACCTTCTTTAATCAAAGAAGCACCAAAAACTCTTGCTTGACCTGCAATCTTACCCGCTTTCTTCCATTCTTGAGGCAAATCCATCTTTAAAGATAAACGAAAACATTATAAAAACTTTTAGGTTATCCTCTTTTATGGGTGTAAATATTTCTGAACTCCTACCGAAAGAAGAAATTCAATTCGAAGATCTTAAAGGAAAGAAAATAGCAATAGACGCTTACAACGCTTTGTATCAGTTTATCGCTTCTATTCGCCAACCAGATGGCACTCTGCTTATGGACTCTCAAGGAAGAGTCACCTCTCACTTACAAGGTCTACTTACAAGGACAGCTAACCTCATGGGAAAAGGCATTAAACTTTGCTATGTCTTTGATGGAACTCCACCTGTATTAAAACTCAAAGAACAACAAGATCGTTCCAGTAGGAAAAAAGAAGCAGAAAGTAAGTACAACCAAGCAGTAGAAGAAGAAAACTTAGAAGACATGTACAAATATTCTAAACAATTCGCTCGCCTTAACACTGAAATGATTGAAGAAAGCAAGGAACTAATCAAAGCTTTAGGATTACCTGTCATCGAAGCACCAAGCGAAGCAGAAGCACAAGCAGCATTTATGTGTAAAAAAGGAGATGTCTGGGCAACTGCATCACAAGACGCTGACTCTTTACTTTTTGGTACACCTCGCTTAATTCGTAACTTAACCTTATCTCAAAAGAGAAAACTTGCTTCAGGAAAACACGTTCTTACCTTTCTAGAACTCATTGACCTACCAAAAACCTTGAAAGAACTTAACATTACCCCCGATCAACTTATCGTCTTGGGAATTCTCGTTGGAACAGACTTTAATAATAAAGGCATTCGAGGAATAGGACCGAAAAAAGCTTTAAAAAAAGTACTTGAAGAAAAAGATTTTGATAAAATCTTTGTTGATTTGAAAGCAGACTTTGACTGGAAGGAGATCTATGATATTTTTAAAAAAATAGACGTTACTTCTGATTATACCCTAGAATGGGGAAAAATTGATGAAATTAAAATTAAAAAACTCCTTGTAGAAAAACACGAATTCAACGAAGAACGTATTCAAAGCATCTTAGATAAATTAAAAACAGAAACTAAAGAACAAGCACAACGAGGATTAGGAGACTTTACGCGTCTTTAAAGTTGATTAATACTCTATCCTCTACTTCTCCTAATGGTTTTCCTTTATCATCTCCTTTATACGCAAAAAGTGTATAAACTCCCTCTGGTAAATCCTGCTCTCCAAACACACTAAAATTTTCTTCAATCTCTCTTCCTTTAAAATCTAATTTATGAACGGTAGTCCCTTTCAAAGCTTCTATTAGGCGATCCCATGTCCCCTCTGCAAGAGCCCAATGCACTTCTCCATGAGGAATATCTACCTTGGCTTTTAATTCCCATAATTGGTCTGCTTTTTTGTGTAATCCTGTTCCTTCTAACTTAACTTGCTTTGGCGCTACTTTGATTTCTATACTCTCTCTCTTAAGGCGGATATAGAATATTACTCTTCCCAAAGGAATTCCTTTATCATCTAAAGCTACACTAAATAACGTATACTCTCCTTCTAAAAATCCTTTAAAATCTGGATGAATCTCTTTTCCATTATCCAATAATTTTTCTTTTCCAGCTGGACTAGTGAGAATTCCTTTTTCAATCCACCATTCTATTTCTTTAATCGGCCCTGTTGTACTCACTTTGAATATTGTGGGCTCGCTAATCCAAAATTCTAACTTTCCCTTTCTAGCGGGTTCTTCTACTTTTATACTTGGAGGTTCTTGAACATCTAAATAAAAAATATCAACAGTTCCTATCTTTTCTTCTTTAGCAAAAAACCCAACTGTATATTCTCCAGGATCTAATTTGAGTTTGTCTGGAATGACTACGCCTATTTGATATACGGCTGGATTTGTTGGATCTCTCCTTATTTTAAACTCTTTTCTGTCTTCAATTCTTATCTTTCTTTTTTCTACGTGTCCTCTTTTTTCAATATCTCTTTTCTTTTGTGTTCCTTCACCAATCTCTAGCTTTAAATCTCTAAGAACAAATTTTGTTACATTCTCAATTTTTGCAATTACAGCTATCTCTTTATTTTGATACGTTTGAGTACTTAGAGAGGGAGGAGTTTTCAATGTAAGTTCCGGAGCTTTTCTTTTTACTGTGAACAGGATGTATCCTCTTCCTTTCACCCCATTCTTATCTGTAACTGTCACTTCAACATCTTTTTCTTCCTCTAACTCTTTTAGATCAATATCTTTCAAACTATACTCAAAATTATTCGCTCCACTACGAGCAGCTTTAATCTTCTTGTCATCCCAATCATACTTATAAGGCGCTTCTCCGCCTTCAACATCAACTAATAATGTAATTAGATCTACTGTCCTTGGATCACTTAAATCAAATGTGGTGACACCAACCGGAGCAGCAATACTTACTTTCACTTTTAATTTACTAAATAACTTAGGACTCTTGGCTACGCCACTATCTGTAACTTCAAACGTCCACTCAGCATATCCTGTCTTTTTCTTATCTTTTTTCTCTGTCACGTACAACCTAAGTGTATGTTTGCCAAGATGATCAGCGGCTAAATTGTCTAGATTAAGCTCATAGAACGCATCAGTCCCTTTTGGATTTACTTTATCAATCCACTCATATTTGTAATCATCTAATGAACTTACAGAACTATCGAACTTAGGATTACACTTTACTTTTGGTTTGTGCATATAAATATCAAAAGAATTGGTTGTATCTGTTAAGGCAGGATCCTCAGGGGTATGGACAATTTCTACTTCAACACTTCCTTTCTTCGTCCACCAATTCTTAGTCCAACCCCATCCCTCCTTTGCTTGCTTTTTTGTCCAAGCGAACGAGCTCTTTATTTGCTTCCAGGTCCACGAAGTGGCATCAACAATTCCATTTCCGGTAGCTGTCGCCCATCCTGAAGGCTCTTTCTCTTTTGGAGGTTCTTCATCGGCTTTATCTTCTGCATCTCCACTAAGATGAGGAGTAATTTTTTTAGTATCAGGTTTTGGCTTTCTTCTTGATTCTGCCCACTTATTCAACCCAAACCCTCCTGTTCCAAAGAGAATTGCGAGCACTCCAATCAACCCTAACCACCCTGCCTGCTGATAAGCAAACACTCCTCCAAAAATCATCGCAAGTAACGCTACTAATCCAAGTAAACTTCCACCAAGACCAGTTCCTTTAAACGTTCCGCTAGATTCAGGGCCATGTTCTTTCCATAATGCTCGTAAACCCATAATTACAAAAAAAATCACAATTCCCCACACCAAAAAATCTGCCCATGAAAATCCTCCAAGCGCAAAAGAAAAACTTCCTGGAATTGAATTAGGACTTAATAAAAAATAAAACACTGCCGCAGCAGCAATTAAGAAAAAAATAAACGAAGATCCTTTTCCTTCTGTATTGTTGTTATTATTTCCTCCTGTCGCTTTTCTATAGAACATAAACACATTAAATAAAATCGCCAAAACTAATAATCCTAAAGCATAAGGGCCAACACTTAACAAATTAAATCCTGTTTGCGCTTCCCAAAGAACTAAACTAAAAGAGAGAACTAAACTTACCGCAACCTGAAGAATCTTTCCCGCTCTTTTATCTCTGGCGTCCTTTCTTTCAAAAGCTAAACGAGCCGCACCACCAAATATAAGAAAATAAAGAATAAAATCCACAATTCCGTTAAAATTTACGTAAAAATCAGAAATAAAATTATATCCCTGTGAAGTTACAGCTTGAGCAAAAACAGACGGCAACAGAAGCAATAAAGTAAGAACTACTAACAACCCGCCTTTTTTTCTTAACATTAGTGAAATTCAACGAAATAGTTATATAAACCTTTCCTTCTAAACCTTTCCTATGAAGGCTATAAAGGCAAAACACAAAGACGCAGAAGCACTTAGAAAAAAATTACTCTCTGAAAAAGCTTTAGACACAGATTACAAAGTTAAAAGCGATCAAAAATTTGTTTACTTTCCTTTGTTAAAAGAAGTTAAAGGTACTTTAATTGAAGAAGAATTTGAAAAAGTGAGTAGGAAAGGCAATTTAAAACACTCTTTACAAGGAAAATTAAGTGAAGAAGAGTTAAATAAAATTAAGAGGTCTTTAGATATTATTGGAACAATCGCTATTTTAGAAATAGACGAAACTTTAAGATCTAAAGAGAAATTAATTGCAGAAACTTTACTTTCCGCAAATAAAGCGTTCAAAACCGTTGTAAGAAAAAAAGGAGAACATCAAGGAATTTATCGCATTCAAGATTATGAATATTTAGCAGGAGAAAAAACCTTTGAAACAATCCACACAGAAAGTGGAGTAAAATTCTTTTTAGACATACGCAACACTTACTTTTCTCCACGCTTAAGCACAGAACGATTAAGAATTAGTAAACTCATCAAAAAAGGCGAAAAAATATTGGTTTTATTTTCAGGTATCGGCGCCTATCCCCTTGTTTTTTCTAAACAGAGTAAAGCTTGCGAAATTTATGGTGTTGAAATCAATCCAGACGCACATGCTTACGCTGAAAAAAACATTCTTTTAAACAAAGCCTCTAACGTCTTTCTTTACTGTGGAGACGCACGAGAGGTAGCTTCACACTTTGGCAAAACTTTTGATAGAATTTTAATGCCTTTGCCTCAAGATGCTGACCAATTTTTCTCTCTTATCCCGTCTTTAAGTAAGAAAGGCACAGTTGTTCATTATTACGCCATTGCTTCTGAAGACTCTTTCGATGTTGCTAAAAAGAAGGTTGTCGATTACTTTGGGAAAGTCACCTTTTTAGGGGTATTTACTTGCGGACAAGTCAAACCCAGAACCTATCGTATATGCGTAGATTTCAGGCTATAAAGGCCAAACGAAAGGTTTAAATATATCTGTTACCCCTAAATAGTAGCTAAAAATGGTCAATCCTAATCCTGCACCAAACCCAGCAGCTCCAGGAGCTAATCCACCAGTACCTCCTCAACCCTTTCAATGGGGAAGAGCTATTGCCAATGGACTAGATGGAATTGTTGGATTTTTTACTCATCCTCGTAGACTAATCATTCCAGGTTTAGGTGCAGCTGTACTTTACTTGGCTGTTACTAAAAATCATGATCTTCAAAGTCCCATTCGCTATTGGAACGGCTTTCAATCACCAATTCAATTCCATGAACCTTATGTCCAATGGCCGATTGATATGGGAATACAACCTGTTCTTGTAGACAAAGTAGAAGGAGCAGTAAATGGCATCAAAGCAGATTCTTACGCTATTGGAAATGAACAAATTCCGGTTGTCTCTACTTACGGACCTCAAGGAGGAAAAAGACAACAACAAATTTACTTTCCTCAAGACTCAACAGGTAGAATTATTGGGGCAGGTCATGAAATTCCTTCAGATGCTGCAGAGAAATTCAAAGCATATCTTAATCAAGGAAAGCCTTTAAAACAACCTGAAACTGAAACAGAAATCACTCGAGAAATAGAAGAACTTGAAGCAAAACTTAGAAACTTAAAAAAATAATTATCCACGCAATGATGAGGTGAACACCCGCGGATCCTTCGGGAAGTGACGGATGGAAGTAGCTTCTGAGCGTAATTTATACTCACCATGACAGATATCAAAAAGATAACCCAAGACCTTGAACAAAAGATCGAACAGTGCAATAAAGATCCTGCGTTTACACATCCACTTTTATCATTTTTACAACCTAACTACCTTCCTTTAAGAGTCAATCCTCGTGCATTCCCTTCAGATCAAGGAGATTATACTGAATGGTCTATTTGGTATGAAATTGGAAAAACACACTCTACGGGCGTATCTTATCTTTACTTTTTTTCAGATCCAGCTACACTTACAGGGTGGGACAAAGAAAAACAAGAATGGATTAAAGATAATCCTACTTTAGATTTCACTAAACCGATTTATGAAGTTCCTAAAGTCCCTTCTCCCCATCTTGTAACAAATGATTATCAAGAAGCACTCAAAGAACTCTATTCTCAGTTAGATTACATTGCAACAACTAGAAAACCATGATCCCTGAAAATACCTCTGATGAAACAGCTTTAATAGACATCATTCCCGATACTTCTTTACTTAGAAAACTAACTGGAAGAAAACAAGACCGAGAAATACGCGGAAAAATCTTTTATGATTTTAATGTTTCGGATTCTTTAAGACAAGCACAAACTTACGCAACTTCTGGAGGATACGTTGCCTCCTTACCGGACATCATTAGAGGAAAAACACTTGCCCCCTTCACAGACAATATCTGGAAAAAATGGTACGCTGCAAATAGTGAAGAAAGTGTTTTAATAACCCCTCAAGGAAATAAAGTTGTCTTAATATCTCACGGAAACGGACTTCTTGCAAATCACCCCGAACGTATTGAGCAAGCTTTTTCTGAAACTCTTTTTGATTACAGCTCTGTTTTATTTACTTTTAAAGAAGCTAAAACTCTTTTAAGTGGAAAACTTTTGGATGGAACAGAAATACCTCTTTTCCCTTATTCTGAATTTATAAAAACTAAACCTCAAACAAGAACTTATGGGATCATCTTGGATTTTGACGAAGCAAAAAAAATAAACTCAGCATACCAAAAAAATTCTATACAAAGAAAAAATAAATTAGCTATTGCTCGTGCGGGTGGAGAAGAACAACTGAATGAACTTCTCAAAAAATCTAAAGACCTTTTTGAGAAAGATGAATGGTCTAATCGACATCAATTCGATTTAGTAGATTCTGACCAGCCTCATGGCCGTTTGCTTTGTGTCTTTGATACTATTCTCGGCCTCCTCAGCGTCATTGATCTCGTTAGTTATGGCCGTTTTGTCGGGGTAGCTCCGGAGACGCACAAAGGAAGATTAACCCTTATAAATCAACAAGATGAAATTCACACAAATGAAGGAAACCTCGAATTCACAGATAAAGGAAGACTAAGTTTAACAGATAGATTACAATCCTAACTCTACCGCAGCTTTTCCTTTTGATTTCAACGCAGTAGGAGACTCACCACCATGCCAAGTAAAACGAGGACGAACCTGAACAGGATACAACTTTTCAGAATTATCATCCAAAATAACCGCAGCACCACGATTGTTTGGTAAATTATTCACATACTTCTCAATATCTCCCGTCGTATACGATTGCATCATAGAATTCAAAGCTTCAAGATCTTTTCTTGCAGTAATCCTATGACAAATCACTAAATCTGTCTGTGTTAAAACATCATTATGCAACTGACCGGGCTGCTGAGTAGCCATCACCAAACAAATTCCTGGCTGACGACCTTCTCTTAAAATCGCTGTCAACGCATCTGTCGCTAACGTTTTTTTCTCTACAGACATAAACTCGTGAAATTCATCCACACAAATCCAAACGATCGGTAACTTATTTTCCTCTTCCTCTAAACTCGTTCTAAAATAACTGTGACCTCGCTCAATATCCTCCACTTCCTCAACCTTACGCGCAGTCATCCTCTCATTCAAAAGCTTTTTACATACAATTCCTACCACTAACGTTTTAATCGTCCACTCCGTATACACAGAAATATCTAACACAGAAACTTTTCCACCAGCAATAATCTCTTTTAATGGAGTAGCATCTCTACTAAAAATGCCCCAATCCCTGGCTGCTAAAAACCGATTTTCCAAAGCATTCTTTACTTCACTTGTTGAACGCTCATCGTTCTTTATAACCTCAATCACATCCTCAATCTCAAAATCATTCTCAAAAGCATCTCTGGCTTTTTCAACACTCCGCTCAATCAACACTCCGACAGGATCTAACAAACTCACTCCAAATAATGAAGCCCAATCCTCAGCACTTAACTCGGCTGGCTTAATCGTAAACGGAAAATCAGTAGGAATTCCTTTCTCTTTATACTCGTCAAATTTTCCTTTTGGAGTATAAATTTTTACGTCTAATCCTTTCTGGGGCAGATCCCACTCACGCAACAAATCCTCTTCTTTCTCATTCTTATATTTCATCGTCCAAAAAATACCCATCGTATCCATAATAAGAACAGCTAAACGGTTTTTGATTTCATCCTCGAGATTTGCGATTTCTTCTGCGATCGTTGCAAGCGAATAGGATTTTCCAGATCCTCTTTTGCCCGCAATCAAAATTACATGCGCACGAGCGACATCTAAATACACTTTATTCGACAAAGAAGTAGTAGCTCCCATCTTCACATACAACTTACCTAAAAAAATCGTCCCTCTTAATCCAAGATCACGACGATCCGCCTCAGAACGACCAATAACCACCTCATACATAAAGTATACAAATATTTATTAAGCATTTAAACTTTTTGAAAAGTCTAATGGAACCAACTCATCCTCCTTCACAACCAGAAACTCATCATACCTCTTCTTTTCAAAATACTTTAAAGAAAAACATCCGATTTTTGCTCATAGCCCTTCTTATACTCGTTCTAGGTGTACTCCTTTACAGGACTTACTTTCATACTCCTAGCGCAAAGATGGGAGACACTGTCAAAGTAGATTACTTAGGAACCCTTGACAACGGAAAAGTTTTTGACACCACCCTCTCTGAAGAAGCACAAAAAGCAAACGTTTACAACCCTCAGAGAACTTACGAACCCTTTACCTTTACTCTCGGAGCGAAACAAGTTGTCCCTGGATTCGAAGAAGCAATCCTAGGAATGAAAGTTGGAGAAACAAAAACAGTCACACTTCCTCCAGAAAAAGCATATGGGGCAGAAAAAGAAGAACTTTTTTTAAGAGGATTAAAAAAAGAAATTCGCATTCCTTTAACTTCGGATATTCCCCTTAAGGATTATAAAACCGCTTTTTTAAAAAATCCAAAAGAAGGAGAAACCGTAGAAAATCCTCATCTTCCTTGGAAACTCAAAATCATCTCTTTTAACGATACTTCTGTTACTTTAGAAGTCCTAGCCCAAAAAGGAGATACTGTCACCATTCCAGGAATGAGCTGGCAATCCAGCGTTAAAGAGATAGACAATGAATCATTAATCCTTATTCAAGAGCCTAAGATCGGAGATAAAGTCTCTTTTCCAATCCAAGGAAGAACTCTTCCGGGCAGTGTAAGCGCAATCACAGATACTACCTACGACATTAATCTTAATCCTGAACTCGCAGGAAAATCCTTAACCTTCAGAATTACTTTAAAAGAAATAACTCCTTCTTAAAATTAGAATATTTTATTTTTTTTGTTTCTTTCTTCGATACCACTTAACTAATAAGTAAATAATTAAAGCTGTCCATAAGATTATCCCTAAAATTCGCGCGAAAAGTAGTAATTGTGGATCCATATATGTTCTTTTTCTAGAAAGTTTATTAATCTATCTTTTTTTATTATAAAACTTCAATCTGACCAAAACGACCAGCGCTTAACTGCTTTTCACCTTGCCACTCGCTTACATATCCATTCACAATTTTTATTTTAGAACCAACTTTTACTTTGTCGATCTCTTCATTCCATAAAGTTAGTGTAATTGTACCTGAAGCATCTTTAATCTTAGCATTTGCAACTTTTCCCTCTTTACCAAATTTATTAAAACTTCTTGGGGGACTTACTTCGATAACCTCAGCTTCAATCTCTACCTTTCCTTGCTTTGGCTGCAAATCCTTAATCAGCATTTTCTTTCACGCACTTGTCCTTCTTTATAAAGATTTACTTTCTTAAATATTCAACTTCCTCTTCACTTAACTCTAACTCTTCCTGTAATGAAATAAGCATTGGTTTATACGATTTAAATCTCTGTAGCGACTTCTTCTTAGACTGATGAGTAAATAACGCAAACTTCTCACTCATCGCTTTAGGTTTTTGCAAACGCATATTCGCTTGCCAAATCCTTAAAGGCCGCATAGATCTTTTATAAGAAATAAAACCTGGATACATTTTTTCCTTTGCGCAGGAAACGCCAGCGGTCATAAAACAATTTTGATAAACAAGTAAACGCCAATATTGCTGCCTTATAATTCTACCTCGAAAAAGATCAGCTTTGGCTAAACATTCATATGCCCTCTGCAAATCAAGCGCTTCTTTATACTCTAAAGGAAGATTCTCATCCAAAAACATTAACCCCTCATCAAGATCAAAATCAACATTATCCATACTACCCAAAGCAACAGAAGCCTCTGACGTTTTGAAAATAATCTTTAACACATTAAAAACAGTCTCCTCTTGATCGCGCGTCTCTAAAGCAGAAATATCAATCCTCTTTTCATCAATACACGTTTGCAAATCATTAATCGAAGCCCTCACATCCCCGTTGGATTTAGCCGCCAAAGAAAACAGTTTCTCTCTTTCTGGCTCTATCCCTTCTTTAACACAAATATCCTGCAAGATACTCGCTAAAGGCTTAATCGAAACCCGCTCACACTCTAACACCACACATTTTTTTCTTAAATCATTGAACTTTGCATCATACCCATTATTCGCAATTAAAACAATAGGAATCCTCGTTTCCTCTACCACCTTTACTATCGCACCAATACCACCACGATCTTCTTGACCAGAAATTCCATCTAGCTCGTCAATAAGCAAAATCTTTTGCTTCTGAAATAAACTCGCTTGCTTAGAAGAAGCACCAGCAATACTCTCAATAGAAGCTTTATCGCGAAAATCCGAAGCATTCAACTCTAGAATCTCAAGATCCTGTTCTTTGGCTAACGCATACACCAAAGAAGTCTTCCCTACTCCTGAAGGACCAAGAAGTAAAACCGGCTTTTTCTTTTTCACAGCCTCTAAAAAAGCAGCAACTATCTCTGGCTGCGGAATATCTTGTACGCTCTGTGGCTTATACTTTTCAGTCCAAATCATTTTTTAGATAAAGCAACACTCGCAAGCAAACTCTCTAACTGAATAAAATCATCAGAACCCTCAACCATACGAAACTCAACCTCTCCACACCGTTCAATCAAACTTAATTTTGAGCCATCTGAAATATTCAAATTCCACACCTCTTTCTGAATCTGCTTAATTAAATCAATTCCAGCAAGACCATTGTTCAACATCGCATCTAACAATTTCGTCCTTGCAGTAACAAAATCTCCAGTCAAAGCAACTTCCAAAGCTTCTTTCACTCCTTTAGGCTCAGCAGCAGAAACAAGTTCTTTTATTAATTCTGAAGAAACACTTTTTGACAACGCAGCACAACTCTGTAAAATATTCTCTAACTGCCTTACATCACCACCTGAAAGCTCAATAATCGTCTCAGACGCATTTGACTCTATTGTCAAGTCCTCACTCTTTGCAATCTCCTCAACTAAACTCTTTAACTTTTCTTTTCCTAAAGGCTTAAATTTAAAGATACTACACCTGGACTTAATAGGATCAATAATTTTCGAGCCATAATTACAGGATAAGATAAATCGACATGAAGAAGAATACGCTTCCATAGTCCTTCTCAATGCTTGCTGAGCTTCTCTTGTTAACGCGTCAGCTTCATCTAAAAAAATAATCTTAAAAGGAACATCAAGCATAGCTTTCGTTCTCGCAAAATCCTTCACCTTTACCCTCACTGTATCAATCCCTCTTTCATCAGAACTATTTAACTCCAAATAATTCTGAGACTTATTCTCCCCAAACAATTCGTTAGCAATAACTAAAGACAAAGTCGTTTTACCGATCCCTGGGGGGCCAATAAATAACAAATGAGGTAAATTTCCAGATTTAACAAAAGCTCGAACCCTCTTAACAATCTCCTCTTGACCCTTTATTTGATCAAAGGTTTTAGGTCTATACTTCTCAATCCATAAATTTGAACTCATCTTTTAGGAAAAAACAAACACTCTATATAAAGATTTATGTAAAAAAGTAAGTAAAAAAGAAAAAAGGAAGTTTTATTCTTCCTCAGACATTTCTTCAGTGTCTTCAGACTCTTCCGTTTCCTCTTCCTCTGAAGAAGACTCTTGATCAGTAGATCCGGTAGCTTCGCCTATCGATTCACCAAAAGCAACTTTCTTTAAAACTTTGGTAACACGAACCTTTACCTCATCTCCCTGTTTTGTGTTTGGAACAAATATTACAAAGCCTTTTACTTTTGCAATACCATCTCCTTTTTCACCAACAGCCTCAATTTTTACATTAATTTCTTCTCCTGCTTTAACTGGTGCAGAAGTTCGTCTGTCATCTCTATACATATTTCTTTCGCTCCTTAAGTCACTCTTAGGCAACTTGTTCGCCTGTGGAAAGGAGATTATCTTTATAAAACTTTGTTTTCGGGCTAAAAGAATAGATAAAATATATAAATCAGGATAAAATAAGGCAAATATGCACTTTATCTGGACGGTTTAGGGGTTCTCAATGGTTGACTATTCTTCATTTGCCACACAAAAAGAGATTCTTGCTTATTGGAATGAGAAAAAAACATTTGCTCATCTTCGGAATAGAAACCAAAACAAAAAACCTTTTTCCTTCTTAGACGGGCCTATTACCGCCAATAATCCTATGGGAGTTCATCACGCATGGGGAAGAACACTCAAAGACCTTTATCAACGCTACAAAGCAATGCAAGGATATGATCAACGATTTCAAAATGGCTTTGACTGCCAAGGACTCTGGCTTGAAGTAGAAACAGAAAAACAACTCGGATTTAACTCCAAAAAAGACATAGAAAACCACGGTCTTGACAAATTCTCAAGAGCATGTAGAGAACGTGTAGAAAAATTCTCAAAAGTCCAAATAGAACAATCAATTCAGTTAGGTCAATGGATGGATTGGGGTAATGACTATTACACCATGAGCGATGACAACATCCAAGCAATCTGGCACTTTCTTAAAAAATGTCATGAAAAAGATTTACTTTACAAAGGAAAAAGAATTCTTCCTTGGTGCATTCGCTGCGGAACAAGTTCCTCAAAACATGAAATGAGCGACGAAGGATATGCCGACTTAGTCCACCCTTCAGTCTATATCAAAGCAAAACTCAAAGGAAAACAAAACGAATACTTACTCATATGGACTACCACAGAATGGACTCTCTCAAGTAATGTTGCCGCAGCAGTCAATCCCAACATTACCTACGCTCAAGTAAAGAAAGACAACGATATTTATTATATTTCAGAAGCGACTGTTTCTAAACTTGGAAGCGACGCAGTCGTTCTTGGACATCTTAAAGGCGCAGACTTAGTTGGATTAGAATACGAGAACTTTTATCCCGACTTTGACGCACAAAAAGATGTTCATCCTAAAATTATTCCTTTTGAAGAAGTTGGAGAAAAAGATGGAACAGGAATTGTACACATTGCACCAAGCTGTGGAGATATAGACTACGAACTTGGAAAAAAATTAAATCTTAAAATCTTAAACTCTCCTTTAGACGAATTTGGAAACTATCTCTCTGGCTACAAATGGCTCTCGGGCAGAAACGTAAAAGAAGTAAAAGGAGAAATTGTTCGTGATCTAGAAAATAGGGGACTTCTTTTCAAAGTAGAAAACTACAAACACCGCTATCCTATCTGTTGGAGATGTAAAGAAGAACTCGTCTTTAGATTAGATCATTCTTGGTTTATCGCATGCGATCCAGTAAGACCCCTTATGAAACGACAAGCAGCAAAGGTAGTGTGGTATCCAGAACACGTAGGAAAACTTATGCAAGACTGGCTCACCAACATGGAAGACTGGAACATCTCCAGAAAAAGATACTGGGGACTGCCACTCATGTTCTACGAATGCACTAAGTGCAATCTTCTCAGTGTCATAGGTTCCTTAGATGAATTACGTGTTAAAGCGGTTAACAAGGAAGACGTAGACAAACTTCCAGAATTGCACCGTCCTTGGATTGATAAAATAAAAATAAAATGCAACTGTGGACAAGAAGTAGAACGTATCAAAGAAGTTGGAGACTGCTGGCTTGACGCAGGAATCGTACCATATTCCACTTTAAACTATTTCAAAGACAAAAACTACTGGAACAAATGGTTCCCCGCAGACCTTGAAATCGAAATGCGTGCGCAAGTACGACTCTGGTTTTACGCTCAGCTCTTCATGTCTGTCGTCTTAGAAGCAAAAACCC
The DNA here is from genome assembly GCA_964497265.1 of Candidatus Woesearchaeota archaeon. Taxonomy (GTDB): domain Archaea; phylum Nanobdellota; class Nanobdellia; order SCGC-AAA011-G17; family GW2011-AR18; genus JAHFKM01. The sequence goes on along the minus strand of CAZCCK010000003.1, from coordinate 29,450 downwards.
CTTACAAAAAAATTCTCGCTTACGAAGAAGTACGCGATGAAAAAGGTGAACCTATGCATAAAAGCAAAGGAAACGCAATATGGTTTGATGAAGCAGTAGAAAAAATGGGTCCTGACGTTATGCGCTGGCAATACTGCAGCCAAAACCCCCAATATCATCTCAACTTTGGATATGGTCCTGGAAAAGAAATCCAAAAACATTTACTTGTCATACAAAATCTTTCTACCTATGTCTCTCAAAATTGTACAAAACTTGCTAAAGGCTACAGCAAAGACCCAGCAAGCCAATGGGTTCTTTCTAAAAGAGAACACCTTAAACAAAAAGTGAGCGATTACTTGGATAATTTAGAATATCATAAAGCGATGGAAGAACTCAAAAATTTCTTACTTTTTGATTTATCAAAAACTTACATCCACTTTATCAGAGAAAAGCTTGACGATAAAAGAGTCCAACGCGTCCTGTATGATGCCTACTTTGACGCAATTACCCTCTTAGCTCCTTTTTTACCTTTCTTTACGGAGAAAATTAACCTAGAACTTTATAAAAAAGAATCAATTCATCTTCAGACTTGGCCAAAACCAAAGAAAAAACTCCTTAACATTCCCTTAGAAGAAGCAATGGGCACCTGCCTTATGATTATTCAAAGCATTCTCTCTTTAAGAGACAAAAATAAAATTAACGTGCGCTGGCCACTAAGAAAAGCAACAGTCGCATTCCATTCAGATCATGCTGCTAAGAAAGAAATGATCGAAAAAATACAAGACCTAATTTTAAAACAATGCAATCTTAAAAACATAGAATTCGTAATCTCCTCTAAGACCATTGAAGAACAAATCGACCAAGCTACTTTTGAATACGGCTCTGTAAGTTTAGACTTCACCCTCACTAAAGAACTAGAACAAGAAGGATATACAAGAGAACTTATTAGAAGAATTCAGTCTTTAAGAAAAGAAGCAGGCTTACAAAAACAAGACTCTATCCAACTCTATCTTTCTTCAGATTATTCTTTCGGAGATTGGATTAAAGACCTAAAAAAGAAGGTTGGGGCTAAAAAAATTATCTTAAAATCTAAAGAACCAAACAAACCTTATTCCTTCACCTCTCAAGAAGAAATAAAAGGAAAGAAAATCGGAATTTACTTTAACAAAATCTTAACTGGGCAGTAATTAATTTTTGCTTTTATTTATAAACAAGCTTTAAATACTTTTCCTTGTAATTTATCTTATGGTAAAGAAAGAACTCAAAATAGTAAACATTGTCGCTTCTACCAGTCTAGAACATGACATTCCTCTCATAAAATTAGCTGAAAAACTACCTAACACTGAATACAATCCAGAACAATTTCCAGGTCTAGTCATGCGTATTCGCGAACCTAAAACTTCTGCTTTAATCTTCGGTTCTGGAAACGTTGTTTGTACTGGCGCTCGTTCAATGCAAAAACTACGAGAAAGCATCAAACAAATCATCAAAAATGTAGAAAAAATCGGCATCAAAATCAACATTCAACCTCGCGTTACCGTCCAAAATATGGTCGCATCTGGCTCTATAGGAATGGACTTAAACTTAAACTCTCTAGCAATGGAACTAGAAAACACAGAATACGAACCAGAACAATTCCCGGGTCTGGTTTATAAGCTGGCTGGAACACGAGCAACATTCTTACTTTTTAGCAACGGAAAAATCGTCTGTACCGGAACAAGAAGCGAATCCAAACTCAAAGAAGCTTTGGATTTACTCATCAAAAACCTTTTAGAACTTAAAAAGCAATAAACTTTCGGTTTCTCTAGAGTTATTTTTATAAAGCGCCACATATATTTTCTATCATGAGATAGCTTTTAAGTTTCCAAAACTACTCTTAATCAGCCCATGGACGTTAACGAACAAATTGAGAAATTCAAAGACTTCATAGAAACAACTTACAAGAATAACCTCTACGAAGCTATTCAACAAGGAAAAAGATCGCTCGTCCTTGATTTTCGAGAACTCGCACGCTCAGAACCAGAACTCTCAGAAGCTTTACTCCAAAACCCTGAAGAAGCAGTCAAATCAGCAGAATACGCCCTAGACCAAATGGATCTGCCGGAAGAAACAGCCCAAATTAGAATCAGATTCAACAATCTCCCCCCAACACAACGCCTTAGAATCGCAGACATAAGAAGCGAACACCTCAACAGATTGGTCTGGATGGAAGGAATTGTCAGACAAACCTCAGACGTACGCCCCCAAGTTACCAAAGCAAAATTTGAATGCGGAGGATGTAACAACACCCTTTCGATCCTACAAATTGATAGCAAATTCAAAGAACCAACGCGCTGCACCTGCGGATGGAGAGGAAAATTCCGCCTCTTAGACAAAGAACTCATTGATGTCCAACATGTTAAAATCGAAGAAGCACCAGAAAACCTAGAAGGAGCGGAACAACCGAAAAGACTTAGTATCTTCTTAAGCGAAGACTTAGTCGATCCAAAAATGGAAAGAAAAGTCACCGCCGGAAACAAAGTTCGCATCTTTGGCTCCATAAAAGAAATACCCATCCCTCTGAAAACCGGAGCACAATCCACCCGTTACGATATTATCTTAGAAGGAAATAACATTGAAACAGTACAAGAAGATTATTCTGACATCAAAGTCACAGCAGAAGATGAAGCAAAAATAAAAGAACTCTCAAAAGATCCACAAGCTTTCGAAAAATTTGCTCGATCTGTAGCACCAAGTATCTTTGGTTACGAACGAGTTAAAGAAGCACTTATCCTTCAACTCTTTGGAGGCGTACGAAAAGTTAGAGACGATGGAACAGCAACACGAGGAGATATTCATATTTTACTTGTTGGAGACCCGGGAGCTGGAAAATCAGCTATGCTTCAGTTTATTTCAAAAGCCGCACCTAAAGCAAGATTCGTTTCTGGAAAAGGCGCATCTGGCGCAGGCCTAACCGCAACTGTTGTAAAAGATGAATTCTTACGAGGTTGGGCATTAGAAGCAGGCGCTTTAGTTTTAGCAAACAAAGGCTTGGCAGTTGTAGACGAACTTGATAAAATGACGGATGAGGATAGATCCGCGCTTCATGAGGGAATGGAACAGCAAAGCTACCCCCCCGACTTTAAAATTATGCTTAGTGATGGAACTACCCAAAAAATAGGACTTTTTGTCGACCAGCTCATTGAATCTAATAAAAATAAGGTAATTCGAGGTAAAGACTGTGAAATTCTAAATACGCAGGACTATGAAGTTCTTACTACCGACTTTAATACGGTTTATCCTACTAAAATTGATCGCGTTAGTAGACATATCGCACCAGACCATTTTATTGAAGTGGAATTTAGTAATGGCCGTAAAGTTATGGTTACACCAGAGCACCCTTTCTTTGTCTTTACTAAAGAAGGCTATACTGAAATCCCAGCAAATGAATTATCTTTAGAAATGTTTATTCCCGCTCCAAGAAAACTTCCTTGCACTTCTCAACTTTCTCAATTGGAACCTGTTCCTATCGCTAACTATCACAAAAAAATTACCCTTCCCTCCACGATTAATAATAAATTTTCTCGTCTATTAGGATATGTGGTCTCTGAAGGATACAGCTATTATAATCCTAAAAACCACTCTGCCGAAATTGGAGTTTGTAACACAAATCCGAATTTAGCCTACGAAATGGATTCTTTATTTAATTCTACATTTCAATGTTATACTAATCATGACCTTACCCATCCCGAAAATAAACCCAACTCTACTAAAACGTTATCCACAATCTATTGTTCTTCAGTCCCTCTTTATAATTACTTTAAAAAGAACTTTACTGGTCTGACTTTAAAATCTCCGCAAAAATCAATCCCTAACTCAGTTAGAACCTTACAAAATTCTCTCAAACTCGAATTTCTACGCACTGCCTTTAAAGGAGACGGTTTTGTAGATAGTGAACGTGTTGGTTTTTCAACTTCATCATTTGAATTAGCTTGCAATTATTCTGATTTGTTACTTATGAATGGAATTTGGAGTTATATCGCTACTGAACATCGTAGCGAGAAACAATATTACAAAGTTGTTATTTCAGGAAGTTATGACTCTTTTTTAAAACTTATTGTTGAACCAGATGATAAAAGGGTCGAAAAAATACGCGCTCTTGCTCAGAGAAGTGAAAATAAATTGAATGATAGAGATCTTTTTTTACCTGTCGAAGAACTCAATACTCTTTTGAAAGAAATTAAAATGTCAGACGGCTCTCTTGTCTCTAATCTTAAAAGAAATCAAAATATTCATGTCACTACTGCTAAAAATCATCTTTCTAGAATTGAACGAAGATTAAATTTTGTTTCTACTCAAACAGACCCAAAAACTATTCGAAGAAGACTTAATATTCAAGTTTCTGAAATCGCTACCGCTCTAGAATGCTCTACTGGAACTATTTATCATCTTGAACAAAGGAAAGATCCCGGTTACATTTCAACTTTAACTTCTTTAAAAAACCAAAGACTTACTACCCTAAGAAAAAAATTAGAAAAACTCAAATCAATTACTAATTCCGATTTAAGATTAGTACGCGTTAAGTCTCTTAAGAAGATAAAAAATGACGGAATTAAATGGGTTTATGATGTTACGGTTGAACCTAACCATACTTTTATCAGCGAAGGATTGGTTCTTCACAATACCATAACCATTTCGAAAGCAAATGTTCAAGCTTGTCTTAACGCACAGACAACCTTACTCGCCGCTGCAAATCCTAAATTGGGAAGATTTGATCCTTACTCTCCTATTGCCGCACAAATCGACTTACCTCCTTCCTTACTTAATCGATTTGATTTAATCTTTCCTATTCGAGATATTCCTAATAAAGAAAAAGATGAACGTATCGCACTTCACGTTCTTGAAGCAGCTCAACAAGCAAACCTCAATTACGAAGCAGAAATCACTCCAGAATTTTTAAGAAAATATCTCGCTTATGCAAAACAACATACCTTTCCCATTATGACTAAAGCCGCTACAACCGCAATCAAAGATTTTTATGTAAGCTTAAGAAATTCAGGAAAAGCAGAAGAAGGGAGTGTAAAACCTATCCCCATCTCAGCAAGACAGCTCGAAGCACTTATTAGATTAAGTCAGGCTTCAGCAAAAGTGCGCCTAGACGAAAAAGTAACAAGAGAAGATGCATTACGCGCAATAAACCTACTTAAAAGCTGCCTTATGGAAGTAGGATTTGATCCTGAGACCGGACAAATTGACATTGATAAAATGTCTTCTACAATTACCGCTTCTGCGAGAAACAAAATTCATGTTATTAAAGAAATCGTTTTGAGTATAGAAAGCAAAGGTATAAAGACCATTCCTATTGAGCAAATTATCGCAGACGCAGCGGTCAAAGGAATCGAAGAAAGTAAAGTTTACGAATCAATAGAACAATTAAAAAAATCAGGAGACATGTTTGAACCTAAAAAAGGCTTTGTTCAAAGAATCTAACCATGGAACCACAACGACAAACCGCATACCAAATCTGGATCTCTAATTTACTCTCTGGAAACTACGTTCGCACCAGCGGTGAATGGGAACCAAACTATATTGAAGTAAGCTCTCTTAAAATTTCTCGCGTCAACATTATTGGTCATATCGTAGATAAGTACGTTAAAGAAGATGGAAGCTACGCAACGCTCAGCATTGATGATGGTTCTGGAAAAATTCCACTTAAAGCCTGGAAAGAAGACGCTTCTTTTCTAACAAGCTTTGCCATCGGAGACCTTCTTCTCGTCGTTGCAAAAGTGAAAGACTTTAACAACCAAATCTATCTTGTTCCTGAGATTGTTACAAAACTAGATAATCCTCTCTGGGCAAAACTACGTAAACTTGAACTCGATAAAAACCATGGCCAAGCACAAACTTACGCTCCTAAAGCAGTCGCTTCAAAACCATCTATTTCGGAAGAAGAAACTTTCCAGGTCATTGAAGAAAAAGTCACAAACGAAACACCTTCTAATAAAAGACAAGCCATCTTGGACTTAATTGAAAAACTGGATACAAACAATGGCGCAGACCAACAACTCGTCATCGGACAATCAGGAATTAATAAAGAAGAAGTACAAAAACTTCTTGAATCTTTATTACGCGAAGGAGAAATCTTTGAAATCCATCCAGGAAAATTAAGAACAACCCTTTAACCAAAAACTATAAATAGTCCCTTACAGAAAGATTCTTTAAAAAAGGTGATTTTATGAAAAAACAAACAGTTTCTGCAGAAGACCATAAATTAGGATTCTTACTCCTCCTTGTCGCGCTTGTTGTTTTCGCAACAGCTTTAGTTGGAACCTTAACCGGCGCAGCAGTCTACTACCAGACAAAAGAAACACCAATCCTTCATGATCCTAGCCAAGTAAAAATTCAAACCCTTAATCCTGGAGCGAAAATCATTTCCAACACGGAGCCAATCTTACTCTCCTCTAAATCTGGAATTCTGGTTCAAGGAAATTCTATTACGATTTCTCATTTAGCTGGAGAAGGAAACGCTTACGCTTGCCTTAATCCTCAAGGAACGCTTTACAGAAGTTCTACCCCTTGTAGATAGGGGATTTTCTTAAAGCAAACCTTTAAATAAATTCTTACAATATTTTTTTCTATGAAAACTTACGAAGAAATGCTTGAAGAAGGGATAAAGCAACTTCCCGAAACAGTAACAAGAACAGAACGTTTTGAAATTCCCAATGTTAAAGGATTTATCCAGGGAAATAAAACCGTTGTTACTAACTTTAAAGAGATAGTAGATCTTTTCAGAAGAGACATCCAGCAATTTCTTAAATACCTCCTTAAAGAACTCGCAACTCCAGGAAACTTGGACGGACCAAGACTTGTCTTAGGAAGAAAAGTAAGCTCTGCTTTAATCAACCAGAAGGTAAAACAATACGCAGGCGTGTATGTTTTATGTTCTACCTGCGGAAAACCAGATACTCAAATCATTAAAAAAGATGATCTGACTTACCTTAAATGTGCAGCGTGCGGAGCACAGAAACAGATTCCCACCACGATTTAAATGTACCTCAAAAAACACACTTCAGAAAGAACAGAAATACTCGCTCTCTGCGATGAAGAAATTTTAGGAAAAACATTTCGCGAGAATGGACTAAAACTCGAAATTAACGAGCGCTTCTACAAAGGGGAAAAAGTTGATGCTGCCTCCGCTCTTAAGGCCCTTGAAACTGCTAAGAACGCTAACCTTGCTGGAAAAGAAGTTATCCAACTTGCTTTGAACGCGGGTATCATTGAAAAAGAAACAGTTTTGATGATTCAAGAAGTCCCTTACGCTCTTCTTTTCCAACTATGAAACGCGAAGCAAAACACGTTGGGTATTACGAAGCAATTCTTCAACTTCGGCCCGTAAAGGAAGAAATAATCACCTTTCTTTCTGAAGAATTGAAAAAAAGACCTGATGTTTCTATCTCAAAACAAGTTGATTATAAAAATGGCGTTGACTTTTACATTAGCTCAAACGAATTCACAAAATCTTTTGGCTACAAACTCAAAAGAAAATTTCGAGGCGAACTCGTTATCTCCAGAGCACTCTACTCAAAAGATAGTATGACCAGCAAACTTCTCTACAGATTAACGATCTTATTCAGATTAAAAGAATAACTTTATAAAACTCTCATTCTCTAAACTCTTTATGCGTTCAAAAATCATTGTTTATGTTGGTCCTTCTACGCGTTCTCTTGGTTTATATCAAACGATCGCAGAAAACAATCTCATTGATTCTATTAGCAAAGGAATCTCCGCAAAATTTCATGTTAAAACCATTAACGCTCCTTACGCTCTGTTTTTAGACCCTCGAAAAAGAAAAACCCTTCCTCCATGGGATCTTCTCATCATCGATAGCAGTGACAATCATTACAGCTTTGATCATGCTTTAGACTGTGCTAGAGTAAAAAGAGAGGAACTCATGCTTTTTTTAAATGAAGTCGGAGATGAAGCAAAACTTAAAGAAGAATTGCCTCATACGATTATCCTCAATCTAAAAAGAACTCCTGCAATAAAAGTTAAAGAACTCATTTTCAGACTTCTCGGACTTAGCGAAATGGATACAAAGAAAGAGGTAAGGAAACGCGAAGCAGTTTTCAATTGAAAGCATACCTTTATAAATTTACCATTTGTTTTCCTCTTTATGCCTCCTTTTCAACAACATAATCCTGAAGAACAAGAAGTATTCAGGGTCAAACTTCCCCGCGGAAAAGAAACCTTCGGAATTCTTGAACAACGCTTAGGCGGAAGCAGAATGCGCGTACGCTGTCTAGACGGAAAAACAAGAATCTGCAGGGTACCTGGGCGTTTAAAGAAAAAACTCTGGGTGCGAGAAGGAGACGTTCTTTTAATTGAACCTTGGGAACTTGGTGGAGACGAAAAAGGAGACGTTATTTACAAATATAAACCCAACCAAGTAGATTGGCTCAAGAGAAATGGACACTTAAAAGAATTGGAAGAATTTGAAGAATTCTAATCTTTTTTTATAAAAATTACATTATCCAAATGTTTAAAGCCCTCATCTCCCGTTAAAAACCCTACTCCTAACCTTTTAGAGAGAATATAGCCGACTACATCAACATAAGAAAGGTTTAATTTTTTATTTTCAGCAATTATCTCTTCAGTTGGTAATTTTTTATCTCCCAACATCCCGAAAACTTCAGCGACTGTAGGTCTTTTCTTAATCTCTATTTTTATAGATTCATTAGCTTTTATTCCTTCTTTCGCTGCTACTTCTTTAGGAATAATTAATCCTATGGCTTCTCCGATTCTTATTGTTTCTACTTCAATTATCGCCATACCTTTTCAAAGAGAAATAGCTATATAGATTTTACTAAATTAACTTAGTTTTATTCAATTAACTTTTCTTGATTAAAATCGTTCTAATAACCTATTCTAAACTAATACTCTTCTTATCAATTCTGCTGTAATCTTTGCGTCTTCTAACGCATTATGAACATCTCTTTCTCCTAAACTAAAATATTCCATTAAGTATTTCAAACCTAAAGCACTCGTTCCTTCTTTAAGGGGAATCTCCACATTTTTCCTTCTAAAATACGCATACGCTAAAGCATGACTATCCACACTTCTATGACCAAAAATCCAAGGTAAATGGTATAATTCGAATGCTTTCTTTAAAAAAGGGATATCCATCATTCCAGGATTTTGACCTGCTAATGTTCTATCTTTAATCTTTAACGTCCACTCATAAAACGATTTTACTAACTCTTGACAAGACCTTTCATACGTTTGAATGTGTTCTACACTAAACCCATTTACTTTCAACGCTTCATACTCAAAAGAAGTTCCTTCTCTTAATCGACATTCCCCATAAAACGTATTGTTTGGATTTTCAAAATCTAGCGCACCAATACTTAAGATACTATGCTTTTCCACATCTAAACCACTCATTTCTAAATCCGCTATAATCATCCCCTTAACATAAACTAAACCCTTATTAAGATTTCTAACTAAAAAAATGTATGTCTGGAAAAGAAAGATTCAAACCTCTTGAAAACGTCTTTGACGAAAGCACATTAAGAATTTTATTTAAACTAAGCAGCCAAGGCTATTTTGATGAACTTGTAAGCCCTATCTCTGTTGGAAAAGAAAGCAACGTTTTTAACGCTAAAAAAGGAACGGATTGGGTTGCTGTGAAAATTTATCGAGTGAACGCTTGCGATTTTAGAAGAATGTACACTTACATCGCTGGAGACTCCCGTTTTGAAGGAATACAAAAACAACGAAGAAAAGTCATCGCAGCCTGGGCAAAAAGAGAATATAGAAACTTACTTACTGCTCGAAAGGCAGACGTAAGAGTACCTGCACCGCACGCTTTCTTTGGAAATGTTTTAGTAATGGAACTTATTGGAGATAATGGAATTGCCGCAAATAAACTTAAAGAACAAACTCCTTTAAACCTGAAACAATTTAGCGCAAACCTTATAAGTTCTTTAAAAAATCTTTACAAAGCAAAACTTGTCCATGGCGACTTAAGCGAATACAACATTTTAAACTATCAAGAAAAACCGGTCCTCATTGACTTGAGTCACGCTACTACCTTACAACATCCAAACGCTCAAGAACTTTTAAAAAGAGACATTCAAACAATTGTTCACTACTTTACCAAAAAGGGATTAAAACTCAGTGTTGAAGGAGTCTTAAAAAAAATCCAAACATGAACTTTGTCTATGAAACAAAAATTCCTAAAGATAGGATAGCTGTTCTTATAGGTCCAAAAGGAGCTACAAGAAAAAAGATAGAGAAAAAGCTAGAAGTAAAAATGAACATTGATTCTCAAGAAGGAGACGTTGAAATCACAGGAGAAGACAGTCTTAAACTTTTAACCGCACAAAACGTTGTTAAAGCAATCGGTCGCGGCATTAATCCAGACAAAGCACTCGACCTTTTAGAAGACGATGTTGTTTTAGAAAGCATAGACATGACTGATTTTACCAACAATTCTAAAAAAAGACTTATCGTTGTACGAGGACGAGCAATCGGAACAGAAGGAAAATCAAGAGCCTACATCGAAGAATTAACTGGTACACACATCTCGGTCTACGGAAAAACGATTACCATTGTCGGCCCTTACCAAACAGTTTCTCTGGCTAGAAAAGCACTAGAGTCCCTTCTCTCTGGAAGTAGACATTCCACTGTTTACGCTTGGTTAGAAAAACAAACTAAAGACTTGAGAACACGTTTCTAATTCTAAGAAAGATTTATATATCTCAATAAAAATTCCACTAAAAAAATGAGCGAAAAAACAAAAGCACATGAAATGGCTGAGAAACAGCGAGAAATCTCAGTTTCAGAATTCTTCGCTAAAAATCGTCACCTTCTAGGTTTTGATAATCCGAGAAAGGCTCTCTTAATGGCTGTCAAAGAAGCAGTAGATAACTCTCTAGATGCCTGTGAAGAAGCAAGAATCATGCCTGATATTATCGTTGAACTCCACCAAATCAAAGAAGATCGATTCAAAGTCGTTATTGAAGATAATGGTCCTGGAATTGTCAAAGAACAAATTCCAAAAATTTTCGGAAAACTCCTTTACGGAAGCAAATTCCACAGACTACGCTGCAGCAGAGGACAACAAGGAATAGGAATTAGCGCAGTTTTACTCTATGGTCAACTAACAACTGGAAAAGGAATGCTCGTCACCTCCAAAATCGGAGAAAAACATCCCGCACACTACTACGAAATCCACATTGACACTCAACACAACGAACCTTTAATCAAACAAGATAAAATAGTTGAATGGAATAAAGCTCAAGGAACACGCATAGAAATAGAACTCCAAGGAACCTATCAAAAAGGAAAACAAAGTGTAGATGAATACTTACGTGAAATCGCTCTTATTAATCCTCACGCGCAAATCTCCTATCGCACTCCAGAAAAAGAAACAGTAAACTACGTTCGCGCAATGCAAGAACTTCCAGCAGAGGCAAAAGAAATCAAACCCCATCCTTATGGAGTAGAATTAGGTGTTCTCATCAGAATGATGCACTCTACTTCCGCGGGTAGTGTTTCTTCCTTCTTACAAACTGATTTTTCTAGAGTTAGCGCTTCAATCGCACAAGAAATCTGTGATAAAGCAAAAATCAATTCTCGAGCAAGACCATCTACCATTGCCAGAGACGAAGCAGAAGCCCTCTACACAGCAATCCAAAACACAAAAATCATCGCTCCACCTACAGACTGCTTAAACCCTTTAAAAGAAGATGCTTTAATTAAAGGTCTTAAAAAAGAAATAGACGCAGAATTTTATTGTGCAGTCACAAGACCTCCTACTGTTTACAGAGGAATGCCCTTTACTATCGAAGTAGGAATCGCTTATGGGGGAAGTTTATCTAAAGAAGAACCTATCCGAATTATGAGATACGCAAACAGAGTTCCTTTACTCTACCAACAAGGAGCATGCGCAACCTCAGAAAGCATCGTTGACACTGCTTGGAAAAATTACGGTCTAAGCCAAAGCAAAGAAAGCTTGCCAGTAGGACCTGTAGTTATTGTCATTCACATGGTCAGCGTCTGGGTACCTTTTACCTCAGAAGCAAAAGAAGCAATCGCACACTATCCAGAAATTATCCAACAAATGAAACTTGCTTTACAAGAAGCAGGCAGACAAATGGCTTCTTACATCAGAAAAACAGTTAAAGCACGCGAACAACAAGAAAGAGTTAACCTCTTTGAAAAATACATTCCAGAATTAGCAGCTTCTTTAAGCAATTTAAGTGGCGAGAAAAAGGAAACAATTCAGGAAGCTTTAGGAAAAGTTTTACAAAAGGGACTTAAAGCCCTCTTAGCTGGCGTAGAAAAAGCAGAACAAACTGAAATCAAAGGAGAAAATGTTGCTTTTGGGGAAAAACAACAAACTTTAGAAGAGGTAAAAGATGAGTAGTCCTAAAGTGGATCAGAAAAGATCATTGAAACAATTTGGAGAGAGACTTGTAGACCAACTTAAAAAAGGAAAAAACCCAGAAATAGAATTTCCCTTACGTAATCTAAGCAATATCATCTTCGACTCAAAATCGAGAACCCTCAAATTAGGCAAAAAAGTAGGAACACGAAGCTTCTTTAATGTTGCACACGCAAAAAGATTCTTACAAACTGTCGAAGTCGCAAGCATCATCAAACGAGAACTTCTCGAATCCGGAAAACACTCAAGCTTAAGAGATGTCTTCTACATGACTAAGAGGACGATCCCAGGAACGAATATTAACTTAGTAGATGATCAAACTGAAACTGACCATGCTATTGAAGACCTAGAAGTTATTACCGACTTATCTCGTGAAAACCTCCACGTCAACGCAAACAAAAACGGAAGCGTCGCAGGCAAAGTTGTTATTGAAGATAAAGGAGATACTATCGATTGGAGCAAACTCGGATCAGGCGGCTGGTCAATTCCGTCTAACGTTGAAGAACTCTCTTTCAAAAAAGTAGACGCAGAATACGTTCTTTACATGGAAAAAGCAGCAGTCTGGGAAAGACTTAACGAAGATAAATTCTGGCTCAAAAACAAATGCATTATCATCTCCTCCCAAGGACAAACTACTCGTGGAATTAGAAGATTACTACAACGTCTTTATGAAGAACACAAACTACCCATCTATGTCTTATGTGATGGAGATATTTATGGAGCTTATATTTATTCAGTTATTAAATACGGCTCAATAGCCCTGGCTCACGCTTCAGAAAGATTAACTATTCCGGGAGTAAAATACGTTGGAATCACCACGGATGATGTTATTAATTACGACTTGAAAAAATACTTCATCAAGCTTGATGAAAAAGATCACGCTCGCATTAAACAGGTTAGCCAATACGACTGGTTCAAAGACAATAAAGATTGGCAACGTCAATTCAAAATGATGAAAGATAACAACGCAAAAGTCGAAATCCAGTCCTTAAGCTCCAAAGGTATTAGTTTCATTTCTGAAAAATACTTACCTGATAAAATAAAGAAAAAAGACTTCTTAGACTAAGTTTAGATTCCGTAAAATTTTCTGAATTTTTACCCTCATCTTTATTAATTTTAAAATCATTTATTAATCATGTATCTTAAACTTATTCCTGGAAAACTTTCTGAACTCGCCTATCTTGCTGTTTCTAAAGCCGGATCTGAGAGAAAACTTTGTTTTTTATTAAACCTCTCTAAAGGTAAACTCTATCGCTATAAAAAAGAATTAGTAAACATTTCTGATTTTGACTTATTGAAACTATCAAATTTTTTAAATCTTCCTTCTTCTTCCTTTAACCCTTATATTATCGAAAAACTCTCTCCTAATTGGGGAAAAGTTAAAGGAGGGCTTAATTGTGTGATCTCCAAAAAAGAAAATGGAACTTTTCAGGCTAGTCTTCAACTTTTAAAACAAAATAGTTCTTCTTATATGAAAGAGTGGCATAGATTCATGAAAGAAAAATTTCCTAAAGAATATTACCTTTCTCAATATGAACGATTTAAAAAAATAAAACCGGGATATACATATCCTTTAACTAACGGTATCCTCGTTCGTAATAAATTGGAACAAGAAATAGGAAATTTCCTTATTCAAAAATATACTGATTTAGAATATGAACCTTATATGAATATTAACTCTAAAGTCTATTTTCCCGATTTTAAGATAAAAAATCTGATTATTGAAGTTACTGCTTGGAGACATCCATCTCCTACTAAACTCTTAAGATTAAAAACTAAGCTTTCGAACTATCAAAATATGGGATTTTTACCTTTTCTTTTTGTTCCAAAAGCCTGTAGAAAATTTTATAAGGAGCTTCAAAGTTTCATTATTTCAGAATTAGAGGAACTTAAAAATTTGCCCTCGTAGCTCAGAGATCTTATAGATCGAGCAACCGGTAGAGCGCATGCGTTTTACTGAAACGGCGAAACTGTTACTAGTTGAGCAGAAATCATGAAGTCGCAGGTTCGAGTCCCGCCGAGGGCGTTTTTTTCTTTTCTCTCTTTTCCACAAACTTTCTTAGAACTTATTATAAAGAATATTCACTTATTTGATTAATGAACTTGATCTTTCTAAAATCTTAACACTTCTTTGATCCCACTTAACCTAGAAACTTTTATAAACATTCTACATTGCCGTTCTTTTAACGGGCCCATAGCTCAGCCTGGTGGAGCATTCGTTTATTTCCTTCGGGATTTAAAATGAAACTGATATCAGCTGTGCAGAGATCGAAAGGTCGGGAGTTCAAATCTCCTTGGGCCCACTCTTCTATTCTTATCTCTTCTAAAATCTCTATTCCAACCCCTCTATCCAAAAAGCATTTAAAGAGGAAATTTCAGAAAATACTCTGACACAATTATAAAAAGGAGGTGTCTTTAATGAAGAAAGGAATGGACATGAAAATGATGTCATCAGGAAAAAATACCTGTATGATGTGCGGAGCAGGCGGAAGTTCATGCCACTGCGGCTCATGGGTCATCGTTTGGGGCCTAATAATGCTTCTCTTAGGAGTTTTACTCTGGATAGGAAGATTAGGACTTGACACTACAGTAGCAATAGTACTCATCCTTATGGGAATTAAAAAATTCTTTATGGGATGCTGGATGTGCAAAAAATAAGCACATTCTTTTTTTCTTTTTATCTTACTTTAGAACCAGTATCAATTTTCTTTTCAGGTGTGAGAAAAGCTACCGTGTTTTTAGAATCATCTGCCGCTAAAATCATTCCTTGACTTTCAACCCCTCTAAGCATAGCTGGCTTTAAATTATAAATAAAAGCGACTTGTTTTCCAATTAACTCTTCTTTACTATAGTAAGCTTTAATTCCTGCAACAACTTGTCTTTCTTCAGATCCTACTTCTAATTTTAACACATATAACTTATCTGCTTTAGGATGATCCTCAACAGACTTAATTGTCGCAATTCGAATATCTAACTTTTGAAAATCTTCAATTGTTGCTTCCATCTTCAATCTTCTTAAATAAGATTTCTCCTTTAGTTATCTTATACTCTTTCATCAGTCCAAATTTAAGATCTTTCCAAATCCCTTCTTTTACATTTAATTGACTATTTATTTTCATTGAAGTCTCTGGAATAAATGGGTTGATCAGAATATTGATCATCCTCACACATTCTAAAAGCGTGTAGAGGTGTTTCTTTGCCTTTTTCTCTTCCATACTCCAAGGCTTTTCCTCATTAATGTGTTTGTTTACCTCTCCAATAAACCTCCAGATCTCTTGTAATGCTTCATGCAATTCTAATTTTTCAATCTTTTCTTCAACTACTTTTATATTTAATTTCTCTGCTAATTTGTTATCTAAAGGCGCTTTTTTAATTACATTTCCTTTCTTTTCCACCATACTTAGAACACGACTCACTAGATTCCCCAAGTCATTCGCCAATTCAGTATTGTGTCTTTGAATTAACGCCCTTTCAGAAAAATCACCATCTTTTCCAAAAGGAATTTCTCTCACTAAAAAATATCTTAATGAATCTGTAGAATATTTCTTTGAAATTTGAATAGGGTCTACGGTATTGCCTAAACTCTTACTAATCTTTTGTCCATTCGCGGTTAAAAAACCGTGAATAAAAATCTGTTTGGAGGGAGGCAAGCCTGCTGAAAGCAACATCGCCTGCCAAATCGCACTTTGTTGTCTTAAATTATCTTTTCCCGCTACTTGCACTACCGGCCACCACTTTTTAAATTCTGATTTTTTCTTAGGCCATCCTATTGCTGAAATATAATTTACCAGCGCATCGAACCAGACGAATAGAACCTGGTCTTTGTCCTTAGGAACATCAACTCCCCAAGGCATCTTACTCTTCAGTCTTGAAATACTAAAATCCTCTAAACCTCGCTCTACAAAACTTTTAATTTCATTTAACTTCTCTTTAGGCAAAACAAACTCTGGATTTTTTTGATATAACTCTAATAACTTACTTTGATACTTTGAAAATCTAAAAAAATAGTTTTCCTCTTCATACCTCTCTAAATTTTGGTTGGGATGCAATGGGCACTTTCCCTCAACTAACTCCGAATCTGTTTTTTCTAACTCACAACCCACACAATATTTAATTGCGTACTTTTTTTTGTAAATATCGTCGTTCTTTAAACAAAGATCCCAAAACTTTTGAGCCGCTTCAACATGGTGCTTATCTGTGGTTCTAATAAAATTATTATAGGTTAGATTTAACGCTTCTTTTAATGCGTTGAATTTTTTAGCATACTCATCACAATACTCTTGGGGAGACTTTTTTTCTTCAATTGCTTTTCTATAAATCTTTAAACCGTGTTCATCAGTTCCAAAATTAAAAAAAACCTCAAAACCTTGCAACCTTTTGAATCTGGCTAACACATCCGCTTCAATAATCTCTAAAGCAAAACCAATATGAGGATCTGCATTCACATAGGGTAATGTCGTGGTAATATAAAATCTCTTAGGCATCTAGCTTCAAGCCACTAGAATATTTATAAACTTACTTGTTAACCTGCTTTATAAGCGGCTATAGTTAAATGGTATAATTCGACCTTCCCAAACAAACTTTTTTTCGTAAAAGTTTGATCAAAAGGAAACAGGTTGGGTCGCGGGTTCGATTCCCGCTGGTCGCATTCTTTCTCATTAGCTTTAAATAATACTCCTTCTTTTTCTTCTAGAAATGAACTCTCTTTTACTCTTCCTCTTAATCTTAACAACCGTTATGATTATATATTGGATCTTTGTAGGAGAAAAGAAACACAAGGAGCTTTTCAAATGAACTTCATAAGAAAAATCTTCGAAGGAAAAACCGACGATTTAGTCCATAAGCAATTCACTAGATATGGTAAAGGAAACTACGAAAATAAAGCTCTCGTAGAAATTACTAAGAAAAAAGATTCTGCAAAATTCAAAACCACCTTCGAATTCTCAGGAGAACTAGCTTTAGCCCTGGCTGAAAGCATTCAAGGAACAACAAGAGTAACAGGAGGTATTATTACTACCAAAAACATTGAGAAAGAAATAGGATTTCCTATCGCAGGTAAAAAACAATTCGCTGGAGTAAAGACCTTTTTGCTTGACTTAGACTTAACTAAAGAACAAATCTTTAACTTATTCAAAAAATTCCCTCAAAATCTCATTCTCCTTTCTTTCAAAACAAGTCAAGGAGAACTTAAAAGCAAAGTCAAATCTCCTACCTCTGCAAAACCCGGAAAAGGAGCGGAGGAAGGAGCAAAACTGAAAATAGACTTTTGTACCTTTAGCACTAAAAACTTAGATATTGTAAAAGATTTTGTCTTTGAAACTAAAGAAGATTTTAAAAAAGCAATATTATCCCATACCTTTCAAATAAACACTTTAAATGTTCCTAAAGAATATGAGAATGATTTCGAGCAAGCTCGATTCTACGCAAAAAGAAGCGGAAAAATTTTAAGAAAAGTAGTTCTCGATGGAAAGGAAATTAAAAGCGAAAAAGAATTTGAAGCTTAATTTAAACTTGAAATATAAAATGGAATATCATATCTAATAAAACTTTTCACTTTATTAAAGGCTTTTTCAGACCACCCTATCTCTTTTACTTCAATCCCACATAAATCGAATGTTTCAAAACGATTTCCCTCTAAATTATCATACGCCACATAGATTAGAACATATCCGTTTTTATCCGCGAAATAACTCCCTCTAATTGGAAGGACTACAATCTGATTACTTTTAAAATCCTTTAAATGATACGGCTCTAACCCCTCCACTAAAAGATACGCGTTCTGAACAGGTTTTTTTGTTTTTAGTAAAAGCGAGATCTTATCCGAGTCCTCCTTACCGATCACTTGAGGGCATTGCAACTTTTCTATTTTCAAATCTGGAGAATCTAAAATTGAAATTTTAGAAAGAATTTTTTTACTTAATTCTTTTTGGGTGAACGTAAATTCTAACTCTTGCGCTGAAGTAACCGCCCATTCAAAAATAATACTTTTTTCCTCTCCTTTTAATAAGTCTACATTCTTACAGTCTTCTTTTAAACAAATGCTTATCCCTCTCAAATCATCGAAACCTTTGTCTTTTAAAGTACACCTTATCTGAGCAGTCTCTCCAATTTCATAAGAAGATTTTGTGGGAATACAATCTGCTTCTAACTCTGGAAAATGATCGAATTCTGCTTCTTGCTCTTCTTTCTTTATCAAAAACTTTGCCTCTTCCAGAGAAACTTTTCTGTACCTTTTTCCAAACGTAAGTTGTGTTGAAAAACGATTATTCCAACGATCTTTCACTTCGATCTTTGTAGAATAATCATCGTCACTCGCTAAATCCTTCGGAATCTTTAACATCAAAAAAATAGACTTCTCTTCTTTTCCTTCTAAAAGTACAGGAATACTCTCTTGACCAAAAAAACCAGGCCCTGAAGTTAAAGAAACTAAATCACTTACCTGTTCGCTTTCATCATTCCTCAATATAATCTCTAACGGAACAAAACTTCCAGGATAAACTTGCTTAAATAAAGGTTTTATTGAAAGTATTTTCGATTCCTTTGAA
Source organism: Candidatus Woesearchaeota archaeon (assembly GCA_964497265.1). Lineage (GTDB taxonomy): Archaea > Nanobdellota > Nanobdellia > SCGC-AAA011-G17 > GW2011-AR18 > JAHFKM01. The sequence goes on along the minus strand of CAZCCK010000003.1, from coordinate 10,499 downwards.
ACAAACTCGGAATTTAAAACTTGAGAAGAAATAGAAACTTCTTTAGGTTCAACGTTTGCTCCTTCAGACTGCCAATCATACACAATCGAAGAATAATCTACATCTTGAGAAGCTTTCATCTTCACATGAGACACATCAATCCACATAAACTGACCTACTGTCACGTCAAACGGAATCCACTCGCCATTTAGATACACCTCTGCCCAGGCGTGAGGAACCCACTTCTCCTTAAACGCATCAGAATACATAATCCCAGATACATACCTTGCTGGAATCCCAACCGATCTTACCAAAGATAAGAATACAATCGTAATCTCATCACAAACACCCTCTTTAGCCTCTAACACTTTTACTGCCGGCAAAGAAGCCTCAACGTTTAAGGAAGAAAGATCATAGTTTATATTCTCTTTTGTCCAAGCACCGAGCTTAAACACTTGAATTAAAGGATCTTTTTCATCTTTAGTAATCTCTTTCGCTAATTTTCTTATAGATTCATCATCAGAATTAATGAATTTGGTTGGATTTAGATACTCTTGCGAAGGTTTTTCTTCTTTTTTTAATAATTCCTGCTTTGTCTTCACAACTCCTTCAATCTGAAAACTAGCTTCTTTTGAAATCTTTTTCCAGTATATAATAATCTCTTCCTCATTTCTCGTTACTGAAGCAGGTGGCGCGGTATTTATCTCTAAACTCAATGTCTTTTGTAAAGAGTCCGACCTTGGAAAATAACTTACATTCGCTCTAAGAAAATCCACGCTTTTACTCACTGGAATCTCTACACTTATTTTGGTTTTTAAGGTCAGAGCTGAAGCATCATCTGGAGACTGGGCTAGAACAGAAGGAAGTAGCAAAAGAAATAAGATAATCAGCCCTCTCTTTAACATTTTAATCTTAATTTCCTCTCTTCTTTAAAACCTTTTTGATCATAACTTATTTAAATACTCAAAAGCCGAATTATCCCTAGAACATGTACAGAAAAAAAACGGGGAAGAAAGATTTAGATAGACTTAGCTTTCTTAGTAAAAAGAACCTCCCTAAAACCGGACTCTTCCTCTTTTTGATCCTCTTTTTAACTCTTCTTTTCTTTTCTTTAATTAAACCCCCCTCCCCGACTACTTTCGCGGTCATTGATGAGAAAGATACAACACCTCCTGTAGCTTTTCAAGCCACTCTTCCCTTTAACAGCCCTCTTACTATTGAATCTGGAAAAGAACTTCGCTACCATGACCATCAATTCTCTAACCTCAGCGGAATTGTTACTAGTACTAATCCCCACATCTATTGTGATTGGGGAAGGCCAGCAGATCCTTACAAATCCTGCACCGCATTTTTTAGCATTGAAAATCAAAATTCTGACAAACCTGTTATTCATAACCCGATTATAAAAACCTTTTTTGAAAATTCCACTGCAAAAGATGTAACTTATCTTTTTTCTGATGATTACGAAAGAATAAACTTTACTTCTGTTAACTTTAGCTCAGATTCCAATGGAGAACAAATTAACAGCACCTTTACTTATGAAGTTCTTTCCTTTAACAATTGGAAATCTCTCCCTAATGCGATAAATACTAGAAATCCCTTTGGAATAAGAGTAGAATACAAAGATCTTAAGTACAACTCCAATCAATTTAACTTAACAGTCAGTTCTTCCGGATTTCTAGCTAAAATTGATCCCACTCAAAGCGCATGCGGAACTTTAGGCTGGAATGATGGAGAAGCATATAACCTCACTCAAGATGTAACTGCAACAGAAGCATGTTTTACCATAGCTAACAAAAGCGTCATCTTAGATTGTTTAGGAGCATACAAGATTACTTATGGGACTGCGGGAGACCAAGTTGTCTTCGGTTTCAATGATACTGGGTTTGCAAACGTTACGCTCAGAAATTGTAATTTTTTAGAAGGAAATACCTCTACCTCAGGTAAACATGCTGTTCAATTTACCACGAACGCAGACAACTCAACCATCTTTAACAACACCATGAAAACCCTTACCACTGCCGCTTTTGGAATTGCCGCAACTAACTCGAGAAATATCAATTCCAGCAGAAATAATATCTCAACCCCTGGCGCGAACGCACATACGATTAGATATACTAATGTGGATAATGGGGCTGTAATCGAAAACAGCGTTAACGCAACAGGAACCAATGCAATTGGATTACAATTCATCACTAACTCTGATAATAACACTATTCGCGATAATAAAGTTCGTTCTATTTCTACTAACGGAGGAGTCGCAGTTCAGTTTCTAACTACCTCTGTAGGAAACCTTCTAGAGCAAAATCTTCTCACAGGAGGTACTGTTGGAGTTAGCTTTGGAAGTCCGACTAATAAAACCGTTATCTTAAATAACAACATCACCGCTACCGCAGGCGGTTCTCTTGAAATAAGTGATAACAACAACCTCAACGCTGTAAATAACTATCTTATCTATAACAACAGTTTTGGTGAATTCCGTTGGACGCAACTTAATTACCTCACCGCAATGGACACTAACACCACAGGTAAATTAGGTGTTAACTTCAACCTCTATCTCTATAATAACACTCTCACTTTCAACACAAGCTCATTCACCCTGGCCATTGCAGTCACTAGCAACATTACTAGTAGCAATGCTAATCTCTCTATGTTCGGGCTTAACTTTACGAACGTCACAAATATCTTGAGAGTAGAATATCCAGATGTAGACTATGGAAACATCACCCAATCTTCTTTAGCTTATGATTGCACAAAAAATAATCTGGGCTGTCAAATTATTTCTTACAATCAAACTACAGGAAACTTGATCTTTAATGTTACTAACGTCACGGGCGCTTTTGTCGCTAACGGAACATACCCGTCTATTGTAACTCCCGCACCGGTCTTTATTTTAAACACTGAAGCAAATGGCACTGCCGCCAACCAGAACTTTATTTTATTTAATATTACTATTATTGGTGCTGGAACTGTTACAAGCTATGATTTCACTGTTGGAAATAGCACTACGGTCAATACCACTACCTACTCTATTACAAATACAACAGCAACATTTAACTTCTCAATTTTGGGATTAGGAAACGATACTTATCAGTACAATGTGACTGCGACAGGTCCAGGTGGAACAAACACGACTGAAAATCGTTACATCTTAATCGATAATAAAATCCCCCAACCTCTCTTTATTGCAAACACTGAAGCAAACGGGACTTACAAAAATCAAAACTTCATTTTGCTTAATACCAGCATCGTTAATGAACAGAATGTCGCTAATGTAACGATTACGATCTCTAACAGCACCACGGTAAATACCACTACCTTTGTGACCACGAATACTACTTTCACTTACAACTTCTCGATCTTAGGATTAGGGAACGACACCTACTTGTATAATATCACGGTAAGAGATAAAGCAAACAACGTCAATACCTCTGAAACACGCGTACTCTTTATCGATACTAAGACGCCTCAACCTCTTTTTATCGCAAACACTGAAGCAAACGGAACCTACAAAAATCAAAACTTTATCCTCTTTAATGTAAGTGTTTTGAATGAAAAAAATATCGCAAACATCACTTTTACTCTTTCAAATAGTAGCACTGTAAATTCTACGACTTACTCTACTGTGAATACAACCCTTACCTTTAATTTTACGGACGGATTTAATAATGACACGTACCTCTACAACGTTACAGTAACAGATAAAGCAAACAATCAAAATACGAGTGAAACAAGAGTCATCTATCTAGACCCTTATTTACCGGTATTAACCTTTATTTTAAACACTGAAGCAAACGGGACTGTAAGAAATCAAAGTTTTATTTTAATTAACATCTCTATCACTAATGAACAAAACCTTGCTAACCTTACCTTTACTCTTGCTAACAGTAGCACGGTCAACACAACAAGCTTCACAACTACCAACACTACTTTCACTTTTAACTTTTCTGTACTTGGTTTGGGCAATGACACTTTCTTATACAATGTAACTGCACGAGATAAAGCCAACAATGTAAACATCTCTGAAAATCGTGTTTTAATTATTGATAATCAAATTCCTCAGCCTCTCTTTGTTGCAAACACTGAAGCAAATGGCACCTATAAAAGTCAGAATTTTATTCTTTTCAACGCGAGTATTCTTAATGAACAAAACGTCGCGAATATTACCTTCTCGGTAAGTAACAGCACCACTGTCAATACGACAACATTTGTAACTACAAATACTACTTTTACTTTTAACTTTTCTGTTTTAGGCTTGGGTAATGACACCTACCTCTACAACTTTACCGTAAGAGACAAAGCGAACACAGTTAACACTTCAGAGACGCGAGTAATATATCTTGACACTCTGCTACCTGTACTTACCTTTGTCCCTAATACCGAATCTAATGGAACTTATAAAAACCAAAACTTTGTTCTTCTCAACTTTACAATTACCAATGAACAAAATCTAGCAAACATTAGCTTAAGTATCTCGAATAGTACTACTGTTAATACCACAATCTATCTCAATCCCAATCTTACTTTTACCTATAATTTTAGTGTCCTTGGATTAGGAAATGATACCTACTTGTATAACATTACTGCCACTGATAAAGCAAATAACATCAACGTTTCAGAAACCCGCGTACTTTTCATTGACAATAAAATTCCTCAACCGCTTTTAATCTCTACAACCGAACAAAATGGAACCTATAAATCCCAAAACTTTATTCTTATCAACACCACTATCTTAAATGAACAAAACATCGCGAATATTACCTTTACTATTTCGAATAGCACGACTGTAAACACAACCACTTTTTCAACTTCTAATCTCACCCTGACTTATAACTTCACGGGAACACTCGGTAATGATACCTACTTGTACAATGTTACAGTAACCGATAAAGCAAATAATCAAAATATAAGCGAAACAAGAGTCATCTATTTAGATCAAGTGTTCCCTAGGATCTCTCTTATCGCAAATACGGAATCTAATGGAACTTATAAAAATCAAAACTTTATTTTTGTCAACGCAAGCTTAACTAATGAAGTAAACTTTGCAAACATAACCTTTAGTTTTAGTAACAGTACTCTGATTAATCAAACGACTTACTTTTTCTTAAACGATACCTACTCTTTTAACTTTACAACCACCTCAAAAAATGATACTTACCTTTACAATGTTACTGTTACAGATAAGGCTAATAATGTCAATGTTACTCAGCTTCGCGTCATTTTTATTGATTCAATTACTCCAAGCCCTTATCTCGTTCTAAATACTGAAGCAAATGGTACCTACAAAAGCCAAAACTTTATTTTGATTAACACGTCTATTCTCAATGAACAAAACGTAGCCAACCTCACTTTCACAATCTCTAATAGCACGACCGTTAATACCACAACCCTCACTACCGCTAACACGACCTTTACCTTTAACTTCACAGGAACTCTTGGTAACGATACTTACGTGTATAACTTTAGTGTAACAGATAAAGCAAACAACATTAACATTTCAGAAACAAGAGTCCTTATTCTCGATCAACTTTTACCCGTTATAACCTTTGTTCCGACTACCCAAGATAATGGCAGTTATCGCAATCAAAATTTCGTCCTCTTTAATTTCACGATCACTAACGAACAAAATCTGGCTAATGTTACCCTCACCATCACGAATAGTTCTACGGTAAATGCCACAACTTATGTTACCTCTAATCTCACCTTCACTTATAATTTTACAAGTAGTTTCAACAATGATACTTACCTTTACAATGTTACAGTAACAGATAAAGCAAACAACATAAACACTTCTGAAACACGCGTACTCATTTTAAATAAACCTGGAATTATTGGAAATTGCATAAACATTACCCAATCTGGAGCCTACAATCTTTCTAACTCCCTAAGCAGTCCAAATACCTGTATTGTTATCTCTAATCGCTCTATCAATCTGGATTGTTTAGGATATAACCTTACCTACTCCTTAGTCGGAGATCAAGTCGCTTACGGCGTTGATGGAACTTACGGATTTAAGAATATCACTATTCGAAATTGTAAAGTCTATGAAGGAAATACCTCGGGAAGCACCGCAATAACCTTTGATAGTTCAGACAACACCACTGTTTACAATAACACTGTCCAACTTATCTCCACTGGAATCGGAATCTTCTTTACCTCTGGACGTAGGGATAATGTCACTCAAAATGCCGTCACTACCAATGAAAGTAATGGGGTTGGAATACGCTTCTCTGGACAGCAGGATAGTTTCATCAATGAAAATAACGTCACCACTGCAGGAACCAATTCATTTGGAATAAATATAATTAGTACCTCTATAAATACTACTGTTCGTGCGAATAAAATTAGAACTTTCTTTGCAAATAATGCCTTTGCGCTCTACTTACAAGCGAGTGGAAGTCAAGTAAGCACAAGAAACACTTATGTTGACTCTAATGTCATTATCGCGCTTTCCCATACGGTCTTCATTAGCGGAAATACAAACACTACTACCCTTGTAAATAATAATCTTACTGCCTCCCGTATTGGAAATGAAATTATAGATACTTCAGGACCTGGTTACTACAACTACCTTATCTATAACAACAGTTTTGGAGAAATAAAATGGACTTCAGACACTTTCACCCAAGGAATTAGCACTAAAGCTTTGGGAGGAATGGGATTAGGGATGAACATTTTTATAGGAAATAACACAATTGCTTTCAATAGCAGTGCTTTCAATGAAACAAATATCACTAATTCAACAACACAGATTACTTTGTTTGGACTAAATCTTACTCAAATCCGAAAAATCTACAAAGTAGAATATTTTGATACTGACTATGGCAACATCACCCAAAGTCCACTTGTCAGTAATTGTCGATCAACTGCAGCTTGTGTTTACTTAAGTTATATTTCGCATAATCTCATTTTCAATAGCACTAACTTCAGCAGCTTCACCGCAACAGGAACCTCTGGACAAGTTCCTTCGGTCAGTAACTTGGCGGTTGTTCCGCCCACACCCGTACCCTTCCATCCTGCAAATAGATACACATTCAGTGCAACAATTTCAGATCCAGATAAAGATCTTTCAGAAGTCATTTTCTCCATAGACAATATTAACTACTCTAAAAAAGCAGGAGAAATCATCAACTTTACTACAGACCAACACAAAATCGTCGTTAACGGTCTGGGTCCTGGAGATCACTCCTACTTCTGGTTCGCAAATGATACCACAGGTAATGAAAATTATAGTATCGCTCAGAATCTAACCGTCCTCCAAACTTCAAGAAGCAACCCCCTCTCTTTGACAATCAGTCCAACGCAAGTCACTTTGAACGATACTGTTTTAATCAGTGTCCAAACTTTCCTTGATGGAAAAACAGACTATACAAACAGAAATATCACGAATACCACACTCTTTGTTTACAACTTCTCTTCAGGAAGCGCTTCACTTATCTTTAACACAAGCAACTTCACTTATCTTGCAGATGGAAAATGGTACTTCCTTTATAATACCACCAATAGAGGCGCGGGTCTACATCGTGCAGTCGTTGACTTTACCACCAATGAAACAATTCCTCAAACCTTTGAACAAAGCGCAACTTTTGCTGTAAGCACTGTCCCAAGTAGTGGTGGATTAAGTGTAAGTGGTGCTTTGTTTTTGCCTAACGATACTCTTATTGTAGATGCAATCTTTACGAACACTCAAGGAAGCAACATTGCAGGAGCACAATGCAACCTCACCCTTCTAGATCAAAACAAAAGCATCGTTCTTTCACGAGCAAACATGCCCGAAAACACCTTCACAGACATCTCCCACTACACCTACATCAACACCAACTTTATCAACACCACCAACACCACAACCACAGGAAACTACTACGGACACATCCAATGCACCTCCGGAACTTTGACGAGAGTAAGCTCTTTAAGCTTCGCAATCCTTGATCTTCCGAATAGAATAAAAAACGTACTTAATATCTCTAATAATACCCTTGTCACTAATCAGATCATCGCAATTAACACTTCTCTTGTTGCCTTAATCAACAAAGACTTTTCTTTCGATCAAGAACAAATCTTTCTCATCACGGACAGTTTGAATCAGATTAACAGTTTAGCTACGCAAGTTGCGCAAGGAACACTTAGTCCTGAACAAGCACAAGAACAACTCCAAAAAATCAAACAAAACCTCTTAGACCACCTCCAACAACAAAAAACCCAAACCGTTCATTCCCGTGGATTCTTTGAAACATTCTCTTCTAACTTCACTAGAGCCAGTCAATTTGTACTTTCTTTTAAGAAATTTATTTTAGGGATCTTAGCAGGCATAATCCTCTTCCTTTTGTACACCTTTTTCGTTCGAAAAAATTAAGAATATCTTTATATATCCATTTTCTAAGAAAACTTTCATGAATCGAAAGATATTTTTAATTTTTATTTCTCTCTTCTTAGTGCCTTTTGTCCACGCGCAAAACTTTTCCAACATCCGTGTTTTTCCCACAAGTCCTACCTTCTATCACCCGGCAACTGAATACGATTTCAGTATCGAAATTCAAGAGCCTTCTCTTTCTACTGTTATCCTTAGCCTCAATGGAACAAACTACAGCTCTTACACAGGAGAAATCACAAATAACAGTAACCGCTTCAAAATCGTCTTCATCGGCCTTTCTCCAGGATACTATAACTATTATTGGTATCTCAATAGTACCTCAGGTACTTCTAATATCACCTCCACTCAAAGCTACTTTATCAGCCAAGGTCAAACTCTCAATCCTTTACTGTTTTCTCTTTCACCCACTCAAGCATTACCAACAGACACAATTCTCTTCAGTGTACAAGCATTTCTTTCAGGACAAGCGCCCTATCAACAAAACAATTTTACAAACACAACCCTCTTTATCTACAATTTCACGGGAGGGATACAAAACCTGGTATTTAACACAAGTAATTTTACCTACACTAATGATGGAAAATGGAATTTTATTTACAATGCTACCAATAGGGGAACAGGGGCTTACTTAGCTAGCGTTCTTTTTACTACTAATGAAACAAGCCCTCAAACCTTTGAAAAAATTGCTTCTTTCTCTGTCAATCCTCAAAGTACAGATATGGGTGGAATTCTTACGGGAGGTGCTTTGTTTTTGCCTAACGATACTCTTATTGTAGATGCAATCTTTACGAACACTCAAGGAAGCAACATTGCAGGAGCACAATGCAACCTCACCCTTCTAGATCAAAACAAAAGCATCGTTCTTTCACGAGCAAACATGCCCGAAAACACCTTCACAGACATCTCCCACTACACCTACATCAACACCAACTTTATCAACACCACCAACACCACAACCACAGGAAACTACTACGGACACATCCAATGCACCTCCGGAACTTTGACGAGAGTAAGCTCTTTAAGCTTCGCAATCCTTGATCTTCCGAATAGAATAAAAAACGTACTTAATATCTCTAATAATACCCTTGTCACTAATCAGATCATCGCAATTAACACTTCTCTTGTTGCCTTAATCAACAAAGACTTTTCTTTCGATCAAGAACAAATCTTTCTCATCACGGACAGTTTGAATCAGATTAACAGTTTAGCTACGCAAGTTGCGCAAGGAACACTTAGTCCTGAACAAGCACAAGAACAACTCCAAAAAATCAAACAAAACCTCTTAGACCACCTCCAACAACAAAAAACCCAAACCATTGAACCCAAATCTAAGCCCGCTTCCTTCTTTAATCAGAACTTTCACCTTTCTTTAAATGGAAAAATCCTTATCTTTGGCCTTTTATTTGGAATAGTTCTTTTTCTTATCTTTCTTTGCTTTAAATCTGAAGAATTTTAACAAAGGAAAATTTATATAGCAGCCTCCCCTCTTTTTTAAAAAAAGGGATGTCTCTTGAAAAAATTAACACTACTTACTCCACTCTTATTTCTTTTTCTTCTTACGAGCGTTCAAGCACAAACCAAACTCACTGAATCTGTAACCAAACTTAACTATTACAACGTCACCTCTCTTTCTCAAGAAACAAACCACACCATCACTATCACTTGGAATGGAAGCGGTCTTATGGGTAGCCACAACCTCTTCTTTGTCTTACCCACTGGCTTTAACTTCTCTAATGGGTATAGCAGCCTTTCTGATAATTGTGGAAATAAAACAACGCAAGGATTTACTTCTGGAACAAGCGAACTTCAATGCTTCTGTGATAGCGTCCGCAGAAGCGGAAACTGCACTCTCAATCAAACACAATTAAATGTCCTCCACTTTATGATCACCCCCCAAAATCCTAACCTGATCTTAGAACAATCCCTTTCAAACCTTCTTGTCAATGTAACTAACGTTACTTTAAACTATTCTTCAGATGTTAACCTTAGCTTTATCAAACTCAACGATCGAAAAATATTCCACACTCTTGTCGAATATGGAAGAGGAAGAGGAGACTACTTCTTTGACACTTACGCTTCAGGATCAGGAGGTTCTGGTCACACAGAAAGCGCATGCAATGTCCTTCCTCAAGACACGCTCTTCGAACTT
>CAZCCK010000002.1:0-84636 GCA_964497265.1 Candidatus Woesearchaeota archaeon | reverse complement strand
ATCATTTTCGTGCTTGATGTTTCTGCAAGTTCACAAGTTTTAGAAAACGGACAAACAAGATTAGACCTTTCTAAAGAAAAAATAAAAAACTTAGCGGGAGACAGAGTAAGTTTAGTTTTAGCAAAATCAACCCCCACAGTCGCTCTTCAAAACGTGGGAAAAAGCGAAGCATTCAGATACTTACAAAGATTACAAGCCACTGACGAAGAAACAGGATTAGGAGAAGCAATCCTTCTAGCAGGAGAACTTCTCAACAATAAAAATGGACGGGTTATTGTCTTAAGCGACTTTATCAACACAAAAGGCTTGAATCCAGAAACAGCAAAAAATGTTTTAATTTCTCGATCAATTCCCGTCGATTTTATCACTACCGCTTCAGAAATAAGAAAAAATGTAGGTATTATTAAATTAGTCCCGAAAGAAGAAGCAATCACGCTTTATGTAAAAAACTATAACGCTCAAGAAGAAAAAATCACTTTGGATGCAAATGGACAAAAACAAGAAATCTCTCTTAAACCAGAAAGCATAGAAACAGTCTTATTTACTCCGCAAGAACAAATAACCCCAATAAAAATTCTTCAAGCCGATGACTTTGCCGTTGACAACCAAATCTTCGTAGCAAAACCCAACCTTGGAGCTGCTAAAATTCTTCTTATCACAAACAATAAATCTAAATTCCTCCAAGCCGCAATTAATTCTTTTGAAGGAAGCAAACTTGACTTTGCAGAACCCCCTGTACTCCCAAAAGAACCTTATGATGTTTACATTATTGATAACATAGATCCTTCACGCATTTTACCTGGAACATTTGAAGAACTCGGTCAACGCGCAGAACAAGGAGCAGACGTTATCATCCACGCACAAAAAAACAGCGACGCTATCGATTACAAAATTCTTCCTTTTAAAATCCTCAATCTTAGCAACCAACCTTCTATAGTCACTATCGATACCGTTACCAAATTTACTAAGGACATTGATTTTGGAGTCGTCCCTTCTCACTTTGTAACCTCACCCGTAGACAAACTTGTTCTCGCATCCGCAAATAAAGATCCAATCATCACCCTTAGCCAAAAAGGAAAAGGATTCATTGTTTATTATGGAATCTTAGAGAAACAAAGTGACTTTAAACTCAGCACTTCTTATCCTTTGTTCTGGACGAACCTGCTTAAATACCTTACAAACACTCCTGAAATTGAAGATATCAATCTTAAAACGGGAATAACAATCCAAACTACTGAGGGCAGTTTTCTTCCTTTAGAAAAAGCTGGCGTTTTTGATCTTGGTAAACAAAAAATTGCAGTAAACCTGCTCAATGAAGAAGAATCCAATATTAATCCTGTACAACAAACAGGTAGCGCTGTTAAAACCTATGTTTTAGAGCCCTTTAAACAAGATGTTAAAACTCAACTCTTAAAATGGATTTTGCTTCTGGCAACCATTGTTATCCTCTTAGAACTTATTTATACTAAAATCCGAGGTGAACTCTAATGAACTTTGTTGATTTCATTTTCCTCCACCTGGAATATCCCTTCATGGCACTCTTTCTCTTACTCATTCCACTTCTAGCTTATTTTATCTTAAAAGATTTCATCTCTTTCAAAGACGAATCTTTAGAAGAAAAAAATAAACGTAAAAAACTCAAACTTTTCCTTCTTTTTAGCAGAATTCTCATTTTTATCCTCCTTATTCTCGCTTTAGCATCTCCTTTCAAAGAAGTTACCAAAGATGTTCAAGGAACACCAAAAGTAAAACTTTTAATTGACAATTCTAGTTCAATGCAAGTTTTTCCTCATGCGGCTGTAGAGCAACTTCAAAAAAACCTTGAGGCGCAAATTCCTGTAGAGACCGTTTTTATCGGGAAAAAAGAAAGCTCTCGCCTCGGAGACGATCTTCTTGCAAACATTCGAAGAGATGATAATATCCTTTTAATCTCAGATGGAAGGGTGAGCGAAGGAACTACTCTAGGAGACGCAACTCTTTACGCAAGTACTCTTAACGCAACTATCAACGGTCTTACTCTTGAAGCTGACAAACATGATGCTGCTGTTGAAATCTTTGGGCCTGAGAAGGTCATAGCTTATTCAGAAAATACTTTTATTGTTCACATTTCGAAAACTCTTAAAAAACCAAGCACTTTGATAATCACTGTTGATGGTAAAGAAGTTTACCATGAACTCACTGATAAAGAAGAAATTTCTTTCAAACAACAATTTTTAGAAGGGTATCATAAGATTACTGCGACCCTAGGAGAAAAAGATTACTTTTCTTACAATAACATTTATTATAAAACCGTTAAAGTTGTTCCCAAACCAAAAGTTCTCTTTATCAGCCAAAAAGAAAGTCCACTACAAACACTCTATTCTCCTGTCTACGAACTTACGAGCATGAATACCTTCCCTAAAGACTTAACCCCTTATAGCGCAATCATCCTTAACGATTTACCTGGCTCTTTCCTTAATCCGATTACAGAACAGCTTACTACCTTTGCTCTTGAAGGAAATGGATTATTCTTTGTGGGTGGAGAAAACTCTTATGACCTTGGAAACTACAAAGGATCTAGAATAGAACAAATACTTCCCGTCTCTATTGCTCAAGCAGGAAAGAAAAAAGGAGACATTAGTGTCGTCCTTCTTATTGATATCTCTGGAAGTACTGGCAGCTCTTTTGGAGAAGATAAAGCGGTAGACGTTGAAAAAGCTCTCGCTATCGGGGTGCTTAAAGACCTTAGTCTCATTCACAAAGTAGGAACAGTCGCTTTCAACACACAAGCTTATTCTGTTGGAGAAATTAAACCTCTCTTAGAACAACCCGACTTAGAAGAAAGCATTGCAAGACTTCAAGATAATGGAGGAACCTACATTGGAGTAGGTATTCTCAAAGCAGTAGAAATGCTCCAAAACCAAAAAGGAAGCAAAAACATCATCCTCATTAGCGATGGAAAAACACAAAACTTAGAAGAAGCAGAAGACGCAGCTTCTTTCGCTTCAAGTCAAGGAATAAGGATCTATACGGTGGGTGTTGGCGGTGATACAAACGAATACCTCCTGGAACATTATGCTGATTTAACCGGCGGAGCCTACTACAAACCAGAAATTAAAGATCGACTTAAAATCCTCTTTGGAGATAGCGAGACAAGCGGCTCACGAAGAGTCTATCCTTATGTCTTTGTTGACCCCCAACACTTCATTAGTCAAGGATTAGAACCAAAAGGAACAATTTACGGCTTTAATACAGTAGTTCCTAAAAACTCAGCAAAACTTATCGCTACGACTGATGTTGGAGATCCATTACTTACGGTCAGCAGATTTGGACTTGGAAGGATCGCAGCACTCACCACAGACGATGGAAGCTTATACGCACCAGAACTTCTCAACAAAGATAACTCTCGCATCTACACGCGGAGCGCAAATTGGGCTATTGGAGATCCAGAAAGAAAAAATGAAAAATACATTCAAATCAGCGATAGTATTGTTGGAACAGATATTGACGTCCTAGTTAAAGATACTCAAGAACCCACTCTAGACTCTCTGACCTTTGTTAAAACCGACGAAAAACTCTGGCTCGCCAAAACCATTCAAAACCAAACAGGATTTTTCTCCTTAGGAAATGCACTTTATGCTGTAAACTCCCTCACAGAGTATAAAGAAATCGGGCAAGATCAAACTCTTGAAAAAACTTTAAGCAGAAGCGGCGGAAAAATGTTCACTAAAGACCAAACTAACGAAATTATAGAATATGTTCGCGCTCGGTCACACCGATTTGTTCTCGTCAAACAATCTTACTCTTGGATATTGGCTCTTCTGGCTTTACTTCTTTTTTTAATTGAAATCTGCACAAGGAGGATCATTAGAAATTTTTATAAGTAGAGAAACAAGAAAACTACTCAATGAGCTTCATCCAAAAAAATCTTAATACAAAATTGCTCTTCCTCTTACTTGCTTTAATCCTCGGAATAGCAGTTCTTACCCTGATTTATAGCTCTAGCTTCCATATCATTAATGATAAATATAAAGTTAAAGTTGAACAACTTAACAAAACTTTTAACCAACTCCTTAACTCTCAAAATATTATTAATAAAACAAAAGAAGAACTCACCCTTAAATCAGAGCGTGAACAAAACCTAAGCAGTCAATTTACTGACCTTAAACAAATTAACACCAAAACTGAAAATCAAAAAGCTCAACTTGAAAAAACAAAAGAAGAACTCGAAAAAGAACTTTTGGATGAAAAAAGACAACTCTTAGACGCATTAGATGAGAATGACAACTTGCAACAGGAATTAGATCACGCTAAGAAAACCGTTCGAGAACAACAAGACGAACAGGTTTCGCTAAAAGCAGAAATAAGTCGCCTTAACGCAGAAGGTTGCACGTGAAACCAATAGAAGAAGCTTTTTTAGAACTAAAACGCGCCATTAGCTTACTGGACTTATTCGATCTTTTTTACAACACTACCTTTGCATTTTTATTCTCTTTTTTTCTTTTTATGCTGGCTCACATTAACTGGCAATGGGCGTTCTTACCTTCAATCTTTTTCTTTCTCTTCTATGGTTGGTTTAAGTTTAAACAAAACAAATTCCTTAGAACTGAACAAACCACACCTGACTTGGCCGAAAAACTAAGAACTGCAGCAGACAACCTTGACAAAGAAAACCAAATCAACCAAGAACTTCAAGAAGAAGTCATTCGAGATTTAAGAAAAGTAGAAACCGTTAAATTTTTAGACTTTAAAGAATTAAGCATTAAAACTACTTTGTTATTCACCCTTGCTTTACTTATTCTTGTCGTCTCTTACTTAGACGTAGGATTTGACCTCCCCCAACTTTCTCAAAAAATACAAGAACCAGTACAAAGTCTTAAAGAAAGAATTTCAGGACAGGATGTTCCTAGCGTAGACAGAAAAATCTCAGAAGGAAATCTTAGTTCTGTTTTAGGAAACAAATCTTTAGCTTTACTTGGAAAGAAAGAAGTTGTCTTACAATTAAATCCCCTCCAAAGCGAAGCAGACTTTGAAAATGTGGGAGATACTTCACAAAAAGACTTCAATCCTCCTGAATACCCAAAAGAGATATATACTAGTTACGACATAGCCTCAAATGAACGCTTAGAAGCGCAAAATTCCAAAGTTATTAAAAGTTATTTCCAAGAAATATCAAGGTGAAAAAGTGGTTTCAACAGCAGACGCACAAAAAAAATTTCATGCGCTCTATGAAGAAGTTTCTAAAGTTGTTGTTGGTCAAGAAGCAGTCATTGAACAATTCTTAGTCGCAATTCTTTCTAACTCTCACGCGATTGTAGAAGGATATCCGGGTCTAGCAAAAACTCTGATGGTTAAAGCAATCGCAGACACAATGGATATGAGCTTTAGCAGAATTCAAGGAACTCCAGATTTACTTCCAAGTGACATTACTGGAACTTACATTATTGATGAAAGCAAAGGAAAAAGAGAATTCAAATTCCAACCAGGTCCTATTTTCGCTAATGTTGTCCTTGTAGATGAAATTAACCGCGCGCCCCCTAAAGTACATTCAGCACTTCTAGAATCAATGCAAGAAAGACAAGTGACTATTGGAAATAGTACTTACAAACTAGAAGAACCCTTTTTTGTACTTGCAACACAGAATCCTATTGAGCAGGAGGGGGTCTTTGCTTTACCCGAAGCTCAAAGCGACAGATTTCTCTTTAAAATAAAAATAGGATATCCTACTCAAGCAGAAGAATTGGAAATTGTCAATAGATTTACTGAAGGAAAAGCTGTAACCCAACTTAAGAAAGTATTTGACAAAGAAACAATTTCCGGATTACACCATTTAGTTAAAGAAGTACCTATCGCCAATGATATAAAAAAATACGCTTTGAATCTCATTGCCTCTACTCGCGAAAAGAATAATCTCATTGAATATGGCGCTTCACCAAGAGCTTCTATCGGGCTAATCTTGGCTGCCAAAGCTAGAGCACTTTTAAACGGTCGTAAATTCGTAAGCAAAGAAGACATTCAAGCAATGGCTTACCCTGTCTTACGTCATAGAATAATTCTTTCCTTTGAAGCAGAACGACAAAACTTGAATGAAGATGATGTGATTAAATTATTACTAAAAAAATAATTATCTTTGAAAACTCATTATAAATAATCCTACTAAGGGAAGTAATGAAGCAACTAATAACCCAAACGATACCATTAAATCTTTGCTTTTTTCACCTTTCTTTATCTTAATCCAACTTTTTATTAAAAGAACACTTCCTAGTAAAAATAAAGCGATTGGTACTGCGAAAAAACTTAACAACTCTTTATCTTTCCAAATTATACTAATCAA
The DNA here is from genome assembly GCA_964497265.1 of Candidatus Woesearchaeota archaeon. GTDB lineage: Archaea > Nanobdellota > Nanobdellia > SCGC-AAA011-G17 > GW2011-AR18 > JAHFKM01. Next base: position 78,323 of record CAZCCK010000002.1, on the reverse strand, counting down.
AGGTAAATGGTAAGCACAAAATATTAAATAATTAACAACATTTCCACTTATCCGCTTTTCATTTTTTTCAATAGCTTTTACTCCCAGAATAAATCCTGTTATTCCAAGAATTAAAGGAGTAAGGAACAAAAATGTATACATTCCTAATCCTCCTCTTCCACTCGCATCAGTAAATCCTAACGCATACTCTCTGGTTTTAGGATTAGCTATAAGAATTCCAAATATTGTAACAATTAAAAGACCGACAGCACCTAAAATCAAACTCAGTCGGTTTTTATTCATACTTAATTTTTCTTTTCTGGATTATATAACCTTTCCTCTTTTTACTTAGAAATCCTTATTAATATTCTTTATTTAATCAATTCTAAAAGCAATCAGAATAATTTGAATTAGTTAGATTTATTAACAAAAATTTCCAAATAAAACTATGATTGATAGCCAATTCTTACGCCAACTTGATAAATTCAGCATCATCGTTAAAAAAAGATTAACCTCTCCTTTTACGGGAGAACGACAAAGCAGACACTTAGGATCAGGATTACTCTTTAGAGACCACGCAAACTACGTACCTGGAGATGACTTTAAACACATCGATTGGAAGGTCTTCTCAAGAACAGATAAACTCTACGTCAAACGATTTGAAGAAGATCGAAACTTAACAGTTCACGTTCTTGTCGATTATAGCGGCAGCATGAATTTTGGAAAACAAATAAAAAAATATGAATACGCTGCTATGATTGGATTAGGATTTGTCTACCTTGCCCACAAAAATAATGAAAAATTCGTCCTAAGTACTTTTGATGGAAGACTTGATTTGTTTAAAGCACGCAAAGGAGCACAACAACTTGCAGAAATACTCGCTTACTTAAACAAAAGAAAACCCGGGGGAACGACAGATATAGAACAAGCTCTGTCTTCTTACAAAAAATTCATAAACACAAAATCTCTTGTTATCATCGTCTCAGACTTTCTCTACGATCCCGCTTCTCTTAAAGCAATTCTTTCCAAATTAAGGAAAAACAAAGTAAAACTTATCCAAGTTCTTGACCCTCTTGAAAAAAATCTTAAACTTGAAGGAGATTATACCTTGATGGATCTAGAAAGCCAACAAAACATGAGAACCTTCATTGACCCCTACTTAAGAAAAACCTACTTACAAAAAATGCAACAACACCAAGAAGAAATCCTTAAAGTCTGCGCAGAAACAGGATCTGACTTTTATCCAGTTGTTACTGACCAATCAATTTTTACTACTTTTTCAAAAATTCTTAATTAGCCTTCACATAATACTCTTCAATACAAATCGCTAAAAAAGATAAACATAACGGACCCACAATTAAGCCAGTTATTCCAAACACATACAATCCTCCCGCAACACCAAGATAAACAACCAAAGGATGTATCGTTGTTTTCTTCCCAATAATCCAAGGCCTACCTAAATAGTCTATTAGTGTTAAAGCAACACCTAAACTCAAAAGAATAATAACTGCAGTATAATTTCCTTTTATTCCTTCTAGAATCGCGAAAGGAATCCACACTAATCCAGTCCCTAATAACGGAAGAATCGCAAGAATACCCACAAGTAAACCCCATAACAAAGAATTATTCAATCCTAACATTCTAAAAACAATACTTGTAAGAATCGCATCAACTAAAGCAATCACAAAAACACCGTAAACCACTCCTTTCGTGGTTTCACCTAATTGTTTCATAACCTTTTCTTTATTCTTTAAAGGTAAATGCTCTTTGATTACCTCTACAATGGATTCTCCACTCATTAAAAAATGAAATAACGCGTACACTAAAATAATCGCTCTAAGAATCGTTGTAGGAATATTTACTACAAAATCACTCGCCCAATTCACAAGATAATTTATCGCTCTTGAAAGAAAACTGGAAGTAATTGAACCAACTTCAACATCGCCCAAAGCAGACGTAATAAAAGAACTTACCGCATTTACCGCACCCGAATGATACGCATTTGACGCTTCTCGAATTAACACATTGATTACCCCTACTAAAGGAAGAACAATTAAAATAACTACTAAAGCCGTTGTCAACCCTGAAGAGATATACCTATTTTTTACTTTCTCATTTATTTTTAAAAATAAAGGATGGAAGAGGTAAGCTAAAATCGCACTTGCTAACAACGCATTTAGAAACGGCTTTAAAATCGAGTAACACAAATAAATAAGAATTAAAAGAAAAATAATCACAACATATTTCTCTAACTCTTTTTTCTCCATTCTTCCTTTTATTCCTCTTGCCTTATATAAAGCTAGCTCCTCTCTTTAATAAGCTTTATAAACAGTTAGAAATTCTCAAAAAACTATGAAAGTTGCAGTATTATACTCTGGAGGAAAGGACAGTGCTCACGCAATAGACTTTGCTCTAAGAAAAGGCTGGACTATTGACTATTTATTATCTGTAAAACCAAATAGAACTGATTGTTTCTTGTTCCATTTTCCTACAGTAGAACACACTCCTCTTATCGCGCAAAGTTTAGGAATAAAACACATCCTTATCCCTTGTACTGTTGCAGATCCTACTTTAGAAGCTAATTTAGTAAAAGAAATTATAGAAAAAAATCCTGTAGAAGCAGTTGTCCTTGGAGGCGTAGGCTTACAAGAAACTCAACTAGGCAGCTTACAAAAGGCTCTACTTCCCCTAGGAATTGATGTCTTTGCAAGCCATGCCGGAGAAGACGAAGAAACCATTATGCGCGATATGATCGCTCGAGGTTTTAGGATTATTATCACCCAATATGCTACTGATGGTCTTAATCAAGATTGGCTTGGAAGAGAATTAACCTTAGAAAATTTTGAACACTTAAAAAAATTATCTACTCAATACGGATTTGACTTGCTTGGAGAAGGTGGCTATTACGACACTTTAACCATTGACGCTCCTTTCTTTCCAAAAGCTTTAGAAATCCTTGATTCTTACAAAGTAGCTGAAAGCAAATATTCTGGACACTTGGTTGTTACCAAAGCGGCTTTAGTTGCAAAACAGATTGTTAGGCCTTCTTTAGATAGAAACCTTTAACTGCTCCTCTTTTGAATTCTTTCTTATGAAACCTGTAACTCTTAAAAAAGGTAATATCTTTGGAAAAGGACTTTTTGCTAATAAGCCTTTTAAGAAAGGAGAGGTTGTTCTAAAATATCACCTTAAACCCATTTCTGAACAAGAGTTTACTAAACTTTCTAAAACAGAACGATACTTTGTTCATACTCACTGGGGAGTGCTTTATCTTTACCCTCCTCCTGAACGATACGTAAACCATTCAGATCAACCCAATACCATTCAAGACCTGAGAAGTCAGTGTGCTCTTGCTTTGAGAGACATTAAGAAAGGAGAGCAAATCACAACTGACGCTTCCAAAGACGATACTTAGCCCTAACTCATGCCATCCGCGCCAACCTCGCGATTTATTTATAAACCTTTAAAACTTTACTCCTTTATGGTGCTCTCTCTAGCTGTTTTCGAAGGAAAAAATGTTAGAAAAACCTGGCATAATAATGAATGGTGGTTTGTTGCGCTAGATATCGTTTCTGTTTTAACCGATTCTAAAGATCCTCAAGGTTATTTGAAAGATATGAGGAGAAGAGATGAAGGGTTTGCTCAAGGGTGGGGGCAAATTGCCACCCCCCTTCGCATTGATACTCAAGGAGGTCCACAGAATCTTAATTGTGTAAATACGGAAGGCGCATTTAGACTTATTCAATCAATACCTTCCTCAAAAGCAGAACCTTTCAAACTTTGGCTAGCTAAAGTTGGCTATGAACGCTTACAAGAAATAGAAAACCCAGAATTAGCCCAAACCCGTATGAAAGAACTTTATCGACTAAAAGGCTACTCTGAAGAATGGATAGAAAAAAGAGTAAGGGGGATTGTAATAAGAAATCAACTTACTGATGAATGGAAAAACAGAGGCGTAGACGAACAAAAGGAGTATGCAATCTTAACGAATGAAATTAGTAAAGCAACTTTTGGAAAAACTGTAGAAGAATACAAAGATTTTAAAAAATTAGATAAACCCAACTTACGGGATCATATGAACGATTTAGAATTAGTATTTACTATGCTCGGAGAAGCTTCAACCACCTCTATCGCTAAAAATAAAGATGCTCAAGGTTTTACTGAAAATAAAAAGGCAGCTAAGGAAGGAGGGGAAGTCGCTGGAATCGCTCGAAAAGAACTTGAGAAACGAAGCGGACAAAAAATTTCTACTTCAGAAAACTATTTAGATACTCCAGAAAAACAAAAACGACTTAAGAAAAACTAATTTAACAAACTAAATCCGCCTTTCTGAATTAAAAAAAGAGTAGCTACCGCAGTAATTACAGCACTTGTCACTCCAAAAGCAGCTACCATAAAATAAATCGCCACTCCAATATCTAATACGCTCATCCAATCTCCAGTCAGAAGAAAAAATCCTCCTTTGACTAGCAAGTATAATCCAAAAACCATCAATACCTCTGCCGGCAACACTGACGCTAAAAGTAAACCTACTGCAAGCACTAAATCGAGAATTCCTAAAAACTTAACAATCATCTTTTCAACGAACTTTCAAACGTTTAAATAATTTCCTATAATTCTCTATAATTATTTTCTAAAAATGTTAATAACGCTTCAATTCTATTTAGATCACCCATACTTTTCTGAGACGCTGACGCTTGCTTTACCTTTTTCATATTCTCAAAAGAATTAGGAAACTCCTTATCTAACCTTACCATATGCCTTTCTGCAGGCTCTCCTCTTAACAATCCTTCCATCGCGCCAGTAATATTCTTAATATTATTGTTAAACAGCTGCTCTTTAGCAACTCCAGCATGAGGATCAGACACTTTCAAACCATTCTCTTCTAAATCCACATAAACCGCGCGAGAAACATCTTTCAACTCTTTTAACTTATTCAAAACCTCATTACTCATACTTTTTTTATTACTCTCTTCTTTAAAAAACTTCTCTTTCTCTAAAATAATTTGTTGAATCTCTATATTCTGGACGTTATTCTAAAAAAAAGCTTTATATACTAGTTTTTTCAAAATCAGTTTATACTTATATAAAAAAAGGAGCTGATACTTAATGGCAAAAAAAGAATCTAACTTTAAAACCGCAGAAGTCACTGCTGGTGTTTTAATCTTATTAATCGGAGTCGTTGTCTTCACAACCGCTCTTACAGGAAGCTTAACCGGCGCAAGTTTAGCAAGCGCATCAAATGCTTTAACTGGAAATGCAATTGGAGCATCGTGTAAATCTAATTTAGACTGTGCAAGAACAGAAGTTTGCAGCGGAGGATACTGCCAACCTGCTACGCCTACCTGTAGGGTTTTTAATTTTCCCAATTGGCCCCTCACTTTGACAGGAGATCAAGTTTGCAGTCAAAATATGGCTAATTCTAAATGTTCGACAGTAGGAATATTCAATGTTACAAATTATTATGGCTCTTCAACTTGTTCGGGAGTTATAACCTACACAGATAAGGTATACCAGCAAACCGGGACTACTAGTACAAATTCTGATCAAGGTTGTCAGACTACAATTGCAGATTTTAGAGCAAACCCGCCGTGCGCACAGGTTTATAACATCCTTACCCCTACTAGAATTTACTCTAAATCCTACGTTGATCCCGTTAGAGTAACCTGTTGTAAAGCTGCATAAGCTTACAACCCTTTTTCTTTTTTTTTATTTTAACCAAAGCTATTTAAACCCCTTATCTTAAATATTACAAAAATGGTTTTAGAATCTCTTGTCGGACCAAACACCGCAAAAAAACATCCTTTATGGCTTTTCGTTTTAGGAGTTATCTTTTCCGCATTCTCAGTCTTCTTCGGACTCTGGATTTTTAAAACACAAGCAAGTCTGGTAATGGTTTTCTTAACAGTAGTCATGACTGTTCCTTTAATGTATAGTACTTTAGTAGATGAAGAAAAAGAAAACCTTAAAGTCCAAAGCGAAACAAATATCCTTAAAGAACACAGTAAAGCATTAACATTCTTAAGTTTCCTCTTCTTAGGATTTGTCGTTGGCTATTCTCTTTGCTACCTCTTTTTACCTTCTACCCTTTTACAAACTACTTTTAATGTACAACTTGATACCATCAACACCATCAATTCTGGACCAAGTTTACAAGGAAACGCAATCAACTTTTCCACAGGATGGGGATCATTCTTCACAATTCTTACAAATAACTTTAAAGTACTTCTCTTCTGCTTACTCTTCGCTTTTTTCTTTGGCGCAGGATCAATCTTTATCCTAGCCTGGAACGCCTCAGTCATCAGCGCAGCAGTAGGAACCTACTTTAGGAACAGACTCGCAAGTTACGCAGGAGTCTTAGGCTTTAGTAAAGTAGCAGTTTACTTTAACCTTTTCACAATTAGCTTCTTACGCTACATGATTCATGGAATCTTTGAAATTGTCGCTTATTTTGTAGGGGGACTTGCAGGCGGAATTATTTCCATCGCTTTAATCAAACATGGAGCAGGAACAGAAAAATTTAACAGAGTAATGTACGACGCTTTAATCCTAATGGTCATCGCACTCTTCTTACTTTTTATTGGAGGACTCATAGAAGTCTTTATCACCCCTATGCTCTTTTAAAGAGAGCCTTTAAATACAATCCCTCTTTTAAGAAAACATGTCTGATTCCAAAAAAATCTCAGATAAATGGCTTCTTTTCCCAATACTTCTCTTAGCTCTCAATTTCCTCTATCGACTTATTGATGAATCAAAACTCTTACGTTACTTCCCTCTTGATTTCTTCAACGATCTTAGCTCCTACATGGCTCAAATTCACTTCATTAAAGTTTGTGGATTTCACCAATTTTGCCCTTATTGGTACAATGGATTTACTACCTTCACCTTCTCTCCTCCAGCTTGGTACTACTTCGCCTATCCTTTCTACTTACTTTTCCATCAGGTAAATATCGCACTTTATCTTACCTTGCTCATCAGCTTTCTTGCTGGATTTATCCTTCTTTACTTCTTAACAAAACCTTTAGGACTAACTCCTCTAAAAAGAATCTTTTTCTTCCTTCTTTTCTTTACAAACGCTTCTGCTATTGGAAACTTTATTCGTTTAGGAAGAGCACACGAACTTTTCTCTTGGGTCTTTTTTATTCTCCTTTTCTTCACCCTCTATACTTACCGAAAAAAACCTTTAGACTGGATCTTTTACTTATCTGCACCGACTTATGCGCTCATTATCCTCTCCTATCACAGCACTGCTGTGCTCGCAGGACTTCTCTGGCTAGGATTTCTCCTCGTAAAGAGAAAAGACTTTCTTAAAATTATTGCCACCCTCTTTTCTAGCTTTCTTCTTAGCTCGTTTTGGCTTGTTCCCTTTGTTTTAAAAATCTTCACAGAAAGCGCAATTCCCCATCTCAAACAAGGACAATGGATTTGGTCCTTTACCCCCCACGATCTTTATACTCAAATCGCTTTAGCGATCATTCCTCTCGCAACACTTTTGTTATTCTTTTTTTATACTCGTAAAGAAAAAGTAGAATTTCTCTTCTTTGCTCCAAGCATGATTCTTTGTTTACTCTTTTTCTTAAGACTTAGCGCGCTCTTACCTATCTTTGACCAAATCTATCCAGACCCAATTCTCCACTACTTTATTTTTCTAGCAACCTTTTTTCTCCTTATGCTGGATTTAACATCTTTGCCCCCTCTCTTAAAGAAAGCCCTTCCTTATCTTTTGACTCTTTTCGCTCTCTTGAGCGTTCTTATTAATATCGTACACACTCCTCTTTTTGCAGTACCTACGCCTCTTGAAAACGAATTTAGTTCTTACTTACCTAACCTTCATGATCGGTTCATTATGGTTGGCACTTATCCAGAAGGACCTTTTCCCAAAGCATTCTATTCTCTTGCAGCAACACAAAACGTCAAATCCATCTCAGGCTGGTATCCCGAAGAAAAAGAATATTCTTATCTTGCAAGAATGGACGGGGTCTACAGAGCATTCGATCGCAATGATTGTCTCACTTTTAGAAGCGAACTTTCTTACTTTAATACCACTGAAGTTCTTGCGCGAAAAGAATTTTGTGAACAACTCAATCAATGTGGACTACATCAAAAAATCGTTAAAGAAAATAGCTGCCTTTATAGCCTTTAAAGCTTTTTTGCTCTACCCATAATCGACAATCCAAACGGAAAAGAAAAACCTAGTCTAATCAACATTATCTCTATAGTTAAGATATTCTTTAATATTTTATTTATCAACGGATTTATCTCTCTTAACTCTGAATTCTTTCTGTTTTTAAATTCTAAAACTCTACCTAAAGCAACAAGAGGAAATAGAAATGAATTCCAATAAAAAATCTTCTCAACTTTAAACTTATTTCTTTCAAGAAATTTCTTAAACTCTTTTTTTGTATATCTTACTTTTGTCATTACCGCCCGATCGTGCTCGCTTTTTAGAAAATTATAAGACGCAGTATTGAAAATCAATAAGCCCTCTCTTTTTAAAACTCTGTTCAACTCTCCAATCGCTTTCTCTTGATCAACCCACTGATGATACAAAACATCACTCGCTAACACAATATCAAACGTTTCGTCCTTAAAAGGTAAGCTCTTTACATCCCCTTCTATAAGCTTCTTATTGCCTCTCTTTAAAGAAAATTCTAAAGCCAAAGCAGAAAAATCTAAACCAACTGCCTCTCCATAACGGTCTAACATCTTCAAATTTCTTCCAGTCCCACAACCCACATCCAAAATCAATCCTTTCTTCTTCCCTAATAAAAAACGATACAACCTTCTTAGCGCTACAAACCACCAAAAATCATCCTCAATCTCATACATAATTTGATATTCTCTTTCTTTCATCTTTGAAGAACAAACACAGAATAATCGCTCACTCCGCTCCTCATCTTATAATTTTTAATTATTGTTAACTCTTTTTGATATAACTGGCCATATTGCTCGTGCTTCCTAATAAACTTTCCAACATCAAAGTGCTGCACTATCTTTCCAATAATATTTAGTCTCGATCTTGTTGGAATATCTTCAATCACTAAGACTTTCCCTTCTGGTTTTATCATCCTCTTTGCAGATGCTAAAATTTTTAAAACCGCTTCATCCTCTAAATGATGAAACACGCCGCAAACTAAAATATTATCAAACTCTGACCTAATATCCATTTTAGTCGCATCAACTACCTCAAAACGATACTTATACTTTTTTCGCGCATACTTAATATACTTTTCAGAAAGATCAATGCCCAAATAACTTTCTTTATTAAAAAATCTACAAAACTCTCCAGTCCCACATGCAATGTCTAGCGTTTTTCCTTGCGTATTTAGTTCTGTTCTTATTGCCCTCTTTTCTCCTTTAAAATTATTTTCTAAAATTCTTCTTACCCAAATAAAAATAGACGGATTTGAAAACACTTTATTGACTAATCTTTGCAAAGTCATGTTCTTTCCCTTTTAGGTATTGTGTTAATTCTTTTCCGGTGGTAATCCACACTTCTTTGTCGCTACAAATCTCTTTAATAAACCTTTCATATAGCACTAACATCCTCCTATTTGCGCTAAAATGCTTTTCTGAATGGGTCACAAGCATAGCCACCCCGCCTATTTCCTTAATTAATTTTAATTTCTCTCTCCATACTTCTAAAACTTTTTCTGGAGAATACCCTAAAAAAAGCAGTGAAGAATCCATTGGTAAAGTAATAGGAATTCTTAGTAACTTTCCTTTAAAAAATGGAAAAACACTACAAGACCCACTATAATTAGAATCAGGCATAAACAACTCTGTATCTGTCACACTAGAATCATAACTAAAAAAACTTTCATTTACCTGATCTAGACTTTCGCTAATTAACAAAGAAGGAGCTCGAAAACCTGCGATATCATACTTTTTTAAAAAAAGATTACATTTTTCCATTCTCTGCCTTATTTCTTCTTTAGTAAGATAAGGAAGAAGATAATCGTGCTTATCCCCATGACAAGCAACCTCATGACCTCTTTCTTGCATTTTTGTCAAAAAAACATGATTTAATTTGTAGTAATTCCCAACAAAAAAATTCGTTGATCTTAACCCTGCCTTTTCTTCAACTGAAAGAATCGCCGGTAGCAGAGACATCCCTTGTGATGTATCGATATCATGGCTTAAAATTATTGCATATTTCTTTTTCTTTGGCCAAGAAACTCTTTTCTTCTTCTCTTTAATAAAAGTAAGAACGTCAACAGAAACATCACTTGGCCAATCCGGAAAGCCTTTCTTTATTTTTTTACTTTGATATTTAACTAACAACTTATTTAAAAAAATCCTAAATGGAATATGGTGATAATGAAATGGAAGAATGGCCAGTAAAGGCTTTTTCTTTTCTATATACTCTTGATTTAATAAAAAACTTATTTGCTCTTGATAATTATAAGCACATTTATCTTTTGTAACTAAAACGAATTCTCTTTTATTTTCATCTCTTCCGATCACTAAAGCTTTTCCACTTATCTCTTTTACTTCTTTAAATAAAATCCTTGGATTTTTACTTAACCAAGTAGGTCTTAATCTCTTATCCTTAAACTCTAACTCAAGCAAGACATTTTTCATAGCTTCTTTCTTAGATGCTTTGTCCAATAAGAAAATACTTCAGGCAAAACTCTTTTTAAAACTTTTAAACCTGCACCAGTAGCTTTTCCCTCAACTCGCGGAAGATGGGTCACCGGAAGCTCTCTAATCCTAAACTTATTCTGATGCGCTTGGATTAAAATTTCAGCGTCAACAAAGGCACTCGTTGTCGTTATTTTAACTTTATCAAATACTTCTCTTCGATACATCTTAACCCAATCAATATCTCCAAACCAAGTTGTTCCAAATAGAATAGCGATCGTTAAGCTATAGATCTTCGCAACAACCCTTCTCATCAACGGATCCTGCCTTTTAATTCTCCATCCTACGACAATGTCTGCGTTCTTCATCGCTTCAAAATAACGAGGTAAATCTGGAAGATAAAACTGATTATCTGAAGGAATCAATGTAACTAGCTCCATAGAAGCCATTCCTAAACCCTTTCTTTCTGTACCTCCGAAACCAAGATTCACCTCATTGTCAATCACTTTCACTTTCTTATGGCTTTTAGCAAATTCTTTAGCAATCTTAAGAGTATTATCCTTACTTCCATCATTAATCAATAATAATTCATAATCCTTCGTATGCGCTTCTAAGAACTTTGTTGTTTCTTCTAAAAACTTTTGCAGATTCTTCTCTTCATTATACGCTGGCGCAACAACCGAGAGAGTAAAATCGTTCATTGTTTCTTTTTAACAATCCCCATCTGCAACATCTTTTCCTTATACTTACTAAAATACTCCTCTATCTGTCCTTGGGTTTTAATCCAATTTGCGTACTTTTTAATGCCTTCTTGAAGACTTACTTGAGGTTTAAATCCTAACTTTGCAAGTTTCCTATTATCGGAATATAAATGCCTGACATCACAAGGACGAAACTCTTGAGTAAAATTATACTTCGCTTCTTTTCCATACGCATCAGATAAATGCCTAACAAAATCAATTACACTTGTTTGCTTTCCTGTACCAACATTAAACACTTCATTATTCGCTTTATCATTCTCCATTACCACTATATTTGCTTTCGCCACATCCTCAACAAAAACAAAATCCCTCGTTTGCCTTCCATCTTCATATACTGTTGGAGCAATATCATTGAGAATCATTGTTGAAAAAATAGAACAAATTCCAGTATAGGGATTATACAACGACTGACGAGGACCATACGTAATAGAATATCTTAAACCTACCGTAGGAATACCTAATGATTTTCCCATCGCTTTTGCAACTAATTCTTGACTATACTTTGTAATAGCATACATAGTGTCAAGACAAAGTTTCTTGTTTTCATCTGTCGGCAATGGAATCATTGGATGACCACATTGAGCACATTCCATTTCCCACCTTCCCGCTTGACTTTGCTCTTGACCTCTAAAATGTGGCTCTTGAACACCATGCTCAGAACAATAATACTTTCCCTCACCATACACCGCTTGAGAAGAAGCATACACTACTTTTTTAATCGGCAACTTATGTTGCTTAATCAAAGAAAACATATTTGTTGTCCCTAACGTATTTGAATGAACATACTTATTCTGATCTAGCGCAAAACCACCATAAGCTGCCTGATGAAAGATCACATCAACACCGTCCATCGCTTTAAGCATAGCAACAGGATCTGCAGTATTTCCATGAATAAATTCCACTTCTTTAGGAATCCACTCTGGCTTTCCTTTTTGATGCGTTTCTTGTTCTAGATTATCAATAACTTTCACAGAATACCCTTTAGCAAGAAGCTGATCTACAATATGAGAACCAATCAATCCAGCTCCGCCAGTAACTAATGCTTTCATTTTTTCTTTACTTTTTTAATCAAGAATCTAAAATCTGACAATTTCCACTACTTTATAAGACTTTTTAAAGATTTTATCGCAAGCCTTTTAAACACTATAAAAACTCCTTTTTTGATGAAAAACCTTGCTGTTGTGGGATTAGGATATTGGGGTCCAAATCTAGCTCGAAACATAGCAAACCTTCCGAACGCGAATCTCTATGCTCTTTGTGACAGCGATCCCAAACGTTTAGAAACTGGCGCAAAAAAAGTAAAAAACCTTCCTCCTTCTACACAAAAACTTACTAACCTTGAAGACTTACTTTCAAATCCAGAAGTAGACGCAATCGTCTTTGCAACACCAGTAGCAACTCATTATCCTTTAGCAAAGAAAGCATTAGATGCTGGGAAACATGTTTTCGTTGAAAAACCTCTTACCTTACGAGAAGAGGACGCTCAAGACTTAGTTTCTCTGGCTAAGAACTCTAACCTTCAACTCTGTGTCGGTCACACCTTTCTTTACAATCCTGCCGTCCATCAAATGAAAAGCCTTATCGACTCTGGAGAAATTGGAGACATATTACATATCTCTACCAGACGCTTAAACTTAGGTCTTTTCCAAAAAGACGTAAATGTTGTCTGGGACTTAATGCCCCATGATATTTCAATTTTACTCTACCTCCTAAATGATCAAATGCCTATTTTTGTCAGTGCAGAAGCAGATAAACACTATCCTACGAATAATGGTATCCAAGATACGGCTAGAGCAAGACTTCGTTTCCCAAATAACGTCTCTGCTTACTTAGATGTTTCTTGGATTGATCCACAAAAAGTAAGAGAAGTAAGCGTCATAGGGAGTAAAAAAATGATTATTTTTGATGATACCTCTAAGGAACCCCTTCGCGTTTATTCTAGAGGAGTAGAATCTTCTTATGACTCTTTTGCAGGCTTTCAAGCTGCTTATAGAAACGGTCCAATCACCAGTCTTCCTGTTGAAGGAGCAGAACCCCTCTATGTAGAACTTTCTCACTTTGTAGATGCTTTAGAAGGTCGAGTTCCTCTTCTTACGGATGGTATGAATGGATATCGCGTTGTAAAAATCTTGAATCAGATCCAAGAAAAAATAAACTCTTCTCCTTCCTCCTTAAAGTAACATTTATAAGAATCTTTCTAACCTCCTTTTTATGGCCCTTACTTACTCTTTAATTATTCCTGCATATAATGAAGAAAAAATAATTTCTTCTACTCTTGACAGAGTCTACTCTTATCTTCTTAACCAACACAAACCTTTTGAAATCCTCCTTGTAAATGATGGCTCTTGGGATAAAACAGAAATTATTGTAAAAGAAAAGATAAATATTTACAAAGAACTTCATCTGATTACACATCCTCAAAATCTAGGAAAAGGAGCAGCGTTAACAAACGGACTTAAACAAGCAAAAGGAACAATTGTCGTTATTCTAGATGCAGACTTAGCTATAGACCTAGAACTTTTTCCAAAACTTATTGAAGCACTCACTACATACGACATTGCAATCGCATCAAAGCATCTTCCAAATGCGGATGTTACCTATTCTTTTTCACGCAGGATTTTAAGTAAAGGATATTCTCTTCTTACCAGAATTTTCTTAGACTCTCATATTCATGACTATCAATGCGGCTTTAAAGCATTCAGACATTTTGCAGTACAACGCTTTCTTCCCTTTATCCACGAAACAGGATGGGCGTGGGACACAGAAGTTTTACTTAAAAGTCAATGGTTAGGATTAAGTGTTAAAGAAATACCTGCTAAAATTATTGATATTCCAAATAGACAAAGCAAAGTTAGACCTATTAAAGCAACACTCTCTATGCTCAAAAGCCTCTACAAACTCTGGAAAGAAAAAAAGGACTTTAACCATATAAATTAAACCCCTACTTTTCCTAGAACCCCCTTTATCTACAAATACGCTTTAGCAATCGCTTTCTCAGGATACGTCACCATGTCTTGGAACGAGAAACAATTAATCCAACACTTTGGACATTGCTTTGCTTTAATCTTGCCTCTTTCTTTAGCAGCCATCTCACTATACCAAATATCTTTGAAAGACTTCTCTTTTATATTCCCCCAAGAAGGCATTGAAAAACAAGGATACACATTTCCATCAGTAGCAATATACGCGCCAGAAAAACCGGCAGTACACGGAATCATCATATCCTTTTTTCTTAAATACTTTGAAGCAATCTTAAGATGCATCTTCTCAAAATGATCGTGCTTTTCCCTAATCTGAAAATTTTCAGAAAGCCAATCAAACATCTTAGCCGCTTCCTCACCTTGCAACGCTTTTATATCACTATTTTCATAATACACTTCTGAAGTTTGAGTAAACGTTAACACGCCAATATCTTTCGCATACCGGGTGTAAAACTCTTTGAAAACATCCATATTCTGAGCGTGTAATGTGGACTGATAACGAACATCTACCCCTAAATCTTTTAACGCGTGAAATGTCCTAACTGCTCGTTGCCACCCATCTTTCATTCCTCTAATTTGATTATGAATCCCTTCAGGACCATCCAACGAAATTGTGATGTGGCACTCTAACCCTGTATTCATCAAGGCTTTTGTTTTTTCAACAATTTTTTCAACCCAAAAACCGTTTGTAGGAATAGACAATAATTTTACATCGGGACAATTATCTACTGCTAACTTTGCAATTTTATCAATATCTGGTCTTGTAAAAGGTTCACCACCTGTTAAAGAAAGCCAAAATAAATTCTCATTCTCTTTGAATAGTTTTTCATAATCTGCTAAAGATAAAAACTGCTTATTTGGAGAAGACCAAATCGAACAATTCACGCACTTATTATTACAAACTTTTGTAATCTCAACTAATAATTTCCACGGCAACGGAATTGTTGTATTCCAATCTCTTGCCAAACGAGTCAACCCGATTTTTTTCGCAAATTTAGGATAAGCTAGCGCGTCCATGCTTCTCTTAAAATGCAGAAAAGGCTCAACCTTTTTATAGTTATGCATTACCTATGAAAAACGCCTTAAAAAACAACCTTTTATAAGCTTTTTTGAAACTCCTTTTTCATGAATAAAAAATTAGAATATTCCCTTTTAATTATCCTCCTCTCCTTAAGTTTTCTTCTTCATCTTCCTCATGTTAGCGACATGCAATTTGCTACAGACGAAGACTTTACCTTAAGCTTTGGCCATGAAATTAATCACGGAGATTATCATAATGTCTCTCTTGATCCAAGTCCTCCTGGATACTATTTTTTTATCGCATTTCTCCAACGCGTTTCTTCTTCAATTACTTTTTTAAGACTTTGCACTATCTTTATCTCTCTTTTAAGTTTGGTACTCTTCTACTTTCTCTCTAAAAAATTCTTCTCTGAAGAAAAAGCTTTACTTGCCACACTTTTTCTTTCACTTAATCCTTTGTTTTTTATCTATTCAAGACACTTACGTAATTACGCACTTCTTACCCTCATTTTTTTGATAAGCACTTACTTGCTTTACTTATTTTTATTTGAAAAAAAAGAAAAAATCTTAGGATTACTCTTCTTTTCTTACGCTGTTCTTTTTTACGTTAATTTCTTTTCTCTTTTTTTAATCGCAACGCACTTTTTTATTTTCTTTTACTTTCTTTACACGAAAAGAATTTCCTTTAAAAAAAGCTATCTTTTCCAAAGCCTTTTCTTTGTTGTACCTTTACTCCTTTGGATCCCTTTCTTTCTTAAACAATTTAACCGCGCAGTTGTCCAACCGGGTCACATAAAACTTTATCCGCTTCAACTTCAAGAGATACCCTATCCCTTTTACAAATTCGCTTTAATGATCAACCTTCATTACTTACAAACACATTTTAATTATCTTTTTATCCTCTTTCCCCTTCTTTCATTCTTCGTTGTTTATGGTATTTTTAAACTCTTTAAAGAAAATTTCCACCTTGGCATTTTTAGTAGTTTAAGCCTCTTGGGACCTCCTTTGCTTTTATTGCTCCTTAACCCCTTAATAGAACATTTTACTACAGATCACTATTCTCTTTACTACTTCCGTTATTTTTCTTATCTTGTTCCAATCTATGTTCTTCTTCTTATGAAAGGCATCTTCTCTCTCAAATCCAAACCTCTCCGACTTATCCTCCTTGCTCTTCTTTTTATAGCCTGGATTACAGTAATCTTCTTTTATCTCCAATTCTCAACAACCTACGACTGGAGCGCCCAAATAGCGGTTTAGAAACCTTTTTATAAAATACCCCTTTGAACCCTCCTATGGTCATTTCCTTACTCTTTCCCGCCTTCTTAAGCTTCTTTGTAGTATTCTCTCTTACTCCTTGGTGGATCCGCTATCTTAAAAAAATTCATCTAGAAGTCAAAGATCAAAACAAAGAAAATACTCCTCTTGTCGCTTTCTCAGGAGGAATACCTGCTCTGGTAGGAATGCTTTCTGGACTTTTCCTCTTTATCTTTATTCGAACCTTCTTTCCTCGCATTACATTTGGCATTACTCTCGATTCACAAAACCTTCTGTTTCTGTTTGCGTCTATGATCTCTCTTTTCATAATCACCTTTGTAGGATTTTTAGACGATCTTGTTTTAGAAAACAAAGAAAGTTCATCAGGACTTAAACAATGGCAAAAACCTCTTCTTACCTTAACCGCAGCAATACCTTTAATGGTTGTAAGCGTAGGAAATACCGATATGGGCCTTCCTTTCATTGGAGTAATCAACTTTGGAATACTCTATCCTCTCGTCTTTGTTCCACTCGGACTTGTAGGCGCAGCGAACATGGTCAATATGCTCGCAGGATTTAACGGACTAGAGACAGGAGTTGGAATTGTCACTTTAACAAGCTTAGGGCTCTTCGCCTACAAAAATGGAGGCGCTCTGGCAGCTTTGATAGCCCTTGTTACCGTCTTCGCACTCTTGGCCTTTTACCTTTTTAACAAAACTCCCGCAAAAATCCTCGCAGGAGATTCCCTAACTTATCTAGTCGGAGGAACATTAGCTGTTATCGCAATCGTAGGAAATGTAGAACGAGCAGCACTCATTCTTTCAACACCCTTCTTTCTAGAATTCTTGCTAAAAGCAAGAAGCAAATTCAAAGCCCAAACCTACGGCTACTGGAAAGACGGAAAAATTCACTCTCGTCATAATCGAGAAATCTATTCTCTCCCTCACCTTTTTACCAGAACAGGAAAATTCACAGAAAAACAAATTACCTTCTTTATGATTCTTATCTCTCTCTTTTTTAGCATTCTCATCTGGATCGTCTAACATGCTTGAAAAATTAAAATTCAACAAAGAAGATAGTCTTATCCGAGATGGCTTTATCTTATTTATCGCGACTATGGCTGCGAATGTCCTCGGTTATTTTTATCATTTCTCTGCCGGAAGACTTCTTGGACCAGTTAACTATGGGATTTTAGGAGCAATCCTATCCTTGCTTTATTTAGTAAACGTTCCAGTCAATGTCATTCAAACAAGTCTTGCTAAATTTTCTAGTCAATACAAAGCAGAACAACAAGAACAAAAAGTTAATCCTCTTCTTCGGAGAAGCTTAAAACAACTTTTTATTGCTGGAATTATAATTACTATCCTCTTTTTTATTACTCAAGGATGGATCGCCAGCTTCTTTAAAATACCAAAAGAAGCACTTTATTTTTTCTCCCCACTTCTTCTTTTCTCACTTCTCCTTCCTATTCCGCGAGGAATCTTACAAGGTCTTCAAAAATTTCCGAGCTTAGGAATAAACTTGGTTCTTGAAGGAATAAGCAAACTTCTCATCGGGGTTACCCTTATCTTTCTTGGATTTGGCATTAGGGGAGCAATTCTAGGTATTGTCGCCTCTTACGCCTTTTCTTTTTTCTTTAGTTACAAACCTCTTAAAAAATATCTTTCTTCAAATAATGAAAAAATTTCAAGCAAACAAATCTTTACCTATGCCTTCCCTGTCTTTTTAATCATGCTTTTTCTCACAAGTTATTACACCTTTGATGTTTTACTTGTTAAACATTTTCTTTCAGAACAAGAAGCAGGATTTTACGCAGCGCTCTCCCTTATTGGAAAAATGATCTTTTTCGCAACTTTCTCTTTAGGAAATGTCATGTTCCCCAAAGTCGCTGAAATGCACGCTCTTAACAAAGAAAACAAACACCTTCTTTACAAATCTCTAGGTCTGATGGTTCTTGGCGCAATCGTTGCAACATTAGCTTATTTCTTCCTTCCTCAGCTGATTGTCCGACTTCTCTTTGGAAAACAATATTATCCTATCATCCCCCTTGTAGGTTGGATGGGAATCATGATGAGCTTCTACTCTCTCTCTTACCTCCTTGCTCTTTACAATCTTTCTATAAATCGATCTAAAGGCCTTTTAATCATTTGCGCCTTCTTCCTTATCCTAGAAGTTGTTCTTCTCATCCTTTTCCATACTAATCTAGCTCAAATCGTTAAGACCCTCACTGCTCTTATGACCCTTCTCTTTATTGTCCTCTTTGCCTATACGAGAAAAAAATGAACCTCAGCATCGTCCTTCCAGCATACAACGAAGAAAAACGTATAGGCAAAACTCTCGATGCTTACCTAACTTATTTTACTAAAAAATATCATAGCTCTTACGAACTAATTGTTGTTATGAACGGATGCAAAGATAATACCGCAAAAGAAGTTGAAAAATATCATTCCTACAAACAACTCAAATCTTTAAATTTCAAAGAAGCAATAGGAAAAGGAGGGGCGATTATTGAAGGATTTAAAATCAGCCAAGGAGATTACATTGGTTTTGTAGATGCTGACAATTCTACTTCTCCAGAAGAATTTGAAAAACTCTTCTTACATATTGGTCATTTAGATGGAATTATTGCCTCTCGGTATATTCCAGGCTCAATCGTAGAACCCAAACAAGCTTTAAAGAGAAGAGTCGCTTCAAGAGTATTTAATCTGCTTATTCGCCTACTTTTTAATTTACAAATCTATGATAGCCAATGCGGAGCAAAACTCTTCACAAAAAAAACAATAAAAAACATTACCCCTCACTTAGGAATAACCCGCTGGGCATTTGATGTAGACTTACTCTACCAAATGAAAAGACGCAACCTTTCTTTTAAAGAATATCCCACGGTCTGGAAAGATGCTCAAGGCTCAGCGCTCAATATTAAAAAAGCGACTTTTGAAATGTTCTTAGCAATCACTCGTCTGAGACTTATTTATTCTCCTTTTAAATTTGTAGTAAAAATCTACGATAAACTCCTTTAAATAAACCTTATAAACCCCTTCTTTTTCTTTCCTATCATGGTTAAAATAAGCTTTTTAATGGCTGCACATAATGAAGAAAAAATTATTCGTGGCGCTCTCGAAAACCTCTCCAAACTTCCTTTTGACTCTTACGAAGTTCTTTTAGGCCTTGATGGATGCTCCGACAACACCCTTCCTATCGTTCAAGAATACGCAAAGAAACAACCAACTATCTTTCACTACTTTGAACTTAATGAAAGAAAAGGAAAACCTGCAGTTATCAATAAAATATTTCCTCACGCCAAAGGAGAAATCATTGTCATCCATGACGCAGACTGGATTTTTAGAGCTAAATCTAAAGAAGACATGCACACTTTCGTTTCTTGGTTTGAGGATCCAAACCTGGGAGGAATCGCAGAATCTTATCCAGTAGAATATGATCCAACACTCCTCCAATCAAAGGATCTTGCTTTTCTTTCTATTGCTTGGGGAAATTACTTCTGGCTCGAATTCATGAAAAAAAACTTTTCAATCTTAAAAGAAAATATTCTGTATGTCAATCCAAGCAGTAAAAATTTTCCTTTTCTTTGTAACACTTTCAGAAAAGAACTCTATAACTTCAACGAAACTCTTGCAGACGACTTTGAACGATCCTTAGACATCCTACAAAAAGGATACTCCTTAAGAATACTCGATCATCCAACACAACCTAGACTCATAGCAGGATACTCCTACCAAACCTTTAAGGACGCAAAAAAGCAAAAATCGCGAACTGCCCTTGCTAGAGAGCAACTCTATTCTAAATACCACTTGAAAATCACACCTTTTAACTTTTACATCCCTCTTTTCTTCTACGCCTTTACTCACATGTGGAAAAAAGGACCAAAAGTTGTTATCGCTACAAGTAGCTGGATACTCCTTACCGCATACGGCTCTGTAAAACACAAACTTTCCTTCAAAAAAAAGAGCACAAAAGAAGGATGGCTTCTTCGAGCACAAAGACAATAAAACTTTATAAACATTTACTTAATCTCATCTAAGAAAATGAAAAGACTTAACCTCGGTTGCGGCAAAGACATCAAACCTTCTTCCCAAGGATGGGTAAACTTAGACGAACTCTCCCTTCCCGGAGTAGACGTTATTTCAAACCTAAATAAGAAACTCCCTTTCAAAAATAATGAATTTGATGAAGTCTTTTGCAGCCATGTCCTAGAACACGTTAACGACCTTATCTTTACTATGAAAGAAATCCATCGCATTACCAAAAATAAAGGAAAAGTCATTATTAGAGGACCTCACTTTTCTTGCGGCGTCAGCTACTGGGACCCAACCCATAAAAGATTTTTCTCTTACTTCACCTTTGATTATTTCACCTCAAAAACCTTCTACGAAACACCAAAATTTAAAATTAAATTTCGAAAACTAAACTTTACTCGAATGAACTTTACCTTCCTTAATCCGATCCTTAATCCATTAATTAATTTAACTCCTTTAATCTATGAAAGATTCTTCTGCTGGATCTTTCCTTGTTCAGAAGTAATTGCTGAACTTGAGGTCCTCAAATGAACATTACTCTCCTTTATGATTATCTTTTAGAAGAAGGCGGATTAGAACGAGTTATGGCAACACAAGCCAAATATCTTGCTAAAAATCATAACGTTAGAGTTTCATTTGCGACTTTCAATCGAAGATTATTAAAATTATTTGAGGGTATCGAATTAAGAGAACACTCACTTAATTTGAAGAACCACACTTTTAAAATAATGTATTCCTTTTTAGACAAAGGTATCCTAAGAAAAAGTAAAGATACAGACCTTTTTATAAGTCACAGTTTTATCTGCAGTAGCTTAGCTTATCATATGAAACAAAAACAAAAAACACCTTATGTGATCTATATGCATCACCCCCCTAACTTCCTTTATTTTAAAGGTAGCATAAAAGAATGGGGTTTTGATTTGGGAAGAAAAATTGCAATGGCTACAGGCATTACTCTTGGACCTTTATTAAGAATTTTAGACAAAAAATATGTACGGGCAGCAGAGAAAGTCTTTGTTAATAGCTATTACACCAAAAGAAGGATCGAAAAGATTTATGGGATTGATGCAACTGTTATTTATCCTACGCTCTATAAAAACTTTTCATTAAAAAAAAATGAAGAGACGAAGTATGTTCTCGAAAAATATAATCTTAAAAAATTCATTTTTTGTACAGGACGACTTATCCCTGACAAAAAATATGATTGGCTTATTGAAGCATTTGCTTTACTAGAAAATAAAGAAATAGAACTTGTTATTGCAGGAAGAATAGGAAAAGAATATGAATACCTCTTAAGAAATTTAGCAATCAGATCTGGATGTATGCACCGAATAAAATTCTTAGGATACGTCTCTGATCAAGATCTAATTGCGCTGTATAATCAGGCCTCTTTATTTGCTTTTCCAGCGCCAGAAGAAGACTTTGGTTTAGTCCCTGTTGAGGCAATGGCCTGTGGATGCCCTGTCGTTGCATGGGCAGATAATGCGGGACCTAGCGAAACAGTTATTGAAGGACTAACAGGATATCTTGCTCGTCCGTACAACCATAAAGACTTTAGTGAAAAAATGGCTCTCGCCCTTCAAACTAAATTCAATAAGATAAAAATTGCTAAAAGCGTAGAAAAATTTAAAGAAGAAGAACAAATGAAACTTTTCCTTACCGAAATTGAGTCACTCGTAGGCTTTAAAAGCAAATATAATTAATAATGGTTGTGTTTTTGCACTATCTGCGAACCACGCATTTACTGGAATAACAAGCGCTGGGTGATTATTTGGAAAATTAGCGACCCAATCTGGATGCCGCTCGAATACAGAAATAGTCATAAACTTAGGCTTCTTTTCTTTTATATCTCTGAGAAACTCCGCTTCAGTGCCTGGAAATCCTAATACGTCTCTTTCACTATAATACGTTGTTTGAGGACCAGACGCTGAATAAAGTTTATCTGAAACGGTAGTATGTTCTTTCATCCATAACGCAGCATCTTTCACTTCTTTATACGTATCTTTCTTTTGACCTATAATCTCTTGCGCTACTGAAAACTGAATATACATCCCCGCTATCACTAAAATCATAACTAACAAAGCTGCAACGTGAATATTCTTCTTTTTAATCGCTTCATAAATAAGCATACATCCTTTTCCTACAAATAAAAAAATCGGGATAGATAAAAGAATAACCCACCTATCTTCAGCTCCTCTTAACCAAAAAATAAAGAATGCTAGCGTCACTAAACTTGCGATTAACCAGAAAATATCAGCTTGAACTTTTTCCTCAGCCTTTCTTTTGAAAATAAGATCTAAACCAAACAATAAATCCGCAAGACTAGCCAACCCTATCAAAAAAAGAATAAACAAATACTTCGCAGAAAACTGATAAATAAATTGTAATATTGCCCACGCAAACGGAGCGTTAGACGCCACTTGAGAAGAATACCCTGTACTAAACGCTAAAGGTGTTTTAAAATTTATCCATAACCATCCTAAATAAGGAAGAACCGGAATCAAAAAGAATAAAACTGAAATCCACAAATCCTTATTCGCTAAAAACTTGAATCTTTGAACTATCACTAAAAATAAAAACAAACTCCCTCCAATCAAAATCGACTGCGCTCTTGTAATAAAACCTAGTCCCAAAAACAAACCAAACAACCACGTAAAATATTTTGAGTGATTCTTTACAACGCCCATCCAAAAACAATAAAGCGCAAGCAATTGGAAAAAGAACGCTAAAAAATCATTACTAAATCTGTTCGTCCAAAATAAAGATACCCAAAACACACTCATTATCGAAGAAGCAATAAGACCCACGTTTTTATTATACATCTGCTTTCCTAATAAATACGTTAAAACAACAACCCCTAATGAAGGAAGTAAAACCACAAAAATCCTCGTTAACGTTTCAGAAAACCCTAACTTGAACAAGATTCCGATTAATAAAGGAAACAGGATTCCTCTCTGAGGATTATAATTATACGGAACATTAAAAAACCAGTGCTTGGCAGAACTCAAATAATCCGCTTCATCCCACCAGACCGCAGAATTTACATGTAGATAGTATAAACGAATACCTAACGCCAGAAGAAAAACTAGAATAAAAATACGATTATGCCAATCCTTAAACCACACTTTGAGCTTTTCGTTCATTTGGTGCTATCTACACGAACCCAAATCTCTTTAAAAGACTTTCTTTTAATCTTTAAATCTATTAAGATCACTAACCACAAATAAATTCTTGCTAACACTAATAAGAACAAGAAAAAAACTCTTTTAAACGAATCCATATACTTGATAAGCATCCAAATTCCGCTTGACTCTTTAGAAAACGACCGCATTCTTTGATTTCCTTTTGTATACCTTTTTAACTGCAAATATCCTCCCGCGCTTCTCTTCTTTTGCTTAATCCAATCCTTAAAAGTCGTAGGATATTTCACAAACACTTTAGCTGTAGGCATATATACTGTTTTGAAACCCTCATCAAAAATAATATGCGAAATAACCGCATCATCTGCCAACGCTTCCTTTGGTAGTTCTTTAATTAAACTTTTTCTAAAAGCCATTAAATATCCAGAACCAACAATAAAACGAGATCTTAATCTAATTCGATGGGCAATATCAGTCAATACATACGACCAAAAACCTAACATTGTCTCCTTAGATTCTAAAGAAAAAGGCCTAGCAGAAACTAAACCTACCTGTTCCTCTTTAAAAGGTTTAAGAATTTCTTCTACTGCCCTTTGATCAACAAAAACATCTCCATCTGTTAAAATCAGAATATCGCTTTTAATCTCTTTGAAAACCTTATTTAACGCAGCAGGTTTTCCTTTTCCCTCATCCTGCAAATACACTATCTTTTTCTTTTGAATTAAATCTTTAAGGACATCTTTAGTCTCTCTATCTGGAGAAACAACCACCACCTCTGTACTTTTAGGTAACTTTTGACTAAGAAAAGACTCCACTGCCTTGCGAATAGTTCCTGCTTCTTTAAACGTAGTAATTATAACTGAAACTTTCATAGTTCTTTATACACCCTTTCTAAATTATCCGCAATCTTTTCCCACGTAAACTTTGAAGCCCTCTCAACCGCTTTCTCTGATAACTTCTTTCTCAAAGCAGAACTATACAAGACTCTTTTAAATTTGTCTTCTAGATCTTTTAAATCCCTCTCTTGAAATAAAATCCCCGCATCCGAAACCACATAAGACAGACCACCCACATTCGAAGCGATGATTGGTTTTCCCTGGGCCATAGCCTCAAGAACAACAATGCCGAAAGCTTCAAACTTTGTTGGATGAATAAATAAATCGCAACTAGCAAAAGCCTTTCTTTTATCTTCTTCTGAAACCTCGCCTATAAAGAAAACATTATTTACCTTTAATTTTTCTTTTAATTGCTCTAATTCTTTTTTAAAACCCTCGTCTTTCCCAGCAATAACAAACTTTACATGCGGAAATTTCTCAGCCAGCCTTATAATTTTATCAAAGCCTTTACTTTTATGAATTCTCGATAGCGCTAAAACTATAAAATCATTTTCTTTAAAACCATATTTTACTCTAAAACTTCTTTTTTCTTCCTTAGCTAAAAAACTTTGAGGAATCCCGTTAGGAATAAGCACGATTCTTTCTTTTGAAACACCCAAATTCTGAATAAATGCAATCTCATTTTGTGAAACCGCACACACGCGCTTATATCTCTTAAGCAAAAACGGACCTAAAAACCTATCAAAATTCCTAGCAAAAATATCCATCTTCCTCACTCTTAACCCTGCTGGATACTCAGGCCAATGCAACGTAATAAGACAAGGCTTTTTGGTCAATAAAGGAGCAAGATTAATTGGATGTCTATAATTATGCACATGAATAATATCCGCATTTGATTTTTTAATCGCACTAAATACTGCTGGAAAAAAAGAAGCAAATTGCCCTAACTTAAACCACGCCTTAAATCTTTTAACCTTAATTCCGCTAATCTGCGCTTCTTTTTCTTTTATCTTTCCATCACGAGACAAATTCGAAGTAAACACTTCTACCTCGTGCCCTTTTTTAATAAGCTGATCAGCAAGATGATATACGTGATTTTCCATACCTCCTTGCACCGGATAAAAAAAGGGAGAAACAAAAACAATCTTCATAAGATCCGCCTATACTCTTCTTCTAAATCTTGAGCAATTTTTTCCCACACAAATCTTTTAGCCTTTTGACGATTCTTTTCAGAAATTTCTTTTCTTATCTTCTTGTCCGTTAGTAATCTTATTAAAATATTTCTCAATACCGCATGATCCCCATAATCAAAGAGAAAACCATTCTTGCCCTCTTCAATCAAAAATTTCCCTCCTTCAGTTTTTGTAGAAACGATTGGAACGCCTTTAGCCATCGCTTCTAACACTACAATTCCGAACGCCTCCCACTTACTTGGAAAAACAAATATTCTTGAACTTTCCAAAAGCTCCTCTTTTTCTCTTTCAGGAATTTTTCCTAAAAAAAGAACGTGCTCTCCCACCCCTTTCTCCTTCGCTAATCTTACTAACCCATCCATCTCCTCTGGATGGCCCGCCATTACAAACAACAACTTTGGCTCGATTTTAATTAGCTCTGGAAGCACTGAAATCACTTGATCTAATCCCTTATAGCGCTGCACTCTTCCAACATAACTTACCACCACTCTTCCTGAAAGGAGATTTAACCTTCCTTTCTTCTTTGTGAACTCTTGCGGAATACCATTCGGTATAAAAATAATATTTTCTTTTTTAAAACCGTATTTGGGCAACCATTTTCTCTGAGCAGGATTCACCTCAATAACCCGATCATACATTTTATTTGGAAAATACTCTAACACATTGACTGCAAACTTTAAAATCCTCTTCCAACTCCGATAATTGTTCAAGGCCATAAATGGGCCGTGAGGGGTAATAACAAACTTGGTTTTTGGAGATTGCAGTTTCTTAATCAATAAACAAATATCATGCCATAGAAAACCAAAAGAATGAACGTGAACAATCTCTAACTGATACCTCAATAAATTTTTCATTAAAGAAGGATAGAGCGCGGCATAATACCCGAATCTAAAAAAAGTTTTTGAACGATGAATATGAATATTCTCGATTGTTTCCTCCTCTTTAGCACCTGTTGTAGAAGTAAAAACATGCACTTCATGTTTTTTAGCAAGCTCTCTAGCAAGATAAAAACAGTTTGTTTCAGCTCCACCTAAGACGGGATAAAAATAGGTCGTAATAAAACCAATTCTCATCCTTGGGCCATAGGCAATAACTTTAAATAACTTCCTTTAAAACTACCTTTATGAACATACTCTTCGTTGTTTACTCTCCTCTAGGACTAGGGGGAGCAGAAGTAAGCACTCTCACTTTAGCACAAGAACTTAAAACTCGCGGACATAACATCTTCATCGCTTCTACCGGGAATTATCCGGGAATAGAAACCTTTCTCTTTAGGACCTATAAAAAAATTCCTTTTTATCCAATCCACACACTCTACCTTAAACATTTCCTAAAAAAAATCATTAAAGAAAAAAACATTCAAATCATCCATGCCCAAGATCGACTCACAAGCATTGCTTCAATCAAAGCCGCTCAAGAAACAGGCATAAAATCGGTTGTCCATTTTAGAGATTATTGGTTCGCATGTCCCAAAAGTACTTGCTTAAGAAACGATCTTAAAGAATGCTCTAGTTGCCCGATAAAAGATCTTTCCCAATGCAGCTCTTCTCTTTATCGTATTCCTTGGGATTTTTACAAACTTCTTTATTTAAGGGCATCAAGAAAAACTTTAGAAGAAGCAAATCTTAAAATCGGTATAAGCTCTTCAGTCACTCAAAAACTTGCTCAAATTGGAGTAACTAAAAACGTCTATGTCCTTCACAACTCTCGCCATCTTCCCCAAGACGTAGAAACCACCGCAAAACCTAAAAACGAACTTACCATCACGTTTTTCGGTAGCTTTTTCCCAACTAAAGGAATTACTATGATCATAGAAATCATGAAAAATATTGTGCAAAAAAATAAAAATGTTCATTTCCTTATGGTTGGAGACGGACCACTTTATCCAACTGTTCAAGAATTCATCCAGAAAAATAACCTTGACCGTTTCAAACTCTTAGGCAGAGTTCCTCATGATAAAACATGGTCAATCTATTCTATGACTGATATTGTTGTATTCCCTTCTATCTGGTCAGAACCATTTAGTGGAATTCCCCTAGAATGTATGTTCATGGGAAAACCAATCATTGCTTCTAACCGTGGAGGTACTGTTGACGCTGTAGAAGATGACAAAACAGGTTTCTTAATCGATCCTTCAAACACTCAACTTTGGGAAGAAAGAATACAACTCCTTATTGACAATCCAACCTTAAGAACTAAAATGGGACACGCCGCCAAACTCAAGTCCAAAGAGTTTAGTCCTGAAAAAATGGTTGTTAAAATTGAAGCACTCTACGCAACCCTTCTTACTCCATAGAAACATTCTCAATCTCTTTCATCTCTTTTACTAAAGCAACCACCTCTTCCGCAACATGTACCGCTGTTCCTAGCTTTCCAGAAAAAACTGCAAATACATTGTTGTTTATCTTCTCTAAAATCGTAGGCCTGGCATCATCCTTCTCTCTATAAGGAAGTACTGTTCTTATTGTAAACATTGAACCTACATGCTCTGCTTCTTTTATTTGGGGAAAAAATTCTTCAGCAGCTTCTAAGAACTCTTTAATATGCGTGATTGGTGGATTTTTAATCACTCCCTTGTTTAATAACTCTTTATACTCTGGAGGAATCTGAGGTAACTCTCCGATGTTTCTGTTATGAATACAATGCTCCACATGTCCCATAACAAATAAGCCTGTACTTCCGAACGGATCAATACACATAAATGGGCCGTCTAAAACAACAACACTTTTATCCTTAAAAGAATCTGGAAGCTTCAATACTGGCTTTTCACAAAGTTCAAACTGATACTTCTTTTTTGCATGAGGGAACTTTCCTAAAAATTGATTATTTTGGCTATACGTAGCAAGAATGACAAGATCGTACTTTGGAATTATCTCCTCAGTCGCTTCATGATTAAGCAAAACATTCACTTTATTTTCTTTTAACTTCTCCCAACAAACCTCTTTTAGTTTTGCTGGATCAATCAAACTTTCCTTTACTTTCACAGAAACTTCAATCTTATCTGAATTAATGATCGGCAATTCTTTTTTTTCATGAACTAAACCTAACTTCTTCCATGTCTTTAAACATTGCTCAGCAGTTGTTAATGTTTTTTCTTTAGCAATACAATAATAATGCTCTGCTTGTTCAATAAGAGCGTCTTTGTACTCTCTTCTAAAACTAGGTTCCCCTGCAAGCGCAAAAAACGTTGTTTCTTCGCTTCGAGGATAATGGTAACCTCTATGAAGCCGATACTGATTAATTCCCGAGGCTGCAGAAAGAATATCCTTATTCTTTTCGTAGAGATCTACAGACTGCTTTTCCTTTGCAAGCATCCACGCTATTGTCACCCCAAAAATTCCACCGCCTACAACCGCGATTTTCATACTTGCTGTCACTCTAAATTCCTTTTAAACCTTTCTAAAAAACAGTAAAGCTAATAAAACGACCCTCTCTCCCTCCAATAATGGCAAAAAGAGCAAAAACGATTATACAACAAGACAATCCCTCAAAACCTCTAGGCTCACAAGAATCTTCTCAAGGAGAAATACCCACTAAACAAGAATTAGAAGAATTCTATCAGGAAGCATGG
Source organism: Candidatus Woesearchaeota archaeon (assembly GCA_964497265.1). Taxonomy (GTDB): domain Archaea; phylum Nanobdellota; class Nanobdellia; order SCGC-AAA011-G17; family GW2011-AR18; genus JAHFKM01. The sequence continues at coordinate 48,970 of CAZCCK010000002.1, read as the reverse complement.
GAAGCTCAACGAGCAGAAGATATAGATCCAACTCTCACTCCCAAGGATTCTTCTTTCAAAGCGCGCATGAAAGCAACAATTGCGCTTATCAAACCTAAAAAAGAAGAAACAGTCATTCTTGACCTTGGTTGCGGAATAGGTCTTTACGACTTTTATATCCTCAAGAAAATTAAAAACTCGACAGTTCTAGGAATAGACATCTCTCATAAACAGATCAGACTTGCAACAGAACTTTCTAAAAAAGTCGATAGCAAAAGAATAGCCTTTAAAGTTTTAGATGTGGAAAAAATAGATGAGAAAGAACTTGGAGGTTTTAGCAAACCAAACTATATCCTCGCAACAGAAATTCTCGAACACCTCGTTGATCCAAAACCTTTTTTAAGAAAAGTAAAAAACCTTTGTACAGAAAAAACGAGAATCATCTTTTCTGTTCCTCTTCCCTACTTTAATAAAAACGGAAACGTCTGGTACATTCAAAAACAAGGTGAGAAAACTTTTGAAACCCAAGATCAATCCCAACTTCTTGCAGACCAGAAATATTATCGCGTTTGGCATAAAGAATACCCCATTTCTGAACTTATCTCTCTTCTGGAAGAAGAAGGATTTAAAATAAGAAAAATAAAAGGTAGCTTATTTCGACCCATCAAAACCACAAATCCTTTGGTTTATTCTGCAATGAGCAAATTAACGTTTAACTATCCTTTGGATAACTTGCTTAATAAAGTCACCCAAAACAAATTTGCAAGAACCGTTGTCCTTAAATGCAGCTTAAAATGATGCAAGAAAATAATCCTTCCTATCCTTTTATTGCAACACTCCTTCCTCCCTCTGGAATAATCATCGATAATGGTTGCGGTAGAAACGAATTCAAACAATCCTATGGCCCAAAAATCTATGGGCTTGACCTCAACTACCACCCTTCCCTGGATCTATTAACAGATGGGAAAAAACTTCCTTTCAAAGACCACGCTATAGACGTATTCTTATCTAACTTCGTTCTTGAACATGTCGAAAACCCAGAGCTTTATCTCCAAGAAATGAAACGCTGTCTTTCTTTCCAGGGAAAAATCATCCTTAGTATTCCTCGTCCTTTGTGGTATTTTTCCTACTTCCTTAGCCCTAGCGTCTGGATAAAACCTTTCAAAAATCCTTTAGCTTTTTTAAAACATCCTTTACGCTTCTTCACTCACGGCCATCCCCATAAACACTCTCTCTTTTACGAACTCTTTGAATGGAGGGAAAAGAATTATCGCGCTCTCTTTTTAAAAACTGGATTTTCCATCCAAAAAAAATACTCTACCTGTAATTTTCTTTCTCTTAACAAAAGATACGCCAAGATTTTCGGAAAATTAAGACTTCCTGATTTTTTAAATGTACATACTACTTTTATTTTGCGGCCAAACCCATCGCTTGCCCAAACAACTTAACACTTCCTTGTTTTGTATACCCTTTAGAAATCTTCTTTCCTCTTTGTGAATAAGTCTTTAATAAGCGAGGACTAGTCCAAAGCCTCTTTATTAAACGACGCGCTTCTTCTTTATCAGCAACTACTAACTCCTCGGCTATCTCTTTTACAATATAGCTGTTTCCTGTTCCCCTTGAAACTACTGGAACAAGACCAAGATACATTGCTTCCAAAATCGACACGCCTGCTGGTTCGATTCTAGCAAGAGAAACATATAACGAACAATTCTGCATAAACAATTCTGGATCCTTAACTAACCCCTCGAAATAAACATCTTTTAACCTTCTCTCTTCTAACTCCTTTCTTAAATCTCCTTGTCCTGGAATATAAGAACTTATACCTAAGAAAAAAAGCTTAGTATCCTCGAACTCTTTCTTAAGATCTACAAATAAGTCGACTAATAAATCCGATCCTTTCTCTTTACATGTTCGAGCTGCAAAAATAATATTGTGGCTTTTTAGATTTCCCCCCTTCCCTTTAAACCTTTCCCTCTCAAAAAAAGGATAAACTATAACTCTCTCACCTTTCAATCCTTTAGGAATTAGAGAAGCCATCAAAGGAGATGTAGGGATGAACAGATCAAATCTCCTTAACGCTAAAATGTTAAAAAATTTCTTTATAAAATTCATCTTATGCAAATAATACATCTTCGGATCTGAAACAATTAGCACTAATTTTTTCTTTGGATGAAACACTTTCCATAACGCACCAGAAAAAATCTGAGACCCTCCTTCACATAACAACACTTCTGTGCCTGGAGGTATCTTTTTTAGAGTATCTAAAGACTTGAAAAGACGAGAAAAATTCTGAATACCATTCTCCTTTACCCGATCCTTTACAAAGAAAGCATTCACGGATCGCGCCCATTCCGCATGAACTTTATGCGGCGCATTATACAGAAAGGTTACTTCCATAAAAACAAAAAACTGATGGAAAGTATTTAAATCTTATCTGACTGATATTTTTCTAAAAATCGTTCAATTTTTAGCGTGTTTATTTTAGTCCTCTTTCCTACTTCTCGAATCATAATAAGATCTGCTTCTTGCACTACTCGTAAGAGCAGTAGAAGTAGGCCATAAATAAAAGAAAATGTAACAGATAACACAATAAGCTTTTTTATCCCTAAAATACTCAGATAACTGTTAAGGATATAGCTTACCCCTAAACTCAATACGCCCGCTAGGAAAATCTTCCAAAAATATTTATCAAAAATATTTACTTTCGTTAATCTGTTTGTAATAACGAATAAGATTACACTAACAATAATATAAGAAATAGAAGTAGAAATTGCTGCTCCCACAATTCCATACCTTGGAGTAAGAATAATGTTTAAGACAATATTTAAAATAGAACCTATTGCCGATGAAACTAAAATCGTTTTTGTTCGTTCATAGATCAGAAGAATATTATTCGAAACTAGCGCTAAATAATACACTAAATACCCACTAGAAAGAATAATCAGGGCAAGACTTCCAGATGCGTACTCTTTTCCAAAAAAAAGAACTAAGATTTCTTTCGACATTAAAATGAAAGCACCAAACAATGCCACATTTGCAATCGAAATCCATTTTGTGGTTATCAAATACGCCCTTCTAAATTCATCCTTGTTTTCTTGAGCATACAATCCGGTTAGAACCGGTAAGAATAGAGCGAGAATCGCTTGAGGGAAAAGATACATTAGCGCGGCTGTGGGGCCCGCCGCATTATATATTCCAACTTCTTGCGCGGTTCTAAAATGGCCGATTAATAATGTATCCGCCCATAAAAGTACGAGAATGGTCAAATTGTTAACGACTAAAGGAATAGAATAATTCAACAATTCTTTATTTAAGAATCTTGGTTTTATCTCTTTTTTAAAACTAAATACCTTTTTACTGTAATAAACCGCTAAAACAAACGAAGCGATCAAAGAGAAAGTAAATGCTAAAGTCGCGCCTAGCAATTTCCATCCTATAAGCAGGAATACTAGGGTAAAAACAACTTTCGCTAATGTCTCAAAACCATTCCTTGTATAAATCTCATACGTCACGTTTTCAAACGCTCGAACACCATTAAATAACACATTTTTTAAAACATCAAATGGAATAGCAATCGCAAGAATCTTAAAAACAACCCCTAATCGAGGCTCGTGAAAATACAGTATCGCTATTTTATCCGCAAATAAGTACGTTAAAATTCCTAAAAAAATACTCGCTAAGGCTGAAAAAAATAGCGATGAAAAAATGACACCCTTTACTCGCTCCTCATCTTTTTTTGTTCTATAAAAAGAAACATACCTTAACACTCCCTGATTTAACCCTAACATTGCAGTGATAGAAAGTACGTTAAATAAGGCAAGTCCCACTGAAAGTAATCCGTATTCTGAAGCTCCAAAACGGGCAGTAATCAAACGATACGCATATCCCAAAATTTTTGAAATAAGAATCCCTGCAAAAACAAGAACAGTTCCGTGCGCGATTTTTTCTAATGCGGCATTAGATTTATCCATCTTTTTCATTTTGAAGATATGTTTAAATAACTTCTTATAGTTTCTAGTCCATGAAAATTACTCTCCTTGGTCTGGTTCCTCCCTATAAGGGTGGAAACTCAGAATTCAACGCTGCTTTACTCCAAGAACTTGGAAAAAACCACACTCTTCAAATCTTGAGTTGGAAAAAACAATATCCCTCCTTCATTGTAAAAAACAATTTTGATTCACGTTTAGAACCCTTTGCAAATTCTGAATTTTTCTTACATTACGCAAATCCTCTCAGTTGGAGAAAAGCGGGTGAGAAAATAAAAAACTTTAATCCCGACCTTATCATCTTTCCTTGGGTTAGCCCTCTTAGCACGCCTGTTTTTCTTCCTCTCTTGAAAATCATTAAAAAATCTTCAAAAGCTAAAGTAGTTGTTTTATGTCACAATGTCTTACCTCACGAAAAAACACCTTTAGACTTGTTACTCTCTAAGCTCTTTTTCAATTCGGTTGACCTCGCTTTAGTCCATTCTCAAACTGACAAAGAAAATTTAATCACTCTCGCTCCTCATGTTCGTATTATCCAATCTTTTCATCCTCTTTATGATACCTATCCAGAAGCACGCTCTTTACCGCTTCCTCAATTGAAAAAAAACAGGCTTCTCTTTTTTGGATACGTTCGACCTTACAAAGGATTACGTTACCTTTTAGAAGCAATGCCTCTTATCCTTAAAGAAAAAGAAGTTCATTTGGTTATCGCCGGAGAATTCTGGGAAAATAAAGAAGAATATCTAAAACAGGTTGACCAACTGCACTTAAAAGAACACATTACCTTTGTTGACCATTACATTCCCAAAGAAGAAGTTGGGGGCTATTTCAAACAAGCAGACCTTGTCATCTTGCCCTATGTTTCTGGGACACAATCGGGAATCATTCAATTAGCTTATCACTATAACACTCCTGTTCTCTGCACAAACGTAGGCGGATTTAACGAAATTGTTCTCCATGATAAGACTGGCTTTGTTGTTCCACCTAAAAACCCTAAAGCTCTAGCTGACGCTATTCTTACTTTCTATAAGGAAAAGAAAAAAGATAAATTCTCTAAAAATATTCAAGAAGAAAAATCAAAATACAGCTGGAAAAACTATTGCGACTTACTTTTATCTTCAGTTTGAGTATTTCTTTTATAACTCTCTGGAAATAAGAAATATTTTATCGCCTTTAACATTGAAGGAGGATCCATCATCATATTATAATAAGAAGCATTCGCCATAGGACAGGCGCACTCTTTCCTTCTTACAGATTCCCTTGCTTTTTGAGCCTGCTCTGAATGCCAAATCTTATAAAAATCATAATTAGCCTCTCTAATATTGCCCATAGGCTTATCGTATGCTAGAATAGAACACACCCAGACCTGCCCTTGCGCATTAATATGCGCAGAAACAGTACCTGCAAAACAAGGAATAACCTGTGTCTTAGTTTTTAAAATATTAACGGTTAAATCATAATAGACTAATCTAAAAGCCTGCGTAATCCTAGATAACCCGGACTTACCCTTCATCTTTTTTGCAACTTCCTGAGAAAAATAATCAGTAGCTTTCTTATACTCTTCCGCGCTCGGAGTAATTGAAGAAGTATTAAACATCTCACTTCGTTCTTCAGCAACTTCATTGATATACGTATCTGGTTCTAAACTTAAGGCGTAATCCACTGTCTCTTTGATCGTATCTAAATTATTTTTAGAAATTACCGTTCCTAAACCTACATGCAAATTAGGAAAATCTTTTTGTAAAACCTTTAATCGCTTATAGGTTTCAACTAATTTTTCAAAATTTCCTTTAACTCCTCTTAATTCATCATGCTTTGCTCCGACTCCATCAAAAGAAGGCTTAATTGTATAAGGAACAGACGGATCATATCTTTTTATAATTTCCATTATTTCTCTGGTTTTCTTTTCAATCAGAGCAGGCATCAACGCATTTGTAGGAGTATGAATCACCCTGGGTTTTAGGTACTTACATGCTAATTCCACAATCTTTGGTAAATCTGTCCTCAGATAAGGCTCTCCTCCGCTGATATTAAAAAAGTAAACCGGGCCAATACTTTTAAACATCTTTTCTATTTCTTCAATTGTTAAATCATTTTTCGCTACCGCTGGATTTTTCTGATACACTAATCCAATATTACAACTCTTACACAAAGATTGACATGCTGTTGTAACCGAGAACGTAATCTGATACGGTTTAGGAGTCTTTTTTAAAAACCCTTTATTCGCCAATTTATATCCAATAAACTTCGGAATAGTAGATAGTGGAGGCATAGGAACCCTAAAGGCAATTAGTTTATAAAGATTTTGTGTAAAAATTTCCTTAGCGGCCCATATACTTTTTCTTTTAACAAAAAACTTTAAATAGCTCAAAAGAAGACAAATCTGATGCGAGTACTACTCATTTATCCAAACATTATCGAAACTCCTAAAGACATCTCTATGGGTTTAGCTTGCGTCAGCGCAATGCTCAAACAAAATGGACATGAAGTTTCTTTAATTGACACAACCTGGGGAATTACTGACGAAGAAATTGTTAAACAAGCTTCCGCCTTTAACCCAGAAATGCTCTGCATTACCGTAGCTACCAACGATTTCAAATACGGCATGCACATTATCGATATGATCAAAACAAAATACCCTTCTGCTCCTGTAGTTGTTGGCGGCTACCATGCAACGATGGCCCCTAACGAAGTACTTGATCAAAAAAACGTAGACATGGTCTGTGTTGGAGAAGGAGACCTAGCAATCGCAGAAGTCGCTGATATGATCTCTAAAGGAGAGAAGAAAACTAATATTCTTAACATCTGGTTTAAAGAAAATGGAAAAATTATCTCTAATCCCCAAAGACCTTTACCTAACCTCGACGAATTACCCATTCCTGATCGAACGATCTTTGACTACCAACGTTACGTAGACTGGCATAACGGAACAGCAACATTTGTCTCAACCCGAGGATGTCCCTATCCTTGCACTTATTGCATTAATCGTAGACAAAAAGAAATCTACAAAGGACAAGGATCATTCGTTCGTTACAAATCGGTAGATAAGATTATCGCAGAAATCAAAGGGGTTGTAGATAAATACCACGTCAAAGAAGTGGGCTTCAATGACGATACCTTTACTTTAAACTTTACCCGCGTCAAAGAATTCTCTAAAAAATATCCAGAGGCTGTAGGCAAAGTTCCTTTCTATGTAAACGCACGCGTTAACTGCGTCACAAAAGAAATTTTTATGCACCTAGCTCACGCTGGCTGTGTGCGTGTCAATATGGGTGTTGAATGTGGAAGCCCTAAATTACGCAATGAACTCCTTGAACGTGATATGACTGACGAAGAAATTATTCAAACTTTTAAATGGGCACGAGAAGCGGGAATCCAAACTTACGCTTTTAACATGATTGGTTTACCTTACGAAACTCGAGATGATATTCAAATGACTGTTGAACTAAATAGAAAAATAAATCCAGATTATCTAGGTTGTTCTATTTTCACTGCTCTACCTGGAACACCTCTTTACGATCTTTGTAAGAAAAATGGTTGGTTAGCTGACGAATATTCCACTTCTTACTTTCAAGATTCAAACATGATCCACCCTAACTTTACTGTTCAAGAACTAAAAGAAATCCGCGATTCCTTTGGCTATGAAGTTTACAAAGCAAATCGACCCTTTCGAGCAATCGCAGATGTTGTAGATAAGAGTTTGATTAAATACGCTCCTTATGTTAGAGTGAGATCTCAGCTAATTAAACTAGGAATTAAAGTCTTTATCAAAAAAAGAAAAGAACGAGGAGATATTCCTTTACCTGAAATTGTAGGCGCACCAAAACCAATGGAAGGCGTCATCTAAAAAACGATATATATATATATACCTTTAATCAAAATTATTTCTTAAATTAATTAAAAGAGGAGTGATACTTAATGGCAAAAGTAGAAAAACAACAAAATTCTAATTTCAAAACCGCAGAGGTAACTGCTGGCGTTCTAATATTATTAATCGGAGTCGTTGTCTTCACAACCGCTCTTACAGGAAGCTTAACTGGCGCAAGTTTAGCAAGCGCATCAAATACTCTAACCGGAAATAGCATCAAATCAGTAACAGGAAACTTCTTAGTTATAGGAGCATCTTGCTACAAAGACTCAGACTGCGCCTCAAACTTTTGTTACACTGCCGACCCTGCTTACCCAGGAAAATGCGTAACCACCAACCTAGCTATAGGCAGCTCATGCCCTTACGGAAACAAACAATGTAATAGTCAAATTTGTCGCAATGGTGTATGTGACTTAGGTTCCCCTAGACCCCTCTGTGAAGAACGTCGGGTACCTAATGATAAAACGGCTTCTCAAGTATGCGCTTCTATTTTCGATAGCTCCGGACATCCTTATGCCTGCTCTACTATTTTTCGAGATACTACCTTTGTATATTACGCTTCTACTGATCGTACCTGCGTTCGGGAACAGCTAAACAATACGATTAGTAATCCAATCGGATCGGGTATTGCTGAAGGGCTAAGCTGCGAGTCCTATGGTTATGGTCTTACCGCTCCTAGGAATAGGGAATATTGCTGGTCTAACTCTCAGAGTGCAGAACCTTCCTTTGGAGATTTCAAATTGTATGAGAGTCTTAGAACCCTCTGCTGTAAAGTAGGATAAACTCTACTTTCTTTTTTTCTTTTTAATAATCTTTAAATAGCTTTTATTTCTCTTTTTTCTATGGCTGAATCTGAAACCTTCCAATTGGATTATGAACGATACGCAATTAATCAATCTTTAAAAAAAATAGCAAAAAAATATCACGTTCAAAAAGTCTTAGAAGTTCCCGCAATGGGCCTAAAAGCACTACCCTCACTTTACTCTTTAGGATTTGGAGAAGCAGGATGTGAAGTGGGATTAGTCAATCCTCATGAATCCGGACTTAAAGTATGGGCCGAGCTTAACCTAAAACCCCAGTCAATTAAAACTAAAGAACTAAATAAACTTCCGTTAAAAGATAACTCCTATGATTTTGTATGGAACTTCGCCAGCTTACCTATGTTTCCAAATTATAATGAAATTATTCAAGAAATGAAACGAGTTTCAAGCAAGTATATAATGATTCTTTGTGTAGATGGATATAATGTCGGATCTCCAATCCATAGAACCTTACACAAAATAAACAATGTTCCCTGGACACACGGAGACAAATTATTTTTATTTCCTTCTAAATTAAGAAAACTTTTAAGAAAACACGGATTAAAAATTATAAAAACAGATGTTATGAACTGCCCAATTTGGCCAGATACAGTCGGATTTAGAGATATGAAATTCCACAGGATGGGAGAGAAAGTAGAAACTATGGAATGGCAAGCAAATACAGTTAAATATATGAAGGGAAAAAAATATCCAACCTGGATCAAAGGAATGCACTTGTTTGAAACATTCCCAATGCCATTATTTATTAAACATATCTACTCTCACCTCTACTACGTCATCGCGGAGAAACAATGATAAATTTCGCCCTTATCGGAACAGGATCAATCGCGGAGAAACACGCACAAGCACTAAAATCCCTTCCAAATACTAAACTCTTAGCAATAAGAAGTAATGATCGAGCAAGAGCAGAAGCATTTGCTAAACGCTACGAGATCCCTCACGTCTATACGGACTACACTGAATTATTAGCTAACCCTGAAATAAACGCCGTAGACATCGTCACCGCAAACAATACCCATGCAGACTTAGGAATTCAAGCAGCAAAAGCAGGTAAGCACGTTCTGGTAGAAAAACCAATCGACATCTCTGTAAAGAAAGCAGAACAACTCATTCACGCTTGCAAACAACACAATGTAAAACTTAGTGTTATCTCTCAATACCGCTTTGACGAAGCAGTACTTGAACTAAAAAAACTTCTAGATAAAGGACTTTTTGGAAAAATTTTCTTAAGTAACGCTTCTGTAAAATGGTCAAGAAAAAAAGAGTACTACGACGCTTCTGGAGGATGGAGAAAAAATCTAGCCACTGCTGGCGGAGGTGTTTTAATCGTTCAAGCCATCCACCATTTCGATCTTTTGCTCTACTTATTAGGAGACGTAGAATCTGTCTACGCCAAAGCCGGACACGCTTACAAAATGGAAGTTGAAGATACCTTAGTCGGGCTTCTCAAATTTAAAAACGGAGCTCTGGCTACCTTTGAAGCAAGCACAACTCTGCCTAACCAACTTAATGACAGATTAGAAATTCACGGAGAAAAAGGATCAGCAATCCTCACTAAAAATAAAACCGTACACTTCTTTACTCTCTTGCAAACAAAATTAAGCTTACTCGACTCTCTTAAAACAAGAAGCCACTTTAAAAAGGGGCACATCAAACAACAAATTCAAGATTTTACCTTAGCCATCCAAGAAAATAGGCCTCCTCGCGTTACAGGAGAAGATGGCTTAAAAACCCTAAAAACCATTCTTGCCCTCTACGAATCCGAAACACTTAAAAACGAAGTCAGATTGCTTTAGTCAACAAAAAGTGATGCCCATGCCTAAAATTTCCGCTATGACTAAAATTTCTACCAAACTTAAACTCGTCGCGTCAGACTTAGGAGTAATGGGTGTAGCAAGAAAATTTTATCTTAACCGTTATTATTCTAAACTCCGTGGAATGTATAGGTCATTTCTAGAAACAGGAGACATTCCTTTACCAGACTCTTTAATCTGGGAACCCACAGGAAAATGTAACTTAAGATGTAGAATGTGCTATATCAACTTCGCTGTCACCACTAAATCCAAAGAAATGTCTTTCGAAGACTTTAAAATAATGGTCAATAAAGTTCCCACGCTCAAAAACATTACCCTTATTGGCGGAGAACTTTTCTTACGAAGAGATATCTTTGAAATTCTTGAATTCTTACAAACAAAAGGAATCAAAACAGCAATCGCAACCAACGGAACACTTCTTTCTCCACCTATGATCGAAAAACTCGAAAAATACAAAGAAATGTCGAGCGTCGTAGTCTCCATTGACGGACCTGAAAAAATTCACAATCAAATTAGAGGCTGGCAATTTGCCTTCCAACAGTCTATGAAAAACGTCAAAGCTATGAGAGAACGAGGTATCTTTGTTAGCTTAGTTTCAGTTATAACTAAAGAAAACATGCCCCATCTTAAAGAAATTATAGATGTCGCTAAGGAATCCAAAGCAAACTACATCGAATTAGAATACGAAAGAATGTACACCAAAGAAATGATTGAAGAGACAGCTAAAGCGCTCAACATTCCAAATACTTATGAGAATTTCCCTCTTGTTTCAGGAGATCAAGAACTTCCAGAATATAGCATGGAAAAACTTAAACTTAGTTTAGATGACACTGAAAAAGCAGCAACTGATAGAGGCGTCGTTATTGGATACATGCCCTTTTACTTCAAAGAAAAACTTTCCAGCTACTATAACCGTACTGTCGATGGAGAACACTTCTGCAAACAACTCTTTATTCCACGAGTAGACTGCGAAGGAAACGTCATCTTTTGCTTCGCAATAAAAAAACCCTTTGGAAATATCCTCCAACAATCTTTCGAAGAAATCTGGTACGGAAAAGAACTTACTGACTTTAGAAAACGCTTCCTCAACAACCCGGTCTTACCTATCTGTAAAACTTGCGAAAAACTTATCACCTACGAAAAGGAAGATGGAATCGCTTCATTACGTGAAAAAAACTTTCCTCTACCTACTAGCAGCGAACAAGCAACTGAAGCTGCAGACCTTCAAAAAATGGAACCTATCTTAGTTGGAAACAACTAAACCAAAACTATAAAAACAAACTTTTTCTCTTAAAATTATGAGCTTTTCTTTAACCCCACTTTCTGGTTTCTATCTCTTTTTAGCTATCTTTTTTAATCTTCTCTATCATTTTATCCTAGGTGCAAGGTTTGCCTCGCTTGTACGCATCTTAAACGGAAAAGTCTCTTACCTTGACTCTTTCTATATCTTTTGCATCACAAAATTCTCCTCAACAATCACTCCCTTTATCGCAGGATCTCTCATAAGCAAACCTCTAGCTGCGAAACATTACACTGATCTTTCAGTTGGTAAAGCCTTACTCATCACTATTTTCGAACAACTTCTCGATTTCGCAGTTCTTATCCTCCTCTTTCCCATTACTCTCGCTTTTGCAGGCAGCTACTTTCTTAGCTCTTCTAAACAAATCTACTTCGTTCTCAGTATATCCTTAGTTAGCTTGGTTTTTATCCTCGTTCTTTTTTTAAAATACAGATCCCTTATCGAATTCTCCTGGAAATTTAAAAATATTTTTCCAAAATTCCTCCTCAAACTAGGGAAAAAATATAATCTCACCAAAGAAAATACACTCGCAACCCTCTCAGAAGTCAAAACACAATTCCTTAACAAAAAAACATTCCTTATTGTTTCTCCTTACACCCTTCTTCAAATTTTCATCATCCCCCTCATACTTCAATTTATCCTCCTCTCTTTCAACTTCAAAATTACCTATCCTACCGTTTTCTTAGTTTACTTCTTACCTACTATCATTGGGAGACTCTCTGGAATTCCAGGCGGATTTGGATCTGCTGACCTCTCTATGGGAGGATTCCTCCTCTTATTAGGAATGGCGCCCCTTGACAGCGCTCTAGCAGTCTTGCTCTTCCGGATTATTTCACTTGCCCCTGCCCTACTCATAGGAGGATATCTTACCTTTTACCTCTCCACAAAATACTCTTTACACTTTTTCTCAAAAGAAACAAAACCTTATAATCCTAAAAACTGACTTTTAATACTGGTAATATAATCTAACTTTCTCTTACTTGTTCCAAGCTTCTTAAAATAATTTCCATCAAACATAAAAGAAACGAACCTAAAAAATGAAGGAATATAATCCCCACCAAGAATCATCTTCACATTTCTTACATTAAACGTTTGTGAGTGAATATACGCTAACATATCAGCCAAGCGATCAGGATAAGTCGCATACTTATACTTCTTTTCAATAAGCTCCATCGACTCTTTTGATGGAAACTTTGAAATTACATTAAGATCTTCTAAATCTAATTCTCCTCCTAAATCTGTTCCAGGATAAGGATTATACACGCTCCACTGGGTCACGTTAAACTTCATTTCCTTCACTAACTTTAACGATTCTTCTATATCTTCCTTGGTTTCTCCAGGAATATTAATCATCATAAATGCGGACATCCTCATTCCTAACGTTCTACAAACCTGAGCTGTTTGTCGAATTCTAGCAACAGTAACACGTTTATCTACCACTTTAAGCATTTTATCAGAACCAGATTCAATACCCATGTTTACTTGAATAACTCCATTTTCTTTCAAGAACTTTACTAACTCCTCATCTAACAAATCTGCTCTTGTTTGAATACCATAAATTAACTTAATTCCTCTCTCTTTAATCAACTTGAAAATCTCATATACTCTCCACCGATATAACGTAAAGGTATCATCCCCAAATTGAATACCATCAATCTTATAATTCTTAACTAATAATTCTAAATGATCGACAATCTTCTTAGGACTCATCATCCTCGGCCTTCTATCTCTCACCGTACAAAACTTACACACATAAGGACATCCTCTGGCTGTAAACATCAACAAGGAAGAAAGATACACTCCTCGAATCGTCCAAGAATTAGGCTGAGTGTAATACTTCATATCAACTTTTTCATATGCTGGAAAAGGAAGCTCATCTAAATTCTGAACGTCAGGACGACTAGCATTTTTTATTAATTTTCCTTCTTTAAGATAAGCAACTCCCTTCAACTCTTTTCCATCTCTTCCTTCTTTAATCTCTTTAATTAACTCATAAAAACTTTCTTCAGCCTCACCTAAAACTAAATAATCAAACTTTATCTCTTTTTCCACAAAATGATCTGGCCTCTCAGTAGGATAAGGTCCGCCAATGATAATAACAGTATCTTTGTTTTCTTTCTTTATAAATTCACATAACTCTTTTAAAATTGGAAGTTCTGTAATAAAACAAGACATCCCTACAAACTTTGGCTTAGATTTCAGAATCGCTTCTTTTATCTTCTCCATTCCCTTTTCTTGCTCAATTCCTTTAAAATCAAGAATATCATTTTCGAAGTTTTTACTTGTTAGATAAGAAGAAATCTGCATTACTCCTAAAGGCAACCTGCGATCGTAACTTCTATTTGGAGGAACTATGAGAAGAGTTTCACCCTTTCCAATTGTGCTTTTATCCATCTTCTTCGATTATTAGGATTTTCTATTTAAACCTTCCTTTTTCGTCTTTAAACCTAATCAAAACCAATAAGAATCGTCGCTAAAGTATTTTCTTCCCATCCAAATTCTCTTCTTAAAAAATCGTGCGCATCCTTAGACGGAGAGGCGGAGATGACGTTTTTCGCCTTTACTTCAGGAAAAGGCAACCCTGGAAACACTACCTTTCCCTCCTCAACCTGAACTAACGATCCAAGAGGCTTGCGGAACGCTTCATTATGAACTACTACCACCACATTGGTTCTTTGTAAACACGCTAACATACCAATATTGTTTTCACTTTCTAAATTGGTTAACACATTCTTCTGAGTTCCTTCTATTGGTTTAGCGTCAAGAATACCCTTGACTTTCATTAACTCTTGAATGTACTTTTCCATCTTATTGGTTAGAGCGCTCTCTTTATAATTTTTGTCCTAAGTAAATCTTTTAAAGCCATCTATTCTCTTTTTTCTATGAAACCATTAAATATTATCCTCATCAGTTTTGAATACCCTCCTTATCCTCTTGCAGGTACAGGAATGTACGCTTTTAACCTTATTAATTATCTGAAAACGGACTATAAAGAGCAGTATAAAATCACTCTTCTAACACCAAAACATGATGCTACTAGTCTAGACTATGAAGTCATAGACAATCTTACTATCTATCGTCTTCCCCTCCAAAAAAAAATAACTTTAGCTAAAGAAAACCGGAGCTTCTTAGACAAGCATACTCTCTTTGCTAAAAAAGCAAACGCCTTCCTTAAATCTGGCACTTTAGATCTCACAAAATATGATCTTTTGCATAGTATTACCTTACGAGACGCAGCATTTTTGGATCATACCTATCTCCACTCTTATTTTCCTACTATCGTTTCTATTAATGATTATTACATTGTTGGCTCTTCATGGAATCCTTTCAAATTTCATTTCAAATCCACAGACATGCCTATCCGCTATCTTCATCATAATCTTATCAAATACCTCTATGTTCGAACTCTTCGAGGCGCAACCTTTATCATTCCAAACTGCAAATACGCAGCAAACCTTCTCACTAAAAAATACGCTCTCCCCCAAGAAAAAATGCATGTCGTTTATAGAGGAATTAACATTCCTAAATATGACGTTCCAATTCCAAAAGATAAATATCAGAAAAAAACAGTCCTCTTCATAGGCGCAAACATGGAACGCAAAGGAGCAATCTATCTTGTTAAAGCCGCACCCAAAATTCTTGAAAAATTCCCAGAAACAAAATTCATTCTTGTTGGAAGCGCATCTTTTCTCTATAAAAAAATGATTCGTAATTTTGTTCAGAAAAACAATCTTGCGCAAAGCTTTGAATTTAAGGACTATCTCGATCCTAAAGAAGTTCCCCTTTACTTACAAAACGCAAACGTCTTTGTCATGCCACCAATTATCGAACAACTCGCTCAAGCGTATATGGAAGCAATGATGACCGCCACCCCTGTTGTTGGTACAAATGTTGGAGGTCAGCCAGAACTTATAACCTCTAAAGAAGGTTATCTTGTCGCTCCTAAAGATCCAGCAGCAATCTCTGACGCGGTCATAGACCTCTTTTCAAATCCTCGAAAAGCCCAAGAAATGGGTAGACTCGGAAGAGAAAAAATTTCTTCTTTTTGGAACTTACCTAGAATGCTTAAAGACACACTTAACGTTTATCAACTTGCTGCGAAATCGAAGTAGCTCTGTTTCATCCATTTTATCTTTTATTCATATCTGCTAAGAATCCAAACAACACTATCTGTAATCCAACGATAATCAAAAGCATACTTAAAATAGTTAAAGGAATATGGCCCACTTTGCCCGTTCTTAAAAAAATATATGTTAAAGAAGCACCTAAGATTAGCCCTAACAAAATAAAAGCTCCTCCAAACAGACCGAAAAACCTCAAAGGCTCATGATCTCTATAAATCCTAAAAATATTAATCCAAGCCTTAATCGCATACTCAAAAGGATTAGAAATTAATCTTGACTTTCCATCTCTCTTTGCAAAATACACGGGAACTTCTTTAATTCTAAACTTGTGATGCGCAGTTCGAATAATTGTTTCTTGAGTATACGTGTGCGTAGAAATAACCGGAATCGCCTCAGCAACTTTTTTTGTGAACGCTCTAAAACCTGTTTGACCATCTGAAATTTTCAGCTTGGTAATCTTTGAAATTACATGAGAAAACGCTTTGTTCCCTAACCTTTTAATCAACGGCATAGACTCAATCTTTCCTTTAAAACGTGATCCTAATACTAAATCTGCTTCTCCTTTAACAACCGGATCGATCAGACGAGGAATATCTGAAGCAAGATACTGCCCATCGGCGTCAGTATGCACAATAATATCCGCCTTTAATTCCAAACACTTCTTCATTTCAGTTCTAAACGTTTCTGCAAGACCCATATTAAACGGATGAGAAAAGACAATAGCTCCCGCCTTCTTTGCTATTTCGGCAGTTTTATCCCTGGAACCATCATTAACTACGAGAATTTTATAATTATACTTATTTTCATCCATAATCTTTTTAATATCTTCAATTACTTTTCCTAACGTTTTCTCTTCGTTATAAGCGGGAATTGTTACGACAACTTTCATGGTTGATACACAAAAACGCCTCCATTTAAATCCTTAACCTTTTTTAAGTTTAGCTGATGTTTACTTATAACTAAATCCGCTTTTTGCGTTTCCACATTTCCAATTATTATGTCCTTATTCAACCAAAATCCCATTAAGGTAGATTTTTTACTCTTTTCACAAATCTCTCCCTCTTGGGTTAACGAAAGTTGCTCAACACAATCTCTTTCATCAAAGAGAATTATTTTACTTGAAGGATATTCTTTCTCAATTTCGTGACCAAATTTCATTTGAGGACTTTGTGACCATTTCTCACTTTCTTTGTAGGTCACTCCAAAAGCAGCTATTGAAGATACGATAAAAAAGATCATGATTAATTTAGGTTGCCAAGATTTTTTCTTTAAAAAAAACCAAGGTAAAACTACCAAAACTAAAGCAAGAATAAAAAAACTAGGATATACAATTTGAGTGTCAACAAACTTTCCTACAAAAGTTATATCTAAAATATATTTTCCAACGCCTAAAGCAGTTACATTTGAATTATTAAAGGGGAATAAAGGCGCGATTGTTAACTGACTTGTTAAAAGAAGCAAGCAACTTGAATATAAAAGTAATTTCTTCCAATTAGGATTGTTTATCTTTATCTTTTCAAATCCAATGAAACCTAAAAGAACTAGCAATGGTGTTACACACTCAACGTATCTGCCTAAAGGTCTTCTTGTAAAAAACAAAAATGGAGACTCAAAAAATATTCTAAAAGAACTAGATTCATTTGCCGCAGCAAGAACAAAGATTAATGAACTTAACAAAAATAAACTAAATAAGATTTTTAGATTTTTGTCCTTTATCTTATAACAAAGAAGAGCGTAAATCCCAAAAATAATTCCAGAAGAAAACAAAAGATAACCCAGATATAACAAAATCCAATTTGCAAATGGTAAAATTAAAACGGTAACGCTATTAATTAATTTCTCTCCTACAGCGCTATACACGCCCGTAACTTGACTTGCTTCTTTTGTCAAATTCAAATTCCTTAAGAACCACAACGCAATCATTCCTAATGGGGGGGTGTAGTAGTATACTATATTTTTTAACCCTACCTTTTTTACTTTTAAAATACTTACTAAAAATAAAACCGGAATTAATCCTAAAGCAATAAACCTTGATAAGAAACATAGTCCTAATGCTCCGCCTGCAAGAATAAAATAAGAAGAACTTTCTTCTTTCAGCGCTTTATACGTAAAAAAAATCCAGAATAAAAATAAGGGATAAAACGCGTTTTCAGACATAATATAAAAAGAAGTAATAAACAGACTAGGAATAAAACTCACTATCGCTGCAACAAAAAAAGCTTTTTTCTCATCGACAAAATCCTTCGCTAAATAAAATACTGGAAATATACTCAATGTTAGTAATAGCGCATTCAGCCCTTTTATCACTAGATAGACTAGATCCACATCTTTTAAAATATAAGCAATTGAAATAACTAATGGATAAAACGGCATTTGCTGAGTCGTAAAAATTCCTTGATGAATTTTTAATTCTCCACTAAAAAAAATACCTCTTGCTAACTTTGCGTATACGTACTCGTCTGAGAATACAGAAGGAGCGGTAACAAATAAAGAAAGAATGATTTTTGCTATCACTAAAAACAAATAAAAATAAACAAGCTTTTTAGTTGCATTTCGCATCTTTCTAGCAACTAGCAAAACCTTTTAAAACTACCTAGGTTTTAACAACTCTTCATCAGGATAATCTGTCCTTAAATAATACTCTTTTTCTTTGTCGGAAAGAGTTAATCCTTGTGGATACTTAATCTCCCAAATCTTCATTGGCCCGATAATATGGCCTTGGTAGATCGCTAAAGGAATTTTGCTTGAATCATCATAGACTAGTTTGAAATTTTTAGATTCTTGGTTTAATATATAATATTGTCCCACTCTTGAATGATACGTTCTGTTTGATAACCAAAAGCCCGCGCCAATCGGATCTATTTGTGTTGGACTATTAATAACAGGAATGACTCTAAAACATCCATCTAAACTATAATTATTAAATTCAATCAATTGCCCATTAATAAAAATGCACCTTATGGGTAAATCTACTCTTTGATCTTGATAAACAACAGCAGCTCTTGGCTGACCAATATCTGTATTCTGACCGTTTTGCTTCATATTAACAATAACCGCGCCAATTCCAGCTTGGCTGGCAGGATAAACTTTTCCATTCAAAATTAAATCTTCATCTAAAGGAAATCCCCCCTGATAAAGTAATACTGTTTCATCTCTTTTTTCAATAGAGTTTTGCTTATCTAATCCAAATGTATTAATGAACGAATAACGATCATAATTTTTATCTGAACCAATAGACGCGTATGCAGGATATTTACCAACATCATCTGCAAGAACCAAAAGATGAGTCGCATTATGTGCATACAAATAAGGTAATGCTTCTTCATCGGATTGACCTGTCAAAACATTTCTTCCCATTAGATAATTCCACCATCCAAAGAAGTTCCCTCCATCTGTAATCGTTGCTCTTTGAAATCCTTCTTGTACCCAATACCCATAATCCCACCAGTGCGCAAAGACTGCGTTTGGCGGGGTATTTGTTCTTACCCACGCTCCAGCTTCTTGCCATTGCGCGTTGTATTGAGGTCCTGCTGATCTTGCTTGTCCTTCAGAAGCATGATACTCAGAAATCAAAATTCCCTGAGCAAAAGAAAACGGACTTAATAATACTAAAGCAAGAGCGAAAATCCCAAAATTTCTCAAATACACATTCTTTAGGCTGTAAAAATAATCGAAAATACTTGCCACTAAAAACGCTGCAATAATCGTTGTTATTGGTGTGAAATCAAATAATAAACGAATCGCTGAAGCAGCAGCTAGAATCATAATTAAGAACCACATCAAAACGAAAGCATATCTTCGGTTAATCTCTTTAATCTTTTCAAACTCTCCATCTCTACTTTTGAACATTTTCCAATACTCATACACTATTACTCCAATAAAGACCAGGATAGCCGCATAAAACAATCCCTTAGAAATTAAACTTGATCCATTCAAAATACTGTCTCCTGAATAACGTGAGAAGATGTAGCCGAAAATGAAAAACGTATAAGCTCCCGTAAGAGGTAACGCTCTCTTTAAATTTTTCACAGCGTTGTAAAATAATAGGACTGAACCAATAATGAATCCCCAAACGTAAAGCGTTCCCATTTGATCGAACCAATCCTTTACATAAGGAGTTTTGTTTTCTGCAACTGTCAACGCCCATCTCGAATAATTAAACGCTTTGAAAACTACGCTGTAAAGATCTCCTATCTTTTCAATAAAAAAGCTGGGTCCAAAAATAAGTGTAGCTCCGATAAGCAAAATTAATACACCTAAAACGAAACTAAAAATTCCTTCAGGAACTTTTTCTTTGTACTTATGTACATAACTTATCTTGTCTAACCACCTTTTCTTGAAAACTACCCAATTTATCGTTCCTATCGCTAGAGCAAGATAAACTGAGCCTGTGGTTAAGGAAGTGAAAAGCGGAACAATGGAATTAGTCGAATTAAAAATCTTGAAAAACAACATGAAGGAAACAAGGTAAGTCAGCAAATTGTAATAATCCTCCTGCTCAAACTTATTGAGGAATATCTCAAATAAATTAACCGCTCCAATCACCATCAGAATAAATGTATAAGAACCAGCCGTAATTGTCGCTAATGAAGTTATTAATGCTGCTAAAACCGCACAAGCCCTATTTTCAACTTTCTTTTTAGATTGCCATCCTCTCACATAGAAATAAAATGCCATGATAATCCACATTGCACCTAAAATATCATGATCTGAAGATCCGCCTAGACTTCTAAAGAAAAATGTTTGGCTCACATTAATAAAAGCACAAGCAACTAACGCGGTTTTCCAATCAAACAATCTCCTTACTAAAAGAAAAAGAAAAAAAGTCATTATCGCTGTAGCAACAATCGGATATACATTATTCGCGTAACCAATCGTAACCGAAGAATTGAATACGTGTAAGATTTTGTACAAATAAGCAATAAAATAAGAAGTAAAAGTAGCCAAATTTCTAATATCTGCGCCTAGCGGCACGTAACGCAATGGATCGACCTTGAACAAAGAACCATGCTCTACAATCGCTCTCGCATATCTTAACCAAAGTGTAGAATCAAGCTCTAAAGAAATAGGTAATCCTGTTGTAATATCTTTTAGATTTGGCAAATCTAACCCTCTGACATACGCGCCTATCCAAATGATAAGAGCTAAAATCAAATATTGAAACCAATCTTTCTTCTCTTTAAGATACGTTACTACTTTCTCTTTGCGTTCTTTTAGAAGATCTTGACTCTGCCCCTCAGTCATTGAAACCGCAATTTGATCTACCTTTAAATAGTTTCCTGTTAAAATTTCTGTATGCTTCCAGACATCTTTAAAGTGATTGTAAAAACAAACGCTTGTGAAAATAAATTTCTTAGTTATTCCCTTGAACATCAAGCTTACTTAGTTTCACTTCAAGAACCTGCCGAAAATAACCGCGCGAATAAAGCCCTCCTCAAACTCTTGTCCAAAGAACTAGGGAAAAAAGTATTGATAAAATCCGGCTTGACCAGTAAGGTAAAATTAATTCAAGTAATCAATTCTTAAAACTTAACAATGAAACTTTTTTATGTTCTATAACCTCTCCAGTTTGAGCGTTTACTTTCACATTTAGTAAATTAAAAATGGTTGTTAGCAGACTCACATTCCAAAAAGGAACATCTGACTTTTGCAACACTAAAATAATCTTGCTTTCACTTTCATGCTCTAACAACGTTCTTGCTTTCTTTAGACTTTCTTGCCAAGAAACTTTTACTTCCTCTAAATCTAACTCATTAACTGTTGTATTCTCCTCTTTGAAAACATCGGCTTCAGAATTAACCTCTTTTATCTTCTCTCCTAACGTAAAACTTGTAATCTTATCTTTCTTCTTATCATAAAAATCAAACTGCAAATCTGCCTTCTCTAAAAGCTCTGGTGAAGACATCACAAATATTCCGCATAAAAAACCAGGCGCTTTAAAATTTTCCGCTTTTGTCAGACGTTCATAGGAACTCTTTACATCTAACATTGCCTCTGCGCAACCTCTTTCTTTACTTGCTCTAGGAAAACTTCTTTCTTTAATATATTTACCTGATTATTCCTATCTCTAACTGCTAAATTTCCAGACTCCATCTCTTTATCTCCAATCGTTACTACGTATGGAATTTTCTCTGCTTGATTATCTCTTACTTTTTTACCTATACTCTCAGTCCGAGCATCAACTTCCACTCTTAATCCTTGTGACTCGAATTCTTTTTTAAGTTCATTCGCAAAAGGAATATGTCTATCCGCAACTGTAATTAAAGACACCTGTACTGGAGACAACCAAACTGGAAACTTACCTGCGAAATGCTCAATCAATACTCCAATAAACCGCTCTAAAGTTCCCAACACTGCTCTGTGAATCATAATCGGGTTATGTTTTTTTCCATCTGCACCCTCATAACTTAAATCAAACCTTAATGGCATCTGAAAATCAAGCTGCACGGTTGCAAGCTGCCACTCTCTTCCTAAAGCGTCTTTTACTCTTAGATCTATTTTAGGACCATAAAACGCGCCGTCTTTAGGCATAAGGGTGTAGGTGATTTTTTTCTCTTTCAAAACGTCTTCTAAGATTTTCTCAGCTTTATCCCAAACTTCTTTTTCACCTAAAAAATTATCGGGTCTTGTTCCTAAATACATATGATACTCAAACTTGAAAATTTTTTCGTAAACAAACTTTTCAAAATCTAAGATTTCTTTTATTTCTTCTTCTAACTGATCCTTTGTAACAAAAATATGAGCATCATCCTGGCTCATCTTTCTTACTCTTGTTAATCCACTCAATGTTCCGGAAAGTTCATTTCTATGTAACGCTGCAAAATCTGCTATTCTCAAAGGCAATTCTCTATAACTCCACAACTTTCTTTTGTAAATCAAACAATGAGAAGGACAATTCATCGGCTTGAAACTAAACGTCTCCTTTTCAATTTCAATATTAAACATATTATCCTTATAATGTTCCCAATGTCCAGAAGTCTCCCATAATTTTTTATTAAATAATAAAGGAGTAATTACTTCTTTGAAGCCTCTCTTTTGATATTCTTCTCTTATGAACTTCATCAACTCTAGATAGATGATTGTTCCCTTAGGTAAGAAAAAAGGAGAACCTGGAGAATATTCATGAATCATAACTAAATCTAACTGTTCTCCAAGAATTCTATGATCTCTCTTCTTGGCTTCTTCTAACCTATGCAAATATTCCTCTAGCTCTTTTTTGGAAGCGAAAGCAGTCCCATAAATTCTTTGCATCTGAGAATTTTTCGCATCTCCTTTCCAATACGCACCCGCGATCTTTAACAACTTAAAAGCACCAATCTCTTTCGTAGATGAAACATGCGGTCCGTGACAAAGATCTACAAACTCTCCTGTTTGATAAATACTAATCTCCTCTCCTTTTCTTTGAATGTCTTCAATTAATTCGCTTTTGTATGGGTCTAGCTTGAATAGCTTTTTAGCTTCACTTTGCGTAAGAACTTTTCTTTCAAACTTTTCATCTTTCTTTATGATAGCTTCCATTTCCTTTTCAATCTTAGGAAAATCTTCTGGCGTGAAAACATGCTTTGTATCAATATCATAATAAAAACCGTCTTCAATAACCGGACCTATCCCTAGTTTTGTATCAGGCCACAACTTTTTTACTGCTGCAGCTAAAACATGCGCACTTGAATGACGAATTCTCTCTAGATCTACCATTCTCAAACCAGAAGAAACCCCCTATTTAAAATTAACTTAAAACCCCCATAAACTTTATAAACTCCCTTCATTATAGCTTTTTCATGAGGTCGATTAATGTCTTATTCTTTAGTTTTCTTTTACTCCTACCCCTTGTAAGTGCAAATATCAATGTAGATCACACTCCTTCTATCCTCTATAATTTTGGAGATAAACTTCTTGTTTCAGGACAAGTTGAAGAAAACGCAAGCTTTCGAGGACAAGTTGCGATTACTCTCCAATGCAGCCAACCCACACCCATTTCTACAAAACTTATCGACCTTGAAGAAAATAAAGCCTCCAGCTTCTCTCAACTTTTTATCGCTCCTGAAGGACAGACTGGCACTTGTTTTGTCAATGTTGGTCTTTTGAACGAACAAGGAGCTTTACTTGAACAACAAAAATCTAATGAATTTGTTATCACGTCTGATTTACTTGCGAACTTCGAATCTCTAAAACCTTCTTATCAACTTGGAGAACATTTAGATGTCAAAGGTGTTGTCTCTAAATACAATGGTGTAGGTATAGATGGACTTGCAGTCTTGAAATTTAAAAAAGAAGATCAAATCATAAGTCGCGATAGCGCTCCAATTAAACTCGGTACTTTAAGTCTGACCAAAGACTTAAGCTTACTACCTCCAGGAATTTACACTTTAGATATTGAAGCTAAAGATAATGAAGGCAATCAAAAAACTTTTTCTAATATTTACAACTTTACTTTAGAAGGAAATTTGGATGTTGTCGCGCATCCTGAAAAAAATATTTACAAACCTGGAGAAACTTTCACTCTTACTGGCAACGTTAAATCTAAAATCGGTTCTGTCCTTAAATCATTGAGCGTATCTTTCCAAATAGATGACACTTTAATTAAAACTCAAACTCTAGAAACAAGTGACGAATTCTATAAATTCTCTTACCTTATTCCAACAACGATTAAGAGTGGAGACCATAGCTATACTATCAACGCCAAAGACCAACAAGGAAATATTGGTGTTATCCAAGAAAATTTTACTATTCAAGGAATACCAACTACCTTAATTTTACAAGTTAATCAAAGTAGTTTTGTTCCAGAAGAAAAAATTCCTTTCCTAACCGTGCTTTTAGATCAAGCTAAAGATCCGATGGTTGCGACAGTTAACCTCGCACTTTTGAACAGTCAAGGAGAATCTAAGTATCAACAATTGGTTCAAACAAACATTGCAGACACTTTAGAAGTTCCCAGCCAATCTCTTCCGGGAACATGGAAACTTAAGCTAGATGGCTTTGGACTTCATGATGAAAGAATTATTACTGTCCGAGAACTCAAATCTTTAGATGTTCAACTAGATGGGACGGAATTAGTCGTAAAAAATAAAGGAAATGTTCCTTTCAAAGACTTCTTACAAGTAAACACTCAAGATAAACCCAGTGGGAAAGATCTCAAGCTTGGACTTGGAGAAGAAGCGCGCGTAAAACTTTCTAAACTTTTCGAGGCAGGGAATTATACGGTTACAATTCCTTTTACAGGAGATAAATTTGATAATGTTCAAATTCCCCCAAGTCCGGGTCTCTTAGACGATCTTTCCTCAGTAACGGGTAACGCCATTGGAAATCTCCACTCTCCAGGAAACTCTCTGCTTTTGCTTCTAGGATTTTTAGTAATTGTCGTTGCTTTGATTTTTATTCTAAAACCTCACAAAGAAAAAAGAGTTATCCATGAAGAAATCACAATTAGGCCTAAAGTAAAAAAACAGTCTATACAAACGGAATATAATTCGACTGAGTATACTAAAGAACAAAAACCTAAATACGGAATCGCAGACGAAAAAGATATTGAAGACTTTAGAAAACGCATGACAAAAATGATTCAAGACGACGAAAGAAACAAACAACGCACTTATTACGGCGGAAGTTATTCTTCACCAAGTTCTAATTATTCTCCCTCAAACTCTAATGACTCTACTAAGACTAATGATTCTACTAAAAATACTTCTTCTTCTAATCCTTCAGATCCGCCAGCCGGCGCATTCGATATGTTCAAATAAATTTTTTTTAGAAACATTTAAATACTAGTTTTTTGAGAAACTGATTTATGAGCAAAAAGGGTGTGTCTTCACAAAAAACTATTAGTCTCCCTCTTCTTTCTTTAATTGTTGTCTCTCTTGTTTTTATTTTACTTGTTGGAAGTCAATTTTTTTCAACAACAGGATATGCTTCTTTTGACCTTTCCTCTCTTTTCAAATCTTCCACGCTTAAAGCTCCTGAAACTAGAGTTTCTTCTTCAACTACTCCCTCTTCAACTGTAAGCGCCGCACCAGTTAAATTCCAATTCGAAAATAGCCTTGCTGATTCTACTAACCTTTTCAAAGCAAAACCTTATGGACCAAATGCTGCGCTTGGAGCAAAATACGGGAGTCCCGATAGTAGCGTTCAACAAGGACTTCACGTCAGTAAAACTTTACCTGCAGTTATATTCCCTTCTACTCTTCAAACTTCTTCACTTTCTAAATTCACTCTTAACACTCGTGTTTATCTAGACGCTAGTGGCTCTACTAACTTCGGCTACTTTCCTATCTTAAGCGAATATAACGGCCTTGAAAATTCTTTTTACATTTTAGGTATTAATGGAAACTCAATTAAACTTCTTAAACCAGATAATCCTAGTTTTGCTTTAACCCGCGCTCTTCCTGCAGGTCAAACCTATACTGGAAAATGGACTCAGATCACACTTTTAGTAGATAAAACTTCCACTCCTGGAAAAATAGAACTCTATGAAAATGGTGTTCTTGTTGCAAAAAGCTCGGACGTAGCCCATTTTGTTCCTTCAGGAACCACCTATGAATTTCTTGTAGGAGCATTACCTGTGCTTCCAAGAACAACAAGCGGAACTACCTTCACAACCGCGCTTCCCCCTCAGGATAGTTATTTTGGAGGATACATTGATTATGTTGAAATTTATAAAAATCAAGCTTTAACTCCTGCTCAGATCAGTCAACTTCCTCCCCCTGCTCCAATTACACCCGCTCCAACATCTGCTCCTACTCCCCTTCCCTCTAATCCTCTTCCTCCTTCATTCACATTTAACTTTGAAAACTCTTTAAGCGATGCTTCAGGCACTTACTCAGCAAGCATTGTTGGTATAGACACGCCAGGCGCTTCTCACTATACTACTGTTCCAGGTCACACCGCTTCTTTTAACTTCGCTCCTTCAAACAAAATAGCTTTAAAACTTCCAGACGCACTAAAAGCAGATTCTTTTAACCAATACTCTTTCGAAGCACTTGTCTACCTTAATCCTTCAACTAGCATTTCAACCTTGCCTCGCTCTTCACTACTTAATCCTCTTGTTACAGCACCAACCACATCAATTGCTTATCCTATTATCACTCAACAAAGTCAAACCTTAGCAGGACTTTACTCTGTTAGCTTAGGCGAACATGAAGTTTCTCTTGCAGATTCAACTCAAGACACGCTTACCTATGGTGCTAGTAGCACAAATTACAATCGCGCATGGACTCATCTTGTCTGGGTCTTTGACAAAACCGCTCATACTACCACACTCTACGTTAACGGACAATTAGCTAAAACTGGTCCTTGGACACCTATTCTAAAACCAGCTACAGCATCCGATGATCTTCTCTTAGGCGGATGGCCTGACCTTGCTTTAAGCTCCACTCCACGTTCTCAATACTTTGTAGGATACATGGATTATGTAAAAGTCTATCCTAATACTGCTCTTACTTCCCAACAAGTCGCTTCAGCATATCAAAGCACTCTTCCAAGCACAACACCTCCTGCAGCTTCCCCTCCACCGTCACATACTCCTCCAGGACAATCCAACATCCCCCCCACTGTTACACCTGCCTTTCCTCCTAATCGAAGACACATTCGCTCACATGACGTTGGCGAAATCAACGGCCTTCAAGAATTATTACACGCGTTTTTCGCTCCAACAATCTATACTACCTCTAGCTTAAGTTGCACTTCTATCTGTACAACGGCTTCAATTGAATATACTTGTTACAGCGCACATCTTAACGATGGAAAAGCAACTACTTGCCAGGATACTACTTCCGGAAGAACTTGCAAATGTCTTCCGGCTAATCTAGACCAGACCCCACTTCAAGGCTAATCCTATGAACGTCTCCAAGATCTCTGTTATCTTTCTTCTCTGTTTTCTAAGTTTTACCTCTCTTGCTTTTGCCGCAGAACTAAGCACCTCTATTAGCAGCTATCCTTGTACTTCGGACGGTGCGACGATTCTTAAACTCTCTAAAGCTACAGATGCACACGCTCAAGCCTGGGACAGTACGACTTACACCTATTCTCTGTGCAATAATAATGAGCCCGCTTCTTCAGACGTTCATACTTGCACTGGATCAAACGCTATTATCAATGTAGATCCTCTTCGCGGATATCACGCAGGCATTCCCTATGGAAGTGATCCTACCCCTCTTTGCTATTCTGATTTTAGCTGCACCTCAACTACTGATGTTTGTGCTTCAGATCAAAAATGTGTTTTAAGATTAAGCGATCCAACTGACGCACATGTTTATGATTGTAACGATCCAACTGCACCACTCCTTATCTGCTGTTCCTCTTCCTCTTCTGTTGTAGAAACTCCTCCTAGCGATGTCCCTCCAGGAGAAACACCTCCTCCGAGCGATGTCCCTCCTAGTGGAACCCCTCCTTCTGGAGATAGCGGTGGCGGAGGTGGAGGTGGAGGAGGTTCGTCAATCACACCTGAAGAAGTATTCCCTGAACCAGGACATTGTATCGATCCAAAAGATCCAACCTGCTACCCTCAACCTCCTCAAAGTACACAAGAAAATACGCCCTCTCTTACTCCTTCAGAAGAAAATACTCCTCGCACAGGAATTCTTCCTCAAGCCCAACCCTCTTATGCATGGGTCTACATTCTAGTTACGATTGTTCTCTTAGCCGGTCTTGGATTTTTAATCTACTACCTCAAATTCAAACGCGAACCACCAGCACAACCGATTCAATAATTTTAAATAATTCTCTCTCTTAAAAACGCTCATGTCTCAAAAACTAGACCAACGATTAGAACGCTACTTCTCTCTCACAGGAAGGGCTCTTAAAAAAGTTAAACTGAATAAAACCGCAAAGATCAACGTTGAAACGGCAGCTAAAGACTTTTTAATGATGGCTCAATCTTATTATGAAGACGCAAAACACTTCCAAAAAAAAGGAGACAAACTCACTGCGTTTGCAGCGTTAAATTACGCTCACGGTTGGCTTGACGCAGGAGCAAGACTCAACCTTTTTGATGTTGGAGGAGATTCTGAACTTTTCACGGTGGACGAAGAATGGCAACACTAGTTTTTTCAGTCGGAGGATCGTTAATCATTCCTGAAAAGATTGATCTCTCTTTTCTTTCTTCCTTTAGCTCTTTTATAAAAAAACTTTCTCGCCAACACAAAATCGTTCTTGTCACCGGCGGCGGATCTATCGCTCGAAAGTATATCAACGCTTTACTAGCCTCAAAAATAGCTGAACCTCACACAAGTTTTGTAGGCATACAAACTACTAAGCTTAACGCCAATTTACTTTCCTCTTTCTTTGGGAAAAAATATTTCCCTCCCGATTCTTTACAAGAAGTAAAAAAACAACTTTCCAAAGAAAGAATTGTTATCTGTGGCGCTCTTGGATTCACGCCGCACATCACCAGTGATGGAGACGCAGCACAAATTGCAAAATACATTCATGCAGACCTCTTCATCAACCTTACGAACGTGGACGGACTTTATACAAAAGAACCTCATCTTGCTGGAGCAAAACTCATTCGTGAAATAACCTTTAAAGAATTTTACACGCGAGCTAGAAAAATTCCTTACCACTCTGGAGAACATTTTGTTTTAGACCAAGCCGCAGCAAAAATTATTTTTGAAGAACGCATAAAAACTGTCTTACTCAACGGAAAAAAACTTTCAGAACTTTCCAATCTTTTCTTAGGAAAACCTTTTCTTGGAACGCTCATCCATGATTAAGCGCATTATTGTGACTGGCTCAGTCGGTAGCGGAAAAACAACTTTTGCTAAAAAACTTGCAAAAAAACTTAATTACTCTTACCTAGATGTTAACGCACTCATCAATGAGCATAATGAAGTTGTCACCAACTATGATAAAAAAAGAAAAACTAAAGAAATAAATACTGCTCAACTAAACAAACTTCTTTCTCCTTTACTTAGAAAATCTCAGGGGATTATTGTAGATTCTCATCTGAGTCATTACCTCCCCGCTTCTCAGGTAGACCTCTGCATTGTTTGTAAATGCAATCTTAAAGAAATTAAGAAGAGATTGAAAAAAAGAAAATACTCTCCTCTTAAAATACGGGAAAATCTTGAAGCGGAAATCTTTGATACTTGCTTAGTGGACGCTTTAGAAAAAAGACATACTGTTGAAATTATCTTTAGCGATAAGAATATTGAACCCCAAATTAAAAAACTTCTCTCTACTTACTTTCCGAACCGACGTTCACGCTCTTGATACTCAGAAAGACACGCTAAAAAATCTTCTTTCTCGAATTCAGGCCAAAGCTTATCCACAAAAATAATCTCGCTATATACTGATTGCCACGTTAAAAAACCCGATAACCTCTTTTCAGAAGTACGAATAATCAAATCCGGATCGCTATCTAAATAGAGATTCTGAGCAAATACGTTTTCATTAATCTCCTCTACGTTTAATTTCTTTTCTTTCACTTGCTCCGCGATCTTTTTTACTGCATCAATAATCTCTGCCCTACCGCCATACGCCATCGCGAAATTCAATCTAAACGGGCTATTGCCTTTAGTCTCTTCCATCAATTCTTTCATCGCTTTCTGTACCTTTTCTGGAAACATCTTTAAACGTCCAATAAAATTAATCTGAATATTCTTTATTCTCTCCTTTTCATTCTTTAACTCTGTAAAAGCTCTCTCAAATAACTTCATGATATAATCAAACTCTTCTTTTGGTCTGTTAAAGTTTTCAATAGAAAAAGTGTATAATGTCAACTCTTGAATGTTATACTCTTGACACCACTCCATCACTCTTTTAATCTTCTCATACCCCCACTCGTGACCCATCTGAGGTTTTAACATTAATCTTTTCGCAAAACGTCTATTCCCATCGAGAATAATTCCCAGGTGCTTAGGCACTTTTCCCATTCTCAAATTCAAATAAGAATAATTTAAAAAGCTTCTCATTAGTTAAATGTTTATGTACTTTGATGTTATCAATTGCGAAAAAACTACGCGCCTCCGAGACTTTGCTAAACGATTTGGTTTAACCCTCTTCTCTTTAGAAGAACTCAAATCTTTAAAAATCGTTGATGGCACTGATGACGCCACCATCCGTAACGCTTTAGAGAACAAACAAACAGACATTCTTCTTAATCCTCACCAAGGAAGACCAAAAGATTCCTTCCATTCTCGTAATTCTGGATTAAATCAAGTCCTCTGCGAACTCGCTCGAAAGAATCGTGTCGCAATCGCTTTTACCCTTGATCGCGCTTATGATCCTAAAGAACTTGGTAAGATCATGCAGAACATCACTTTCTGCAGAAAATTTCACATCCCCCTCCTCTTTTTTTCTCTTGCTAAAACTGAGTATGAACTACGAAATCCACAGGACCTTTTGAGCTTTTTACGCGTTTTAGGAATGACTCCAGGAGAAGCGAAGACTAGCCTCAGTGGTCTAGGTGAAATTTTAAGAAGAAAAAACATTAAATACTAACGCTCTCCTTAATTCCTACAGGTAAAAGAGGATGCATTTTAAAAATAAAGCAGTCATTCTGATTGTTAGTCTTCTTTTTTTAAGCATTTTCTTTATCAAATCTCTTCCTTTAACCGGAATGAGCGTTTCTGATTTGACTACCAATAAAATTGATCCTGTCGTCGAAAAACAGGCAGCAGCAGAAGGATCCGCTAAAGTCATTGTCAAAGTTAAAAATCCAGCTGACAAAAAAGAAATCTTAGAAAACTTAGCAGATACTGGAATTAACGATACGATCAGCTTTTCTCTTGTCTCAGGCTTTAGCGCAGAAGTCAGCTCTCAATCCTTAGAAGAACTCAAAAAAGATCCTAAAGTCTCTAAAGTTACTCAGGATTACGAAATCTACCAAACCCTTGTTACAACAAGACCCCTTACCAACGCGTCAGTCGTTCAAAATTCTTTAATTAATACTTTCAATATCACCGGAAAAGGATTAAGCGCCTGCGTGATTGATAGCGGAGTCTATAATCATAGCGCTTTCGACACTCGCTTAAGAAAAGAAGTTTGCTACTGCAGCGCAACTGAAGGAACGAACAGTTCTTGCTGTCCCGACGGAACAAGCCTCCAAACTAGCGGCCTTATCGGAGACAATAATGGGCATGGCACCCACATCGCAGGAATTATCGCTTCCAACGATAACACTTACAAAGGAATCGCTCCTGAAGCGGGAATAGTTTCAGTTAAAGTTCTTAACTCCTCAGGCAGCGGAACCACTTCAGATCTTATATCCGCAATGGAATTCTGCATCAATAACAGAACCGCTTACAACATTAGTGTTATCTCCTTAAGCTTAGGATGCTCTGGAGGATTCACCTCTACTTGCGACAGTAGCAGCGTTTGTGACTCAGATAGCTTAGCGACTTTAGTCAATAGCGCAGTAGCAAAAAATATTACTGTTGTCGCAGCTGCAGGAAACTCAGGAAGCACTAATCAAATGCTTTCGCCTGCTTGCATTACTAATGTAACCTCAGTTTCTTCAACGGACAAGAACGATGCTATCTCTAGCTTCAGCAATAGAAATAGCTTCACCGACCTACTCGCACCAGGAGGATCAATCAGCTCCACCTATAATACTGGAGGATTTGCAACAGGTTCTGGAACTTCACAAGCAACACCACACGTCTCTGGAGCGATCTTACTTTTACAAAATTATAAAAACCGTGAGAACGGCACAACCTACTCTCCATTTGCGCTACAAAGCATTTTGAATAATACTGGAATTCCTATTTACGATTCTTCCACAGGAGTCACGTTCTCAAGAATCCAAATCTTTAACGCTGCGGTCCAATTAGACGCACTTGCCCCTTCTCTCACCCTTACTGAGCCTAGAAACACAATCTATAGTACTAATACCTCTTTATCTTTAAATTACACCGCCACGGATTCTTTCTTGGATAAAACTTTTTATTCTTTAGATAATCAAGCGAATGTGACCTTAAACGGAAATACCACTTTCAATGTAAGCTACGGAACACACACTCTTATTCTTTACACTAATGACTCTAAAGGAAATCTTAATTCTACCTCTGTAACCTTTACAACTTCTCTCTCGCCAACAATCTCCTTTGCGAGTCCAACTCGAAACTCTACAAATAATCCTTCAATCTTGATTAACCTTACTAACAGCAGTAATACTCAAACGATTGTACTCTTTAACGGAACAGCGAATGAAACCTACACTCAACCAATCACTAGGACCTATAGCGCAGGGACGTATACGCTCATTGCTTACGCAAATACAAGCACGAACATCCAAAATCAAACTAACTTCACTTTCACTGTAGACCTCACTCCTCCGCAGATCACCATCCTTAGTCCCGCCAATACAAGCTACTCAATAAACAGCGTGCTCATCAACTTAAGTGGCAGTAATGACATTGACACCTTTAGCTTTTTCAACGGAACTGGAAACGAAACTTACACCACTGAAATTTACAGAACCTTTCCTGAAGGAAGCACAACACTTATCGCATACGCAAATGACTCTGCAGGAAATAGCAATCAAACCTCGGTTACCTTTAGCGTTGACAGCGCAGGACCAATAGTTAGCTTCATTAGTCCTACTCAAGGTCAAGCCTTTCGCACAAATTTTATCGTTAACGTAAGCGTCCAAGATACCTCTTCAGGAGTAAACGCCTCTGCTATCTACTACCTTTGGCAAAACTCAAGTACAGTCTCTTCATGGATACAACTAACCAACGTAAGCAAAGATTACTGGAACGCAACTTTTAACCTAAGCAGCGTTGCGGAAGGAAGCTACACGCTCAAAGTTAACGCAAGCGATCTTTTAGGAACACAAAGCGTTTACACTCTTCTCACGGTCACTAAAGATACAACCAGTCCAGTACAAAGCGCAATCAGCGCAAGTACTTCTGGATCAAGCGCAACTATCAGTTGGACAAGCTCAGAATCTGGAAACTCTTCACTCTCCTATGGAACAAGCACAAGCTTAGGATCTTTTAAAACTTCATCCTCTTCAGTCACAAGCCATTCTCTTTCTCTCACTAGTTTAACTAGCACAACCTACTCCTATAATGTCACTACCTGCGATACGGCCTCCAATTGCCAAACTAACGGAACTTACAATTTTACGATCGGTAGCTCCTCAACTTCGAGTAGTGATAGTGGGGGAAGTAGCAGTGGAGGTGCTAGTGGTGGAGGTGGAGGCGGCTCCTCAAAATCTAAATCCGTCATTAACACGGAAGAAACACCTGCTGTTTCAACCTCTCAAAAAGAAACCCCTGCTGTTCTTCCAGCAGAACTTGAAGATACCATCAATCAACTCTATGAAAACGAAACTTTTTCACAAGGAATGATAGAAGTTTCAGGATTCAGTTTTGATAAAAAAATTATCACTAAAGACGATGAAAGCACACTCAAACTCTTCCTTAATTATACCGGAATAAACGCTCTTCAAGACGTTTTCATTTATCTGGATTTGCCAAAATCTTTCTCAGAAAAAGCACGAGATATAAATCTAGAAACCCAGAATGAAAAATTGGTTAAAATCGTTAAAGAAGACCCTTCCTTTATGGTCGTCTACCCTGCCTTGAAAACTGGAGACTCTAAAACCATCCAACTCCATTTCAAAAAAACTCTCGACGTAAGCCTTTTAGCAGAACTTCCAATCCCCAAAATTTACACTAGTAAAATAACACCGCCTCAACTCTCCCTCTTTACAAAACTACAACTTTCTTTAGAAGAAACCTTCGGAGATTCTTTACGCTATTGGTGGATCGCACTTCTCGGACTTATCCTGTTTATCTCACTTTTGTTCTATTTTGCAGATGATCTTAAATACAAACTCGGAATAGGTTATCCTCCCCGCAGCCAACCCCCTCACGAGTAGACGCAAGGTTTATAAATTCCCAAACGTTCGCTCTTTTGTACGAGAAGGAGAAAGAACGCTTAAGTTCTACTATTTCAGTTATGAAACAACAGAAAATGGCTAGCCTTTTACCTAGTCTGAAAGAAAAACGAAGATATCTTGTTTTTGAACTCATCGCTGCCGAAACAATACCATTTAAAGAATTTAAAGAATCGCTCTTCAAAGAAATTCACTCTTTTTTAGGAAGACTAGGCCAAGCTCAAGCAGGAATAGAACTTTTAGATGATTGGAAAGAAAATAAAGGTATTTTGAAAGTTTCTTCTCGCTATCTGGATCACCTTAAAGCGGTCTTTGTTTTAATTAGAAAAATTAATAAAACAGATGCCCTTGTAACCAGTATTGGCGTTTCTGGAACTCTTAACAAAGCTAGAAACAAATTTATGATTCATTAAAGGAGGAAAAATGCAACCAACAATTAGTCATCAAATGATGGGCTACGATCGAAGTAGCACAATGTTTAGTCCAGACGGACGACTCTTACAGGTAGAGTATGCAAAAAAAGCAGTACGACAAGGGACCACAAGCTTGGGTCTTGTATGCAAAGATGGAGTTATTCTCTTAGCAGACAAACGAGTTATAGAACCACTCATCATGCCAGATAGTATTGAAAAAGTATTTCAAATTGATGATCATATTGGCGCAAGCGCAACAGGCTTTTTAATGGATGGTCGCGTCTTAATCGAAAAAGCGCAAGTCTTAGCTCAACAAAATAGAGTAAGCTATGACTCTGCAATTGACACTCTCACTCTTGTAAAAGAAATCGCGAATATGAAACAAGCTTTTACTCAGTATGGTGGAGCACGTCCATTTGGAGTTTCAATTCTTTTCGCAGGTGTAGATGATGAAGGACCTCAACTTTACGCTACAGACGTAACCGGAATTTACTTCCGCTATAAAGCGACAGCTCTTGGAGAAGCAGAAACTCAACTCAAAGAAATATTAGAAAAAGAGTATAATGATGAATTAACTATTGAACAAGGAATAAAACTTGGAATTAACGCAATGAAAAAAGTCTTTGGAAAAGATTTCGATATTGAACGCATAGACGGATCCTATATCAAAACAAGCGATAGGAACTTTAAGCGTATCAGTAAGGATTACTTGAGGAAGCTAAAAAAAGCTCAATAACATGCCCGAAGAAAAATCAGTCATCGCAAAAATCAAGAAAGGCGGAAAAGAATTTGAAATACTCATTCATCCAGAACAAGCCAGCCTTTATAGACAAGGAAAAAGTGTTTCTTTAGATGACGTTCTGGTGATTGAAGGAATTTACGAAGACGCAAAAAAAGGAAAACGCGCCTCAGAACACGAAATGAAGAAACTCTTCGGAACAGATGACCCTCTTGAAGTCGCAAAAATCATCTTAAAAGAAGGTCATGTTCCTTTGACTGAGGAAATGCTTAAGAAAGAAGTTGAACAAAGAAGAAAGCAAATTGTGGACCTTCTTCATCGAAACGTCGTAGATCCAAACAATGGAAAACCCCATCCTCCTAACAGGATCGAAACTGCGATGCATGACGCAAAAGTTAAAATCGATGCCCACAAATCTGCAGAAGCGCAACTTCACGAAATAGTCAAAGCATTAAGAGAACATCTTCCTATAAAATTTGAAATAAGGGAACTCTACTTAAGAATTCCAGTCAAATACGCAGGACGAGCATTAATTACTTTAAAACAAATGACAAAAATACTTAAAGAAAACTGGGAAAGCGACGGGAGCTTAAGTGCAACTGTTGAAATTCCCGCAGGATTACAAGAAGAACTAGAAACTAGCTTAAATAATCTTACAAAAGGAGATATTGAATTAAAAATCTTAGGAGCAAAATAACAATGGGAACCTTACTTATTGAAGATAAAGCAATTGTTGTACCTGGAGAAGAACTTGCAGAAGGCATGGACTTCTTACCGGGAACAGACGTCCTTAGAGACGGAGAAAAATTGATTTCCACCAAAGTCGGACTTGTCAATGTCAGCGGAAGACTTGTAAAAATAATTCCTCTCGCAGGAAAATACCTTCCAAAACGCGACGATATTGTTTTAGGAAAAGTCGCAGCAATGGGTTTTAGCGGATGGAGAGTAGATATCGACTGGGCTTTTGAAGCAAACTTAGCTTTAAGAGACGGATCAACAGAATTCATCGAAAAAACTGCTGACTTAAGTCAATACTACAATTATGGAGATTGGATTGTTTGCCAGATAACCGCAGTAGCAGGCGCAGGAAAACTCATTGACCTCACTATGAAAGGACCAGGATTAAGAAAACTCGGACCTGGAAGAATCTTACGCGTAACACCTTCTAAAGTACCTCGCATTATTGGTAAACAAGGAAGTATGATTACTATGATCAAAGAATCTACTGACTGCAAAATCTCAGTCGGTCAAAACGGACTTGTTTGGCTCTCTGGAGAAGATCCTAAAAAAGAACTTATCGCAGTTAGAGCAATTGAAAAAATAGAAGCAGAAAGTCACGTCTCAGGATTAACAGACAGAATCAAAGAATTCTTAGATAGGAGCAAAGAACAATGAATTATGATAAACGTTTTGATGGAAGAAAACCAGATGAACTCAGACCAATGGAAGCAAAAGTAGGAGTCATTGCCCGCGCAACAGGAAGCGCTTATTTTAAAGTAGGAAACACTCACGCTTACGCTGCAGTTTATGGTCCGCGTGAACTTTACCCTCAATTTTTACAAGATCCTCAAAAAGGAATTTTACGCTGCAACTACAACATGCTCGCATTCTCCGGATCTGGAGAACGCGTAAGACCTGGACCAAGCAGAAGAAGCAGAGAAATCTCAATGGTCATGGAAAAAGCACTAATTCCGGTTTTAGAATTGGAATCTTTCCCTAGCACTGTTATTGATGTTTTTGTAGAACTCGTACAAACCGACGCTGGAACACGCTGCGCAGGAATAACCGCAGCAGCAATGGCTCTCGCAGACGCAGGAATACCTATGAAAGACTTAGTAACCGCAGTCGCGGTTGGAAGAATAGGAAACAAAATCGTACTTGACGTCACAAAAGAAGAAGAAGACTTTGAAGGTGGAATGGCAGATATTCCTATCGCAATGGCTGCTCGAAGCGGACAAGTCACACTCCTTCAAGATGACGGAGAACTCACCAAAGAAGAATTAGTAGAAGCTCTTAAACTCGCTAGAAAAGGATGTCAACAAATCAAGGAACTCCAAGTAAAAGCGTTAAAAGATAGGTACAAGGAGGAATAATGACAGACATTATCAAAGAACATTTAGTTAGCACCCTCAAAAAAGGAATGAGGGAAGACGGAAGAGACTTTAGAGAATATCGACCTGTTCAAATCGAATACAAAATATCTCCGCGAAGCGCAGAAGGATCCGCACGCGTTCTTATCGGAAAAACAGAAGTAGTTGTCGGAATAAAACTGGAACTTGGAGAACCTTACTCTGATAAACCAGATGAAGGAAGTATCATGGTCAACGCAGAACTTCTTCCTCTTTCCAGTCCTGATTTCGAATCAGGTCCACCAAGCGTAGAATCAATTGAACTTTCAAGAGTCGTAGACCGAGCAATCCGAGAAGGAAAAGCATTAGACTTTAAAAAACTCTGCATCAAAGAAGGAGAAAAAATGTGGATTGTCCTCATCGATATCTATCCTCTAAACGATGACGGAAACCTTTTTGACGCAGCAGCTCTGGCAGCTCTGGCAGCTTTGAAAGACGCAAAATTCCCTAAAATCGTCGATGAAAAAGTTCAATACGGAGAACTTTCAGACCAGAAACTTCCTTTACAAAGGTTACCTGTCTCATGCACCGTTCTCAAAGTTGGAGACACTTTTGTTGTAGATCCAGGAAAAAACGAAGAGAAT
Source organism: Candidatus Woesearchaeota archaeon (assembly GCA_964497265.1). Taxonomy (GTDB): domain Archaea; phylum Nanobdellota; class Nanobdellia; order SCGC-AAA011-G17; family GW2011-AR18; genus JAHFKM01. The sequence continues at coordinate 10,372 of CAZCCK010000002.1, read as the reverse complement.
AACACTGACGCGCGCCTAACCGTTGCCTGCTTAGAAGACGGAACAATCTGCGCTCTCCAAAAAGGAGGAGAAAAAGGACTTAGCATCGAAGACATTGAAAAAATGGTGGAAATCGCACAAGAAAAAACAGCAGAACTCCGGAGGTACTTATAAAACATGGAAGTCTTAACTAAATACGAACGAGCACGCCTTGTGGGTGCTAGAGCTCTTCAACTCGCAATGGGCGCACCACTCATCTTAGATTTGAAAGAAGAAGATATGGAAAGACTCGCTTACAATCCTATCGAAATCGCAAAACTCGAACTCGATAAAAACGTTCTTCCTATCTCTATCAAAAGGCCAATGCCTAAAAAAGCAGAAGACTGATGATTATAAAAGATCTACTCTACAAAAGAGGGTTCTTCTTTTTTAAAAAACCAACACTCGTTCTCGTTTGCGATCAAGGCAAAGGAAAAGCTTCATTTGATTTATCCTCTTACAATCTTGATGAAATCGCTTCAAAAGTCAAAGGCATTTCTCTTGAAACAAAAGAAGATTTTTCAAAACTTCACCTTTTTGAAGATTTACCTTTAACAAACGCTTTAGAAATTGCCGCTTTCAACTCTTTAAAAAAACCTCTAGAATTTTTTTCTTCAGATATTAAACAAATTCCTCGACCCATGCATGTCCTTTTAGAGAAGAAAAACGGAATCCAATTTCTTTCTTTATCTTTAAACGCTTCTAACTTTGATAAAGCCGCTTTCGCTAATTTGCATCTTCGCTCCGAACTCAGTAAAAGAATTGAAGATCTAGAATCCCTTTCTGAAGACCAAGTGCTTGATAAAATTCAAGAAATCTTAAAACAAAGCAACCTTCACTTTGAATTTGAAATTCGCCTTGGCGTAAATTTTGCTGGAAAAATTCCTCTAGACCAAGTTTCTTTCCTCATCGCTAAACATAACCTTTTGTATGTTGAACAAGCCAGCACTTCTCTTGAAGAACTCAAAAAACTCACAGAACAACACAAAGCAACTACTTTTATCTGCAATACCCTTACAGATCTAGAGAAAATCACTTCGGACGATTTGAACGCGGTCTTACTTTCTTTTTCCTCTCTTTTAGAATTAGAAAAAAATGTTAAAGCCCTTAAAGAAAAAAAGATTAATCTTTTTTACAATCTTTCTCTTCACGAAGAAACCCTTGCAGTAGCACTTGGTTTTCCCATCGTAAAAATAACGGATCAGTCAAAATCTATTGTTAAAAAATTAAGCAAACTCAAAGACCAACTCAAAGAAAAACCAAAAATTATATAAACCCCTTTTCGCAGAATTACTTAAAAATGGAGGTGTGTTTTTAGATGGTAGTTGAATCTTTACGTTTAACAGGAAATTTACTTTTAGATCCTTTTCGAGTTTTATTTTATGCTTTGGTTAGCATTTTACCGGGAATTATTCTTGCTCTTTTAGTTCTTATTTTGGGCTATGTTGTTGCTTACTTTTTAGGGTATATTGTTCGATGGCTCGTAGAAAAAGCTGTTGGAAAACAATTACGCGAAGCACACTTATCTAAAGCAGTTGGACATACAAACTGGTCTTCTTTGATCGGAGAACTTGTCAAATGGTTTGTCTTTGTCATCTTTCTTAATGTTTCAGTAAGCATCCTTCGTATCGACACTTTATCTTCACTACTTGGCTCTTTTGTACGCTGGTTACCAAACTTGCTCTTCGCAGTGATCATCTTCTTCGCAGGAATCGCTCTTGCACACTACGTTGATTTGCAAATCACTAGCCACACCAAGATGAAAGGAATGCGTGTTATCACTGGAATTGTCAAAGGAGTTATCGTATTCTTAGCTTTGCTTGTTGGTCTTAACCAAATCGGTATTGACGTAAGCATCCTTGAAAACTCATTTTTAATCTTAGTTGGTGCTTTGGGCTTAGGGGTAGCTCTCGCTTTAGGTATCGGACTCGGATTAGGCTTAAAAGGAGAAGCAACCGATATTGTAAAGAGATTCAAGAAAAACTTGTAAATCGATGACAAGAATAATTTCTTTTTCTATTTTCTTTTATTTAAAATCCGTCGAAACCTTTATAAGTATTCTATAAATCTCATTCTAAAACCAATTGTAAAAGGAAGCACTTTTACAGACACTTGCTGAGGTTACAAAAACGCAAGAACTTCATTTTCTGCAATTGGCTTTACAAAAACAATGACTGACGAAACAAAACTTGTTCCTGTAGACGAATACCTCAAAGTAGGCTTACATATCGGAACAAAATTTCGAACAAAAGCAATGGGTCCTTTCATCTTCAAAGTACGACCTGATGGACTCTCAGTTCTAAACGTACAAAAAATAGACGAAAGAATCGGTCTAGCAGCAAAATTCATCTCCCATTACGAACCTAAAGACATCTTAGTCATCTGCAGAAGAGAAAACGGATGGAAAGCAGTAGAACTCTTCTCAAAACTCACAGGAATAAAATCTTACATTGGAAGATACCCACCAGGCATTCTTACTAATACTAAACTAGAAGACTTTATCGAAGTAAAACTTATCCTTGTCACAGATCCATTTCCTGATAAAAATATCATTGAAGACGCAGCAAAGATAGGAATTCCGGTTATCGCACTTTGTGACACAAACAATGAAATTCAAAATGTAGACCTTGTTGTTCCCTGTAATAATAAAGGAAAAAAGAGCTTAGGTCTCGTATTCTGGATTCTAACAAAAGAATACCTAAAAACTAAAGGCCAAATCAAAACAGACCAAGAATTCACCCAAAAAGTAGACGATTTCAGTCCAGACTAAACTTTTCTAAAACCCAAAAACTTTAAATAAAAGCTTGCTTTCGGAATTCTTGTGAGAGAATGGTTTTAGATGAGAAGATGACTGTCATGCAAGTGAGGTCAAACTATTCTATTGTTTACCAGTTTAAACCAACACTTAAACTAGAAAAGAAATGCGTTAAGACTCAACAAGACTTTGTCAAATTTCTCAAAGACCTTACGGGTAACTGGAAAGATGGAGATTATTTCTTCAAAACACCTAAAGGAACATTCGCTTACTTTAACTTAGACGGTAGTAAGGTTAAACTTCTTAAAAAATCTAAAATGGGAAAAGAATACCTTTGCTGGCAATACTTCTTAAATTCAGATAAGCTCATTCCCGAACTTGTAGAAAAGAAGAAATAAAGAAAACTTTATATAGGATTAACTAAAAATTATCTTTAAAGAGGACAAAGTATGCACGCTAAGATTATCGGTTTTATCTCTATTAAAGGTGGTGTTGGAAAAACTTCCAGCGTTGCAAATTTAGGCACAATTCTTGCTAAGGATTTTGATAAAAAAGTTTTAGTTGTTGACGCAAACTTTTCTGGACCAAACTTAGGATTACACTTTGGCTTTACTCAACCCCAATATACTATCCATGACGTTCTTGAAGGAAAAGTACCGATCTCAAAAGCGGTTTACGAACATTCTTCAGGTTTACACGTTTTACCCGCTTCATTACTCTCAAGAAAAGTCAACACTGAAAAATTTAAACAACAACTCCATTCTTTAAGAAATCATTACGATCTCATCCTTATCGATTCTTCTCCTTGTCTTAATGAAGAGATTCTTGCTACTATCAATGCTTCCGATGAACTCTTCATTTTAAGCACACCTGACTATGTTACCCTCGCTTCCACACTCCACGCTTTAAAAACTGCAAAACAAAAGAAAGTGCGCGTAGCAGGAATCATTTTAAATAAAATTCGCGGGAAAAAATACGAACTTAATATGCAAGAAATTGAAGAAACAACAAAAACACCAGTTGTTTCTTTACTTCAGTATGATGATACGCTCTTACATTCTCTTGCAAAAACAACCCCTGCTGCTACCCTAAATCCAAAAAGCGAAGCTGTCGTTCAATACAAAAAACTCGCTGCAGCTTTAATTGGCGAACGATACAAAGATCCAAGATTCTTTTCCAAAGTTAAAAACTTATTTAAAAAAGGACTTTCTAAAGAAGAAATTAATCGCGCGGTAGTTATGGAAAGTCATTACTGAAGATTTAAAAAAATGAAACCAAATAAAACAAATCTAAAAACTACGGATCTAACAGCAGGAATTTTAATACTCTTAATCGGTGTTGTTGTTTTTATAACTGCATTAGCAGGAAGTCTAACCGGTGCAAGCCTTGTAAGTGCATCAAATACTGTAACTGGAGATAGCATCAAAGATGTAACCGGACAACAAACCCTGCTAACTAGTTGCACAAGAGACAGCCAATGCGGAACTAACAAAATCTGTTATATCGCTCCAGGAGTATTTTCTGGAAATTGTGTTACTTCTAATCTCGCTTTAGGCAGCATTTGTCCTTATGGAAATCGACAATGCTTATCTCTTATGTGTTCCAATAAAATGTGTGTTCAACCTTGTTCCGGTGGACCTAATATACAAGGAACTTGTCCTTCGGGTCAGGTTTGTAGTGCAGTAAGCGGTTTTTGTAGAGAAATTACTTCTGCGCAAGTAAGATGGACATTTGAAGGGGGTATAAGAAATCTTTATTATTCTACTAAAAGTGCTACTCCAAATATTCAAAACGGAAGAGTAGTAATTATCACTCAGGAAAGTGGATCTTTCTTTCAGATTACACCTACTCCTTCGGCGGCAGGTGCAGTACAGGTATTACCTGGGAGAGAGTCAACAGGCCTCCCGTTGACTGATGAAACCTACTTATATTACGGAAGAAATGCAACAGGTCAAATCGCTTATCAGATTTATTATAAAGATAGAGCTACTGGAAAAATAGTGCCTTATCAGAATGTAATTGGAAATCCTTCTGAAGCCATTGTTTTTGCAGGTGTTTTATTTACTGGTTTAGATAATGAACATCTTTATTTAACCCCCACTTCTCCAACCCCTTTTGCTCAAAATCAGGATCTTGTAAGAATGACCTTTGGGTATACTAGGGGTGTTACTCAGTATATTAACAATGTTCCTCATGCAATTAACTTTTATTGGAATCCCTCTGTTCAAAGATATGAACTTTATGAAATAGAAGGAACTGACTTTAAATTTGTAAAATATAAAACTTTTTAATAAAAAAATAATTAAAAATTAAGCCGCTTTAGCTTCTTCTTTAGGCACAATACCCAAAGCTTCTGTCACAGACTTAGAACCATAAGAAAGAACTTTCAAATTAATCTGAACAATATTCTGATCAATATTATTTGAAGTAACCGTTTTCTTTACTCTAATCCCTTCTTCAGCATGTCTTAATCTTAATCCTGGACCTTGAGTTAATACTAACTGCTTTCTTCCAACACCAGGCAAATCTTTTCTAACAGGAAAACCTGCATTATCAGAAGCACCACTTAACTCTAATTCATAACCGTCAAGACCAATCTCTTCACCAGCAACCTTTTCTCCAACCTTTCTACCAATGAAAACATTTTCAGGAAGTACTTTCTGATAGCTCTTTCCAGATTTTACATCATTTACAACAACTTTACATTCAGCCAATTTACATTCCCCACATCGAATTTGATTTTCGCTTAAACTCAGCGATTTCCTTTAGAACCAGGATTTCGTCTTCATTTAAATACTTTTTTAATTTCTTAAACGCCTTAAAATGTTCCTCTGAAACATCAGTATACAACACATCGCCTTCCTTAATCTGCCTATTCACCGTCACATCAGGTAACGAAACAGCCACAGACTGACCTTTCTTCGCTTCAGAAACATTCTCTCCCTCATGTTGAATCGCTTTCACAGAAGTAACAACATTCTCTTTAAAAACAGGCGTTCCCGCCTTTAACTTTCCAGCTAAAATATCAACCCCAACAATCGCAGGATTAGACTGTCTAAAAATATATCCTTCTAAAATCTTAATCTTACACGGCCACACCAGATTCTTAATCTTATTCGCTTCGCGCTCTTCCCGCGTCTTCACTAGCCACGCTTCAAAATTCTCAAATAACGTATAAATTACATTTCCACTAAACACCTTCACTTGATCAGACTCTAACGTCTTGACCTTGAACGCTAGAATAACTTGATTCAACACATCAACTTCAGAACTGGCTTCAGCAACATCTTTCTTAGAAACAGGACCAATACTCGCCCTTTTAATCTTCACCTTCTTCTCTCTTAAAAGATTAATCAATCCTTCCAACGAACCTAGCGAATCAGCCTTGACAATAATCCCCTCGTCATCTAACTCTAACGTTAACTCTTTTACCTCTTGCATAATCTCAATCTTTGTTTTTTCTAACTCTTTATTCGCTACTCGAACAGGCATACCTGGAATAACTTCATTTAAATTTGGCGCTGCAATTTTTATTCCAATCGCAGCATGGGCGTCTTTTAACTGCTTAAATCTACCCTCTTCTCCTAACAACAACGCTTTTACCTTTGTAACTACCGGATTATTTAACGTTCCAAGAACAATCTGATCCCCCACCTTTATCTGACCATCATAAATAATCACATCTGCAGTAGCACCAAGACCCCTTTCTTCCACAATCTCTAACACGGTTCCTTTCGCAGGACTTTCACTCTCATAATTAAGAGAACTTTCTAGAAACTTTTGCGCAAGACCCGTAATCACCATCAATAACTCTGGAATCCCTTCAGCTGTCTTTGCAGAAACCGGAATCATCGCAAGCTGCTTTGTGTAATCATCAACACGATCAAAGCGCTCAGCATTCAATCCTTTCTCATACAAAGCAGCAACAAGATCATACAACTTCTTTTCTAATAACTGTTTCGTACTCTCATTTTGAACACTAATATTCTTAATTAATCCACTTTCTTTCTTCTGCCATCCTTGCAATAAATCAATCTTATTTAACGCCACAACAAAAGGAGTTTTTGTTTCTTTCAAAATTTCAATACTCTCAATTGTCTGTGGCTTTAACCCTTCCTGAACATCAACCACTAAAATCGCAATATCTGCAAGAGAACCTCCTCTCTTTCTCAAATTAGAAAACGCTTTGTGACCTGGCGTATCTAAAAACAAAAGACCTGGAACCTTAATCTTACTCAAATCTAAAAGATTTTTACAAATTTCCTTTACTCCCTCAATAGGAACAGCATACGCTTTAATTGACTGAGTAATTCTTCCCGGCTCTGACTCCACAATAGAAGTTTTTTTTATAGTATCAATTATCTGAGACTTTCCAGCATCAACATTTCCCATGATTGTAACTATAACTTGTCTTAACATTTTCTTAAACGAGCATCAGTATCTTTATAAAACCTTTTGGCACCCTTTACTTATAAGCGTATATTCTTTATATCTCAAATATGGGTTAAATATAAATAAGATTTTCAATCTATAGTCTCATGGATAAACTGGGGGGTGTAGAATATGGGAATTCACTATAGAAAAAAGGTGTTTGAAGAGGAAGAGCGCGAAAGCCTGGGGATTGATTTCTCTGAAGATTTTGAAGAAGAGAATCCCGGTGACTATGCATTTTATATGGGATACTACAACTCTGAAGAAGCTTAATGTTTTTGGGTTTTAGAACCCTTCTTTGGTAACTCTCACACTGAAGAAGGGTTCTTTTCTAATTATCATGTATATTTTTATAAGAATGCAACTCTTTCTCTGAAAACCACAACTTAATCTCTCTTTTCGCCTCTTCAACTTCTCCAGAAGCATGCACTAAATTAGGAATAGCACTGTTTCTGACATTCGCACTTAACGCAGAATGCGTAGAAAAATCTCCCCTAATCGTTCCTGCTCCAGCTAGATTAGGTACTGTCGTACCCGCAATCTTTCTTACCGCTTCTACCGCATGAAAACCTTCTAGAACTATCGCAACTACAGGACCAGACGTTAAAAAATCAACATTCCAATTATGCACCTTCTTTCCAATCTCAATAGGATCTTCAGTGCCTATCACTTCCTTAGCACTTATCCCATACTTTTTAGAATCGTCTAACGTGTTCTTTCCTACTTTTGTATACCATTGTTCAGTCACAGGATAATGACTTAAAGCAAGCTCCCTACTTATATGGACCATTTTCATTCCCACAATCTTTAAAGCCGCTTTTTCAAAGCGCGTTATAATCTCTCCAATAAGCCCCCTCTTTACTCCGTCAGGCTTTACAAGAACTAAAGTACGCTCAATCATCTTTCTTTTCTGCTTTCCCTTTAAACTTACGCGCCTCTACAGTCCAGGCAACATTTCTCGGGATTCTCTTTAACTTCAACATATTCTTTTCACATTTTGTAGAACAATAATAATAAATTGTTCCGTCTACTTTTACAAACATCAATCCAGTTCCTTTCTCAACTTCAGAACCACAAAAAGTACACTTTACCATTACTTCCTACCCTGCGTTAATTTTCTAGCTTCAATCTCAGTCTCTCTAAGCATTAAAACATCCCCAATTCGAATTGGACCTTTAACATTTCTTCTTAACACTCTTTTTTCATCAACGCCTTCAAGAATCTTACACCTTACCTGAATAACCTCTCCACGCATACCTGTTCTTCCAACGATCTCTTCAACAACAGCAGGAGTCGCCTGCGTAAATGAAGATCCTGAAGGTTTTTGAGCAGGCTTACTTTCAGTAGAACTCTCTTCTTTCGTTGTCGGTTTCTTATCTTTTTTTTCTGCCATTTTATTGCTTTAACTTCGTGGCAATCTCTTTAATTAGATTCTTTGCTTCGCCTTCTTGCAGAACACACACCGCGCTTGTCGGAATTCCCAAACCTGCAGCAGTTCCTAATTCTTCTCTGCTGTTAATTGGTACAAAAGGAATATCCTTCTCTTCACATAACGCGGGAAGATGCATAATAATTTCTTTAGGATTCACGTCTTTAGCAACCACAACAAGCTTTGCAGTGCCTCTTTCAACAGCTTTTGTCGTTTCGTTTGTTCCCTTTTTAATCTTGCCCGTCTTCTTAGCAAGCTCAATCGCTTCAAACGTTTTTTCAACAAGATCTTTTGCTACTTCAGTATTCAAATCTATCATCGTAACCTCCAAAATGTCATTGGTTACGGAAAGCAAATGAGAACTCTATAAAAAGCTTTCTATACTCCCCGCCACTCTTTTAAATTTTGCTTCTTGATCCTTTCCTATGAAATTCGTCCTTGAACTTCTTGCAGAAATCGAAAGTATCCACGTTACCCTTACCACAAAATTAGGTTCAGAAACAGATACCGAACACGAACCTTCTCTTCTCGATTCTTGCGGTACAAATGGGGAGGGAATCCTCACTTCCGGAGTACGCTATAAAATAGAACACGTCTGCTACAAAACCCTTGAAGATTCTTCACTAATTGACCCTTTTCACACCTTCCCTTTTAAAGCATATGTCGCTTTAGGAAAGCCAACACAACTTAAAATAAAAAGAACGATAGAATATCTTCCAGTCGATCCTTCTCAATAAATTCTACCTTTTCTTTTTTGAAGAACCCTTCATACCTTTCTTGAAATCTTCAAATTCTGCCTTTAAATGCTCAATTCCATAAGCAATCCCGCCTAAAGTTCCTAAAATCGCTACAAATAATATTAATTCTATTGGTTCCATAGTCATCTCCTCTTTTTCGTTACTAATTGTGTTAACTTAACATCTAAACTTGCTAGTTTCTTTTCTAAAAAATAAATTCTCCTCAAAGAATAAATAATTCCAATCACCAAACCTAGAATAATATACAGAAGAATTGTGTCTTCACTTGCCATATGTCACCTCTCACTCTTTTGGGAGGCGCTCCTTTAAAAGCCTTTTCATTCCATCAAAGCTCGAATGATCGCAGCAAAGGCAGGTCTTGTGATTAAAACTCCTACTGTTACTCCTGCAATCGTTGTTAGTGCAAAACCTGTTAACAAACCTGCGCCAGCTCTCAATAATGGAAGCATCGCAGCAACCGTAGTCGCATAAGAAGCAAGAATTACAAAAAACGCTTTCTTTATCTTTCCTTTTAGATTTGCTTCAGCTTGCTCTCCAAATAGAATTTCATCTGTAATTACAATCTGATCATCAACACCTGTACCCACCGCAGCAATGATGCCCGCAATCGCAGCAAGATCCAAATTATATCTAAATAGGGCTGCTAATCCTAACACAATAAAAATTTCACTTAAAACCGTAATCATAATCGGAATTACGATCTTTAAGTATCTGTATCTTATGTAAATAATTATCGCAACGACAAGGATAGCCACTAATCCCACTAAAAGCGTATTATTTACAAATGTTTCTCCTAAAGAAGGAGAGATCGTATCTAACTTTACAATCTCTAACTTTGTCGGAAGAGAACCAGTAATTAAAATAGTTTGTAACTTATTCATATTCTTTACAGCATCGGAGATAGCCTCTTTCTGCGTCGCTCCTCTACCTGGTCCTGAGATCAAGATCTTTGTCGCTTTCTGACCTTTCAAATCGGCAGAT
>CAZCCK010000001.1:53262-100245 GCA_964497265.1 Candidatus Woesearchaeota archaeon | reverse complement strand
AAAAAGCCAGGCTGCTGCAAATTTTGATAATCTTTGCGCAATATTATTCTTTAATAACCTACTTGCAGTCTCATCTAAACCTTCACAATCCCACCAACCGTCCATATAGGATTCTCCAATACCTAAAGTTCCTTTAGTAAGAACTCGATTATAGAACCGCTCGTCATGGACCTGAATATCCCACGGCCTTGAACCATTAATCTTTATATCTGATTGATCTAATAACGTTTGGATCGTTTCTTTCGCGCCCATTGTCAAAACTTTCTGAAAATTCTCCTTTAAATATCTTTTTATTAAAACAAAATTTTATATAGCAAGTTTTCCCTAAAAAACTATGGCTGACCGAGCCGCATTCAAATAAAGTTAATTTTAAATAGGTTCATTAAATCTTTTTCCTTTAAGCCGCGGTCGCCTAATCCGGCATGGCACAAGCCTGGAATTTTACAACCATAGAGCTTGACCCGAAAGGGTATCCCTGTTCAAATCAGGGTCGCGGCGTTATCTTAATTCTGTAGCATTCGTCACTTGATTAATAATTAACTCATTGTATACTGTATTAAATGTAGGAATCTGGGGGATTTTATTATTATAAAAATCATTACATCTTTTCAAAGAAAGCACAATTGCTTTGTAAACCGTCGCATTACTATATGGCAAACAGGCATCAAAAGAAGGATCAACCTTCTTTTCTTTTATTACAGGAATCGGAATCGCAACTTTACTTCCTTGCTCAAAACCATTATGCTCTCCAATAAAAAAAGATACTAGAAGGAGTACAATAATTACACAAAGTAGAGCAACAAGTCCCCAAAAAGGTAAACTCACCGTCGTAGGCAATCCTTTCGCTTCATGATGATGTTCAATAGAAAGATAAGGCGGAATAGTAATTGTTTGAACATCTTTTAAAAAAGTCTTTAAACTTTGAAAAAACCGCTCTCTAGATGTCTTTTGAAACCTATCTCGCTTTAAACTTTTTTCTTTTGTAAAACTAATCTTCTCTTTAGCAGCTTCAAGATCTTGCTTCTTTAACTCTTTCTCAAGTACTCTAGAAAATACCTTTCTCTTCACCCTCTTTTTCATTACTTTTTTTTGAAAAAACGACTATTTAAGCGTTCTTCTTGAACCACCCGTCTTATACGGAGAAAACTTTGACTTGCCCGATTGGGTGGACCTCTGCTCTGGATACACCTCTAAGATTTCAGACTCATCATACCCACAAGCATCGCATACTAAGAATCTACTTCCCTTTATCTCAACGAACTTTACTTTTTGTGAACTACATTTAGGACATTTCATCCTCTTTCTAACGTTTAAAAATTTAAAAAGCTTTGCAAGAAAGCACTATTCGAGTATCATAAAGCTTTAAAAGACAGCTACTTTGAAAAACCTGAAAAAAGAGCATGAGCAGAATAGAATCAGCAAGCAGCATCAACACTTTTCGAAGCTGCCCTAGAAAATACTTCTACCACTACAAACTCGGCTTACCTTCAAAAGACTCAATAGCCACCATTAATGGAACTGCAGTACACACCGCTTTAGAGAACTTCTTTACCTTAGACGCCAATACTTTAAGCTTTAATCACTACGAACAAGAACTTAGAAACCATTTACTTAATTCTTTCAACCAAGCCTGGATAGAATCAGTACCGAAATTAAGCGCTTTAGCAGAAGACAAAGAAACCATCAAAACCTATTATCAGGATAGTTTACACATGCTCGACCAATTTCTTATTCTCTTCTCACAAAAACTCAAACTCTTAATGAACGGAAAAGGCCTTTCAGGCGCTTTTGAGATCCTTAAACCCGAAACAGAACTCGCGATTATGTCAGAAAAACACAAAGTTCGCGGCTACATAGACGCAGTCCACAAAACTGACGGAGAAATAACGATCTTGGATTATAAAACAAGCAGAAGCGATGAAGTCTCAGAAGACTATAAACTTCAACTAGCAATCTACGTCTTACTCTATCACGAACAATTTGGAAAAATGCCGGATAAAGTCGGGCTTTACTTTTTACGCCACGGAGCACAAAAATTCGTCCCTATTACTGAAGATCTAGTCAACTTTGCAAAACAAGAATGCGAAACAGTACATACCAATACCGTTAGCGAACTCATCGAGGACTATCCAAAAAACTTAGGTCCATTATGCAAATGGTGTGATTACAAAGACTTTTGCTTTGGACAAAAAACCTTAGCTACTTATCAGAAAACGGAGGAACAACAATGAACGAAGAACAAGACGGAGGATCATTTAACTATAACGAAGAGGATCTCAAAATCGTAGAAACAGAAGAAGTAGCCGATGATGGCTTAATGCCGGCTTTAGAAGCTATCGCAAATTTACTTAAAATGGATGATCTAAGCGGGACTTTAGGAGAGTTACATACTTACTTAAGTGAAGCTTTAGGAAAAACCCAAGATGAACAAAAAGCCGCATTTATCGCCAAAACCTTACAGGAATTAAGTGCTTATATTCTCTCTTGGGAATACGCAGACGAAACCTATGAAAAAGCTCTTTTACTCACCTGCAAAAAACTACTCGATGGCAAAATGCCTAGCGCCAAATTCGAAAGCATCGATCCTGCCACTGTAAACCAATTCTTTGAAAAAGCTCTTGCTCTTGAACCAGAACTCGCCGGCCAAATCAAAGAACGAATGAAACACGCTGACACAGAAGAGGAGTTGGATGAATAAATTTTATTTTTCTTTTTTACTTAGAACTGTCTTGAAGCTGCTAAATAATCCTACGGACTAGAAAAAAATATAAACTATGACTTCTTTAGAAAACTTTATAATCTATCTTAAAACTCTTTTTATTGTGGGCTGTTAGCTCAGCTTGGTAGAATTTTTTTTGTCTGAATCACAGCAAAAAATGCCAAAAGCAACTGACTCTTAATCAGTAGGTCGAGGGTTCAAATCCCTTACAGCCCGCATTTAATTTTTAGATTTTCCTTCAATAAGAAATCTATGCTTTGCTATTTCTAGACTTTCTTCTTCTGGAACATTTCTATGGTGCTTTAAAAAATTAGCATAATATATTGGTCCTAAAGCTTCTTCTAAAGAAATCATTAAACTATTTGAAGCCCATTTCGCGCTCTCATAAGACTCTTCTTGCGCATGTTTTATTATTGCTAATCCTTCTTTATTAAAAAAGTTTTGAGGCGGATCCCCTATTTCAAGTTTTGTTTCTTTAATTAATTCTTCTAAAACCTGTTCTTTTCCTAATGATACGGTCACAATCATAGAATCTCCATTTATCCCTCTTGTAATTAGAATATCGGTAAATGGTGAAAAACTAAAAGCACCGAAATAATGGCTATGCCTCGCTTTTATGACTGTCCCATATTCTCTATTATTTGTTTCACTGAACTGTATTTGATCTAATGGCGTGGGAATAACTCCAAAGACTCTTCTCGTTTCCAAACTCTGATAGACATCAAGAAGAATCTTACTTTTTTCATTATAAATCATAACATAGGTTATACCTTAACTTTTAAAAGGTTATTCTTTTAAGAACTACTATGCCTTATTATCACGGATCACCAACTAAAAACTTAAAAATTTTAAAACCCCATTACGATAAAAGACTTAACATCAAAGCAGTCTTCTTCTCAGACGAACCTTACTCACCAATGCGCTTTGCTTTACTTAAACAGAGACACACTTCTTCGGTTAACTTAACAACTAAGAAAGGAAAATTCGTTTCTGGAAAAGTCCTTACTCAATATCCCCTCCTTAAAGAAGGCTATTTGTATACTCTTAAAGTAAACTTGAAAGATTTGAAAAAAAGACCAAGATTACACACAAAAATTCCCCTCAAAGTAATCCACGTTAAAAAAATAACTAAAAAAGACGTCCTTGGCCTAGGCTGGAAAGTCATCGTTAAAAAATAAATTTAAATACTCATCTCTCTCCCCATTCTCTTAATGGTAAAAGAAGTACGCGCAAGCCACATCTTAGTTGCTAGTGAAGACAAAGCAAAAGAACTCTTAAGTAAAATCCAAGCAGGTCAATCCTTTGAAACAATTGCAATGGCTGAATCCAAATGTCCCAGTCGTAAAAAAGGCGGAGACCTAGGATGGTTTGGCAGAGGAAGAATGGTCAGAGCATTTGAAAACGCAGCCTTTGACCTCAAAAAAGGAGCAATGTGCATCACGAAAACAGAATTTGGCTGGCATATCATTAAAAAAACTGATGAAAAGTAATCTTTATTAAATTTTAGGATTAAATTTTTAACATGTTATTATTGAATGATTATCAAAAATTAATCACTCGTTTAGAACTAATATCTGGTCCTGATATTCTGAGTTACGAATTAGAGTCAGAGCGTGGTTGTTTAGATAACGACAAAAAGAGTGAGGCTCGATTTCTTAAACATTTACCGTCTCATTGTGTTCAAACAAAAGTTTTACAGTACGCAATAGAACAGAGAATTCGATCAGATGGATATTTAATAAGCGATCTTTACGTTGCCAAAGAACCTGAATCAGGAAATCAACTCATTGCCTTATTCTCGGTAATTTATGTTAATATTGCAGATCCTCAAGAACGAGAAAAAATACTCTCCCTGAATAGAACGCCTTCTCCTTTAGAAACAAAACTCTAATCCAAATATTTAATTATTCTTTTCTTTTCCAAAAACTATACTCTCATCTTCAATAAGGAATAGCTCCTAATAACCTCCCAATACCATAACCCGCCAACGCAGCCAAAGCACCAATGAGTGCCATCTCAATCCCTGATTTTTTCCAATCACCGACTGTTAACTTCGCTTTATACGCACCCGTTACAAATAAGACTAGAACTGATAAGAAAAATGAAAACAACACTCCAAACTTTACAGACAATAAAAAAAATGGAATTAATGGGATTAAAGAACCAACTAAAGAAGCAAAACCAACTATAAGCGCGTTCTTTGAAGGACTTTTATATTCTTCTGGAGACACTTTCAAATCCTCACTTAAAAGAGTAGATAGCCACAAATGCTTAGAAGAAGTAATTTTATTCAAAATTAACCTTAAGGTTTTTCCTTTGAAACCTTTTTTAACGAAAATACTCTTTAACTCTTTTTTAATTAATTTTGGATTTTTCTTCAATGCCTCTTTCTCTTTTTTTAATTGAGATAAATAATATTCCTTCGCAGCTTTAGAAGAAGTATAAGCAACAGCAGCCATACTTAATGATTCTGCAAAGGTAGAAGCTAACCCTGAAATAATAACAATACCTGAATTATTCGTCGCAGCAGCAACACCCAACACTAAACCTAAGATGTTTACTACTCCGTCTTGTCCTCCTAAAATGATATTTTTTAAATTCCATCCATCGCCGTGGACGTGTTTCTTAGAAGACTTCATTACTTACAACTTTAAATCTGCTTATTTAAATGTTTTGAAATTACAGTTTTATTGGTTGTGATTTAAGATACTCTTCTAAAGTCGGTAATCTTCTTCTCTGCTTTTCTTCCTCGCCTAACAAGATAAGCGTATCGCCACATGTTGTGTTAAATCCGAGTTCTACTGGCGACTCATTTTCAAATGTATACGCATACATATTAGGGTTGCCCGGCCATTCGCGGATATTTCCAAAACCAAACATATCCGCATGAAACCTCATCCTTTCATCCCGCCACAACGATCCAACACTATAATCCAAGCCTTGGAATTGATTCATATTTCTTTCCAAAAGCCTTTCTGCGTACCCTACCGCTTTATTACTTATCTGAATTGTTCCTGTCCAAGATTTCAACTCTTGCGGAGAGAAAAAACTACGATGCACGTAAATTCTCGTATTATTCTTTAATAAAAGCGGACTTCTTGGAATAAAAACTGGAAAATTTTCTCCTTCAGTTTCCTTAAAAGCTAGGGTCATTCCTTTTCTTTTATATGGAGTTTTAATAAACATTGCTCTTTTCTAAAACAACCTTTAAAACCTTAAGTTTTATAAACAAAAACCCAATTGCTTGACTTACTTGCTCCTGTCGTCTAGCCCGGTCAAGGATGAGGGCCTCTCGCGCCTTCGACGCGAGTTCGAATCTCGCCGGGAGCACTATACTCCTAGTATGAAGCTCTCTGCAAAGAGACTCACACTCAAAGTCCAACTCCCCGAAAGAGCTTCGACCATTAAAAATGAGGTTCTTCTCACTTTCGGATTTATCAAAAATTCTCATAAAAAACTAAAATTAAATTCAAGATATATAAGTTCATCCTTGCTGCTGACTAGTAACAGAATTATTTTTTAGTAGATTGTATTGTTTCTTTTATTTTTGGCAGAAAATGGAATTGCGGATAGTCTCTTTCGATTTTGGTTAATTCGAATAAGGCTTTGTCTTTGTATCCTGCATAGGAATAGGCTAAGGCTAAGTTCGCTCGACAGACAGGGTAAGTTCCTTTACTTAGTTCTACTGCTTTTCTGCATAATTGTATTGCTACATCTTTTCTTCCTTGATATTCCATGTGTACCGTTGCTAGTTCGTTATATCCTTCTGGTCTTTCTGGCGCGAGTTGTAACGCCATTCCACACAACAACGCTTTCTCATTAGGATCACTAACTAAATCCAACCGATTAAGATAATTCACAGCTAAGAACTCTACAAAGTCTAATTTTTCTTGGTAAGGGACTTGCATTTTACCAAATTTTTCCATGGAAGGATCAATAACGATTCCCGTATTTTTACTTCTTACAAAAACGTGTCCTAATTCTTCATTCGGATCTGGGTCGGTGTATTGTTCAAATTCTAGTCCTTGGCTTGAGCCTAAAGCGTAGATAAAACCTGCTTTTATCCAACAATTTCCAAGAACGTCTTTTCCAGTGATGTAGTTATCTATTGCCTCATGAAAAAGAGTGGTTGGGCATCCATTTGGAACAAATTCGTAGAGCGCTTCTTCTAGGCTTATTGGTTGTGGAGATTGTCCTCTGAATGTTTCAAAATCACTAACGATATCTTTGAACTTATCTTTGTATTCTTCAATAAGTTTAATTTCCCTTAATCCTGAGCACGCTAAAAAAGCTTGTACATCGTTAATGCTTTCTCTGTTTATTGCATCTGCTATCAATTTTTTTTCTTCAGATAAAACTGAAATCGTGATCATATTCTAAATGTTTTAGAAAATCATTTAAACCTAACTACAGAACAAAGAGGGTTTTAGAATGTGGGGAAGTGTAGATTTTATAATTTAAATCGTCCCCTTCATTTGATCCGCAGCCCCAACATTTTCTTTAGAAACATCAAGCAGGTATATAAAACTAGCCCAGTAAGTCTTATAAATCTATCAGACTCGCTTTCTTCATGGTACACCTTACTGTAAAAGGAAATGAATTTGATGTCACGTTTAACACACATTCCTCTTCACGCTCAGTCATTCTTTTCATTAACAAAATCTATACCACTTTAAAAAAAATCGGAGTGCCAGAACATCACATCAAACTCAAAGAAGAACGTCAACCCTTAAGAAAAGCACCAGCTGAAGTCTTCTGGTATGTTAACGGTTTTCATTGTTATTACAGCTATAACCGCCAAGCAAGATATGTAGACAACTTACAAATCATCTCCAAACTTTTAGAAATAGAGATCAACAAAATCCTTAACCAAGAAAAAGACATCCAAGAATTTATCAGCGACTTCAAAGAAGAAGACGATCTTCAAGAAAAAAGAAAAGAAGCAAGAATTCTTTTAAATGTCGAAGAAACAGAAACAAACCTGGAAGTAATCAACAAAAAATACAAAATATTGGCTAAAGAATACCATCCAGATGTAAACAAAAACCATGGTTCTGAAGAAAAATTCAAAAAACTCAACGAAGCACATAAACTCCTTAAACAAGAACTAGAATAAGAAAAACTTCTCTAAACCTTTTTAAATTCATCTTCTTTTTCACTTTGTATGGAACTTACTCAATCCTTACAAGACATCTTACTTAAGAACTATAAAATAGAAACCGCTACTTTTATTCTTCTGGTTTATGATGAACAATGCACTCTGGCTAAAACCTTAGCAGAAGGATACAAAAAAGTTATCACTTCTTACTCTCACAAAGCAATAAGTTTTGATCAAATTAAAGAAGAAGAGATCTTAAAAGAATTTTCACTACTCCCTAAAAGATCTTTAGTCATTCTTGTCCAAAGTGGCTCTTTTCGCATGACAAAACATAGATTGCGAGCAGACTTATTTCGTGAAGGACATCAAGTTATTGAACATACAAGACTGTCTTTTAACAAAGAAGAAGAAATTCCTACCTACCTTAACTCTTTACACTATGATACTCCTTATTACTTAAAAATGGGTAGAAAAATAGAAAAACTCTTAGAAAAAGAAACACGCATCACCTACGAATCGGGAAATGGGTTGACCCTCACTATTGATTCTTCTTATGAAAAGCCTATTAAAAATACCGGGGACTTTACTCATCAAACAACAGGATCGAGTGGCTTTCCTATCGGAGAAATCTTCACAGAAGCAAAAGACTTAAGTAAAATCAATGGCTCGGTTGTAGTTTTTGCTTTTCCTTCCAAAGACCATAAAGTTAGTTGGTGCGAACCATTCACAGTAACTATCCAAAACGGCTGTCTAATCTCACATACTGGACCTAGCGAATTTGAAGAAATCTTAACCTTTATCAAAGAAGAAGAAATGAATAAAGTCCAAATAAGAGAAATAGGATTTGGACTAAACCGCGCACTTGGCTTTGACAAAAGAATCAGCGAACCAACCTGCTTTGAAAGATTCGCAGGAGCTCATTTTTCTTTGGGTCTTAAACACGCAATGTACCGAAAAAAAATTGATAAAAAGATCTACCAGAAATACCATGTGGATATCTTCTGTAAAGTAGATAAAATTTTTATCGGAAAAGAAAAAATATTTGAAAACGGATCCTTTAAAGAGGACCCGTCACCGTAGGTAGAACCAAGCCCACTAAACCGGCTACTACCCATACCACTACTGCGATTGCTAACGACTTTAACCAACCAATCTTATACATCAATCCTAAGGCGATAAGCCAGGCGATACCACCAAGAAGGCTTCCAACCATTCCATTCCCGATATATACATACGCTATCGTATAAATAACACTTCCAATCAACGCAGCAATAAACGCAGTACCAATCCCTTCTGTTTCACCAAATAATTTTGCTATAAAATAAATGATTACTGTTGAAATAATCAGGCTCACTAAAAAACTAAGAATCACTCCTGAAGCTGCCATAGCTCGTACCTCCGTCTTGGAGTATAGTTACCTCTTTGAGTTCTTTAATCTACCCTATATGCTGTCAATGGGCTATATCTTTTTAAAAACCTAGATCTTCTTTTACAAGAATAAGAGTAATCCTCTCTTTCATAAACTCTCTATTCACAATTAACACTTTACTAATGTTGCTTCCCATTCCATAAGCTTTCTTTGCCCTTTCACTCTCTAATGGCAAACTATAGTCCTCTATCCTTTTCATGCCTTCCTCTTTATTTTTAACAATCTTTTTTGTGCTCACTACCCAAATTACTTTTCCTGCACCAAAAACATACGCAGGCAATTGACTTCCAGAATTAGAAGCAATTATTACTTCTCCATTTTCAGTTACAGCATGAACACTTCCAATCGCATAATCTGGTGCTGCTCCTAATTTCCTCATCTCAGCTCCTTGCGTATTTCGATCTAAACTCGCTAATTTTTTCTTTACAGAATCATACTTTGCGGACTCATTAAGTTCTTTAGTAAGTCCAATTTTTTCTAAAGTTACAGAACTCATAGTCATCACTTGCGCGCTTTTAGGAATCAATTCTAAAACTTTTTCTTTCGCTTCTTCACCATTTTCTACAACTAACGCGCTTATACCATTTACTTTCAAAGCTTCAATAGTTTTTTGAATACTTTTTTCACTTGCTAACGTGTCCCATGCCATCCCTCTTTAAGGGGTATTGAAATATATAAATATATCGGTTATCCGATACAACTATAAGACTAGAGAACTTAACAAAGGTAAGGTGATCATCGAAAAAATAGTACTTATCACTATCGCATACACAATCACCTTTTTATCCACTTTATATCCTTGAGACAAAGCAAATAACGTTACACCTGTAGGCATACCTGCTTCTAAAATAGGAACAACAAAATCTCCCTTTACAAAAAAATGAACTATAAAAAATAACAGTGGTAAAACAATTATTTTTAACAGCCCAATTGTTAAACCGTGAAACAACTCTTTATTCCATTCTATTTTTCTCACTAAAAAAATTCCTAACGAAACTAAAACTACTGGAGAAGCAGCGTCAGCTAGCAATTTTATCGATTTTAATAATGCACTTGGTAAAGCAACCTTTAACTGAACAAAAATTAACCCTAAGATCACTGCAATCAATAAAGGGCTATGCTCTAAATCTTTTATGATTTTAAGAAAAGTTACTTTCTTTCCTGAAGAAGACTCTAAAATAAATAATCCTAAAGTAAATAAAACAATTAGATAAGCTGCCACAATTAAACTTACTTCAGGACCCGCATCCTTTAACAACGAAGTAACAAAAGGAAAACCGATGTATGCCACGTTCCCAAACATCAACCCAATAACGTAACAATTTCTTACTTCTTTCTTTACTTTCAATAAGGTAGTAATTAAATAAACAACTAAAGTGCTAATTATTAAAATTCCTAACGTTAAGAAAAAATTCTTATAAGACAATGAACTAGCAGGATCTAAAGTAGCTAAATTAGAAAAGATCAAAGCAGGAAAACCAAGATACAAAGCAAACTTATTTAACACTTCAATCCAACGATCATCAGCAACTTTCATAAACTTCAATAAAGCTCCAACTCCAATTAAGAGGAAAATGGGTAAAACTGTCAAAAAAATCATTTTTTAATCCTGTCAATCTTCGCAGCTAAAACAAAATCATTCTGAGATAAACCATTCAACGCATGCGTCCAAAGCTCTAAACTAACCTCATTCCAATGAATACTTATATCTGGATGATGCCCCTCACTTTCAGCTATTGTTGCCACATTATTCACAAAAACCATTGCCTCTTTAAAATCTTTGAAAATAAATTTTCTAGAAATCTTCTCTGCCTTTAAAGACCACTTAGGTACTTTTTTTAATAAAGGAAAATACTCTTTTTTGGATAAAGCCTTTACAAAACCCTCGCAAGGCAAACACCTCTTCTTAGCTAACTCCATAAATCCTTATTTAGAAAACTCCTTAATAAAACTTTACTTTAAAGCAGCATCAATAATCTCTTTCAACTCATCCACTTGAAGAACACCTTCATACTTCTTCCCGTTAATAAAAAAACTAGGCGTAGCATTCACTCCCTTTCTTACTCCCTCATCCAAATCTCCAAGAACACGAGACTGCATAGCTCCACTATCCAAACATGCATTAAACGCTTTTGTATCTAACCCTAAATCAGCTGCGTACTTCTTTAAAGAAGCAATATCTAACGCTTTCTGATTTTCGTACAACTTATCATGATAGGCTTCAAATTTATCCTGATCGCGGCTACACTCAGCAGCTTGCGAAGCTTTCAACGCATACGGATGAATCTGCGTCAAAGGAAAATTCTTAAAGACAATCTTTAGTTGTTCTCTAGAATAAATACCTTCTACTTCTTTTAAAATTGGATAAGCTACCCCGCACGCAGGACACTGATAATCTCCATACTCTATAATTGTTACTTTCGCAGAAGCATCATCAAAACCAATTCCTTTAACTTCGTACTTTGGCTTAGAAAGAACACTCCATAAGATTAATGCAGCAACTATTGCTACTCCGATATACACCCAATGTTTCGTTTTCATTTTATCCGAAATAATTCTCAACTTGACCAGTTGCTTGAGCCGCTTCCTTTTGCTGCTTTTTCATCATCTTCTCAGCCTTTTCTAATTCAGCAGGCTTTTTTATCTCGCCAAATTTTTTCTCATAATCTTTCACTACTTTCTCAACAGCAGCTAAAAAAGACTTTGCATGCCAAGGTGAAAGCAAAACAACCTCGTGCTTAATAAATAAACTCTGCTGATTTACCTCTTGAACTGGAGTCACACACTTAAAATCTAGAATAAACTCAGTCGGATTATAATTGATTGTTGTCTCATGCGCTAAAAAAGGATCTCCATCTTTTACTCGAATGTTAATCTGCTTTGCTTCTTTTTCCATGCTGGTCTTTAGTTCTTCTCTCTTTATAAAATTTTGTACTCTTAAAGCGGAAGATTATCGATCTTTTATGAAACTATAGATTAGAATCAAAACCATGCTCGCCAGAACCGCGTAAAAATAACTACTAAACAATTCTGCCTTAAGGAGTAAATAAAATAAAGAAGGTTCAATAAAAAGAAGAAGGATCAACGTGTTTACTTTCATCTACACTTCCGACTCATATTTGACTTGCTTTTTCTTAGACTTCTTCTCAGTAGGATCGCATCCGGAACAACAAGCCTCAACTTTCGGCGTTTCAAACCCTTCATTGTACCCTTTCAAAACATCTAATGCTTCTTCGAAAGCGTCTTTCTTTTTCTTTTCCATCTTACATAATCCCTAACATTAGCTTTATTTCTTCTGAAGGCTCCCACATGGGCTCAAACGTCAACTCAACTTCAACTTCTTTAACTCCATTGATCTTCCCTATCTTTTCTTTTACATCAGCAATCACCTGCGGACCATACGGACAAGCAGGAGACGTTAACGTCATAATAACTTTTATTTTTGGCTCTTGAGGAATAATCTCGTACACTAATCCTAACGTCCAAATATCAATCCCAATCTCAGGATCAACAACTTTCTTCAACGCTTCGATAACTTGCTCACGCGAAATCATGTTTCTCTCCTAAATAATTATATACCCCCATTTTTACTACTTTTAATGAAAGCAATGCGCACTTTAATCTTATTCCAGATAGTTCAATACCTAACATTTCTAAAATATCCTCTTTCTTTAGCTTCTTTACTTCTTCTAAAGGCTTTCCTTTTAAAAAAGAAGTCAACATACTCGCACTCGCCTGAGAAATAGCACACCCCTTACCTTTAAACTTAATGTCTTCAATCTTTCCTTTATTTACAAACATACTTATCTCAATAATATCTCCGCACGAAGGATTACTATCTTTAAAAGTTAAGGTCGGAGATTCTATACTTCCAAAATTCTTAGGATGTCTATAATGCTCCAAGATCTGCTCTTGATACATTTCTTCAACGTTCATAGTTTGAATAACTTCCTTGCTTTTTCCAAGGCTTTTATGGCTTTATCTATATCCTCTTTCGTTGTATAAACATAAAAACTCATCCTTGCCACAGAAGCAACATTCAACTTATTTATTAAAGGCTCAGCACAATGATGACCCGACCTAATCTCCACACCTTCCTCATCTAAGATTGTTGTTAAATCATGAGAATGAATATCTCCAAGATTAAACGCTATTAAACTCGCTCTTTCTTTCGGACCATACACTTTCACTCCTTTTACTTTACTTACTTTTTTAAAAGCATAGTCTGTTATTTTCTTTAGATGCCTTTCTACGTTTTCCATTCCTAATTTTGAAAGATAATCTACTGCAGCGCCTAGACCGATAGCCCCTTCTATATTTGGCGTTCCAGCCTCAAACTTCCACGGCAAATCATTCCATGAAGATTCTTGAAAAGAAACTTCCTTAATCATATCCCCTCCACCTAAAAAAGGATCCATCTTTTCTAATAACTCTCTTTTCCCAAATAAAACTCCAATCCCTGACGGACCACACATTTTATGGCCAGAAAATACTAAAAAATCACACTCTAACTCTCTAACATCGATCTTTCTATGCGGAACACTCTGCGCAGCATCAATTAAAACCGGAACATTATTCTTATGCGCTTCTTTAATCAACTCTTTGATTGGATTGATAGTACCCAATACATTGGAAACATGCGTTAGGGAGAAGAAAGCAGGTTTTTCTTTTAACATTTCTTTAGCTTTTTTTAGATCTAGAGTCCCTTCTT
Source organism: Candidatus Woesearchaeota archaeon (assembly GCA_964497265.1). Classification (GTDB taxonomy): domain Archaea; phylum Nanobdellota; class Nanobdellia; order SCGC-AAA011-G17; family GW2011-AR18; genus JAHFKM01. Next base: position 86,288 of record CAZCCK010000001.1, on the reverse strand, counting down.
TTGTGATTGGAATAAACTTTAATTTCACTCCTTTCGCTTTCGCAAGTAATTGCCAAGGAACAATGTTGCTATGATGCTCCATCTCTGTGAGTAAAATTACTTCATTTTTCTTTACTTTAGGCGCAACAAACACTCTTGCTACTAAATTAATCCCTTCAGTCGCATTCCTGACAAAAATAGTCTCTTTTTCGCTTGCATTAATAAAAGAAGAGATCTTCTTTCTGGCATTTTCGTATAACTCTGTCGCCTCTTCACTCAAACTATGCAGTCCCCGATGAATATTCGCATTTGAATTTTTGTAAAACTCATTAACCGCATTAATTACAGCTAAAGGGCGCTGCGATGTTGCTGCGGAATCGAGATATATTAACTGCTTGCCATTAATTTTTCTCTTCAAAATTGGAAAATCTTTTCTTACTTCCATCTTTCTTCAATTAGCTCCTCAAATTCTTTCTCACATACCAGATCAATTAAAAATCCTTTTACAATCTCTTTCTTTGCTTGATCGTTAGAAAGCCCTCTACTTGTTACATAAAATAATTGTTCCTCATCAACCGTAGAAACAGATGCAGCATGACTCGCTTGAACTTCCGCGCTTTCAATCTCTAAGGCAGGAATGGCTAAAGCCTGAGCCTCTTTATCTAAAATTAACGCATGCGCGCTCAAAGAAGCATTTGCATTAACAGTTCCTTTTTCTACCTTAATTAATCCATACGTATTATTCTTACTTCTATCTTTAAAAGCTCCTTTAATCCTCACTGTGCTCTTCGTGTTTGACTTTTTATGATCTACTGTTAGATTGTTTACTGTAGAAGAATTTTTACTTCCGAAATGAATTTCTGTATCTGAAACTTCTGCACCTTCTCCTTCTAAAATACATTCAAAATCGGTCCTACTCTCTCCAGAACAAAAGTTTGCAACTTGACGAACAACAGAACCATTCTCTTTTACCCTTACAAGAATATTTATCGTTTCTTGCTTATCGTCTTGATACAACTCTTTGAGATTTAACTTCGCATTCTTTTCAACAACAATCTCTAGCTGAATATTCTCCTTTATTTCTCTAATACTTAACTCTAAACTCGCATTTTCTTCCACTCTAATCTTTTTTATTTCAGCAGATAAGGCAATCTTCTCTTTACCTTTAACGATTAAGGTTCTCTCTGTAGATGTAATCTCAGAATCCATACTAACGCTCCATAGAATCCATTTCAAGTCTAATTAACTTATTGAACTCAATTGCATATTCCATTGGAAGCTCTTTTGTAAACTCAGCGATAAAACCAAGAACGATCATCGCAGAAGCTTCAGATTCAGTCAAGCCACGCGACATTAAATAAAATAACTGTTCTTCACCAATCTTTCCTACCTTTGCCTCATGCGCAATTGTAGCATCTTTCTCATCAATAAGCATCGTAGGATAGGTATCTGAACGAGAATCCTTATCTAACATTAACGCGTCGCATCTTACTGTAGCTTTTACGTTTGTAGCGCCATTTGCTACTTTTAACAACCCTCTATACGAAGACCTTCCTCCATCTTTACTTATCGATTTTGAAATGATTCTCGAAGAAGTATTTGGAGCAAGATGGATAACTTTTCCTCCCGCATCCTGATGCTGCCCTTTGCCTGCGAAAGCAACAGACAAAATATCTGCTCTGGCATTTTCTCCCTTTAAATAAACTGAAGGATACTTCATCGTTAACTTAGAACCAATATTAGAATCAATCCACTCTACCGTGGCATTTTCATAAGCAAAAGCTCTTTTAGTCACTAAATTGTACACGTTATTAGACCAATTCTGAATTGTTGTGTAGCGAATCTTAGCATCTTTCTTAGCAATTAATTCTACGACTGCGGCATGCAAGGAATCTGAAGAATAGTTCGGACTAGTACACCCTTCCAAATAGTTTGTTTGAGCACCTTCATCCGCAATAATTAACGTTCTCTCAAACTGACCCATATTCTTGGAATTAATTCTAAAATACGCTTGTAATGGCGCCGCTACCTTGACTCCTTTTGGAATATAAATAAAAGATCCGCCAGACCAACACGCAGTATTCAACGCCGCAAACTTATTATCTCCTGCCGGAACAATTTTTCCAAAATATTCTTTGACTAATTCTGGATGCTCTTTTACTGCTGTATCCATATCACAGAAAATAACACCCTGTTTAGCTAAATCTTCTTGTAATTTATGATAGACTCCTTGTGATTCAAACTGAGCGCCAGACCCAGCTAAGAACTTTCTTTCAGCTTCAGGAACACCCAGCCTTTCAAAAGTCTCTTTAATTTCCTGAGGGACTTTTTCCCAATTATCCTCAACTTTTTCGTTAGACTTTAAATAATAAGTCACATTCTCAAAATTAATATCTTTTAAATTTCCACCCCACTCAGGCATTGCTTTCGCGAAAAAAATCTTTAACGCATTTAACCTTATTTGCAACATCCATTCTGGCTCTTCTTTTAACTTTGAAATGGTTTTTACTGTCTCTTCATTCAACCCTTTATCTAATTTTATTAAAGGTTTATCCTCTACATTAAAGCCATACTTTTCCTCATAATCCGTGTTTAGAAATTTTAGTTCTTGAGTAGTCATTTTTCTTTTACCCAGGCATACCCTTCTTTTTCTATCTTATTCACGAGCTCTGCCTTTCCTGAAAGTACAATCTTACCGTCAGCTAAAACATGTACCTGATCCGGTTTTATTAATTCCAAAAGCTTTGGATAATGCGTAATAATCACTGCGCTAAAATTGTCGCTCTTTAATTTATTAACTGTTTTTGCAATTAATCTTAAAGCATCGAGATCTAATCCTGAATCTGTCTCATCTAAAATTGCTAATTTTGGATTTAACATTAACAATTGTAATAACTCTGCTCTCTTTTTTTCTCCACCTGAAAAACCAACATTGACCTGCCTTGAAGTAAACGCTTGATCTTTCTCTAAAAATGCAGTATTTTCTTTTAGTATTTTATTAAACTCCATTGGAGTTAAATCTTTATTTCTCGCTTTCATTGAAGAATACATAAAATGAGAGAAAGACAATCCTTGGATCTCTAAAGGGTGCTGGAAGGCTAAGAATATTCCTTCTTTTGATCTTTCTGCAGGTGAGAGTTTTAGTAAATCTTTATCATTAAATTCTATTTTTCCTTCTACCTTGTATTTTGGATGGCCTGCTATCGCGTAAGACAACGTAGATTTTCCAGAACCATTCGGTCCCATGATTGCATGAATCTGACCCGGTTTTACTTCTAGGGAAAGATCTTTCAAAATCTTTTTTTCATTTATTGTTACGTTTAGATCTTTTATTCTTAAGCTCATCTTTGTTTCACCAACTCTAAAAAAGCTACAGTTTCTCCGTTAATATCTTTAATCGGAACAGTTGAAATCTGCACGTTGCCTTTTATTTCTACTTCTTTATTTCCAGTTACAAAAGAACGTTCTGCAGGACAATTCTGACAAGAAGAACTTTGATTGAAATTCTCGAAACATTTCTTAGCTTTCAAAGACTTTACCTTATCATTCACCCAGATGACTTCTTTCTTTCTTGAGACTAAGTAAATTTTCTCATCTAAATTGTTTAATAGTTCTTTGAAGCTCTCACTTACTTCATTATTGGTGTTTAATAATGAGAATAAAGGCGCTTTATTGATTAACCAAAGCTTTGTTCTTCCTACTTCTCTACATTCGACAAGCTTTTCCGCTTTTAAAGACTCTAAGTATTTGGTTAAAGTATGTCTTTCTAAGTTTAACTCTTTAGATAGCTCTTGAATGGTGCTTCCTAAGTCGTTTTTTCTAAGAAAGGTTAAGAGCTTTGTTTTAAGTTTTGGGTCCATTAAAATTATAGGTTTTGCTGCTATATAAAGGTTACCCTTATTGGTTACCAATAGATAAATTTAAATCTTCTTTCATATCTGTAAAGCTGGATGAAAATGGAAAACGAAAATAAAACAAATTTAGAAGACAAAGTAACTCAAACGAAACTGGCAAAAGAAATTAGCCAAATAATCTCTGACGGAGACATTGTAACAGCTCTGTATATGACTGAACAACTTATTCCTGACGGACAGCGAGATGCCTTTTATTTTGGAATCGCGGCAAAAATAAATTACCAAAAGACTCAAGATCCTGAAAAAGGACCTAAATATGGCCTTGCCGGAGAATTAGGAGAAGCCCTTTATGCTTATTGCAGAGCGAACTCTAAGTATCTCCAAGGGAAAAATGAATAAGCTCTCTCCAGACGAAAAATCGGATTTAGGCGAACTTATTCGCCAAAACATTGAATCTGGAAATGTGGAACGGATCAGGGGAGTATTCGCTACTTCTTCTCCGCGAGAGAAACTAACTGACACTCCTAAAGAAAATAGTTATTCGCGATATAATCCAATTAGATTCGTAAGTCCCTATCTTTCCCATCTTTTAACCTACTTTCGTAAGGAAAATAAATAATTTATTTTAAAAATCTTTTAGCAGAATCTTGCTTCATCATCAAAATCACTCTTGAATTTGGTGCTTCGTCAATAATCTTATAATCACAATATTTACCGATCTCTTGACTAAACGCTTTCAATTCCTCATGCAAGGGCATATTTCCTAGCGTCATTCTTTCTCTTGACGCTCCTATTAACATAAAAGACTTAATCTCTAAATACTCTGGATCAGCTCTTTTAATCAACTCAGCATATCCTTGTGGATCAATCATATTCACATTCTTTACTACTGTCAACCTTAGAACTGTTCTTGTTTTATCCTTTAAACTCTTTAAAACATCTAAAGATTTGAGTAATTTTTGCCAGCCTAACTTTGAAATTGGCCTATCTACTTTGTTAAATAACTCTTCATTTGGCGCATCAATCGATAAGTATAATTGTGTGGGTGGCTCCATCCTCTCCATCACTTCAGGAAAACCGCCATGCGTCACCACAAAAGATGTTTTGTTTCTTTTCTTTATCTCTTTTAAAAAATCATTTAACTTCGGATAAGAGAGTGTTTCTCCTGTTAAAGATAATGCATAATGCTTAATCTCCTTACTTTCTAAATACTTCCAAGATTGGGTAGTCTTACATGTATTTCCACCGAAACCTGAGAGTAATTTGTCTTGCGCTACTTGAATATTTTCTAATAACTCTGTTGGTTCATCAACCTTTGTATAAGGCGTATTATTTCTTGAACGCCAACAATACACACAATCCTTATCACAAAAATTCACGGACACAGAAACCTGCGCACATCTGTGACTTTCAATCCCATAAAACTTTTGTTTGTAACATGTTCCCCTATCCGCAATTGACTTTGCAGTCCACTCACACGTTTTAACAGCAGAATGAGCTCCAACAAATCTATATCCTTCTTTCACTAATTTCTTTTTATACTCTTCATACGATAATTCTAAAGTACCTTCTTTAATCTCATTTAAATCAACTGGTGCTTTTTTACCTGTATCAAAATCAGAACTACTCTGAATGACAATATCAGCCATTCGGTTAACAAAAGAAAGAGCTTTAAAAAACTTTCTTAATGATTTTTAAGATAGGCTCTCATCTTTTTTAATAAAGGTGGTTCTTCACCTTCTGCCTGGCTGATTCTTTTTCTATTTGTGCCAGGAACATACGGACTCTGACCACAATAACTTAAATAAGCTTGAACCATCTCTTTCTCTCTTCCCCCATATCCTTCAGTTACTAATTTTCTTCCAAGATCAACCACAGCCAAATCCCTACGAAAACTATAATTTGCAAGAACCGGCCTCTTAAGAATCAACCCAACAATCTCTTCCCTACCTAAACCTATAATCCTCCCAATCCTACTTTTTTGTTGCATCACGCGCTCATGATCAACACCAGCAAAGGAAGGATTGGCTAGGATTGCTTTTTTCACCTTTTCTTCATCTTTATACACTTCTACTGCTTGTTTAACTACACGCTCATGATCGTAACTAGCAAATTGTGGCCAATTAAGAATTATGCTTTTCACACGATCTTCATCACCATATATTTCAGTTGCTTCTCTCATCACACGCTTATGATTCAGACCAGCAAATTGCGGAGATAAAAGAATTGCTTTTTTCACACGATCTTCATCACCATATATTTCAGTTACTTCTCTCATCACACGAACATGATCAAAACCAGTAAAGCGTGGAAACTTACGAACAACCTTTAACACCTCACTCGTACTCCATCCATACACCCTCACAATCCCACCAAAAACACCCTCTAACTCCTCCACACTCTTCAACCTATGATGAAACCACTCATGACTCGCCAAAAAAACAGCATCCTCACTAGAAAAACCAATCTTAACCAACTTCTCTTCAAGAGCCATCACAAAAAACACATAAAAAAGATTAAAAACCTACCCCTTACCCCTTATTCTATGTTTTTAAAAAAATTTGTCATTGGCGGACTTTCGAACAATCTTTATTTATTAATTGAAGAATCAACCAAAGAAGCAATCCTAATTGATGCGGGAGAAGAACCAGAAGAAATACTTGAGTTTTTAACAAAAAGACAAATTAAACTAAAATATTTGCTTTTAACACATGGACACTTTGATCATACCTCTGGATGGAGAAAAATAAAAGAACAAACCCAATGCAAGGTCTTAATTCACAAAGAAGATCTTGCGATTACACACGGAACAAAAGTAGAACCAGATTCTTATCTAGAAAATAATCAAACAATTGAACTAGGAGAAATAAAGTTAAAAGTCATTCACACACCAGGACACACCCAAGGATGCTGCTGCTTTTACTTTGAAGAAAAAAAGATGCTTTTCTCTGGAGACACCCTCTTTTACCAAGCAATAGGAAGAACCGACTTTCCAGAAGGAAACTACGAACAAGAACTTAAAAGTATTAAACAACACTTATTTATTCTTCCTTTAGACACCATTGTTTACCCTGGACACGGAGAAGAAACCTCAATAGAACAAGAAAAGGAAACGTTCAGCTTCACTCACTATCTCTAACGAATTGGCGGACAATAGGGTAAATACTTATTCGCCACTGCCTCTAAAATTTTTGCTGATTCTTTATAATCTGTATTTTCTGGATTCTCATTCGCTAACTGATCGTACATTCTCCTCAGAATATCTTCTCCTACTTTTAGCTCTCTCATAGCCTTGTAAAAAGTAGGTCTTATACTTGTCGCGCTTACTAGAGAAAAATTATTCTCTGGATATTCATGGCTCCAATCTACTTTCGCAACAAGACTTGAAGCCCACCTTAGTGCTTGCATCTCACTTGCCGTTAATCCCTGATTCTGTCTTTTTTCGAGAATTGTCGCTACGGTTAATAACTGGGAACTTATAAAAAATTGCTCTGCTCTTTCATGAACATAATCCATTATTCTCCCTCATCCTTAAACTCTTCTTTAAGCTTTAAATCCTCTCTCCACTTTTTCAATGAAGGAAACGGATCTTGATCCACTTTTGTGAATTCTAAATATCTTAAACTTGCTAACAAAATAATATCTGCTAAAGTGAGGTTATTACTCACTAAATATTTTTGTTTTTTTAATTGGTTTTCTAAAACTTTCAAATACTCGTTTAACTTTTGTAAACCAAAACCTTTCACTTCTTCATCTTTACCAAAGAAAATCTTAAACATGCTATCTGAAACCTGCGTACTTACAAAATCCATCCATTGGTTTACTAACGACCGCTCTTTCAAATCTAGTGGGTATAATTCGTTTTTTGTCTTCTCACACAAATATCTACAAATAACATTGCTTTCGAATAAAATAAAACCTTCATCATCAATCGCAGGAACCTTTCCTAATGGATGAATCTTCAAATATTCCGGTTTTTTCAGATCTTTTTCAAAATCTAACTCTTTGTAATCATAACCCAATTTTAAATATTTTAAAACATACTCTACCTTAGAAACGTTTTCAGACTTTTTATTTCCATATAGAATTAACATGCCTTTAGTTAGGTGCTGCTCCCTAAAATATCTTTCTTTATTTATTCGCTCCTAATAAGTAGTTAACCTTATAATCCTTTCTTTGACAGACTTACTATGGACGCACCATTAAGTCTCACTCAACGAATAAATCAATTCATAGAAGTCTTTTCTGAAGAATACTCAAATCGTACTCCTTCTCAACAGCCTTTACAACTCGACCATCTTCAGGAATTAGATTCCCTCCTTAGAGCAAAAGGCTATGAATCCTTACCCTCTTATCCTAAAGAATCACCTCTCTACTTACATCAAAAACAAAAAGGATCTTCAGATTACCTTCTTTTTAAAATTAATTCTACTGGTAATAGATACTTTCATTTTCTTGGAATTTCAAAACCTTTAATTAATTTTGAAGAAGAATTCAAAAAAGATATAGTCTATGAACACGACTCTAATAAAATAGAAAAGTACACTTGCTACTTTGTTGCAGCAATAAGCGCGCCTGTTTTTATTGCAGGGGGAATCATTATCGGAGATTGGATAAGCTTTGGGTATGGTCTTCTCTTTCCTCCTGCTATTATTTTGGGTGCCCACGCGGAGATTAAAAAAAATACGGGACAAGATGAACGTGAACGTTTAAAAAACGCTCTGGGTGTAATCGCTGTTAACGATAAGCAACTTTAGTAAAAAAATCAAACTGATCAAGACGCCAGAACACATATACTGTAAAAATCGCGAAGAGAATAATTAATCCCAATAAACAAACCATAAGAACCATATTTCTCTTTAATAACCTTGTTTGCCTCTTTGTCGCCTCTAAATTTTTAAGTTGTAACTCTTCACTATACGAAATCTTATACTTGGTCCCATCCCCATTATTCCACTCTATAGACTTAGCAGGCATATTTATCCTTTCCTTTAAAACTATATAAACATTATTATGATTTATTCTTTATTTTTGAAAAGAACATACCTTTAATAACAAACCCTCCTCCCTCGCTTTATGTTCAATAAAAAAGAGTTTGAAGAAATACAAACCCTCTTAAAACAGCAAGAAGAACAACATACTAAACATCAAGAAGAACTTAAACAACACTTTGAAAACCATGTTAAAAACTTGTCTTCTGAACTAAAAGAAATCAAAGAAAAACACTTTAATAACCAAGAACAACTCACTTCTAATTTAACCGCTTTTAACGACTTAAATGCTAAATACAAAAAAGAATTTGAAACAATCAATTTTCTAAAAAACCAACTCACTGAAAAAATCTTAGAAAAGGTAGAAAAAGAACTTAAACAAGAACTCTCTAAACATTTTGACTCACTTAAAAGCGAAAAAGAAGAATTCAAAAATGTTCAAAAAGAAATCCAGACTCTTAAAGAAGAAATCCAACGCTTACAAGGAATTTCTTCAAAAATCAAAGAATTTGACTTCGAACTTGTTAACTCTATAAAAAAGATAGGAGAACAAGAACAAGAAAAACTCAAACTTTTGAAAAGAATAGATGACTTAGAAAACTTAATCGCTAAAATGAGACAAGGAAAACACCGCTAAAAGATTTTTTTAAACGGTTTTAATTAGTTTCTTATGCACTTGGAATACGTAGAACATGTAAACTAAAAGAATGCAACTATAATTAATCAACATGAAATACTTATTTCCCCAACTAATCCCGCTCACAAAAGGAGTTTTCAAAGGCCACAAATAAGGCGTAGGGAAAAAATCCGTAGTATGCGAAGGAATATCAATTAAGATATGTAAATACCACGCTAAAAACGGCACATAAAACTTTCTTGTAACAAAATAAATCGCTAAAATTACTAAGCTTACCGGAATTAAACTATGAGTAATATTATACATTGTAAAAATATACGAGGGGATAGAAGATAACGCAGGCTTTCCATGAGGAAAATTAAATGTTAAAATACTGGCTAACGTATGCGGACCAAAACTCAAAATATCTGGTAAGGTACCGAACAACGCCGCTTTCCACTTATACTTCGTTCTAGAGAATAACGCGTATGACCACAAACCATGCGCTAAAATATCCATGTCCTTAAACAAAATCGCTTCTTAATAAATCTATTCTCCTTCAAACTTTACCAAAGAAAATACATTATACCCTTTCGCTTCTAGCTTCTTTCTCCCTTCTAATTCAGGAAGTTCAACAATAAAACAACATTCAACAACTTTTGCTCCACATTTTTCAACTAAACTCGCAGTAGCTAAACAAGTACCCGCTGTCGCCACTAAATCATCAACAATTAATACTCGATCCTCTTTCTCTAAAGCATCTTCATGCACTTCTAAACAATCCTTTCCATACTCTAACTCGTATTCCACACTTATCGTTTTATGCGGAAGCTTTCCCTTCTTTCTTGCTGGAATAAAACCAATACTTAACCTATGCGCCAATGCACCTCCAATAATAAAACCACGCGCCTCAATACCCACAATCTTATCGATTTTCTTTCCCCGATAACGATTTACCAACTCCTCCATCACCCACGTTAAACCAACAGGATCTTTCAACAGAGTTGTCACATCTCTAAACATAATCCCCGCTTTTGGAAAATCGGGAATAGTCCTTATCTTCTGCTTTATCTTTTCAATATTTCCATGAATCTCTAACTCCCCCATCCTAATCTTTTTAATGGTGGCAATCAACAACTTTTTCACTTTCTCAGCATTCGCATGCATTGTCTCTAACACTTCCTCAAAAGTCACGGGAGGACGATCTTCAAAAATACAATCATAATCTGTCGCCATCGCAATCGCTTGATACGGAATCGCAAGCTCATTAGCCAAAGCAACCTCAGGAGAAGAAGACATATTGATAATATCCGCACCCCAAGACCGAAACATTCTACTCTCTGCCTTTGTAGAAAATCTGGGTCCTTCAATCGTGATCACAGTTCCTTTTTTCGTATATTCCAATCCTAACTCTTCACACGTGCTGGCTAAAATCTCTCTTAACTTTTTATCAAAAGGATCAGCCATAGGCGTATGAACTACTTTATCCGTAAAAAAAGTTAAATTCCTTAATCTTGTAAAATCAATAAACTGATCTGGAAAAACAAGACTTCCTGGCTTAATCTCTTCTTTCAAAGAACCCACCGCAGTCGTAGCTAAAATATGCGTGCACCCCTCTTTGTATAAAGCCCAAATATTTGCCTGAAAATTAACCTTTGTCGGCATTACAGAATGATGCTTACCATGCCTTGAGAGAATTACAACCTCCAAACCTTCAATCTTTCCACTTACCAAAGCAGAAGAAGGATTTCCATAAGGAGTAGAAACCTCTTTTTCAGTCGCTTCTTGCATAATCTGAGGATCATCAAGACCAGAACCGCCAATAATACCAATTTTTACCATTCTCTTTATTTTGAAAAGATTGTTAATAAAGATTATTGGGCTCTGAAACGTAAGTTCCTTTACTTAGAGTCTGTATACTTTCTTACTATATTTGCTAAATACTCTCCCTCGGGAGTTCCTCTTAAGGACTCGGTATATTCATCTTTTACTTTACCTACCTCTGTGTAGAGATGGGCTTTTTGCGCCTCTTTCACTTCTGGGTCTTGCTCATTATCCACTTCGATCTCATGTTTTTTAATTCTCTGCATGTGCTCTAAAAACCTTACGACTAGATTTTCTAATTTCATAATTCCTTTACTATGAGAAAAAATTTATAAGGATATCCAAAGCTTTAAAAAAACAAAAATTGCAAAATACGTATGGTCTTACATGTTTATAATACTCTAACTCGAAAGAAAGAAGAATTCAAACCATTGAAAGGAAAGAATGTAAAAGCCTTCTGCTGCGGACCAACAGTCTATGGATATATCCATCTTGGAAACGCAAAGACCTTCACAACCTTTGACTTTATCATAAAATATCTCCGCTTTAAAAAATTCAAAGTTTTTTACTTACAAAATATTACGGATATAGACGATAAAATTATAAAAAAAGCTCAAGAAGAAAAGATTTTACCTAAAGAACTTGCGAAAAAATACGAAAATGCTTATTACCAAGATATTCTTAACTTAAAGGTCGATAGTGTAGATAAATATGCTCGCGCAACAGACTACATTCCCGCTATCGTTTCTCAAGTAAAACGCTTATTAAAAAAAGGAATTGCTTACAGAATCTCAGACGGTTACTATTTTGATCTGAACAAATTTACCGATTATGGAAAACTCTCCCAACGAACAGAATTAACTGAAAATGACTCTGTCTCTCGTATTGATGAAAATAGTGAAAAAAGAAACAAAGGAGATTTCTGCCTTTGGAAATTTAAAAAAGAAGGAGAACCTTTCTGGCAAACAGACCTTGAATCTGGGCGTCCGGGTTGGCATATCGAAGATACAGCAATAACTGAAACAGAACTAGGGAAGCAATACGACCTTCATGGCGGAGGCATTGATCTAATCTTTCCTCATCACGAAGCAGAAATCGCTCAAATGGAAGCAATTTCCGGTAAAAAACCCTTTGTCAAATATTGGATGCATATGGCTTTCTTAAATGTAAACAATCAAAAAATGAGTAAATCCTTAGGAAATTTTAATACTCTAAGAGAAACCCTAAAAACTCATAATCCAAAGGTTCTTCGTTACCTTTTCTTATCCATTCACTACAGAAAACCTCTTGAATTTTCAGAATCCTCCTTAGAACAAGCAAAAAATTCGTTACAAAGAATCCATGATTTTATCAGAACCTTAGAAAATTACTCTGGAGGAAAAAATAATTCTTCCCTAAAAAAACTCTTAAAACAAGCAAATAAACATGTTGAAGAAGCTTTAGATGACGACTTTGAAACAGCAAAAGCATTTTCTATTCTCTTTGATCTTATTCGAGAACTTAACACTTTAATTGCAGAAAAGAAACTTTCAGAAAAAAATACTCAAGAAATTCTAAGCCAATTTCAAAAATGGGATGCTTTTTTTGGAATACTCGAAGAAAAACAACACCTTCCAAAAGAAATAGAACTCTTAGTTAAACAAAGAGAAGAAGTACGAAAAAATAAAAACTGGAAAGAAGCAGATTCTTTAAGAGAACAAATCAAAAGTAAGGGATACGCCTTAGATGATACTTCTGGAACAACTATTGTGAAGAAGATCTAACTCGATCCTCATAAATACACTCTAAAATATTCAAATAATCCTTTGTATCTCCTGTTTGAAGAGCGATCACATTTTGAAGGGTCTCACCTAACACTCTTTCAAGCAAAATAATCTTCTTGTGATTAATCCAAGGATCTTGTACTTTCTTAAAACCATAACTCTTGTAGAGTTTTTCTAAAAATTCTCTCTTTTCTTCTTTAACCCTCTGATTTCCCTCTCTATAATCATTCGCTATCCCTTCTAAAGTTTTAAGATAAACTCTTACATTAGTTCTTACTCTTGGATCAATACTCAAATTTGGTATGGCTTCTTTTAATCCGTTTTCTAACTCTATCAAACTTGCTCGCATAAAACTTTCTTTGATAATTCCTTTCTTATCTAAATCTTTGGCATACTCTAAAATTTCAAAAATATCCATCTTAGGACTATTCCATTCCCATCCCACCCATCGGAGGCATACCGTGAGGCATTGAAGGCGCTCCTTTACTTGAAGAAGCCAAAACATCATCAATCCTTAAAATCAATTCAGCAACCTCAGAAGCAGACTTAATCGCTTGGGTTTTAATCTTTAAAGGTTCTATAACCCCTCGCTTCCAAGCATCAGTTATTTTTCCAGAAAACACATCTAAACCCGCCCACTTCTGACCTTTATCGTGAGCAGCTTTTACTTCAGTTAACATATCAATAGGATCTAAACCCGCATTCTCAGCTAAAGTGATTGGGATTACTTCCAAAGCATCAGCAAAAGCTAAAACAGCTAGCTGCTCTCTTCCAGACAAAGAATTTGCAAACTTTCTTAATCCTCTGGCCACTTCAACCTCAGCAGCGCCAGCACCAGCAACAACCTTTCCTACCTTTAAAGCTGCAGAAATATCTCCAATCGCGTCTTTAATCGCTCGTTCAACCTCATCAACAACATGCTGCGTTCCACCTCTAATTAAAAGCGTAACCGCTTTTGCTTTCTTACACTCCATCACATAGGTCATCTCTTCATCACCAATCTTTCTTTCTTCCACTAAACCCGCAAAACCTAAATCTTTAACACTTAAATCATCAATATTACTAATGATCACTGCACCAGTTGCTTTCGCTAATTTCTCCATATCTGACTTTTTAATTCTTCTCGCAGCATAAATTCCTTTCTTAGCTAGATAATGTTGAGCGACATCGTCAATTCCCTTTTGAGAAAAGACTACTGTTGCGGTAGAGTTAATTATTTTTTCAACCATATTCTTTAACATCTTATCTTCCATATCTAAAAATGCTTGCAACTGATTCGGATCTGTAATTTGAATTTTAGCATCAGTCTCTGTATCTTTAATTTCTATAGCCACATCTAATAAAGCGATCTTCGCGTTCTCAATTTTTCTTGGCATCGCAGGATGTACTTTTTCTTTATCTAAAATTATTCCTTGAATTAACTCTGAATCTTCAATGCCCGCACCAGTCTTTTTCTCTAACTTAATATTATCAGTATCAATAATTAGTTCATTATCTTGCATTTCAGTAACTTGCTTGACCGCAGTCACAATCAATTCAGATAAACTTTCTTTCGCAACCTCGGCTCCTTTACCGGTCATCGCAGTCATAGCAATATTCTTTAAAGTAACATTATCCTTCATAGAAATATCTTCAGCAATTTCATTTAAAATTTCTTGAGACTTTTCAGCAGCCATCCTATACCCTTTGGCAACCATTGTAGGATGAATCTCCTTATCTAGTAAATTTTCCGCGTTTTTCAATAACTCTCCAGCTAAAATAACCGCTGTTGTCGTTCCATCACCAACCTCATTTTCCTGAGTCTTTGCAACTTCAACAACCATCTTCGCAGCAGGATGCTCGATCTGCATTTCTTGTAAAATAGTTACACCATCATTGGTTACAATAATATCCCCTAAAGAATCAACAAGCATCTTATCCATTCCTTTTGGACCTAATGTCGTTCTTACTGTTTCTGCAACTAACTTTGCAGCTAAAATATTTGTTCTCTGAGCGTCTTTCCCAGCTGTTCTTTGTGAATTTTCAGATAAAATAAAAATTGGTTGTTGTTGTGCCATGTTTGTTTTCCTCGTCTAGCGGCAAGAACAGCGAAATAATTTATAAATCCTTCCTTTTCTTAGCTACTTGACAGGAACATCAATTAGAAGTAGTTTAGTGTCCTCCGCAGCTCTTATACTAATCTCTTTTTTGTTTGTAATCTCTGCTGCGTCACCTTCACTAAAACCATAGTTCTCAATCTCTATCTTTCCTTTATTTACTTGAAGGTACATTGAATAGTTAATCTCTATTGTTATTTCTTTACCTTTTTCCAACTCCAGTAAAGAAACTTCCGCATCTTGATTAATTTTTAAAGCGCTTTTTTCTTTATTTGAAACAACCTTGAGAAGTTCATTCTTTTTTACTTCAAAATACTTTTGTTCATAAGAAGGCTCAATCCCCTTTACTTTTGTATCAATCCATATCTGGTATAAATGACAGGCTTCTTTTTTTGATGCATTAATTTCTGAATGTACTACCCCTAAACCCGCAGACATTCTTTGCACGTCACCTGCTTTAATGATTCCTTCATTTTCTAAACTATCTTTATGTTCTAGCGAACCTTCTAAAATTACTGTTACTATTTCAAAGTCTTTATGGGGATGCATCGGAAAACCTGCCTCTGGCTCTATCCAATCTTCATTTAACACTCTTAAAGTGCCAAAACTCATTCTTTTAGGATTGTAATATTCTGCAAAACTAAAACTATGCTTACTTTCAAGCCAGTCTTCTTTAGCAGATCCTCTTTCATTTGATCTTACAATTTTAATTGTCATACTCTTATTAAAAGAAAATAAGTATTAATGCTTTTCTTTTGAAGTTTAAATGATGTTCTCAATTTTCTTCTCCCAAATTTTATTCCATGCACATACTGCAGAAATGCGAGCCAAACTTACTTCTGTTCCTTCATAAAAGTTTTTCCAAATCTCTTTAGGAGCGTACCCTTCTAATGCAAGTGCGCGAATGGTATCCTTTTCTTCTTTGGAAAGAATTTCTTTTTTGAAATTATCCGCAGTCTTTTTTTCTTTCCTTAAACGGGTTCTCACTTCTCTTTCTTCTGCGCATATTTGGGCTATATTCTGACTTGTTAAATTCTTATTTTCTGTTATCAATTTAATCTCTTCTGCCCATATAGCTTTTTCTTCATCGCTCATTGTTGTTGATGCTGCAGCTCTCCTTTCTAAATACTTCAAACTACTGATCATCTCATTTTTATTTTTCTCGGTTAACATTTTATTTATCAAAAATTGAGTTTTACAGCTTTGCTCCGCTGCCCTTATGAATTCTTGCCCTCTTCTAAATTTTCCCAAAACTTTTTTAAAACGATATATTTTATCTAATTCTTTAACTTCTATTTTATTTTCTTGTAAAAAATTTCTAAGTGCAATATAACTAGAATCATTGCTTTTTCTTAATCTCATTAAAAATTTCATAGCTTGTTCATTTAAAGGCTCTAATCTTAGCATCTCCTCTAAAATATTTTTATTCTTTTTTACATGAAATGCACTAATATACATCGGACTTTTACTTTTGCTTACATAATCAAAATAAGAATAATTCTCTATTGTCCATTCTTCAAGTTTATTTAAAAGTAAACCGGATCTTATCTTATTTTTAGGAAGGATTCCCTCTAAATTTAAATAAATCTGATTTAGAGCTTTACTTCCAAGTGTACTGCACAAAAGCGGAAAAATATGGCTTCCATACATTAATAATTTCAACCCATCTCTAAACGGTTTTCGATCTTCTTCTTTTAAGAATAACTGGGTGTGTCTTTCTATGCTCTCCTCAAGCCTTTTTAAACACACGTAATCTCCTTCCTCTTTTCCAAAGAAAAAGGATCCTGTGGTTTTCGCTTCATCTTCTATCTCTTCTCTCTCAAGCAAACTTAGAAGGGGATATTTTGTTTTTAGTTCAACTTCTTGAAATAAACTCTGTCTTTCATATTTTAAACCTTCTTTTGAATCTAACCCTTCTAATACCTCTTGAAGAATTCGTTTTGAATATCCTAAAAGTTCATTCCTTGTTTTCAGTTTATCTGAGATTTTTTCTTCCGCTGCCCCTATTGCAACAAGATGTGCCACTATCGCCGAACAATCGAATGCCCCACTATAATGGTTAAGCAAAGTCATTCTTCGTTGGTACTTCTTATTTTCTCTTCTCGTTTGTAAATTGAAACCTACTAATGCTTCGTTATTTAGAATATCCTGTTCAGGATTAAAAATCACATCAATTGCATGGATTACCGTAGGGCCGTAGTTTTGGAGATAATCTAAATTTATAATGTCCCATTTACCTTCCCTTCGTATTAAATCTAAATCTTCACCATGATACAAATTTATTCTTTTTTCTGAACTAATAACCTCATTTTCTTCATTTGCTTGTTTAAAAGATTCGTAATCCCGTTCAATTCCATAAACATTCTGTGGACTAATATTTGCTTTTTCATAGATCTCATGATATTCTATTAAAGAAGGCCCTGTTAAAAATGCTACTTTCAAATTCCTTCTCTTATTTTCTTCTGGAAAAGCCTTTACTAGTTGGTCTAGCATAAACTTTCTTGATTCCTTTTTATTGGAATCTTGCTCAAACTGTTCTTTCCTTAAATTCATACCCTCCTTATCTTGAAAAGATTTATAAAACTATTTTCTTGTTCCTTTTTATAAGTAGTTCTGTTCCAAATTCTTCATTCTTTTGATCTGAAATCTTTAAATACTCTTGATTATTTTTTCTACCTATGGTTGTTAAAACAAGACAAGACTTAATCAAAGCATACTTAGAGTTTTTTAAAAAGAAAGATCATAAAATTATTCCTTCAGCTTCTTTAATCCCCGAAAACGATCCAACCGTTCTCTTTACAACCGCAGGAATGCATCCTCTCGTTCCCTTTCTCTTAGGACAAAAACACCCTTTGGGTAAAAGAATCGTGGATGTACAAAAATGCATTCGAACAGGAGATATAGAAGAAGTAGGAGATACCACTCATCATACCTTCTTTGAAATGCTTGGAAACTGGTCTTTAGGAGACTACTTTAAGAAAGAAGCGATAGAATACTCTTTTGAATTTTTAACAAAAATCTTACAAATTCCATTAGACCGACTAGCAGTTTCTGTCTTTAAAGGAAATGAGAACGCGCCAAAAGACGAAGAAAGCGGAAAAATCTGGTTATCTTTAGGAATACCTAAAGAACGAATCGCTTACCTACCAAAAGAAAACAATTGGTGGGAAACAGCAGCAGAGACAGGGCCATGCGGACCAGACACAGAAATGTTTTATTGGAAACCAAACACTAAAAAAGCTCCTAAAAATTTTGATCCTTTGGACGGAAACTGGGTAGAAATCTGGAATGATGTTTTAATGGAATATGAAAAAACAAAAGGCGGAAAATACATCAAAGCAAAACAACAAAATATCGACACGGGAATGGGTGTAGAAAGAACTTTAACGGTCTTAAATGGATTAGAAGACCCTTATCAAACTTCTTTATTTGAACCTATAATTAAACATTTAGAAAAACTTTCTAAGAAGAATTATAACGGAAATGAAAAAGCAATGCGTATCATCGCAGACCATATTAAAGCAGCTGTTCTTATCTTAGGAGATACTCGCGGAATAAAACCTTCGAATGTAGGGCAAGGATATGTTTTACGAAGACTAATTAGAAGAGCAATTAGATATGGGAAGATGCTTTCTCTTGAAAAACCCTTTACCTCTGAACTGGTTGAACCAATTTTAACAATTTACTCGGACTATTCTGAATTAAAACAAAATCAAACTTTTATCAAAGAACAATTAACCTTAGAAGAAAATAAATTTAATCAAACCTTAGAGAAAGGCATTAAAGAATTTGAAAAAATGACTAAAGATAGGGCCCTCTTATCTGGCAAAGAAGCATTTTTACTCTTTCAGAGTTATGGTTTTCCAATCGAGTTTACTGAGGAACTTGCAGATGAAAAAGGAATAGAAATTAACTTAGAAGAATACAATAAAGAATTTAAGTCTCATCAAGAGTTAAGCAGAAGTTCTTCTAGCGGAACATTCAAATCGGGTTTGGCTGACAATTCAGAAGCTACTAGAAAATTACATACCGCCACTCACCTTTTAAATGAAGCTTTAAGAAAAGTCTTAGATAAAAACATTACTCAAAAAGGATCAAACATCACTCCAGAACGATTACGCTTTGATTTTAACTTTCCTCGTAAATTAACGCCTGAAGAACTAAAAAAAGTAGAAGATGAAGTTAATTCTGTTATTAAAAAGGATTTAAGCGTAAGGAGAGAAGAAACCACTTTAAAAGAAGCATTATCTTCTGGAGCGCAAGCAGAATTTGGCATGAAATATCCAGAAAAAGTATCTGTTTATACTGTCGGAGCTAAAGATAAATGGTACTCTCGCGAAATCTGCACTGGACCCCATGTAAGCCATACTCAGGAATTAGGATCTTTTAAAATCTTGAAAGAAGAAGCTGTGGCTGCAGGAGTAAGAAGGATTAAAGCTATCGTAGTGTAACTTTTAAGTAGTAACAATTAGAAAGCTTTATAAACCCTTATTCTCCTTTTTTACTATGCATCCAACTCTTGAAAAAATTGTAGATCAACTCACTCACGATAGAGTCACAGACATTTTAGATACTACTGTTCCAAAGATCGCAGCAAACGTAGGGGTAGCATATGCTATTGAAGCTCTCGCTCCTGTTCTCACTTCCCTTTACCAAACTCCATTCTTAGAAACAACCAACAATATCGCTCTTGTAGCAGCAAACCTTTACCTAGACTGGCTTTACTTTGCAGATCCTCAACACGATCCAAGCAAACCTCCTCAACGCCTTAAACAAGGCATGCTTAAAAAAATGAAAACACTCTGGAAAAGAAAAAGCGACTCCTGGAAATTACCAAAAATTGCAGGAATCGCTCTCGCGCCAGCAGCACTCGCAATTCCAAGTTGGATCTACGCGCCTTACACCACTGCAACCACAGAAAGAGGAATCAGCTACGGACTTGCATTAGGAACACTCGCACTAGCAAACACATTCCTCTTCGGAAAAGAAGCAGCGCCCACAAGAGAAACAATCGCTAAAATCCTCCCAAAAAAGGCAAAACTTCTCACTCACTTAGCTCTCGCTGGTGCTTCATTAGGCCTTTGCTTTACAAACAACGTACAAAACTTTGGAAGAGACGCTTACAACACTCTTGTCGCAAGTTACCAAGCACTACCAAATAAAGATAATGCCCTTAGCGCTTATCTTATGCAAGACGGTCTCGCTCGACCAGTACAAGAAGGAATTCTTCAAAAAAGATTTGGAGCACATCTTGAAGATAAAGATCAAACCGTCTTTAAACCCTATGTGGAAATGACAACCTCTTTAGGAACACCTATTAACGCAGTAGCCACCGGAAGCGTTTCAGTAGATGGGAAAAAACTCACTCTCACCGAAGGAAATGGAACAGTTCACCTCTATGATCCGGTCGACAATCCAAAAACAGGACTTGTTCAAAAAGGAGAACAAATTGGAACAAGCGGTAAAACTTTAACTTTTGGAAACTATACTAAAAAAGGTTCTGGCTATAATCCTCTTTGAGCCTTTAACTGTTTATCTTGAACTTTCGTAAAGAAAATTAATCCGACCAATCCGCCAATAACTGCCATAAGCATATCTTTCTGAGCATCCCAAATATCTCCTTGAGATCCTAAAAAGGCTAAACCCTGCGCGGGAGGTAACGTTAATACAGAACCCCACTCAATCAACTCATAAGACGCTGTAATCAAAAAAACAACAGACATACACAAGAAAAATAACAATTTCCCCCTCTTCAATGAACTTTTTTTAAGCAAAAATTCTCTTGTCATCAAAACAGGAACAAACCCTTGAAAGAAGTGACCAACCCGATCATAATAATTTCTGGATAAATGAAACGTTACTTTTATCCACTCAAAAAGAGGATTTTGCGCATAACTATACTTCCCTCCGACCATTAAAATACAAGCATGAACCGCAATTAAAGTATAGGTTAAATTTGTAAACTTGAATTTTTTATAGCTAAAAAATAGAATTGGAAAACCAATCAAAACAGGACCAGACTCTAAAAGCCATACTCCATAATCTCTTGCACCAATTAAAGACCAAACAAAAACTATACTCACTAAAACTAAAAGAACTTTTAGCAACCTCTTTTGATCCATCTTCTTTCTTTCCATTGACTCTTTTATAAACCCTTCTCTTCACAAAATCCTTATAAGCCGCTCCTTCTCACCCCACCCATGAATCCCTTACAAAATTACTTAGATGAACAATCCATTGAAGCAGAAATCATTACCTTTGAAAAAGAAACAAAAACTGTTAAAGATGCAGCTAACGTCCTTGGCGTAAGTGAATCTCAAATCGTTAAAACCGTTCTTTTTATCGATGATCTAAATGAACTTATCGCAGTGATCTTACCTGGAGATAAAAAAGTTGATGATCAAGCTCTTCGCACCTTTCTTTCTCTACGCTCACTTCGTATCGCAACAAAAGAAGAAGTATACCAAAGAACAGGATACCAAGTAGGAGCAGTACCTCCTTTAGGATTTGAAGCCACCTTTATCTTAGACGCTAATATTAAAGGAGAGATCTATGCCGGTGGAGGAACAACAAACAGCATCCTTAGAATTACTACTGACCAACTCATTTCTTTAGACAATCCACTCATTTGTAACGTTACTCAATAAGCTTATAAAGCTTCTAAACAAACTTTTTCTGTAGGTAAGGTGCTTAACCAACGCAGCGAAAGCTTGTGAGGAAAGTCCGCCCACATGGACTTCACTGTCCAATCAATCTTCACGATTGATAGAAAGGGCCACTTTAGAAAAAAGTTCCAGAAATGGAAGCACTCTTTTCAGAAACGACACGACCCTACCCTAGTAAGGATGCTGAGACGGTTATTCGCAAGAAAAACCAAGATAACCAGCTGAACGTTTGAAGGCAGGGAAACGATGAAACGCAAAGAACTGGCTTGTGCAAGTCTTTAACGACGCTTAGTAGAATGTTAAGACAAAGCATCGCTTAACCTTTCGTTAAGTTTGGCTTTGACAAAAGGCGGCTTACTCCTTACCTACATTTTCTAGTAACTAAATCTATAAATATCCCTAAAATATGGATGGATTTTAATGAGTCTTGAAAAAAAACTTTTCTCGTTTGATCCGTCCAAATGGAAGAAACTTCCGTCTGATCAAGATTCGCGTTACCAATACCTTTTTGGGCCACACTTTCCTTCTGGATCTAAGACCGACTCACATGCCTGTTATAGATTTCTACCCCACTTCACTGAACTAAAGTTCGAAGTTTTAGGTAAAGTAAAAACCTTCTCTGTCCTTAATAGAATTGAAGTTCTTACTTCTACTGACTGGGAACAACATCCAAGCGTTTTTTACCAGCCTAGCCGAATAGGATCGGTTTATCCTCTTCATCTCTTTTTAAAAGGAACAAACAGAGAAAAACCAAATATAGGCACAATTAATCTTCCAGACAACGATCTTCTTACAATCGATTCTTTTTACGAGAAAGCTAAGCAATTAGAACTTACTGAAGGAGAATTAGACTCTAAATCATTTACTTCAATCAGAAAAAACGCGCTTACTTTCGATCGATATGACCTTAAACTCTTAGGTCAATACCGACCGGACAATGATCAGAACCCATCACCTTCTCCAAAATAAAACTTTCTTTTACCTTGCTCATTGCCTTTTTACTTACTAAAAAATAATCAATCCGCCACCCAATATTCCTCTTCCTTAAATTATTCCAAAAACCCCAATACGTGTACTTTCCAGGCTCTTTATGAAATTCTCTAAAAGAATCAATATACCCCGCTTTGACTAACTCTTCAAAACCATCAATCTCAATCTGAGTATAGCCTGCAGTCTTATTGTAATTACTTTTTGGATTCGCAAGATCAATCTCCTTATGCGCAACATTCAAATCTCCACAAATAATCACCGGCTTCTTTTTTTCTAATTCTTTAACATAGTTTAAAAACTTCTTATCCCACTCTTTTCTATATTTTAACCTCACTAAACCTCTCTGAGAATTTGGCTTGTATACGTTTACTAAATAAAACTCTTTAAACTCTATCTTTGTGATTCTTCCTTCTTTCTCTTCGCATACTAGAGGATCATCAAAACTTACGGAAAGGGGTTTTAGCTTTGTAAAAACTGCTGTTCCGGAATAGCCCGCTTTCTGACCAGAATTCCAATATTGCTGGTATTCTTCTAACTTATGATCAACCTGCTCTTTATTCGCTTTAGTTTCTTGTAAACATAATACATCCGGTTTTTCTTGCCTTATCCACTCTACAAAACCCTTCTTTAAAACAGACCTTATCCCATTCACGTTCCAAGAAACTATTTTCATAGGTTCTCTCTTCTTCAAACCTTAATAAAACTTTTCTTAGAAAGATTTAAATAATTCTTTTAGGCTCAATCGAAAAAGATGAAAGTAAAGAACTTAGAAATTACCGAGATAAGAGCAGTAAAGGTAGACTCAAAAAACAAGAAAGCTCTCCTTAAAATCCAATTCTTAAATGAAGCACCTTTAAGCAAGGAAATCGTTCTAGAAGAAGACTTCCAACTTATGGCTGACAAACTCTTAAAATGGATCAAACAAACCATGAGAGAACAAGACACTGACGAAGATCCAATCTTAGGTGGCATTTCTATCGTCAATATCAAAAATGATGAAGATGTTCTAGATCGAGCACCAAAAGGATTCTTTAGACTAGACCAAAAATTGGATGGCGTCAAAGGCATAAGAAACGCCTCAGACTATATGAAAGCTTACGGTCAATTGTTAACAATGGAAGAAATAATTTTTAAAAAATAAACCTTAAATAAATTTATACACATAAATCTCAACTAAAATTACAACCACAATCGCTACAAGAACAGCTAAAGGAGGAATCTGTAACTTTGCGTTTGTATCCTCATGATACGATACAAGACCGCCTCCGGAAGAAGGCATTTGAACACGATCAGCCATAATTTTGTTATTATTCTAAGCTATAAAAAGGTTTTTATTTAAAATAACTTCAAATCCTTAACAATCTGATTAATCTTTTCTTCATCTTCTGGACCTATTGCAAGACACGTAGTTGTTCCAGGCTCGACCGTCGTAAGACCCGCATCCGTAATAACTGCTGTAATAAGATTAGCATCTTTTGCTTTTTGATTAAAAGCCATTAACTCTTTCAAATCTTTTACTTTCAAAACAATCTTCCTCATTCCTTCAGAGCGCCATCTTTTAACAATGTCTTTCTCTGACTTTAAAGTAGCCTCAACCGCAGCATGCGCAGCCTGAGCACACGCTTTTCCCTTGGGTAATTGTAGATCCCCTCTGATCAAAATAGCTTGTTTATACTCCATAAACTCTTCTTTAAAACAGAACTATAAAAAACTTCTTATTTATTCCAGTCTTTGAGCACTTTTATTTTCGCAATCAAAAATCCTACACTTCCACCTACTAATCCCATAAAGAGATCTCCCATTGTATCAGCTACACTTGGCTGACGCAACGAAGCAGCAGGGGAAAAAATATCTAAAAGATATTCGTAAAACTCCCAACTTACTGCACTTAGCGCGACTAATCCCAGAATAACAATAAACAAAATCCCTAGATTTATCTTTCCAATCTTCTTTTCTTGCTGCGCAATTCTTAATAAAAGGATAAAACAAAAAGCAATAACTATCCCGCCAGAAAAATGCATAATTGAATCAAAATTTTCAATCCTTCGATAGAATCCTAATACCGACCATACGTGATCTAACAAGACAATGAATATTGGAAGAAGAACAATAAGGGCACACTCTTTTTTATACTTCTTTAAAAAATTCATTTGTAATATTTCAAACCTTGCTTAAAATCATGCTTCTGAAAATTTTCAAAATCTTCTTTGACATAACTGACCATCTTCTTAAGAATACTTGGCTCTTTAAATTTTTCATCAGCTAACGCGCCAGCTAATCTCTTATACTCCAAAGAAACTTTATTATACGGTTTATACAACGTAATTGGTTTAACAGACGCTAATGCCTCTACCACCTTTTGATCGTCGGGAAGCACGGCTAAAACAGGCGTCTTTGTCACACTTTCTACTTCCTCTAAAGAAACCTCATACTTCTTTCCTCTTACTTGGCTCATGATAATCCCTAAAATCGGCGTACCCTTTTCTTTTGCTAATTTTACCGCTCTTAACGTCGTACTTAGCGTAGGATAATCTGGACTACTCAATACAAATAACTGATCAGAAGCAACCATTGTCGCTAATAACTCCTCGTTTAAACTCGGAGAAGAATCTAAAATCACAAAATCGTAATGCTTCTTTAAAACACTAATCTTTTGTTTTAATTTTAAAGGATTAATCTTCTCATTAGTCAAAGAAGAAGGAAGAATATCAAAACCAAACTCGTGCTCATAAATACTATCGTGCACTAATAACTCATCATTTAAAACAGCATGCAAATTCGCATCATGATGCACAAGCCCCATCTGCAAACTTAAATTTGGAGAAGAAAAATTCGCATCAACTACTAACACCTTCTTATGAAAATCGTGAGTAAGCGCAGAAGCAAGATTCACCACCGTCGTTGTCTTTCCAACACCGCCTTTAATCGAAATAATACCAACAATCTTTCCGTCACATTTCAACTTTATACACCTCTTTTAATTTACTCACAATCCCCTCTAAAGGAGAAGCGTTCACTTTTCTTGATTTAATTAACACTCTAGGCAACTCAGCTACCCTCGGCGTATCCTCAACTTTATTTTGAAGAAGAGGTTTTACCTCTGTTAACTTTACTTGTTTTTCTGGTCTTTTCACTTCAATCTTTTTCTCTACCTTCTTCATCGGCTTAAGCTCCCACAATTTCGGGACAGGAGCGGCAGTCTTAATATTTTTAGGATGCGCGTTACCCTTCGACTCTTTCAAAGGATTTACAAACGGAATATTCATGGGAGGTAATTGTACTTTTGGTTTAGGAGAGGATTTAGTTCTCTCTAAAGATAAAGGATCTAATAGCACCGCTGGCTTAAAATTATCTTCATTCATCAATTCTTTTACCTTGGTCTTTACAACAGTCTCGAGAACTATACGCTCTCTTTTAGAACGTTCAGCCTTATTTATCCATTTTTGAACACACGCTAACACACTTTCCTTTGTATTACAATCCACTAACTCTGCAGCAAATTCTTTCTGCTGATACACATCACGAACCCAATTGTAAAAATCATTTTTACTCTCATTCACATACTGAGAAAAAGTATCAGTATCAACTTTTTTAAGAATAGTCGCTAATTCATTTAAATTTTTCAAAGAAGTCTGACCCATCCAAAACAGTTCTTGCTCAGAAACATTAGCCAGAAGATCACGGTCACTCATACTTTGCACCACTTTTCTTTACTCATTCTCGTTCTTTTGCTATATAAAGCTACCTCTCTTTTTCTTCCTTACCCTTATAAAGCTTTCTCGCTTCCAAAAGTCATGGCTCTTGACGAAATAATGGCAAGAACACGCTTCCCGCCGCCTAGAAAAAGAAACTTTCTCCTTCCGTTGGTAGCTAGCGTTGGAATTCTCGGACTTCTTTTAGACCAACCGAGACCTAACCAAATCGAACAACCCCCTGTAGACTTCTCTCTTATTGCCATTCAAAAACCTTTTAGAAAAGCACTAGACCACAAACAAGATTACTTAGCTTTAACTGCTGATCCAGAAGCTGCGGCCTACCTCGCTGCTTTTTCCATTCTTGAGACAGATCCTTCTTTACTGCAAGACTATCCTGGAAATCTACTCAGAAAATCAGAAACCCTCAATAGTTTTCTTTCAGAAGTGAAGAAATGCGGAAGTTTTGCAAGTACACGGGACCATTACGCCTTTGCCCTTTCTGCTTACTACCTGGGAAGTCGAGGAACTGAGATTCTTTGCTTTGCTGCAGACCAATCGCGCCAGCATCCGCTTACTTGGAATGCCACTACTTCTTATCTGACTTACAAAGAGGTTGGTCAAATTAAACATCCAGCTATCCAAGGCGCATCGCTAGAAGCTTTTGATCGAATGAGTTTAACCGCAGCCAGAGAATCGCTTCTTAGGCTAGAACTTTACAAAGAAGTCTTTCAAATCAGCCTCACTCAGCTTTAACTTCTTGCGTTCTTAAAACCAAATCATTCAATGCATTCATATAGTTAATAAACGCTTCATAAGGACTCTCATAGGGATTAAAATATTTATGTACATCACCATCACTAAACCACTTTGTACACATATAATAAAAGTGATCAGACGTTTGCAATTTTCTCCAAGCATCTAGTAAGCTTTTATCTTTTAATCCTTTAATTACAGGTTCTAACTCGTACACCTTCTTTAACGCTTCTTGTTGCATCTTATTTCCTAACCACGCAGAAACATCTCTCTCTAAATCCGCCCATGACAATAAAAAAGGAACATCAATCTCTTCTTTGGCGGGTAAATTTGTAAGCTCTGAAGGCGTTTTAAAATTATTATCCGGATGCTTCAAAATCTCTTTCGGTAAATGCCTCATAAA
This sequence comes from Candidatus Woesearchaeota archaeon, assembly GCA_964497265.1. Classification (GTDB taxonomy): domain Archaea; phylum Nanobdellota; class Nanobdellia; order SCGC-AAA011-G17; family GW2011-AR18; genus JAHFKM01. The sequence continues at coordinate 58,659 of CAZCCK010000001.1, read as the reverse complement.
ATCAAAAATCCCTGTATCCTCCCACTGATGCTCTCCTAAAGTCTCATAATCCATAAAAAGATTAACACATTCTCCGTTTCCATTAATCGCGGAAAGCCACTGATTAAACTTGCCTGTGGTTAACGGCCATTCTTCCCATCCTTTATTTGAAAAACGGAAAGCGATATCATCAGAAAGTTTATAATTTTTCATTAACAACTTTATTTTTGAAGCTCCCTTCGGACGATACACAAAATTTGGCGAACGATTTTTCAGTACATGATCCCATCCTTCACAGAGAATTCCTCCATATCCTAACTCTTCTACAAATTTAGCAATCTCATTACTGTAGATCAACTCTGTATTTCTAAAAACTCTTGGCTTGTAACTAAATAAATCTTTAATTTTATTTTTATGCAAATCTATTTGCTCCTTAAACTCTTTTTTTGAATATAAAAAAGACAAGGAATGGTAGTATGTTTCAGACAAAATCTCCACCCTTCCCGTATCAACCAACTTTTGAAAAGACCCTAACACTTTTGGATAATACTTTTCCATCTGTTCTAAGGCAGTACCTGAAAATGAATAAGAAATTTTAAATTCTGGGTACTTTTCTAAAAGCTCAAGCATCAACGCATTCGCGGGCAGGTAACACTTATTCGCAACTTTAAATAAAATCGCCTCGTTATTAATTTTTAAATTCTGTTTCTCCTCAAAATACTCTGGATTATGGCCTATATCAAAAAGAGAATATTTCCTCACTCTAAAAGGCTGATGCACTTGAAAGTAAAAACAAACACTAACCATTTATTGCTCCTTGATAAATTTGAATTATTTTCTTTGCGGGGGTATTCAAATTAAACTGTTCAACCTCTTTTTTTCCATTCTCTTTTAATTCTTCAAGAAGCACTTTATTTCTTAACACTGCAACGATCTTATTTGTCATTTCATCAATATCCCAAAAATCCACTTTTAAACAATGCTTTAACACTTCTGACACTCCAGATTGTTTGGAAATAATCACGGGAGTATTATTCTTTAAAGCCTCTAGAGCGACTAATCCAAATGGTTCTGAAACAGAAGGCATCACATACACATCTGCTAATTGAAACGCTTTATTTACGTCATCTCCGGTTAAAAATCCAGTAAACATTACTTTATTTGTCAATCCTAAATGCGCTGCGTGAAACATTAATTTTGGAAGCATATCTCCACTGCCCGCGATCACAAATCTCACATTTGGCTCAAAACTTAATACTTTCTTTGCCACTTCTAAAAAATAATCAGGTCCTTTCTGTAACGTAACCCTGCCTAGAAATAACACGATTCTTTCCTTTTTCTTTAAAGGAGAACTAAAATTTAGATTATAACCTGGATTTTCTTCTTCAATTCCAAAATAAACGACCTTTATCTTTTCAGGATCAATCTGATAATGGTTAATCACATTCTTTTTCGTAAACATGCTATTGGCAATAATCACATCCGCGCTTTCAAGACCTTTTTTTTCTAAATTAACAATGTGTCTATTTGGATTATTTCCCGTTCTATCAAACTCTGTCGCATGAATGTGCGCAATCAACGGTTTCTTTGACATCTTCTTGGCTTGAATACCTGCTCCGTACGTCATCCAATCGTGAACGTGGATAAGATCATACGTTTCATTACTCGCAATTCTTGCAGCAGCAAAAGTAAAACGATATACTTCTTGAAATAAATTCCTGCCATACACTTCTTTAGATCCGTTCGCAAGAAACGCGTCATCATACTCTTGAACATTGGTGTACGCAGTCAAGAGAGAATCAACTCCACTTATCGTAACATCTTTTAAAAATTCATTCGCACCAATAATCTTAACAAAATCTGCTTTGGCGCCTTGTGGTGTAATTGGCATAACAAAAGAAACTTCCACTCCGTTTTTGGCTAATCCTTTTGTCAAACCCCAACAGGCAGTTCCTAAACCTCCAGACTTGAACGGAGGAAATTCCCAGCCAAACATTAAAACTTTCATTCTCCATCTTTCTTGATTATCTTCGAAAGTTCCCTCTCTTTCAACTCAGCCACATACTTTCTCCCTTGCTCAGTTAACTCAAAGATTCGAATATACTCTGAACTAAACAGCTCTTGAACTAACTTTTTCCCAATCATATACGTAATATGTTTTTCCACAGTTCGCCAATTCACTCCAGATTCAGTCGCAATATGATTTAAGGTCATCTTTCCTTTTGCTAGCGTTACAAGAATCAAGTCTCGAATTTCAGAAAATGTTCTTTTAGACTCTCTTAAGAATGGAACAAGATTATAGGGAATAAAGGTTGCTTTTTTTAATGTACTTAACTCCATAAATGTCGCTGAAATACCAATCACTTCATCATTCTCATACAACGGTGAAGAGTTTACCATCAACTCCAACAACAAACCTTGCTTAGAATATTTTTGCGTTTTAAACGTATACGCTTTTCCTTGATGCGCTTTTTCAAACGCAGTCTCTAACTCAAAAAAAGATTCTTTAGAAATAAAAGGAACAACCTTGCCCATTACCTCATCTCTTCTGTATCCAAATAAATTTTCAGCACCTTTATTCCAAAATTTCACATGACCTTTCAAGTCTAACGCTATCAATGCTTCACTAATATTCTGAACAAGATTCAAAGCGAATTCAGGATTCACCTTAAATCCTCCTTAAAATTAGAAGAACTATACTTTATGCAACTAGCCGAACCCCTTTTTAGCATCTATTCACCCTGCACACTCTTTCTATTCTTTCTGCTTTATAAACGTTTTCTTTTAAAGCCCTTATTTATGCTCTTGAGAAGATATAAACTTAAAAATCTCTTTTCTTAAAATATTTACGTGAAAAAACTTCTCTCTGCTCTGGGACTAGCTGGTCTTATCGCTTTTTTTGGTAAACCTAACAAACATGAGGCTACTTTGGAAGTGGTAGCTTCTTTTACTCCTCAGTTCCATTTTATCCCTTACTTTCCTCCTTCTTTACCGCCAAGTAAAAACTTTACCTCTCACACCCTTCAAAACGCTATTTCTTACCAACTTTCCCTTTTAGACAACCTTTCAACAACCCTTACTAACGATGAAGCTTCTGAGGAAGCGTATAGTCGAGCAGTTTTAGGCATTTTTGAATATTGTCAGAATGCTTCGGATAATCCGGTCTTTAAGCAGAGCTTAGAGCTTCAAAATAAATTTAGAAGTCTTATTTATCGCCTTCCTAAAGCTTTGGAAAGAGTTCCAACTTTAGATCCTTTCCCTGAAAAAACAGCTTTTACTTTTAGTTCAGTCATTTTCGAGGATGAAGATGACGCAAATACAAAAAAAATTAAAGAAAACTGTAACAACTTGGATATTTCTGATACTGTTCTTGCCGCCTGTGGCGGAGTTTTAGAAGAACTAACTACTTGCAATCCTTATAACGCTCAAATGACCTTAGATTGGTTTTACTCTCAACTGCTTCTTTCCCAAGGAAAAGAAGATCTTCTTGAAAGAACTAAAGAATGCGCTTATAAAAAATCAGAGTTCGCTCAAGTTCTTAATGATTATTTTGACGGAATGCCCTTTGCTGAAAAACTCGAAGCTTTCCTTCCTGCCGATAACGAAATCTCGTTCTTACCTTACTTACCCCCTTTCAAACTTTCAGAATAATTAAAACCCTTTAAAATGCCTTTTTACGCGGTATAAGGCTAAAAGAAAGGTTTTAAATAGGCTAATTGCTACTTTATAGTGGTTAAAATGGCTACTCAGAAGCTTAATCCGAGAGATCTAGAAGGATCAATTCTTATTGAAATGATGCCCGCTTTCTCACTCACTAGAGCTCGTCCGCTTTATATCCCTGCTACACTTAAAATCATTCCCTCTGCTGAAGAACTTTTGAGAACCGCTTACGATCTTGGAATCTTACCCTCACTCTCCCTTTCAGAATTTAAACTAAACCCCTCTCCTCCTATAAAGCATACAATCTATCTTGATTTTTCAGATCCATCTAATAAAACAAAATAACTATGACTTCCACCCAAATCCTGGAACAACTCCAACATCCAACCGGACTGTTCTCAGCAGCAAAAAAAGAAGTGTCCACAGGCTATGACAAAGCCTGGATACGTGACAATATTTACATGGCCTTAGGAATCGAAGCTTTGAATCCTTCAGAGGCTGTTAAAACTTATCATGCTTTACTGGACATTCTTAAAAAACACGAATACAAAATTGACTGGGCTATTAAGGAAAAACCCTCTCACGCTTATCAATACATCCATGCACGTTTTCATCCTTTAACGTTTGAAGAATTCTACGAAGAATGGGGAAACAAACAAAACGATGCAATCGGTCTTTTACTTTTTAAAATTGGAGACCTAGAAGAAAAAGGAATTAAAGTCTTAAGAGATGAACATGACTTACACTTATTACAAAAACTCGTTCATTATTTAAGCTCCATTGAATACTGGCAAGATAAAGATAATGGAATCTGGGAAGAATACGAAGAAGTACACGCAAGCTCAGTAGGTGCTTGTGTTGCTGGCCTTAAAAAAATATCCTCCTTTGTATCTGTCTCTTCTGAATTAATTCAAAAAGGGGAAGATGCTCTTAATAAATTATTACCAAATGAATCTGAAACAAAAGAAGTAGACTTAGCTCTCTTAACTTTAATTTGGCCTTTGAATATTGTTTCAAAAGAACAAGCTGATCTTATTTTAAACAATGTTGAAACTAAACTCTTACGAGAAAAAGGAGTCATTCGGTATATTGGAGACAAATACTATAACAATGGCTCTGAAGCTTCTTGGACCATGGGTTTACCCTGGTTAGCTTTAATCTATAAAAAACTTGGAAATGCCCAGAAATATATCACTTACATGGAAAAAACTTCACAAGCAATGAACGCTTATGGAGAGTTGCCAGAACTTTACTACGCTAATTCAAATGAACACAATGAAAACACACCGCTGGGATGGGCACAAGCATTGTATATCAATGCATTAATTTAAATCACTATGAGCCTTGAAGAGAAGTTACTTGAGATTGGTTTTTCTAGGGAGGATGCTACTTTTTTGGCGAATCATGAATGGTTTCATCATAAGTTGAAGAGTGTGGAGGAGTTGGAGGCTGTTTTTGGAGGAATTGTGAGTGTATATGGATGGAGTACGAGTGAGGTGTTAAAGGTGGTTCGTAAGTTTCCACAGTTTGTTGGTTATGATCATGAACGGGTTGTCAGAGAAGTAACTGAAATATATGATGGGGAGGATCGTGTGAAAAGGATAATTCTTAATTGGCCAAAATTTGCTAGTTTTGATCATGCGCGTGTGGTTAAACAAGCAGTAGAAATGTATAAAGATGAAGAAAAAGTGAAAAAAGCAATCCTATCTCATCCCCAGTTTGCGGGTCTGGATCATGATCGTGTAGTCAGAGAAGCAG
>CAZCCK010000001.1:0-53162 GCA_964497265.1 Candidatus Woesearchaeota archaeon | reverse complement strand
TAGAAGTGTATCGTGATGAAGAGAAAGTCAAGAAAGCAATTCTCTCTTTTCCACCTTTTGCTAACCTTGATCATGAAAGGGTAGTGAGGGAAGCTGTAGAAGTGTATCGTGATGAAGAGAAAGTCAAGAAAGCAATTCTCTCTTTTCCACCGTTTGCTGGTCTGGATCATAAACGTGTGGTTAAACAAGCAACAGAAATATACCAAGATGAAGGAAGAGTAAAAAAAGCAATCCTATCCTATCCGCATTTTGCAGGTCATGATCATGCGCGTGTGGTTAAACAAGCAACAGAAATATACCAAGATGAAGAGAAAGTCAAGAAAGCAATCCTAACCCATCCACCCTTTGCTGGTCTGGATCATGATCGTGTAGTCAGAGAAGCAGTAGAAGTGTATCATGATGAAGAGAAAGTCAAGAAAGCAATCCTCTCTTTTCCATCCTTTGCTGGCTATGATCATGTTCGTGTTGTCAGAGAAGCGACAGAAATATACCAAGATGAAGCAAAGGTAAAGAAAGCGATTCTATCTTTTCCATCGTTTGCTGGTCTTGATCATGTTCGTGTTATGCGGCAAAAATGTAGAGTTGGGAGGATTATTGGTTTAGGTAGGGAAGAGATTGTTGAGTTGATTCTTAAGAGGCCGGTTCTTGCAGGTTATAGTTTTCGTAGGGATTTGGCTGTGGTTGATCTTGGAAGAAAATTAGTAACTGAAGGATATGGGGGAAGAGAAAAAGAGATGGTTCAAGCTTATTTAAATAAGCGTGGTATTAGCCCGTATGTTCCTGGCACAAATAGAAAAAGAATCAGTCAAGCAGAAGGTGAAGAACCACCTTTACTTAAAGCAATGAGAACTTATTTAAAAAACAATTAAAAAAATAACACGATGGCTCGAACAATCTTCCTTCCAACTGAACTCAGCACGAAATTAGATGCGCTTACTGAATTGAAACAGGAAACTTGCGGAATACTCCTGTATAGACCTACAAACAATCTTTGTCCATTAGAATCTATGTTTATTACTGGTGTTGGAACAGAAGGTCACGTCCAATCTTCTGAAGACCGAGTAAAAATCTCAAATGCCTTTTTTGAACATAACCCTGACTATCGCTTTGTTAAATTTCACACTCACTCTAGGGGTACAATTGAAAAATATGGTTCTTATTTCGCAACTCATTTCTCACAAGAAGACATAGATGGAATTAAACAACAACTTAAATTAGATAAGGATTATATCTCCCTCCTTGCAACACCCAAAACTAAAATTGTTTGTGGTATGGATAACCCTCAACTTCAGATAGGAGATCCTTTGAATAGATACAAAAATCGAAATGAACCTTTAGGAAGAGCGTTTGAAATTGTAGCAAGAAACTTAGGATATACCCTAGCTAACCTTAGCGCAACAAAGAAAAAATAAAAAAATTACTCAATCTCATACGAGATTGAGACTGTAGCAGACACTTCCAAATTCTGTGGATTAATCTGAGTCGGCTCAGCTTTCGGCGCACTTGTAGCTTCCAAAGCCATTGTATCATACCTGTATGGAATGTAGTTCAAACTAGACTCAGTTACGGAAGTAATCCTTCCCAAACTTACTCCTAAACTTGAAGCAATCGCTTGAGCCTTTTCTTTCGCAGAAGATGCAGCCGTTTTCAAAGCCTGTGCTTTTACTTCTCTTTGTTTATCCTCACTTAATGTAAACTGAATATTTTCCACACCTGTAGCGCCAGCAGAAACTCCAACATCCGCTAAAACACCCACATTTTCAATATCTTTCGTAGACACTTTTAATGTATGAATCACTTCATAGCCAATTACTTCTGATTTTTGTGATTGAGGATTCCATTGATACTTTTTATTCACATAATACTGCGTAGACTCAATATCCTTTTGAGAAATACCTTTCCCTTCCAAAGCACTCATCACACTATTTGAAGTAGCTTTATTCTTATCCTGCGCTTCAACCGCAGTCTTACCCTCAGTATTTATACTAAAATAAACCTCTGCCTTATCTGGAACTGCAGTCACTTTCCCATCTGCAGAAACAGTAATACTATTACTCGCTTGTCCATTTGGATTTGTCTGGACTATTGTCGTTGATTTTGACTTAAAGGCTAAAATGCCTGAAGTTAAGACAAGACCAATAACTAAAATTGTTACAATAATATTTGTTTTTTCCATGATACTCCTAAAGTTAAGCTAATTTAAATAGCTTCTCTAATACTAAGGTTTTAACCTCACTTTAATGATGTTGGGTTATTTTTTTCTCGAAAACTTTTCCAAACAGAAACCATTTAAACTCTCTAACCTCCTTTTCTAACATGGAAGAACAGCTCATCATCACCAAAGAGACTTTGAAAGTCTTAAGCTCAGAAATGAGACTTAAAATTCTCAAAGCTCTGGAAAAACCGAAAACACAAACAGATCTAGCCCATCTTCTTAATCTTAAACTACCCACCATTAAAGAACATTTAGACCACTTAGAAAAAGAAGAACTTGTGCAAAAAAATGAAGAAAGAAAATGGAAGTATTATTCTTTAACCGAAAAAGGAAAACTCCTCTTAAATCCAGAAAATAAGCTTGTTAAAATCCTCCTCTTCTCTCTTACCGCCTTTTCCCTAGCCAGCGTTCTTACTTATTACCTTAAACCAAAACCTGCCATTCTTTACTCAACTAGCTCTCAATCCGCAACAGTCTTTGCAGAATCTGCTAAAATGTACCCGCCTGCCCCAATTTATGATCCTTTACTCTACCTCTTCTTAGCATTAACATTTCTTAGCTTTTTACTCGTCCTCTATTTTAAATTTAAAAAAGCTAAATCCTTTTAAACAAGCACTTTTTCTTCAAAAAAGATGATTGAAAACATCCAATTCCACATAGAAACTTTTCAAAAAGAGCTCGAAGACTGGCAAAGAAGATTCAAACTAGACAATAAAGACAGATGGTTTATCCACTACACCATTATGTCTGAAAAAATAAAAGAAAAAGCAACAGTAAACCTTAACCCAACGATTCAAGAATTCAAATCCCTAAAAGAAACCTACGGAGAAAAGTATAGAACCAAAGACTTAACCTACCATGTAGACGCAGCCCTAACCGCTTGTGAAGCACTTAAAAAAATGCTCAAAGAACTTTATGACCTTTATAAAAAACAAGCAGAATATGAACATATTAGAAGTACTTGGCAGCTCCACTTTCCCACTCTTTTTCGAAGAATAAACCATGTCAAAGAACGAATCTACATCTTGGATAGGATCTTAGCAGCAGAGAAAACTTTATAAAAATTTAACGCTTACCCTTCTCTATGAGTTTACCTGCAGCAGATCAATACCTCGCTTCTTTCGAAACTACTCTCAAAGAATTTGATCTAGACTTACAAAGCAAATCTAACTCTCGCGTCTTAACCAGCTCAGTGTGGATGCAAGATAAACTTAGCGCAAAACTTAATGGACAACTCTTTCCTTTACTTCACGCTTTAGAAGAACTTTCTAAACAATCTAAAAACGATTCTGGACTAGAAAACAATCTGGCTATGAGCGCAAAATACGCAAATGAACTCATCAAAACGATGCAAGATCTTTTAATGACTTACAGACAAGCCGCAGGCATTACCGATATGAAAATAAAATGGGCTCACTCTTTACAAAAAATGAAAGAGGATACTAACCATTTAAGAAATAGAATTAACATTATCCAAGGAATGAAAGCCAGAGAAAAAGATCCAAGAAATTGGCTTCCTTTCTAGCGGGTTATAACAATTGATTCCATCTCTTCTTTCATCTTTTTTACTTTAGCTTGTTCAAAGTGCTTCCTAGCTGGTTCTAGAATTTTAACTAAACTTTCAACTACGGCGTTCTTTAAATCCATCGGATGGAGTTTCTTTTCAGCAAAATCTCTTTCTAGTTCATTCGCAGTGTAATAAGTAATATCTCCTCCAAACTTTTCAGGCCTTTTAATATCCAATTTGCCTTTCTCTCTACTAAGTATTAAGTGTTTAGTCCACTCAGTTAAAGGATTATAATCTATATTTCCTGCTTCACAATATGCTCCTAAAATCTTCTTTTTAATCTCTTCAGGGCTGTCATGAATAAAAACGGCTGAGTTAGGAATCGATTTTGACATTTTGACTTCAGAAAGAACATCTTTCAAATTTTCTTTTGTTACTATTCCTGCAGGCTTTTGTAATCCTAAAATTAAAGGATGATGAACTGCAATTGGAGAATATATCTCTTTTTTTTTAGTTAGTAAAGGCTTTATTTTTAGTTTTAAAGCAACCTCTCTTGCAACCACGTGGGCTTTTCTTTGATCCATTCCCGCATGAGAAATGTTTACCCCTTGAGCAAAAATATCTGCTACCTGCATTGCCGGATAAAGTAACTTTGCAAAATCTACAGATTCTCCTTCTTTTCTACCCATAATGGTAATTGAACGCATAGCTCTAGCTAAAGAAATATTTTTCGCAACGTCTACTACAGTTTGCCAGTATTCATCATTATTGTGATATAACTCGGTTCCTAAGACATACTTAATTTTCTCAGGATCTCCACCAACACATTTCATAGAAGCTTTCATACCCTCTTTGAAGTAACCTACAGCAACTTTTTTGATAACTTCAGGATCTCCTCCTAACTTATCATTAATCCAAGTATGCCAATCTGCTAAAAAAACGGAACATTCTACGCCTGCTGCTAAAAAATCTTTAACCTTTCCCATAGACATTAATCCTGTACCTAGGTGAATTTTTCCAGAAATCTCAAAGCCGATATAGTGCCTTAACTTTTCTCCAGTTTCTAATACTCTTTGTAATTCTTCTTTAACCAGAACTTCTTCTGTATTTTTGGTGATTAAATCAAATTTGTTTTGAGTATCCATCTAGCTAATTAATTAAAAAGTAGTATAAAAAGCTTTTTAGAAACTCTTCCTTAACTCTTCATATGCATTCATAACTTCTTCTCTTGTAACCGGAGAATACTCGCACAACTGATTTAAGGTAATATTAACCCCATTTCTTTTTGAAAAAAGATAGACTGCAGCTGAAGCAAGAGCATAAATATTATGCTTAGCATCAATCTTCTTAGAAACAGCATTTTCATATGTTACTTTTGCATTAGCAACTACAAAATCAGGAATTCCTAGCTTTTTCTGTAAATCATTAATAAAATCAATACCTTTCATCTTTTAATTGAATTTTATCCTTATTTAAAAAGTTAACTTATTTCTGAAGTTCTCTAAAAATCCTCTGAATCGTGTTATCACTCCACTTTTTAGCCTTCAACCTTTCTTTAATATCCTCTTTTTTAACTCCACTTTCCAAACTTGCCTTTACAAATTTCTTCGCGCCAACGTAAGCTAGTACCCTTGTAACATCCTGCTTTTTCCATCCAGCTCCCTCAACCTCACTCCTGACCTCTTCTAAAGTTCTTCCTTCATTCAAAACTGCATTATCAGCATACTGCTCTAACTCGTAGAGATTCTCGGTTTCGTTAATCCTTTGTACTTCGTGTATACTCAACCCTTTTTTTGGAAGATAAGAAGAAAACTGACCAGAAGGCTTTCTTCCTTTCGAACTTGAAAACACCATCAATACAATTCCAGTAAGTAAAGCGAGAATAGCTCCCACTAATACGATGATCTGCGTTGTTGTCGCTGGCTTTCTGTTCGTAACAATCTGAACACCTTGAGTTTGCTCACTCACTGAAGGTAATTCTCCTTCACTTGCTAAAGAATTTGAATCACTATTCCCGCAACTTAACGTCTCAGGTAGAGGGGTAGGATTACCGCACTCATTTAAATCGCGACACGTTTTTGTTTGGAATCCTGCAGAACATTCTGTTAATTCACATACCCACTGAGAAACACACTCATAAGAACCACCACTAGCGGGAGTAGGGGTGAATTGCGGAGTTTCCTCTACTGGAAGTGTAGTAGCAACTTCTTCTTGAAACAAAGCTTCTTGCTGGGGAGCAACAGGCTCCGGAGTTTGAATAACTTCTTGATTTCCCTCTACATTAAGATCTAATGAAGCAAGACTTGAATCTATTCCGTCAGAAGCTGTCACAAAAAGCAGTTCATTACCTGCAATGTTTTGCATATTTCTAATTTCTAACTTTGCACCATTTATCTTCGCATCCACTAACGTAGCACCTTTCACTTGGAATGTTAGTTGGTTATTATCCGCGTCTTTAAAATAGGCGTTTAGATCATAACTTAAGAATCCATCTTTAGCTAAGGTTGCAGGTAAAAAATCTTTCACAGTCTCAGGAGGAGTATTTGCTGGTAGTAATGCATGAACTGCTTTTTTAGAAGATACTTTACTATTGTACGTTACCTTTGCTTCACACGTCCAACTCGAGGCAGAACTATCCGTAACCTTATAAGAACCTGCGCATACTTGCGCGTCTTGAAGATCACAATCAATCTCTGTACCTGATCTTGTCACAACCGGCACAGTACTTCGATCTTTGTAAAAAGAAACTTGAGGTGTTCCAAAACGAGGATAACTAAAAAAACAAAAAATATTCTCTCCTGCTTTGTACCTATACGTGGCTAAACTTTCATCGACCTTCGCATCGCTTTCACTTAACAAAATCACATCGTAAAATCCGGCGAAATTAATCTGCTTTGTAATAGTCTTTTTTACAACACTTCCTTCTGAAAGCGTAATTGTTAGAAAATGCGCGCCTGGAAAAGTAGGATTTAACCCAAAATTCTTTATCGGAAACGTATACGTTCCAACTTTGCTAAACACTCCTGAATTTGGAGTAACTCCGATCCAAGAAAACGCTTCATCCACAGTAAGCGTCTTTTCCGCGTAAACATACGAACCATTCATTATCTTCGCTTGTAAGGTAGAACCGCTCTTAATCTGATCGCCAGCATTAATCGTGATACTAAACGTTCCATCTAAGATATTATTCGTTGCTTGACTTGGATCTATCTTTGTCGCATCAATACCCACAGCATTACCTGTAACGCTCGGTTTTAAAATATCTAAAACAAGAATAGCTAGAACAAGAATCGCAATCACTAGAAAAGGCTCGTATTTTTTCTTCATCTCTTTCTTACTTTTCTTTCTTTAATTGGCTTTAAAAAACTTGTTATTTATGCGCGAACCAAAACTTGAAAATTCCTTCTTTATTTTCATCCAGTCGCATAAAACCAATTCTTTCTGCTTGAATAAGATTATCTACTTTTAGAGTTACTAAAGACGGCTCTCCCACTCCTTTCAACAATTTCCTATCAGGCATCAACACCTCAACTTTTACATACTCCTTTCCATGCGGTAAGTAATGCAAAATCTTTCCTTTATTCTCTGAATTTTTAAACTCTTCATAATTCTCTGAAACAAAATAAAACTTATTTCCTTCCTTCCTAAAATTAACACAATCCATCAACCTATTTACTTTTCCATCTTCTAAAATTTCAACATCCTCTCTCTGCAAATAGAATAAACTTGAAGTCTTAAACTTTCTTTTTCCCCTCTCTGGAAAATCAGGATGCACTGCCAGCTCTACTTCTTTAAGTGGAGCGTCTATAATCTCCACTTCTACGGGATCAATCACTAAAAAAAACCTGTTGGCTTCTTTATCTATTAACTCTTTATTATTGTGATTTAACAATTTATAAAACTCCTCTTGCGATAATGTTTTATCTGTTTCATGCAAACCCATATCTACCGCCATTTGAATAAACGCCTCGGGTTTATAGCCTCTTCTTTTAAAAGCTTCTAAAAAAGGCAAACGAATATCATCCCATCCTAAATATTCTCCGTATTCTATTTTCTTTCTTGTTTGAGTAGTGCTTAAATCAAAACCTTCAAAATTAATTCTTCCCACATACATTGCAACAGGAGCTTTCCACTTAAAATACTCAAAAATAAACTTTTGCTTCTTCTCATTATCCATATGATCCTTTCCACGAATACTATGGGTAATGCCTGTTAAATGATCATCAATTGCAACTGAAAAATTCATTAAAGGCCACACCTTGTATTCTGTTCCTTTTCTTGGATGTACACTGTCATTAATCCTAAAAGCAGGCCAATCTCTCAACGCAGGATTAGGGTTTTCTAAATCTGTTTTAATTCTTACAACAGCTTCACCAGGCTTAAAATCCAAGAACATTCTATCCCATCTTCTAAGATTTTCTTCTAGCGTATTCTCCCTACAAGGGCATACTTGATTTTTCGCGGTAAGTTCTCTAAATTTATCTGCATCGCACGTACATACATACGCATGACCCATTTCCAATAATTGATGTGCATACTTGTAATACTCTTCTAATCGATCTGATTGGATTAAGACCTCTGAAATGTTTCCTTGCGTAAGCCAATTTACGTCAGCAGGAATCATCTCATAAGCAGGAGCATATAAATTTTCAGGATTTGTATCTTCTAACCTTAAAATTAACTTTCCCTCATACATCTTACAATACTCTGCAGTTAAACCCACAATATACGAATGTCCTACATGTAATGGTCCAGAAGGAGACGGAGCCATCCTCATTACAACCTTTCCTTTTACTGCATTCGGTAAGGGCTTTAACCTTGGACCTTCTTCTTTTTTCTTTTCCTCCAACAGTTCTGGAGCAATCTTTTCTAACTCGCTTCTTTGTTCTTCTATAGCCATCTTATTTACTGTTTTAACAATTTCTTGAATCTGCTTAGAAAGCTCAGCCATCTTTGACTTTAAAGAAGGATCCTCACTCAGAATTTTACCGATTAACGCGCCAGGATTTGCCTTACCCTCGTATTTTAGGGCATTTTGCAACGCAAACTTATAAATCAAATCTTTCATAATCTTCAGAACAGATAAATGAACTTTTTAAATCTTCTCTCTTAGAAATTAGCGCAAATCCATTCACATACTCTCCGATGCTCCTTAAGAGCAGCATCATATCCTGAGCACGCACGAGTTAGAACTTCTTTTGAATCTAATTTATTAATAACTCCCTTTTCTCCCTCTAGACTTACCCATGTTTCATACATCACTTTCTCTTTCACTAATCGAATAGGATCTAAATCTGTTAAAACAACAACGATTTTTGTTAAAACTGTTTTTCTATCGACTTCTGCTCTTACTTCTTCACCTAACTCTATTAGCGTTTTATACAGAATTATGTCTTTGCCTCTCCGCTTAAGTTCACTGGTTATTAGGTTCGCTTTCGGCTTTACCTCTTCCTTTTTGGAAGCTTTCTTTTTAAATTCTAGAATTTTTCCCAATAACCCTTCTTTTCTTTTAATCGCTATATAAACATTTTTATTGCTTCCACTAACATAAATATTAAAAACAGATCATACCCTCCCTTTCTTTATGAAAGTCGCTATTGTTGGAAAATTCGGCAAAGTTGATGACAAAATAATTGAGCACGTCCAAGCAAATGGATTAAGCTATGTCGATAAAGAACCAAATGTCGTCATTGCTCACGGAGGAGACGGCACTTTCTTAATCTCTGAAAGACTTTATCCAGGAATACCCAAATTACTTTTCAAAGACAGCAAAATTTGCAAAAAATGCACTACCCACACCATTGAAGACGTCTTGCAGGCCATCAGAAAAAACACTTTTAAAACACAAGACCTTGTCAAAATAAAAGCTAAACTTGGAAACAAAGAACTCTTGGGAATCAATGACGTTGTCTTAAGAAACACCCTTCCCACTCACGCCTTACGATTTACTTTAAAAATTGATGAAGAAACCTTCGAAGAAGAACTCATCGGAGACGGAATCGTAGTAGCAACACCCTTTGGAGCAGACGCTTACTTTTATTCTATCGCTAAGAGGGGATTTAACAAAGGCTTTGGTCTAGCCTTTAATAACCTCACCAAAGACATAGATCATTTTAACTTTGAAGACCATAAAACCATAGAAGTTACGATTATTCGAGGTGAAGGTGTTCTTGCAGTAGATAACAATCCTGAGACCCTCGCTGTTAAAGAAGGAGACAAAATTCTTATCGCTAAAGCGAAAGAGACTGCAAAAATATTAACTTTACATTAGTTAACTTTAAAAGAATTTAGCAAATTCACCATTTTATGATCCTTCCTTTAAAAAGACCTTATACTGTCGGACCTCTACGTCTCAGCGCTTCTTCATTGACAGACTATCCTCCTTTAGAAAAAACTCTAGTAAACAACGAACTTCTTTCCATTCCTCTTATTGGAGATCAATATAAAGAAGGATTTAGAAGAAGTATTGCCCTTTCTCACGTTCCAGGAGGAATACGCGCTTATGTTACTGACGATAAACTCATAAGATCTCCTCTTATTACTAGCAAAAATCCAAAACAAGCATTCGAACTTTCAGATTACATCAAACGTAACAAGCAAGAGTTAATTGATCTTGCACAAAAAACAACTCACCATGGTAAAATCTTAGATCTTTCTCCGCTTAGAGTTGTAAATGATGTCTATGTTCGGCTTTCAATGCACTGTGGCGAAGCAGCGGGTTATCGCATGATCGAAAGAGCAGCACAACCAATTCTTACTCGCTTAAAAGAAAAATTTCCAGGAGTAGAAGTACAAAAAATTCTTCCAGAAACTACCTTTGAAGCTCAAGATATGATTGAAGGAAGAGGAAAATCTGTAACGACAGAAATCCGTTTTCCTCGCGAACTTTATTCTAAACTCTTTATTTCCTGTGACGAAGAAGGAAAAACTCTTCCCTTTGCTTCTCCTGAAAGAATAGTCGCCTTCAGTCAAGCAAAATCCTATCGCGAATATCTTAAAGGAAATCTTCCGTTAGTCGGAGAAGCAGGACACTCTCTTGCTTTACAAGCACTCTTTAAAGCAACAAATCAGACCGATAACTCTCTATCCTCTGTCGCCGTCACTCGAGCAACTCTAACCCAGCGAGGAGACCTTGAAGTTTTCACTACTCTTCCATGCCTTGTTGTAAACACTCTTTCTGCAAAAAATCTGGAACAGTTAGCTTGCGCTGACAAAGAAAAACCAAATGGATATAATTCTCAAAGACTAGCTGCTATTGCAGCAGCATTTAGTTCTTTAAATTACATCGATTCATTAATCACTCAATGTAGTCGAAACTAATCTAGAACTGCTTTCAAAGAAGCAATAGCAACTTCAACTTGATCGTCTGTAGGCTCTCTTGTTGTAAGCTTTTGTATCCAAAGTCCAGGATTAATTAGAACTTTTAAAAAATCATATCTTGCTCCCAATCTTAAAAATTCGTAACTCAATGAAGCAATTATTGGCAACAGCGCAATTCTTAACATCAGCTTTTCTAAAAAACTAAAACTTTTAGGAATGAATAAATAAACAAGAAAACTTATTAAAAAAACTAAAAACACAAAAGTTGTTCCGCATCTCTTATGCACTGTTGTAAAACTTTGTACATTCTTAACCGTTAGCTCCTTTTTAGCTTCAAAACAATTCACTACCTTATGCTCTGCACCATGATACTGGAATACTCTTTGAATATCTTTAATTTTAGAAATACTTACTAGGTAAATTATAAGGATTAGAAAACGAATACTTCCATCAATTCCATTAAACAAAAACGAATTTAACCCAACTTTATTATCTATAAAAGTAGTTATTGCTAAAGGTAAGAATTTAAACAAAAGAATTGCAAAGATTAAAGAAATAGCTAAACTTATGATTAACTTTCCCTCGCCTTCTTCTTTTTCTTCTTCTAAAGCAATTCTTGCAGAAAGATTAAGCGTCTTTATTCCTAAAATCAACATCGTAAATAAATTTATAATTCCTCTCAAAAAAGGGATTTTACTTTCTTTTACTTTCCATTCTACCTTTTCAACTTTAATTTCTTTTGACGGAGCTCTAACCGCTATAGCTACTTTATTCTCATACTTCATCATCACTCCTTCAATAATTGCTTGACCTCCGACATTTACCATTTCAAATTATTCCTAATCACGGTCATATGTGATTGCAACTTATTAAAAAACTTCAAATTATTTCCAACTACGATTGTTTTTCCCTTTCTCAAATCTTCCAAAACTCCTTCTACGCTTGTCGATTCAAAAGCAGTAATGCCTGCGCCAATAAATCTTGAAAGATGCGCATCAGAGCAACCAGTCACTCCTTTCTTCCATTTTTTCGCAAGAGAAATTGCTTTTTTATTTGAGATCTCAGACATCGTGGCATTAATCGCTTCAACAGCATCAATCTTCTTTACTAAATCCCTATTAGCATCCATAAACACCCCCGAATTTTTTGGAGGTAACGCATCCGGATGAGGGAGCACGATAACCGCATTATACTCTTTTGCTTTCTCTAAAAGATCTTGGCTAGACCATCTTAACCGATAATAATTCAAAAAAGAACGCTCTACCAAACGATGACCCTCCACTGTTTTTTTATGAAAGTCTATTAAATCTTTTACTTTATAAAAATATAACAAAAAATCGTAGGTTTCTTTACTTGTTACCTCAATAGAAGGCAGAGAAAAACTTTTTTCACAAGCAAACTTACTTCCTGCAATTGCATTATGGTCTGTTAAACAAATATTCATCCCTAACTTTTTAGCTTGTTTTATACATTTTTCGGGTTTATCCCTTCCATCTGAAAATAAGGAATGGGTGTGCATATCAATTAGAGTCATTCCCTTTAACTCTTCAAAATCTTGATAATATCCGAACTTTACGTTTTTCATATTATTTGGATTAAAATATCTTTAATAAAACTAACGAATCAGAGGATATTCTTGATCTGAAGGTTTTAACGCTTCTTTAACCCAATACTTCGCTACGCCAACGTACCCTATTTTTTCGAAACGACGCATAGAACTCTTAACAGGTTCTTTTAAAATCTTAAACTTTCCCGCCTTTTTTATCTTCCTTAATAACAAACCATCTTCTCTTTTTTTTACTTCTGGAAATCTTCCAAACTCTTCAAACGTTTTCTTCGTACAAAAAATAATCCCATTTGACACTCCAAAAGGACATAGAAAATAATTTTTTAACCACATAAAAAACTCATGTTTTGCTTTTTTCTCTAAAGGTTCTATCCTACAAGTACCAACAAAATTCTCTTTGGTTTGCTTTTCAATACTTTGTAAAACATCTTGCGTTAGAACTGTATCTGCATCCAGAAAAATCAGGATTTCTCCTTTTGCTAGCTTTGCGCCAGCATTCTTTGCATGAGCCGGACCCTGCCTTTTCTCTAACCTTAAAAATTTATCCGCGTGCTTAGAAGCAATAACATCAGTCTTATCTGTAGAAGCATCTGATACAACGATCACCTCATGAGCCGTATTTTGTCTTCTTACCGCATCAATTGTCGTTTTTAAATAAACTTCTTCATTACAAGCAGGAATGATAACCGATAACATCAAAAAGTAGTTTTTACTTTCTTTAAAAACATTTCTAGAAAAAACTCTTCGCGTTTTTAAACAACTTCTTTTTTGTTAACTGCCATATAATGCCTAGACTGTAACAGACAATTGCGAAATAAAGACCTTCTTTTAGATACCCGAAGAAGAAAAAAACCATTAAAAAAGTTCTCGCTGGAAAAATCGTTCTCTCTTTAAAAATAAACAAAAATTGATGAACTAAAAACAGTAGCGCTGTAATCTCTACTAAGCGAGGAACATGAGAAAATAAAATTAAAAGTAACTCCACACTTCTATCTGAACTATAATCTAACCATTTACCCAATTCTGTCACCCTGTTTGCGTACCTCGCTAGATGACCATCGAAGATATCAAAAAGTACAGACAAAGCAGCAAAAAAACCAAAATATTTCGTTCTTAGAAAAACAACAGAAATAGCTCCAGATAAAAAAGCGCATAACGTGAGAAAATTTGGAGAAGCCTTTGTCTTTTTCAACACTCTCATCAAAGGCCTGAAAAAACGCTCTGTCTTTTCCTTAGCAGTATTAATTAAATAATTAGTCATTCAACTTTCCTTTCTTTAACTCTTAAAATAGCTTTTCTTTCATCACAATCTTTAAAATCCAGCTTTCTCCTATTCCCTTATGAAACTTAACGTTCCTTTCTTTCAACAAACTTCTCCCCTTAACTGCGGTCCTTCTGCTTTAAAAATGATCTTCGCTTATTTTGGAGAGGATTTTCCTATTTTAACCTTAGAAGAAAAAAGTGGACTTAAAGAAGGAAAAGCAATCACTAGCGTTCAACTTGCAACTTGTTCAGCGCTCTTAGGATTTACCGCTTCTCTTTATTCAATCTCTTTATCATTTAATCAAGAACACTTAAAACTTGATTATTATCAGAAAAATTTTGATATGGACCTTGTTCGTCAAGCAGAACAACTCGTTAATGATGCAGCTAAAGCAGGAGTACACCTAGAGGAGCGTTCTCTTTCTTACGAAGAAATCTTGTCTTTTATTACTCAAGAAAGTGTTCCTCTCATTCTCTTAGACTGGAGTTTCATTCTCGAATCTGAAAAAGGATACTTAGGACACTTTGTCCCTTTAACTGGTTACGATGAGAACGGAGTTTATGTTCATGATCACGGGCTGAAAAATCCTACTCCTAACAAATTTATTCCAAAAGAACTCTTTGAAAAAGCAAGAAAAGCAAAAGGAACAGACGAAGATTTAATTGTTATTCGTAAAAAACTTTAGATTCTTTCAAAATCAACATGACCTGACAAATCCGTTATTTCTTTTTCGTTAAGATTCAAAATAATCATTCCTTCCTGCGTAACTGTTTCAACAATCTTTTCTCCTGTTTTATTATAAAAAATTATATCCCTCACTTCATCGTCTCTAAAAAGAAAACTTCCAAATGGCTGTTGATACAGATTAACAGTTCCTATTAGAACCAGGTTTAGGGAATCTTGATCACATTTGTAATGCACTCTTTTCCACTTCCCAAATCTGCCTGTAATCTCTTCCTCTTTCGCTTTAACCAAATTTTTTAAAATAAACCCTCTTACTTCATTCGCTTCTTTACTTTCATAAATTTCTAAGCTAAAATAAGATGCATGCTTCTGACAAAAATACAGAATCTCTATCCAAGTCTGATTATCCAATTTCTTAATTCTTATTCTATTCATCTTCTTACCTTTCAATATAGTCGTGAATTAAATCGTCTGCTGTGTATACAATATCTAACACCTTCGCACTTGTTACTGCAATTAACGTATTTGGGCAAGATAAACCCACTAATTCATATCTTCTTCCCGTCAAATAAGGAGACACTCTCTGAATTAACTCGTTCGTCGTTGAAGTTCCCACTAAAATATAATTCCTCTGGCTTAAGTCTGTTACTTCGTTTTCTAATACTACCTGCGAAAGTCCTTGCCTTACATCTGGAAAAACCTGCAAAGTAATTTCTCCTGCAACATTATCTGCCTTCCTTAAATAAATTATATCTAAGAATCCTCGAAAACTATTTATTGCGTAAGTGAGCCAGGCATCCCTCTCACTAATTTCATTATCAATATAAGGAGCGTTCCCTAATCCGTCATCTACACGTAGCTGGAGTAAACCAGATTTATTTCTTGAAAGATGAATATTATATGATCTGTTATTCAGAGGATAGACTGAATCTCCTAAATGAAATCGGGGTGAAGGATTATTTACTCCTTCTTGCCAAGTATCATCTTGAAAAAGCCACCCTTGCGCATAAATCGGATTAAATTCAGAGAGACTTACTAAACAAAAGTGAGTGCTGTCCTGTAATGTAAAACAATCTCCTTGATTTAACAAAGAAGTTAATTCGGTATTAATCTGAAATTGAGCTTGAGGAGTATGCGTAGTAATTCTTTGAATTCTATAACTTCCCCTCTTAAGATTTACGACTTTCTCATCTCCTTCTAAAAAAACCTCGCTAGCGGTTCTATACTGATTACACTCTTCTTGGAAGGAAAGACCAATACGCCTAGCTGCAATTTCATCATCAATCGTTCTGTGATTTCCAAGAATAATACTTCCGTTTTCTGCACTCACTTTAGGAACACAAAACGGACTTGGTAGTTGAGACAAATCGAAAGGAACACACGTTAAGCTTCCATCTCCGGAATTATAAGGAAGAGTCGCATCTTGCCCAACTTTTTCTAGAGGAAATACTTCTTTTTCACAACTAGAAACGCCTAACGTACTTGCTAAAACTAAAGAAAGTAAAGTTTTTTTCATAATTTAATTATTTTAAGAATTAATTTAAATCTATCTAAATATAGTTCACACTATCTCTTCAAGTAAATGAATATTTTTTAAAAGAAAAAAATAAACACATACATAGGTTGAATGTGAGATCCCTTGGACTATTGGTAATCGCAGGCTAAACATCTCGTTACCTCGATGCGTACACCCCGATCCCATCAACCTCGTCTTCTACGAGAGTCCTTAATGATGTCTCTTTTTGAGGCCGGTTTCCGGCTTAGATGCATTCAGCCGTTATCCGTTGAGGCGTAGCTGCTCGGCCTGCCTTATCAGACAACCGATGAACCAGTGGCCTCGAAACAGCGTTCCTTTCGTACTAACTGTTCCTTCCTCTCAGACACCCAACACTTCCAGCAGTTATCGAACAAACTGTTTCGCAACGTTTTGAACCCAGCTCACGATCCCTTTTAATGGGTGAACACCCCCACCCTTGGCCGCTTCTGCACGGCCAGGTTAGGAAGAGCCGACATCGATGTAGCAAACCGCGCCGTCGATTTGAGCTCTTAGGCGCGACGACTCTGTTATCCCCGGAGTAGCTTTTCTGTCATACTTAGCCCCCATCAAGGAGGACATAAGGGTTCGCTAGACCAAAGTTTCCTTTCTGCGCCCATTGCTTTTCTGAGCACAGTCAAGCCAGCTTTTGCTCTTGCACTCTACAGAGGATTTCTAAACCTCCTGAGCTGACCTTTGGGCCCTACTGATACATTTTCAGCAGGGTGCCGCCCCAGCCAAACTGTCTGCCTACCGCTGTCCTTTATTTCTAAAGTAAGCCACATAGAACACAAAGGGTAGTGTTTCAGCTTTGTCTAGACTCAAACTAGCGTCTAAGTCATCAAACGACTACTACCTACTCTGCACATCGCGCTCCACATAGCAACAACAAGCTACAGTAAAGCTTCACGGGGTCTTTGCGACCCACTGGAAGTCTCTGGCCTTTACACCAGAAGAGAGTGTTCGGGGGGTTCTAACTAGGGACAGTAGCGGTCTCGTTACGCCATTCATGCGCGTCGCCATTAAAGCGACAAGGTATTTCGCTACCTTAAGAGAATTATAGTTATTCCCGCCGTTTGCAGGTCCTTAGCTCCGTTGAAACGGAGTTTGAGATACCTGTACTGGGCAGGCGTCGCCTCGCGTACACATCTTCACAGACTTGCGAGAGGCTGTGTTTTTGTTAAACAGTCGGACCGCCCTAGTCACTGAGCCCTGAACTCGCACCTATACAGATACAAGTACAGGGATTCCTTCTACCGAAGGCACGGAACTAATTTGCCGAGTTCCCTTAGTTAGATTATCTCCCTCATACCTTAGGCTTCTCACCTAGGGGCACCAGTGTTGGTTCTTGGTATGGTTCTCTAGAATCCTTTCCTTTTGCTTTTTCACGGGCTCACGGCATCAACTGAACAGGCATACACCTGCCATTCTCAGACTTGGTCTTCTTCTCACCGTTACAGTACTCCGAAGACTTCTGCTGATTAGCACTAACGATGGTTAGTGTCAGCCTAGCCGAAAGCGTCAGCAAAAAGACTTGCGTCGCCGCGCGTATCTAGAAAGTAAAGGAATATTGACCTTTTTCCCTTTCCCGCTCTTCAGTTAAGATTGCGGTTAGGACCAACTAACTCTCAGCTGAACTACATGGCTAAGAAACCCTTGCCCTTTCGGTACCAGAGATTCTCACTCTGTGTTGATCCTACTACCACCAGGATTCTTATCCCTACAAGGTCCATTTCCCCTCACGAGAAAACTTCTACCCTTGAAGAGCACCAGCTTACCACATACTTTCTTACAAAAGTAGTCTCTAGTATCGGTAACAGATTTAGCCCCGTCCATTTTAGGGGCGTAGCACCTTGATGGGTGAGCTGTTACGCTTTCTTTAAAGGATGGCTGCTTCTAAGCCTACCTCCCTACTGTCTTTGGTGATACACACCCTTCACCCGTTAACACTTAATCTGTATTTAGGGACCTTAACTAGAGTCTCGGGCTGTTCCCCTCTCGCATTACAAACTTACTCCAGTAACGCCGTTTACGGAATTCTACGAAGCGAAAGCATTGGGAGTTGGACAGGAAACCGACTCCTTTCGGAGCCTAAATCTCCAATCCGTAGCTCTACCTCTTTCGCATTCTCCTTCCGCACTAGACTGCGGCCTATTTCAGCTGGAACCAGCTATCACCGGGTTCGATTGGCCTTTCACCCCTAACCTCAAGTCAGAAGAACGCTTGCACACAGAACCTCTGCGGGCCTCCACAAGGTTTTACCCCTGCTTCACCCTGCTCAAGGTTAGATCACCCGGTTTCGGGTCGTACCCCAGTGACTCAAAGCATTTTCATACTTCACGCCTCATTACTTGCGCGTAATTGGTTTCCCTACGGGTCCTTTCCTTTATGGAAATTACCCTCGCCACTGAGATATACTCCCTGGTCCGTTATTCGGAACGTACGTTGCAACTCCTAAAAGCAGCAACTATACTGTCTCCATTAGGTTTCAGATTCTTTTCACACCCTGTTACGGGTTCTTTTCAACTTTCCCTCACGGTACTTGTACGCTATCGGTCTCAAAACATATTTAGGATTGGAAGATTGATGCCTCCCAAATTCGAACATCATATCCAAGATGTTCTACTCAGGATACCTTCACATTCTGTCAAAATTCTCCTACGGGGCTTTCACCCTCTGAGGCGCGCCATTCCAGGCGACTTTGAATGATCTAACGAGAACTAAAAGAAGGTCCTATAACCCCACATCTTCTTTACATTTCTATAAAGAATTCGGTTTGTCCTACACCGCTTTCGCTCGCTGTTACTCACGGCATCTCTATTGATTTCTTTTCCTGCAGGTACTAAGACGCTTCAATTCCCTGCGTTCGCTACCCTTTCGGGCTTCTCTTACGAGAAGGAAGTCCTATTGAAATATCCTCGGTTCAAAAGCTGCGTGCGCTTCGCCGAGGCTTATCGCAGCTTGCCACGTTCTTCATCGCTGTTTTGAGCCAAGTCATCCTCCTAATGGATTCTTGGGATCAACACATTCAACCTATGCATGGTTTAAACATGAAGTTAAACCTTTTCGAACCCTAACATTACGTTGAGGATCCACATTTTGGTTACATTTTATTGTTTCTAAAAAAGAGAATGGACGCGACGGGACTCTTCGATAATAAGGGCGAGCCCTTATCAACCCACTTGGGTATTATTTTCGAACCCATGACCCCCTGCTTGCAAGGCAGGTGCTCTACCGAGCTGAGCTACGCGCCCAACAAAATATTGAGTATGAGCAAAAAGCAATTGACAGAATAGAGAGTTTGAAAATAAAAATAGGAGGTGATCCATCCGCAGGTTCCCCTACGGATACCTTGTGACGACTTAACCCACCTTACTGAACTTAGATTCGAACTCGTCAAAGAACGAGGCCTCATCTAAGCCCTGCTCGGTTGGTTTGACGGGCAGTGTGTGCAAGGCTCAGGGACGTATTCACCGGACCGTAATGAAGTCCGATTACTAGGGATTCCGGCTTCATGAGGGCGGGTTGCAGCCCTCAATCCGAACTAAGATAGAGTTTCGAGGATTTGCTTCACCTTTCGGTGTTGCATCCCATTGTCTCTACCATTGCAGAGCGCGTGTAGCCCAGGAGATTCGGGGCATACGGACCTAACGTTGCCCACACCTTCCTCCTGCTTACGCAGGCAGTCTCCACATTGTACCCAGTCATCCCGGAGGACCTGTTGGCAAAAGTGGATATGGGTCTTGCTCGTTGCACGACTTAACGTGACACCTCACGGCACGAGCTGGCGTCGGCCATGCACCACCTCTCGGCTTGTCAGGTAAAACCTTCAATCTGACCTTCATACTGCCGTCGCCCCTGGTGAGATTTCCGGCGTGGAATCCAATTGAACCGCACTCTTCACCCCTTGTAGTGAGCCCCCGCCAATTCCTTTAAGTTTCAGTCTTGCGGCCGTACTTCCCAGGTGGTGTGCTTAACACCTTCGCTTAGGCACTGCATGTTCTCTAAGAACATGCAACACATAGCACACAGCGTTTACTGCCAGGACTACTCGGGTAATTAGCGAGTTTATCTTCATATTTTTTCTAATTCATTTCATCAACGTAGTTTTTTAAAAAGCAAAATCAATGAAATTTTTTTAGAAACTTTTCAAGAAGATCTCTCGTATCTAATCCGTTTTGCTCCCCTGGCCTTCGTCCCTCACCGTCAAACTTGTTCTAGGCAGACGCCTTCGCCACTGGTAGTCTTCCAAGGATTATAACATTTAACCGCTCCCCCTGGAATACTTCTGCCTCTTCCCAATCTCAAGACTGTCAGTATCTCTTGCACGCTGTTACGTTAAGCGCAACAATTTCACAAGAGACTTAACAATCCGGCTACGAACGCTTTAGACCCAATAATTGTGGTCCCCACTAGTGGCGCGGGTGTTACCGCGGCGGCTGGCACCCGTCTTACCCACCACTTATTCGCCGAGATTCTTAGACTCGACAAAAGCTACATCCGAAGACGTAGCACTGGGAGTTCCCTTATCACGCTTTCGCGCATTGTAAAGTTTTCGCGCCTGCTGCACCCCTTAGGGCTAGGGCCAGTATCTCAGTGCCCTTCTCGGGGCAAGGACTCTCATCCCCCCTACTGATCCAAGGCTTGGTGAGCCATTACCTCACCAACTACCTAATCAGCCACCGACTTATCCTCAGGCATTACTTTTCGAAGAAAGAACATTCCAGTACCAATCTTCTATCCGGTATTACAGTCAGTTTCCCAACCCTATCCCAGACCTGAGGGCAAATTATCGACGTGTTACTGAGCCTTATGCCGGTGACCTTGCGGCCCCCTGACTTGCATGGCTAAACCGAACTCCCATAGCAGCGACCTCCCGCGGGATCAACGGGGATTAATGCTGCAAGACTAATCTTAAAATTAACTAAAGAGCTCTCTACTCTGTCAATCTTTGCTCACTCATACCCAATCTTCTGATAAGGTATTCACTTTTTCTCTTTCGAGAAACAATATAAAATGTATGCGATTGGGAGCGGAGGTGCTTTATAAGCTTTGTGTAAAATTACGAGGTAAAATTCTAAATTGCTCTCAAAATTGTTGCGTAAGAATCCCAAACTTTGTAGACTTCATCTTCCCATAACTCTAATTCTTTCTTCCTTTCCGTTACCTTCTGTAAAAATAATTCTAGCTCGTTTTTGTTTATTTTTCCATCCCTAACCTGCGCAAAAATATCTGTACTTGCCTCTAACAATCCACTTACGATAGGTCTAGAATGTTGATAACGAGTGTAAATATCATACCATTCGTTCACTCCTCTTTTTAACCACGCGCTCTTTGCCCTTTCTATTGCTTCTTTCTCTCTCCCTTGTTCTGCATAGGCAATTTGATCTGCTACCAATAAATCAATCGTGTCTAAATCTTGTGAAAGAAAACCGTTCTCCTCCTCTAACGGAATAAGACCTGCAGGTGTCTTATCATCCTTATCAAAATTTTCAGAATACTTTTTCGAATTTTCCATTTTTGTTTGAGCACACCTTCTCTCTTATAAAATCCGTTGTTTTCTAAAAATACACAAGCTTTTTAAATAACTTGCTTTGTAATGGTTTTTAATGAAACGAAGTTCAAGACGTTGGAAGAAAAAAGGCCAGATGCGCTGGAAATGGCAAAGAAAAAGAATGCGCAAAGAAAAACGAAAACGTAAAGGCGTTCGATAAAATTCTCAATAACAACCTTTAAAAAACAAATTCAAGTCAAATTCTCTATTGGGCCCGTAGCTCAGCCTGGACATTAGTTGAGGCAATGGAGCGTCGGTCTTATATGACAACTATTGGTGTCTAAGTACACCGATGGTCGCAAGTTCAAATCTTGCCGGGCCCACTCTATAAAATATATAAAAAACCTTTAACTTCTTTCACACTCTTTCCTTTATATGGTAAACACGGGCGTAAAAACATTTGACAAAACCGTTATCAAAACAAAAGAATGGTTGCACACTCTCGAAGAAATGTATCCTTCTTTAGATGACCAAGGAGCTTATTTTTTGGCTCGCGCCGTGCTTCATACTTTACGAGATACTTTGAATCCAGAACAAAACGCACACCTTTCTTCTCAATTTCCTCTCCTCTTAAAAGGAATCTACTACGAAGATTATCACGTAAGAAGAAAACCATTTTGTTTTAAGAAAAAAGAATTCTATACTCTTGTTCGAGAACGATTCAATAAGGGCATTGATGCTGAACACGCAACAAAAGCGGTTTTCTATATGCTTTCTTTGCATATCTCTCGAGGTGAATTTGAACATGTTCGCGTCGAAGTTCCACCTGACTTAAGAGAATTTTTCACTTCTGACTTTTTACCCGAGTTAAAATTAGGACCTCCTAGAAAAATCATTTAAAAGACTACCCTCTGAAAAAATTCTTTAATTCTAAAGCTTTATAAATAAAAGCTTAAATCTCAGTCTTTGAGCCCCGATCGTCTAGTCCGGTCAAGGATAAAGGCCTTTCGCGCCTTTGACGCGAGTTCGAATCTCGCTCGGGGCATTATACTTCTGATTAGGAATGGGTTTGGTACTATTTGGATAGTGCTTCCAACGAAAGGCGAACCACAAACAGGCGCAACTAAAAAATCGCTAAAGAGCATTAAAAGAAATACAATCCGTAAAAAAGCAACTACATTTTTAGCAGTCAGTTTTTTTAAATCGAGAATCATCTGCATTTTCTTTTGGTTCCCAACCGAGTGAATTAGAATAGTTATGAATCCTTTGAGGATGATTACCTACTCCATAGAATAAGCAGTATTGATTTGGAATTTCAGGCGCCTCAATTACTTTTTCTAACAAATTCCAAAAATCATTATGACTCAGCCAACGAATTCTATCTAAATGCTCCTTTGGAGGTTTATTTTCAGGATTCATTCCAGCAAATCTTGTGCATACAACTTCTAAATTAGCATGAACCGCATAATATCTTCCAAGCGCTTCCATAAACCCTTTACTTGCGCCATAAGGATTTTGCGGAATAGGAATGCGATCTGGAGAAAGTAAACCAGGACCTTCCCAATCTTTAAAACTATCCGCATGTACTGAACTTGCCATAAGCACGCGAGATACATTTGCTTCAACAGCGGCGCGATAAACATTCGCAACCATTTGCATATTATCCGCGTCAATAGTGGCACTCTTCCAATTTTCCGTAGAAGCATTCCAAGCAAAATGAAGCACAACATCATGACCTTTAAAGAGATTAACTAATCCTTCGTATTTTCTTAAATCTACTTGCGGAAGGCTGACTTGAGTAACAGCGTATTTTCTCAATCCTTGAAGGGCGATACTGCCTGTCTTTCCAGTTGCACCCGTCAAAATTATTTTTTTCATTTTCTGGATAATTCTTGTATTTCTTCAGGAGGGAGTTGGTAGTTGTACATTCTTAGATCATCTATTGATCCTTTGAAAAAAACTTGATTATTCGTTGTTCCAATAGAAACATCAGCATTTCCTTTTGTTGGAACAATATCTACTTTTTGTCCTCTTATCAACTGATCTTTAATTCCATCTTCTCTTCTTAAGATTCCATTTTTGTAAAGCTTTACTTTATTTTCTCCATAAACTACTACTAAATGCATCCATTCTCCTTCCGCTACTGGTTCTTGAACAAACGTTCCAGCGCCAAGACCCCCTTCAAGATTAAACTGATAACCACAAATTCTATTTTTTTTATTTTCTTCATTACTCTTATTGTAGAATCTTAGACTCCACTCATGATTGCCTTCTCCTTTCTTTCCAATAAAGTCAACCCAATCCTTGTACTTTCCTTCTCCAACAAAATCTAATTGATCAAACCTTACCCACAGGGCAACAGAATATTCTCCTGTTAATGTGGGACTAAGAGAAGGATGATTCCGGATTATAATTTTATCATCAATTCCATCAAACTCAAAAGCTCCTGTTCCATTTTTCCCTCCTTTCTTATTCCAGAAAGGATTACCCTCTACCTCAATCTGATGATGATAACAAGAAACATCCCGAACTCTCTTAGAATCAATCTCTAAAACAAATACAATTCTTCTTTCTAACTTCTCATCCATCTTTCCCTCTTAACTCTTGAACTTATAAGCGCTAGCTATATATTCTAAATCCTACCCCCTTAGTACGGAATTAACTATCTCTAAACCCTTCTAAAACTATTTAATAAGCCCTAAAAAGCAACACCAAAGCCTTAAATACTATCTAACTTTAACATCTTTGATTAAAAGAATAGTTATAAGGTTCTAAAGAACCACCGTGCTCATTCTTTTGATTTAAAATTACAAAGGAAGTAACAAACAATGAAATTTGAAGATTTAGGACTACAAAAAGAACTCGTCCAGCAATTACAAACTTATAAAATAGAACAACCCACTTTAATTCAAGAAAAAGGAATACCTGTCCTTTTAACAGGACAAGACTTAATCGCAAAATCAGAAACAGGATCAGGAAAAACATTATGTTTCGCCTTACCGATCATTGAAAAAACAATTAGCGGTAAAGGAATACAAAGCCTTATCATCGCACCAACACGAGAGCTTGCAAAACAAATCGCAATCGAATTCCAAAAATTCTCAAAATACAAAAATCTAAGAACAATTTGTGTCTACGGAGGAAGCTCCTTAAGCATGCAAATAGAACTTTTGAGAAGAGCAGACATCGTGGTCGGAACACCCGGAAGACTCCTCGATTTAATGCGAAGAAACGCTCTAAATTTTAACTTAATTAAATCCGTTGTCTTAGATGAAGCAGACAGAATGCTTGACATGGGATTTATCCACGATATTGAAGATATTCTTAAAGCAACTCCAAAAACGAGACAAACTATGTTCTTCAGTGCAACAACACCCGAAGAAATCATGAAACTAGGAAGAAAATTCTTAAACAATCCAGCAAGCGTTAACGTCATTCCAGAAAGAAAAAAAGAATTGTTAGCCCAATTCTACTATACCTTAAGAAGACACGAAAAAATTTCTTACTTAATCCACTCTTTGAAAAAAGAACAGGTACACCTTGCCTTAGTCTTTTGTAGAACAAAACACTTAACCAAAAGCCTAGCAATGGAACTTGTTAGAAACGGAATCAAAGCCGCTGCAATCAACGGAAACATGACTCAATCTCAAAGAGAACGAACAATCCAAGACTTCAAACAAGGAAAAATAACTGTTCTCGTAGCAACCGATGTGGCAGCAAGAGGATTACACATAGACAATGTAACCCACGTTTACAATTTTGAATTACCTATGGATTTAGACTCTTACACCCATCGAGTAGGAAGAACTGCTCGAGCAGGAAAAGAAGGAAAAGCAATCTCTCTTGTTTCAGACCATGAATACGATATGCTTCAACGCGTTCTTAATCTCCATAGGGATAAAATAAAACCTCTTGAAAAAGAAGAATTCCCCCACATACAAGTCAAACTGGGAAAACCTAGATTTGAACAGCGAAGAAGCCACCATGGCGGCGGCGCACAAAGAGCACAACGCTTTTCAAGATATAACAGTTAAATTTTTTCTTTTTTTAATTAATTTTTAAATGAAAAGTCACTTAGCTTCTTCTTTAAAAGGTAATTCCACCCATTCTCTTGGAGAAACTATTCTACTCAATTTATTTGAATTGAACCTATAATAAATCTGATAAAGACAATTACGATCATAAAAATGCATTGTCTCTGGTGTTCCCCCTACATTTTCACCTGATACTGCTATAGCTACCCTTTCTAGGTTCATCTCTAAATCATATACTGCTCTTTGTTTGTTATCTCTACTAAAAGGAACATAATATTTTACAAATAAAGATTGTCCTTCTTTAGGCATAATAATAAAATTCGGCCATAAATTCTTAATTCCTGGTTCAACAATAATCGAAGACTTCCCTTTTACATAATCTGAAAGAGAAAGTTTTATGCCTACTTTTGAAAGAACGCTTAATCCATGTTGAGCATCTTCTTCAATTCTAGGTCTTATCATAAATCTCAAAAATAATCTTGAACTATTTAAACATATTTGTAAAATAAACTATCTGTCTTAAATCCCATGTAATGTAAGCAGCAATAAAATTCCATTCAATAAGAAATATCCACCAACAACAATTCTTAAAAATTTTGGAAAACTTAAAATCAATACACCAAATAAAATATTCATCAATGCAATTATTAGTGCTATTGAAACCATACCTTCTCTAGGTACGAGAAACTATATAAATCTCATTATTTTAAAATAAGCCTATGAAAATCCGATACGGTTTTGTTCTTCTCCTTCTCCTTTTAACAGGCTGTCAACATGAACCTTCAGTCACTCTTAACGGAAAAAACGTTCTTGTTGAAATAGCGAATAATGATCAAGAACGATCAGTCGGCCTTATGTATCGAGAACATCTTGATGAAAACAAAGGAATGCTCTTTACCTACCCAGATGAAAACATACGTTCTTTCTGGATGAAAAACACTCTTATTCCTTTAGACATGATTTTTATTAATAAAAACTTTGAAATAGTAGACATTCATCAAGCAGAACCCTGCCCTAAAGAAGGAGAATGCCCCTCTTATGGCGCAAAAGCACAATATATCTTAGAAGTAAACAAAGGATTTAGCCAAAAAAATAATATCTCTGTAGGAAATAAAATAAAAATATAAAAAAATAATAGTTAAACTTGTTTAATGTTGGTTTCTTGGTGATCTTGGTTTATCTGCTAGATGTTCTCTGCAGTATACCTGACTTCCAGGTCTTGGTTCAAAAGGGACTTTAGTCGGCTGACCACATGTCGCACAAACTGCGTCATACATCTTTCTTTCGCCCATATCATGGTTTCTCATCATTTTTCTTCTACTCCTTTGCTTAATACTACAACTCTTTAAAAGTTGTATACTAAAAAACCCTAACATTCTAAGATTTTATAAATGTATGCATTCTTGAAATTTAATGCTCATCGGAATTGTAGGCAAGCCTTCAGCAGGAAAATCAACCTTTTTTAAAGCAGCAACCCTGGCGGAGGCAGAAATAGCCAACTATCCCTTTACTACCATTAAACCGAATCGGGCCGTAGGCTATGTAAAAGTAGAATGCGTAGATAAAGACTTTAACAAACAATGCACTCCTCGGATGGGTTTTTGCATCAATCATAACCGTTTTGTTCCTGTAGAGTTATTGGATGTAGCAGGTTTAGTTCCGGGAGCACACGCCGGACTTGGACTCGGTTCGCAATTTTTAGATGACTTAAGACAAGCAGACGTTCTTATTCATGTCATTGACATTTCCGGATCAGTAAATGAAAAAGGAGAAGCTGTTCCCGCCTTAAGCTACGATCCTCTCAAAGACGTTACGTTCTTAGAATATGAAATTAATATGTGGTTTTACACTTTACTTAAAAAAGGCTGGGACAAATTCGCTCGAACCGCAAAGCAAGAAGGGGGAGAACTTTTCAGAGCAGTAGCAAAACAATTATCGGGTGTTAATGTAACTGAAGAAATCGCAGAAGACGTTTTAAAAAAGTTCCCTGAAGATATTACTTCCTGGACTGAAGAACAAATAAAATCTTTCGCACAAATAATCCGAGAAAAGACAAAACCTATTCTCATCGCAGCAAATAAAATTGATGTTCCTGGCTCTGAAAAAAATTTAATGAGGCTTAAAGAAGCATATCCTGCCTATATGATCGTGCCCTGTTCTGCTATGGCTGAATTAGAATTACGCCAAAAAGCAAAAGATGGGATTTTAGATTATGTTCCTGGAGAAGGAAATTTTACTGTTAAAGGGAATTTAAATGAAAAAGAAACTAAAATTCTTCATTATATCCAAAAAGAAATCTTAGAAAAACACAATCATACGGGAGTACAGAACGTTTTAAACTCTGCAGTTTTTGACTTTCTTAAGTATATTGCCATCTTTCCAGGGGGGTTAAATAATCTTGTTGATTCTCAAGGCCGCACGTTACCAGATTGTTTTTTAATGAAAGAAGGAATAACTGCTCTTGATTTTGCTTTTAAAATTCATACTGACTTAGGAAAGGGATTTGTTCGCGCAATCGATGTTAAAAAAAGACTAACGGTTGGCAAAGAACACGTTTTAAAACATCGAGATGTCATTGAGATTATTTCTACCAAATAATTACTTTGGATATTTATTAAAATCTTCTTTTAAATCATAGAATAAATAAACGAATTTCCTTGTTGCAATTTTTATTTCTTTCTGACCTTCTTTCGTTATTCTGTACTTTTTTTCCTTTGTAGAATCTTCTAGCTCTTCAATTAGCTTACACTCTTTCAAAAATTTTAAAACTGGATAAACTGTGCCTGCACTTGGTTTACACCCTTTCCTTCTCTCTAACTCTTTTCGAATGTCTTCTCCAGACATTTCTTGCTTACCAATCATTCTTAAGACAATAAAACTCAAGAATCCTCGCATGTCGCACCTGTTTTCCATCCTATTACCAAGAGCAGGCTCTATTTATATTTTCTTATTTATCGGATGACCGATATATTTATATAGTTGTATCGGTTACCCGATACATTCACTGGAGGTGAAGCCATGGATGACTGTTGCGGAGGAAGCTGCAGAGGCGGAATGAGACGCTTCATCAGCAAAAAAGAACAAATAGAAATGTTAAGCGAGTACAAAGAAGAACTCGAAAACGAAGTACAAGGCATTAAAGAAAAAATAAAAGAATTAGAAAAAAACAACTAATTCTTTTTTTACTTTTTTAGGAGGCAAAAAAATGGACTTACCCTGGGGAGATGAAAAAACAATACAATTCATAACAAATGTTGGACTTGTAACAAGTAACGGCCCTAACGGACAGAACATTATGGCTTGTGAATGGACTCATCACGTATCCTATAGTCCGGGTCTTATCGCGGTTTGCATTAAACCTCATGCAGCAACAAACCAAAACATTAAGCAAACAGGTCAATTTGGAATAAGCATTACCTCCACCGAACAGGCAACTTTAGCAAGTGTCGCAGGAACAACAAGTGCAAAAAGCACTCATAAAATAAAAGCCCTTGAAGAACTAGGATTTAATTTTTACAAAGCAAAAGAAATTGATACTTTGATGGTAGAAGGAGCTGTCCTAAACATTGAATGCAAAGTTATTCAAACAATTCAACCAGGAAGTCACACAATCTTCATTGGAGAAATTCTCTCTATCAAAAGAAATCAAGGTAAGAAACCACTCGCACTCCATCAAGGACAATATGGAGAAGTAACCTTTAACATCCCTAAACCAACTCTTGAACAACGCGCTAAAATAAAAGAAATCATAACAAAAAACACCAAATAATTTATTTCTTTTCATAAGCCGCTTGTAAACACCGGGCTAACATGTCCCCATTCATCGGATAGGTTAGCGATTTTAAATTATTCCCCGTACCGCTCAGATTAAACTCTCCAATTACCTCTAACGCAGAATGAGAACGACCATAGTCTAACACTTTTGGAGAAACTCTTACTTTTCTGTATGGAGAAATCCATCTTTTCTTTTGAACCGGATGATTATACCAATCATTAACAAACCTGGCTAAACTTGTTTCCGTAGCTTGCTGAATGAACATAGAAGGTGAATCCCATGTAAAATTATAGATGGCGTTTAATCTTCCCAACTTGAAAGCCGCTTCTACTGCATCATTGCTATCGTATTCAGATCTTTGATAAATCTCGTCGGAGATCGTGCTATCGCGAGAAAAACTTGCTAGAGTAAGTAAAGCGCTAAGCTCTAAATCCAGACTTAACCTCCCTTCACGAATATTTTCTTCTAAACCTGAGAACGTTTCAATGTTTAACTCAAATAAATTTTCAAACTCTTCTTGAGATTTAGGAACAATAAATACCATACCCTTACCTTTAAGTCGCGCCTTAAAAGAATTTCTCTGCTTTAACCTTTACTTTTCCCTTTCTATTTTTTCTTCTCTTCTTCAGTTTTAAAATGAGAAGCAACACGACCAATCCAAATCGTGGCAAAAACAGCACCAACGCTCACAAGAACAGCATAAATCCAAGGACCGCCAAACTTTAACCAAGTCTGTCTTTCAAAAAAAGCCTGAATCGCACTGTTCCATGCTAAAGCAGCAACAAGTCCTAAACCTCCAGTAATCAACGCGGCTAACTTTTCAACAACTTCTTTCTTAAGAGCCATACCGCTCTTGCATTCTTCTTATTTAAATTCCTTGCGCCATCCGCGCCACCTTCGCGATTTCTTTATAAATTTATTCACGTTCTCTCTACCATGATTACCTTTAAAGAAAAACCAGACTCTTCACAAGAAATCAAAGAGTTGCTGCATCCGTACTTAAGAACATGGTTTTTTCAAAAATTCAAAGACTTTTCTTTACCTCAACAATACGCAGTCTTAGAAGTCCATAAAAGAAATAACATTTTAATCTCAGCTCCGACTGGCAGTGGTAAAACTTTAACATCTTTTCTTTCTATTTTAAATGAACTGATTGACTCTGCAGACAAAGGAATTTTAGAAAATAAAACTTACTGCGTTTATGTTTCACCGCTGAAAGCCTTAAATAACGACATTCAAAAAAACTTACTTGAACCATTAAAAGAAATAGAACAAATCGCCCAAAAATCTTTAGGCATCAGAGTAGCAGTAAGAACCGGAGACACAACCCAAGCAGAAAAAGCAAAGATGCTTACTCAAGTACCTCACATTCTCATCACCACTCCCGAATCTTTAGCAATCCTTCTTTCCTCGCTTAAATT
This sequence comes from Candidatus Woesearchaeota archaeon, assembly GCA_964497265.1. GTDB lineage: Archaea > Nanobdellota > Nanobdellia > SCGC-AAA011-G17 > GW2011-AR18 > JAHFKM01. The sequence goes on along the minus strand of CAZCCK010000001.1, from coordinate 22,347 downwards.
TAAAGAGCATCTTAAAAACGTAAGTTGGGTAATCATAGACGAAGTACACGCTTTGGCTGAAAACAAAAGAGGAGTACACCTCTCTCTTTCTTTAGAACGACTCCATCATTTTAGCCCAGCTCTCTGTAGAATAGGCCTTTCCGCAACAATCAATCCGCTGGAAGAAATAGCAAAATACGTCGCAGGAACAAAAAGAAATTGCACTGTCGTAGACATTCGCTTCTTAAAAAACTTTGACTTACAAGTCCTTAGCCCTCTTTCAGACTTAATTAACTGCAGTTATACTCAACTCAGTGATGAAACTTACAAAATTATTGATGAGCTCATCCATGAACACAAAACCACTCTCATTTTTACAAACACTCGCAGCGCTACAGAAAGAGTTGTTCATCACTTAAAAACAAAATTTCCAAGCAAATACACCGAACTTTTAAAAGATGAACCTACTCAAATGAAAAGTTTAATCGGAGCACATCACTCTTCGCTCTCAAAAGAACACAGACTTTCAATAGAAGAAGCACTACGCAACGGTAAACTTAAAGCAATTGTTTGTTCTAGCTCTTTGGAACTAGGAATTGATATTGGCTTTATCGATCTTGTTATATGCTTAGGCTCTCCAAAATCTGTGGTTCGTGCTATGCAAAGACTTGGTAGATCAGGTCATCAGCTTCATTCTATCGTTAAAGGACGTGTTATCGTCTTAGACCGCGATGACCTTGTAGAATGCTCTGTTTTACTTAAATGCGCGCTTGAAAAGAAAATTGACAACATCCACATTCCCACAAACGCTTTGGACGTTCTCGCACAACAAATCCACGGCATGGCAGTAGAACAAATTTGGAATGAAAACCAACTTTATGAAATTATCACCCATTCCTATTGTTATAAAGACCTTTCTCGAAGTGACTTCAATGAAGTTCTCTCTTATCTAGCCGGAGAATACGTAACTCTTGAAGATCGGTACGTTTATGCTAAAATCTGGAGAGAAAACGGAAACATTGGAAAAAAAGGAAAACTCGGAAGAGTAATTTATATGACTAATATTGGAACAATCCCAGATGAAAGTTACATCACCGTAAAGATTGGCGATAAACCTTTAGGACATATTGATGAAGGATTCTTAGAAAAACTCAAACGAGGAGACATTTTTGTTCTTGGTGGAGAAACCTACGAGTTCCAATTCGCACGAGGAATGGTCGCCCAAGTTAAAAGCGGTTTAGGCCGAAAACCCACAATCCCCTCTTGGTACTCTGAAACGCTTCCCTTAAGTTTCGATTTAGCCCTAGAAATTCAGCGTTTACGTAAACTTTTGGATGAAAAATTCAAAGCCAAACAATCTAAAAATCAAATTATTGACTTTCTTAAAGAATTTCTCTTTGTCTCAGATACAGCTGCCCAAGCACTCTATACTTATTTTAAGGAACAGTATAATTATATTGGCCTGCCCCATCTTAACAAGATCATTATTGAAAACTATACTGATGAGGAAGATAAACGCTTTATTGTTTTTCACACTCTCTTTGGAAGAAGGGTTAATGATGTTCTTTCTCGTGCAGTTGCTTTTGCTATTTCAAAAACTCAACATCGCGACGTAGAAATTGGCATTAGCGACAACGGATTTTATGTTAGCTCTGAAAAATTCATTAATCCTGCCCACGCTTTGAAACTCATCAAATCTAAAGACCTGCGCAAAATCCTCGAAGCAGCTTTAGATAAATCTGAAGTTTTAAGACGAAGATTTCGCCACTGCGCCACTCGGGCTATGATGATCCTTAGAACGTACAAAGGACAAACAAAACGTGTAGGAAAACAACAAGTTAGCTCCATGCTCTTACTTAATGCAGTTCGGGGTATTTCTGATAACTTTTGCATCCTAAAGGAAGCTAAAAGAGAGGTTTTGGAAGACCTTATGGATATTACTAGCGCCACAGCAGTCATTAAAGCAGTGGAAGAAAACAAGATTCGGATTGAAGAACTCTATACTCTTGTTCCTAGCCCCTTTGCCACTCAACTAATCCTTCAAGGCTACTCAGATACACTAAAAGTAGAAGAACGACAAGCATTCTTACAACGGATGCATACCCAAGTCTTAGCTAAAATTTCCCTCAAAAAGATAAAAGCGTAGAAAGATTTATATAGCACTTGCACTCGAATAAGAATTACAAATTAAATGAGGTGAACTAATTGAATACAAAAGGAAAAACAACTTTTTCTGTCTTATTAATTCTATTTTTGATGTCATTATTATTTATTTTTGACTACGCTGGTGCAGATACTTTACTTTATTTTAACGTCACTGCTCGTAATACTACGACTACGGGCACAGTGCATCCTGCAGATAGGATCGGGGTAGTCAATAACAGTTTCCTAAACGGAACCGTTTATTTTAATCTCACTATTCTTGGTGCAAATACAAGTACGGGCATGCCTGCAAATATCACTAATGTTAACATCACTTTTATCAGACTCAATGACAACCGACAATTTGCCTTCCAATCTAATGGAACTTTCATGAACGTTTTAGGAGAAGGAGGTCATACCTTAGTTAATATTACTTCAGACCTTTCTACACTTCCAGACGGAGCTTATAGAATCAACGTAAGCATCACAAACATTACTATGACTGTGGCTTACAACGATACTGCTTCCTGGAACGTTACAGTAGATAACATCGCACCAGCAATTAACTACAGCGGTGGAACTCCTGGAAACAATACTTATGCCCTAACAACTGTGGCAGGATTGACCATTAATGTTACCATCAATGAAACTAGCCCTTACAACCTTACGGTTACTTGGGCTAATTCAACAACGGTCAACAGCACGGTCTTTATTGGTTACTTCTGTACCAGCGTTTCTGGCGGTTGTATCAATGACGCAGTTCCTTTGAGAAACTTCAGCATGAATCTTTCTCTTATGGAAAACGACAATGACGAACTTATCCGATACAACGTCACTGTCCAAGATCAATATGGAAGATCTAATACCAGTATCACCCAAAACCTTGTAAGAGATGGAGTGGTACCTACAGGCTTCTCTATTACTTCCTCTCAAGGAAGTACAATGACAAAGAATGTAGACACAACTATGTCTTGTAGCGTATCTGAAACCAATCCTAGCACCTTAGTTTTGAAACAAGATACAACTACTATCTGTAGCTCCACAGGAGGAACAAGTTGTTCTGCAACATTCACTCCAACAAGTGCTGGAGACTATGCCTTTACTTGCACAGCTCAAGACCAGGCTACGAACAGCAACTCTGCAACCTACACCTTAAGTGTAACAAACGGTGGAAGTACAAGTGGTAGCAGTAGCACTAGCGGAGGAAGTAGTGGTGGGGGCGGTGGATCTAGCTCCACTGTCGCTATCGGCACAGTTACAGAAGGAGAAGTTACAAGCGTAGACATTGACAACAATGAAGTTGGTGTCAAAGGAGTAACCTTCACCTCTAACAGCGAACTTTCCAACGCGAAAGTAACGGTCGTAAGTCAATCTGAAGACCAAGTTTCTTCAAAACCAGACTCAAGTGTAGGAGTATTCAAATACTTCCAAGTACAAACTCAGAACTTTGATGACACTGATCTTCAAAAAGCAAAGATCACCTTTGTTGTAGATCAAGCTTGGCTTAGCCAAAATCATCAAACGCCTGACAATGTTGTTCTCTTAAGACTTGAGAGCGGCGCTTGGAAACAATACGATGCGAAACTCCTCCACGCAGAAAATGGAGTACTCACCTTTGAAAGCGAGGTACCAGGCTTTAGCCTCTTTGCAATCGCAGTAAAAGGTGGAACACAAACTGCACCTGCTTCAGAGCAAACAACAACTGCACCAACTGCAGAATCAACCCCTGAAGCTGCAAGCAGCCCTGCACCAAGTCACTCTAGAAAGACTGCCTTAATTATCGGCATTCTCTTAATCGTGATTGCAGGAGTAGTGCTCTACTTCGTTATGCAGAAAAAGAAATAATTTTTTCTTTTTTTTAAAATTTATATTTTTCTGCTTTTTCTTTATTTTTTAACAACTTCTTTACTTTTTTATTAAAAAAAGAACAATATTCTGTAATTGGACACTTTCCACACTTAGGCGTAATGGGGTTACAAATATTCTGACCAAAACCTACGAACGTATTATTATACTCAAACCAAAACCTTTTTGGAACAAGTTTTGTGAGGGCAAATTCTGTTTCATTCGGATTTTTTGTTTTTACAAAACCAATCCTATTCGCGGTTCGATGCACATGAATATCGACCGGAATAGTAACTTCTTTCTGATTATGGCCGTAGACTAACGTTATACCTGCTGTTTTTCTTCCTACCCCTTTGAATGCTAAAAGCTCTTCAATGGTCTTTGGAACCTCTCCCCTTTCTAGAATAATTTTTGTAAACTCTTTAATTCGCTGAGCTTTTCCTTTGTAGAAATTTACCGGTCTTACTATTTTTTCTAATTCTTCTAAACTGAGTTTATCTATTTTCTCTGGAGTATCTGCAACTTCAAACAACCTTTTTGAAACTTCAATCGTCGTAGGATCTCTCGTTCTTAAACTTAAGACACAACTTACTAAGACTTTGTACGGATCACCCTGCCAAGAAATCATCGTCACAATAGGCGTAGGAAAAAATCTCATTTCTTTGGTTAAAAGTGAGACTATTTCTTCTACATACTTTTTAGGTTCTTTGAATGGTTTTTTTAAAACCTCTTGTAAATGTTTATTATCCATCTTTCTAACCCTCAAAGAAATTATACTTCTTTTAAACCTATCTTAATCTTACACTCTCTAAATTCTTAGGAGCAACAGTCTCAATTCTATTTAACTGATACAACGTAGAAGCTAACTCAACCGCTTTAGAATATTCTCCGTGTACAATAAGAATCTTCTTTGGCTTAGGCTCCATCTTATGAATCCAAGCTAACAACTGTTTAAAACTGGAATGACCTGAAAAACCGCGAATATGATGAATACCCATCAAAACATTAATCGTGTCGCTTCTTTTACTTCCACCTTCAGTGAAATTAATTTCTCTTTCACCCTCAACTAAACGCCTTCCTAAACTACCCACACCTTGATAACAGGTTAAAACACAAGCATTCTTAGGATTCTCAGCTAAATGCTTAAAATACATTAATGACGCACCACCAGTCAACATACCTGAAGTAGCCATAATAATATAAGGGCCTTTACTTTCTATCACTTCATACATTTCTTTTTGGCTCGCAACTCTTTTGAACACTTCACTTAAAAACGGATTCTCATCTTTCTGAAAAATCGCAGTCTTTACCCTATTATTAAAAAAATCAGGATACGCTGTGTGAATCGCAGTCACATCCCATAACATTCCCTGTAAATAGATTGGCATCTGAGGAATCTTACCCTCACGCATCGCTCTTTCTAAAATCAACATAATCTCCTGACTTCTTCCAACTCCTAAGACCGGCATCAAAATCTTTCCTTGCTTTTCTGAGATATCCTTAATAATCCCTACAAGTTCATCCTCACTCTCCATTCTTGTCGGAGTAACATCATGCTTACTTCCATACGTACTTTCCATCATCACACTTTCTACACGCGGAAAACGATGACTAGACGCGCCTAATAGATTCGTATTTTCAAAATTAAAATCTCCTGAATACACAAAATTATGTAATCCATTCCCAATATGCAAATGGCATAAAGCAGAACCAAGATTATGACCTGCATTATACAACGTTAAACGAATATCCGGAGTAATATCAGAAACTTCCTCATAATCCAAACAAATAGCATGCTTTACAAACTCTTTTACATCTGCGCTTCCATAAATTCCTTCTCCGCCTTCTTTTTCTGCTAAACTCACATAATCCAATGTTAACAACGCAGCGACATCCCTTGTTGGTGCAGTCATATACACTGGACCGCGATAGCCCATCTTGAAAAGATAAGGCAGTGTTCCAACATGATCCAAATGAGCATGACTAATAATAACCGCATCTAATTCTTGAATATTAAACTCGGGAGCATCAAGATAAGGAAACATATGCTCTGGAGGAGCAGCAACATTCAATCCACAATCTAATAGAACTTTACTTTCTGGAGTTTGCAATAAGAAACAACTTCTTCCAACCTCTCTACCCGCGCCTAAGGCAGTAATCCTAATCCACTCTTCTTTTCTGGACTTTGTCCACCCATCATAAATACGTTTTCCCACTTTATGTAAAAACTTCCTTCTATATTCTGACTCTTGATACAATACGTTTCTAATATTCTCTATTAACGGACTTCTTATCGGAGGAATCCTCCTTACAACCGGAACCCAAAGCGTCTCTTTCTTAATCTCTTTAAGAACCTCTCCTCCTCGTCCAATAACCATCCCCGGCTTTTCAGCCTCAATAATCACTCTTGAACGCTGAGGATCGAAAATGATATTTGTATTTCCTGATTCTGGCGGAAGAATCTTTAAGATTTTCTCTCTTGCCTTTTCAGGATCTAATGTCATTCCTGGATCTGCTCTTAACTCAACACGCTTTTTGATACTTTCTACGATCTGTTTAATTACGCCTTGATTATCTAAGAAAAAGTCAATATCCTTCGTATACAACACGATATTCGCGCCTTCAAAGACTGCATCTGTTATCTTTGCCTTATCCGGCATGAACTTCAATACTTCGTCTAATATTTTTACCATAGCTAAAAAATGATAAAGAAACTTATGCTAACTTACTTTCAAGTTGTTTGTTCATTACCTTTTTGGTTCCATCCTTTGTAATCGTAACAATATCAATTCCGCCACCAGAAGCAGTATCTCTCTCCATAGAAGCGCTTACCGCCTTTGTAGCTAACTTTACCGCCTCTTCTACGCTCATCTCTTTATTATATCCCGCTTCTAAAACTCCAGTAGCAAACATCATACCAGAACCATCAGTCACATAATCCTCATACTTAACTAAAGAACCGTCAGCACCTAATTGGTATAAGTGGAATCCTTCAATATCTTTTCCAGCAAACAAAAATCCAGTAATACCTGGAATCATACTCATCTTTCTAATATTTGCGTACACTAAACTCGCAAGCATACTAGCTGCTTCTTTCACTTTTATCTTCTTTCCTTTTCTTAATTCTTCTAATTTAATTTGAGCTTTAATCACTTTTACTAATAATTGAACATCTGAAACACTACCCGCAATCGTTAAAGCAAACTCCTCATTGATAATCATCGCTTTTTCATATCTCTTGCTAGAAACAATCTGACCGCCTAGAGTAATCTTTTTATCTGCTGCAAGAATAATTCCATCTTTACAAGCAATACCTAAAGTGGTTGTTCCAGTCTTCAAAAACATTGTTTCCATTTAACGTCACCCTTAGAAGGTTAACTTCTTTATTTCCCAATTCTATATAAAGGTTTCGCTCTTTGAAAATGAAGCATTCTCAAATAAAGCTATTTGATCTTCCAACCCTTATTTTCCATCTACTAAATCTTCTTAAACCTCTCAGCTCAAAAGATTTTAATGGAACCCGTTTTCAAATATATCCGTCCTCTTCTTCTCGATCAAGATGTTGATTATCGCCATCTAACTTCACTTTGGCCAGATCTCGAATTAGGGAAAAAAGAACAAAAAAAGATTCAACCCTGGGTACTTCCAAATCCTTCTCTACAAGACTCTTTCTTAGAATTTCAAAAGCCTCTCATTGGTGTTCTAGGCGGAAACGGAAAAGGAAAAACAACTTTTTTAAAAACCTTGGCTCGCTCTTTAGCAAACGCTCTCTATTATCAAGAACATTCTAGGACTGCCCTTTTTGGAGGAAATTTCCACGCTGAATGTCCTGCTGATCTTGAAGAACTCAACGCAACAGGAGGATATGATCACTACACAGATAGACAAGGTATTAGCTTATACCCTCTTTCAAGTCCAAAATCGGCGGAGATAACGCCTTTAGCTTTTTATCTTAAACACGGCACTTTTCAAGGACCTCATTGGGAGCATCTTTCGTCTCTTCCTCGCGAAAAATTAGTAAATAGATTATTTTCTATACTAAACGACTTTGGATGGATGAAAGATAGAACTTTAGAACCAGAATATCTTAAATCTTTAAACTCTTTAGGAAATCAAGATGAAATGCTTCGACGCGCTTGCTTCTTAGCAGAAACAGGTTATTCTTGCATGCAATGGAAAACTCCCCTAAACGTTTTTGGCTATTATGAACTTGAAACTTCTGTGCCTTTAGAAAGTCTTACCCTTGGAATCTATGAAAAAGAAAGAAGAGGCACTCCAAAAATATCAACTCCCTTTATTCTGACCAAATCTCTTAAAAAAGAAGATTCAATGAATCCCGGAACTTACGGAAGAGCAGTCTTAGAAGATATTCTCGCTAAAAAACCCTCTTTAGTCCTCCTTGACGAACCAACCGCATTTATGGATCGAAGTAACCGCGCATGGTTCTTAGGAAAAGCCTTACCCGAAATCACTGCTTTCTCCACCGCCTTTATTGCTACAAACGACGAAAGCGTTATTGACGGACTAACTAATCTCGATGCCCAAGCACTTGACTTGGATAAAGAACGCGCAAACGTAACTAATTTAAAACCCTGATCTTTTTTACTTTTTCTTTAATCGCCTTCTCTTTTAAAGTACTTTTAACAAATGCTTTAATCTCATTATACCTTCTTTCTTTCAAAACGTACACTTTTCCTTTTTCTTCAAAGACTTTTGAACCTTTGTGCGCTTTCTTAAAAGATTCAACATGTTCTTTTAATTTTATAGGCGGACCAAAATGCTTATACTTCCTCTCTAAAACTTTCTTTTTAACATCCATCCAGAAATATCCATTCTCACTCCACATCCAATCCTTTTCTGAAATTTCAAAACCTTCTTTTCTTACTTGATTTACAATTTCTTCGAAAGCTTTCACCATCTTTGTTCCGACAACATCTGCTTTTCCCTCAAGGGGGACCATCTCAATCAAAACATTCTTTTTCTTTAACGCTTTAAGATCTGGCTTTTGTTCTTCAAAAGACTTCTCTACTGGCTTTTGTACAAAAGAACGACACGCCTTTATCAATTTCTTAAGCTGCTCTTCTGAAACCGCAGCACTCGCATTCCTTGAAGATTGTACAGGATCAATAATAATCAAAGAACTACCTTTGAATTTTTGTAAATCTGTTCCATGCGCTTCTGGATTGATTACCATTTGAGCTTTCCAATGCATACAATGCTTCAAAAACTCTAAAAAAGAACCATAATAAATAATTAAAATCTCAACCACATATCCAGAAAATCCTCGCATAAATGTTTCTGCTCCGTATACCTTTTGAGCTCTGAAAAACTGCTTTGCTAAACGCACTTGATCCGCCAAGTCGTTGTTCAGATGTTTTTTTACCCACTCGACATGTAATAAACTTACATCTGTAACGTTTTTTGCTTCCTCAGCTTTTCTTATTTTAAAAACAGGAATAATCTCAAAATTAATATCTCCTTCTTTGATCTGAAAATAATCTCTCGAACCGTGCACACGCTCTACTTTTTTAAAAGATTTCTTTAAAGCTTTCTCTAACTTATCTGAAATATCCTTTTCTTGATCAAAAAGTGCGAAAACATCAACATCATGATTCTTGGCCAACCACGTTCCTTTCGCAAACGAGCCACCTACTTGTGCTTTTGCTCCTTTTAAATTTTTATTAAGCTTTTTTAAAAAATCTGCTACTTTTTCTTTAACCTGCTCTTCTTCTTTTTGTGAAGGTTTAACCTTTTCAATAACTTTAGCAAACATGAACTTTTTTAGAATTAACTCTTAAAAAATGTTTCTTTTTCTTCAACAAGTTTTAAATAGCTTATTTTCGCTCTTTTCTTTTATGGATAAGAACTTTGTTAGTCTCGGCATCGAAAGTACTGCACTTTAAATTAAGCAGAGATACATTCGGTGTCAGTATCATTAGAGGCAAAACTCCTCTTTCAAACGTAAAAGACAACTTCACTACCGAGAAGGGAGGAATGATCCCTCTAGAAGTAGCTAAACATCACGAACTCGTTAAAGAAAGAGTATTACAAGAAGCTTTATCGAAAGCTTGCATTAAATTAGAAGATGTTGACCTAATTTCCGTTTCTAATGCACCTGGCTTAGCTCCTTGTTTGTTGGTTGGATTAGAATTTGCAAAAGAATTAGCTACGAAATATAAAAAACCTTTAATCGGAGTAAACCATTGTTGTGCTCACTTAGAAATTGGAAAACTTTTAACTAAAGCAAAAGATCCTGTTCTTCTCTATGTTTCTGGAGCAAACACTCAAATCATCGCCTATGAAGGAGGAAAATACAGGATCTTTGGAGAAACCTTAGATCAAGGTGTAGGTAATTTTTTAGATTCGTTTGCCCGCTATATTGGACTAGGATTTCCAGGCGGACCAAAAATCTACCAATTATCTTTAAATTCTAAAAACTATATTGAATTACCTTATACAGTCAAAGGAATGGATTTTTCCTTAAGTGGAATATTATCTAACCTAAAACAAAAATTTGATTCTCAAAAATATAAAACTCAAGATTTATGTTACTCTGCGCAGGAAACAGTCTACGCAATGCTTGTCGAAGTCGCTGAAAGAGCAATGGCACACACAGGAAAAAAAGAATTATTGATTGGAGGCGGAGTGGGATGTAATATCCGCTTACAAGAAATGTGTTCTCTAATGTGTAAAGAAAGAGAAGCTACCTTTTATGCTCCCCCTAATGAAGTTTTAGTTGACAACGCGCTCATGATCGCTTGGACTGGATCTTTAATGTATCAGGTGGGTATTCGTCATAACACTAAAACTTTAGATATAAAACCTTATGAACGCACTGACGAAGTAGAAGTTAAATGGTAATCTCTATTTTTTATCACAACTATCTTTTTTAATATTCCTTCTTTATTTTTCATATGGAAATAATCATCGCTTCTTTAGACCAAGCAATAGACTATCAGCCAAACAAACCAACCTATGCCATTCGAATTTGTTCTCTTTCTCAACGAGCTGATCTTGACCGAGAACCTCTTGTTAATACAAGCCTTTATCGAGCTATTAAACTTTATTGCTTTAACGATACTTTGTCCATTTTTGGTGCTTATTCAGATCCTCTAGGAATTACTCCTGAAATTGCTTCTCAAATTGTGAGTGACTTCCAAAACTTTCGCTATGACTCTCAAACTCTGCTTGTTCATTGTATACGAGGTAAAAATAGAAGTCCGGCAGTCGCTTTAGCTTTAAATGAACGCTTTAATTTAGGAAATGATTCTCAACAGATTAAAATACAGTATCCCGAATATTCTCAGAATGTTTATGAACTGCTTAAAAAAGTAAGGCTATAATCCACTTACTAAAAACCCTTTTTTAATTTAATCTTTCTTTAACTCTTTTCCATTCATAGCTTTCTTAACTCACTCTTTCTTTAATTAATTTTATCGTATACTCTTTAAAATCACTAAATCCTTATAAAGAAGAATACTTCGGATAGTCTTGGAAAAAGAGGTAAGAGGCGCCTCACATACATTTAAATAATTACTTCCGTAGAGAAATCTATGGGACAATCCTTCTGGAAAACAACCAAAACAGTCATCTACGATTGTGACCTCGTTCTTCTTGTAATGGACGCTCGTTTTCCCCATGAAACTTTAAATAAAGAAATTATAGAAAAAATAAAATTTGGAAAAAAACAAGTTATCTTCGTTTTAAATAAATCCGAATTAGTCACTAAGAAATTTGAAGAAATTCCTCTGCCTAAAGAAATGAAACACTACGTCTGGTTCTCTGCCTTAAAACACTATGGTGTTCATCAACTACGAAAAAAAATACTCTCCTTAACTCGAAAAAGACCGGTCTTAGTCGGAGTTGTTGGTTATCCGAATACTGGAAAATCTTCTCTTATTAACTGCTTAACCCAAAGACACGCAGCAGGAGTGAGCGCAAAATCTGGCTTCACCAAAGGGATGCAAAAAGTTAAAGTCTCAAAAGATATTCTTCTCTTTGATACACCGGGTGTTTTACCTTACAAAATAAAAGATGAAGAAGGATACGCCCTTGTAGCTGCTGTAGACGCAAGTAAAGTAAAAGATCCTGATGTTGTTGCCATGCTCATCTTAGACAAATTTAAAGAAGCACATTCTTCAGGCATTGAACATTTTTATGGAATCACTATCAAAGAAGATCTCGTAGAAACTTTAGAAGATCTAGCTCGTAGACTCAATTATTTAAAAAAAGGCGGATTACCTGACTTTATGCGCGCTTCTCGAAAACTTGTTGATGACTGGCAGAGAGGAAAATTAAAACTTTAATGCATTTGCGCTTTTTACTACTTCTTTATATTCCCTTTTAGAATCTCTTGATCTATTTTTTTAATTAACTTAATCACCTCTTCTTGGTCGGTCTTAGAAAAATTATCTTTTCTCTGTCTTACGGTTTTGTCTAAATCAAGAATAAAACTCTTTTCAACGTTGGTGAAATCTTTTATTTTTATTACTTTTTTTATATCCCACTCTAACTTCCCTTTTCTTAAATAAAACAAAAGTTGCAATCTTTTCCTTATAGAAGGTAATGCCCACTTCACGGCTTGAAAACCTTTCCTTCCTTTTAAAACCTTTATCTCTTCATTAGATTTACGTTCCAAGGCATAAGCGTCTAATAATTTTTCTAAAAAATTTATTTTTTTTAAAACCTTGAGAAAATCCTTATACTCTTTCTTTGCATACACAACCTTTCCGCTTTTTAACAAAGTAATATAAACCGCCCAACCCCCTAATTTTCCTTTCTCTAATAACTCCTCTTTTGTACAATAATATTGTAAAGAAATTTTCGGAAAAAATCTTTTTATTTCTTCTTTTTTATCAATAACTTTTTCATTAAAAATAACAAAAAGGTCATAATCGCTTTCATTTTTATCAAAATATCCCCAAGGATAAGAACCATAGACTATAACTGCAAATAATTCTTCTTTAAACTCCTTTTTACAATAAACAATAAATTTTTTTAAATAAGAATCAATCGGCATTATTTACCTTAATTAAATCTCTCTTAAAAAACTTACTGTCCTGCCCTTAAACAAATCTATTTTCCAGAAGCAAACTTAGAAAGCAAATCTCCAATCGCAGGATCATACTCCATAATCTTACCGCCACCAGAGGTATGAGTCCCATTGGCAGGTCTAGGGGCAGATTGCTGAATATTTGGATTTTGCATTTGAACTGGCTGCATAGGCCTTTGCATTGGCTGTTGAGGCATAGAACCAAGCTTCTCTCTTTGAGCCACTAAATCCTGTAAAGAAGTAATTAATCTCTTAAGATCATCAACACTCTCTTTTTCAGTATCAAACTTAATATTTACCTGCATTGTCCAACTGAAAGTACTTCTCCTATAAAAAGGTTTTCACTTTTTTCTTTTGCAACGAGCAAACAGTGACGAGAAAAATTAATATAGGCTTCTTTTCCTCAGAGAAGAATGAAGTATACTCTCACAGAAAAACCAAAGAACGTTATAATCGTTCAAGGCTTACCTTCTTTAGGTTTAATTAGCACAATTTCCATAAAATACATGATTGACCATCTAGATGTTAAAGAAATTGGCTTTATCGAGTCTGAAACTCTTTCTCCTTTAACTGCAATCCACAAAGGAAAAATCGTCAACCCCATCACTCTTTATTACAATAAAAAATACAACCTTGTGTTTATCCAATCCATTACCGAAGTAACAGGAGCAGAATGGGCTTTAGCGAATACAATCCATGATATCGCTAAAGAACTAAAAGCAAAAGAAGTTTTAGTTATTGAAGGCATGCCACCCCATGAAAAAGAGAAAATAAATATCTATTACTACTCAGAACATAAAAAACTCAAGCAAATCAAACCTTTGGAAGAAGGAATTGTTATGGGCGCAACAGCAGCTCTACTTTTAAAAAGCAAAGACATTCCTGTTACGTGTTTATTTGCCGAAGCACATTCTCAACTTCCAGACTCAGAAGCTGCTGCAAAAGTCATTGAAGTCTTAAATGTATACCTAGGATTTAACGTAGATACAAAACCATTAGAAGAAGCTGCGCGCAAATTCGAGCAAAACTTGAAACAATTCATTGAAAAAACTAAAGAACGCGTCATGCCTCAACAAACTAGCCCAAGGAAAGAAACAAACTACATCGGCTGAAGATTTTCCGGATTTTCTTGCGTAATCTTTTTTAATTTGATTTTCTTTAACCTCTTTATGGCACACAACTTAAAACGATTCTTAGCAAGCTTTGGACTTGCCTACGCGACTTATGTAAGTAGAACTGAGATCGAAAGAACAATCAACTCTTTCAAATACGCACAAGTAGAAGCAGAACCAGGATTTTTGGAAAAAGAACGAGCTTTAGACTTAAAAATTCGCTACAAACGAAACTTGAAAGGAAATCTTGAAACGCGCTTGGAAGGAAATAACTTTTCTTTGCCTGTCTTTTCAAATAAAGAGGGAATTCGTCTTGGAAACGCAGAATATTCCTTTAATACCTTTACAGAAGAAGAAAAAGAAACTATGTGCCGCCCTTATGTTAAAACAAAACAAACTGAAGAGAAAACAAAAGGATTTTTCGGAAAAATCTACGAACTTTTCGGAAAAGACGAATAATTTTCGGAAAATCCTTGCGAATCTTTTTAAATCTTAAACGCTAAATTATTTTTATGGACTTAGAAAAACTTTGTAATGAATTTAACGCTCGACAAGCCGAACCTTTCCACATTACTCCAGATCTTGCACAAGAAACCTTTCGTTTACTCTCTTCTTGTAGGACTGACGAAGAAAAAGCAAAGAAAATCTTGGACTACGTCCATCACCTTCTTGAATACAAAAAAGAAGATTATGGCGTTTTCTATCCTTTAAATGCCGGAGAAATCTTTTCTAGGAAAACCGGCCTTTGCTTAGACTTTTCAATACTTTTTACTTCAATGGCTAGGCTCTCTGGTCTTGAAGCAGGTTGCGCATCAGACCGTAAAAGTCACGCTTATGTCTATGCTTCTTTAAATGGAAATACTGTTTTTATGGATCCAACTAAAAACGAATTTGATTGTACTACGCCTGTTTATGTAGAACCGGATAATTATGTTCACCAAGTCTACTCAGATTCACAGCAGAAAGTAAGACCTATGAAAAAATCTAACCCTTTACAACGCATTTCTCTGGCTGTTGGTCTTTATCTTCTTGCTTCTAATCAAGAACTTAGACAAAAAATAGAATCTGACCTAGAAACAGTTAAAACAAAAATAGAACAACTTATTTACGAACTATGATCGCGGCTTTAACCGTCACTATTTGATCGTTTCCCTGCTTATTTGCGTCTAAACCTAATCCTAAACCTATGTTTTCTAAAGGATAGACTACACAATTTCCTGCTAGGCCTACCCTGGTTCCTAAATATGCTTCCGCAACGATACTGAATCTATCTATAGTGTAAGCAATTATAGGATCTAAAGAAAAAAATTCTGTATCTAAAAATTGATTTCTTCCATACGCAACCATTCCTTTAAACTCTAAATTTCCATTAGCTAACTGATACCCTGCGCCTATCTTTAAATTTCCGCCAAAACTTTTCCTTATTGCTTCAAGACTAAACTCTGGAATGTCTAAGGTCTTCTTTAATTCGCCCCCCATTTCTACACTAAACGGTTTTCCTAATTTAAGCGCTCCTTCTAAAGTAAATTCTTCATTGTTTTTGTTTAGCGCAATTGCTTCTGGATTTTGAAGAAATTTAAATCCAAGAAAATAAGCATTTGATTCAGTTGGAAACATAAGAGAGAGGCCTAATCCAGCCTGTAAATTTGCTCGATTTTGACTTAAATCTTGCTTTAAGGTTACATCTTGTCCAATCAGTGATAGCTCTCCTTCGAACGTAGTAAAAGGATACCTTAAAGAAATTTCATAGAGCGATTGCTCGATTGGTTTGTATGCCGCACTTTCTAAATTGGTGTGACTCACGCTCGCAATTGCTTTCCAGCTATTATGGACCGGAGCAGGCTCTTCTACTACTGGAGGGGCTGGTGGAGTTATTGGGAGAGGGGCTACTTGAGCAAACGTGCCTGTTTCAACAATTACCTTACTCGGATTTGCTCTCACTACTGGAATTTCTTGAGCTTGAGCGCTTACACTTGTAGCTAAAAGAATTGAGGCGAGCGTTTTTCTGAGATTCATCTTTGTCTGGAAGAAAAAACTTTTATAAATCTTGCTATTTTTAACCACTTTCAAGTAATTATTCATTCTGAACAGAAAACTATATATATGAAAGATTCCTCATATGTTCTATGGATCAATTTTACTCAGGATACAAATCTAGTATGGATCCAAGTTTGGCTGTAACAATCACAGACTTAGGAACCCATACCAATCCTACAGTAGCTAAACAACTCCAAGAATTTAACACAAGATTGAATACGGGAATGAAGAATATTGAGATAGGAACACTTTCTCCAGAAAAATTCGAATTCATACCTAAAGAACATTTTGACACCATCAGACAACTTTCTATCCTAACCGGAGCAAAACCTTCTTTCCACGGACCGCTCATGGACTTAGCAGGATTTGACGAACGCTCAGGAAAATGGTCTGAAGCAGACAGAAAAGGAACAATAGAACAAGTCTGGAGCATGATCGAACGTGTACAACCCGCAGACAAATACGGAAACATTCCTGTCGTCTTCCACGCCGGAGGAACATTCTCCCAAGAATTCGCAAAAGGACTCAAACAAGAAAAAAGAGATGAAAAAGGCAATATCGTTGAAGAAGATTACAAAGCAGGATTACTCGCCATGAACGCAGTCAACACTCTGACTGGAGAAACTCATCGGTTACAACATGAAAAGAAATTTAGCATTATTGACAGAAAAGAACATATCAAAACCCCCCACGACCTTTTAGCCGCCTTAAACGAAACCCAATGGGATCAAGAAAAACTACGTGTCTTCGGATTTAAAAAAGAACTAGACGAACTCAAACAACGCGTTTTACTTAAAGAAAAACAAAACGAAGCCATTCAAAAAACAGGACTAGCTTCCAGTCCGGAATACGCAGCAAATCTTGCGCAAAATATCGAAGATATCAAACTTCTACAAGGTCATATCCAAAACGTCAATCACAGTCTTGTTTCAGCAGCATCAGAAGCTTTTAACAAATTCGAAAGAGCTAAGCCTCACACAGCAGATCCACAAATCAACGCAAAAATAAAAAAATTTGAACCGGTTCAGGAAACATTTAAAGAACAACTCAAACAAATTGATAACGCAATCGAAGCTAGGGATAAAGAACTTGATCGCATCAAAGAACAAGCAAAAAATGCTTCAGACAGCAGAAAAGCAGAACTCCAAGAAAGAGCTCAACAACTTCAAGAAGAGATGATCCACCTCACAGAACAGCAAACTTCGTTACATGTTGCTGAAGTCACACAAATGCCCACTCCCGAAATCTGGAGACCTGTCAGCGAATTCGCAAGAGAAAATACCGTTAAAACAATGTCAGAAGTCATGCTTCGCTCTTACAACAAATTCAAAGAAAATTCTCCAGTACTAGCAGTAGAAAACTTCTGGCCGAACACCCCTATGTCACGCGCTGACGATCTTAAAAGAGTTGTAGAAGAATCAAGAAAAGAATTTCAAGATCAACTTAGAAAACAAAACCCGAATGTTTCAAAAGAAGAAGCAAAACGCATCTCAGAAAAAATTATCGCTGCAACATGGGATGTAGGACACATCTATAACCTAAGAAAAGCAGGATACCAAGGCGAAGAACTTAAAAAACTCGTCTTAGAAGAAACTAAAAAAATTGCACCCGTCACACGCCACGTTCACTTAACAGACAACTTTGGATTCCATGACTCTCATCTGCCACCTGGATTTGCACACGTTCCTATCGCCGAAATCATGACCGAACTTAAAAAATCCTGGAAAGAAGCAGAAGGTAAAAACGAACTTCCCATCAAACCACGCGCGATTATTGAAGGAGGAGGATTAATCGTAGAACAAGGACAAGATCCTCTTTTACCCTCTTTAGAATTCTTCCACTCTCCTTTCTACAAAATAGGATCACCAGGAATTCCACTCGGAAAAGTTTGGAGCGGACAAGAGTTCCCCCAATATCGCACCACTTTCACAGAATTCCCACAACAACATTTCAACCTTTATGGCTCTTCATTCAGTACTCTTCCAAAAGAACTCGGCGGACAAGTAGGTGGAGAAAAATCAAGATTTAGCGACACTCCAAACACCTAAATGTTTATTAATTTTTATTTATTCCCTTCTTAATGGTTCGACTTGAACAACTCGCCACAATATCTCTTCTACTCCCAAGACTAGTTGAACCTTGCGAATTCGACAAATTTTTCTCTTCTCTTCATAAAGAAACAAGCTTTAAGGTAGCCTATAGGGTTTCCTACGAACATTCCTTCTCTCTTGGTTTCCCCCCTACTACCCGAAAAATTGATTTCCTTGAAGGCTATTTCAAACCGCACTCTTCCCCACCTCATCCCTTTAGAGGTGAAATCTATGATGATCGCGATTACTGCGCTAAATTATCCATGATTACCCTCTCTTCCTTAGAAAGAAAACCTTTACAAATAGCTCCTGAAGTTCAAATAAGACAAAAATTTATTGAAGCAGTCAGATCTTATTTTCCTGATTCTGAAGTTAAACTCTTTGAACGTTAAATTTAAATCTCTTTTCTCTTTCCTCTTTGTTATGGACCGTGAACTGGAAAAACTTTCTAAAATTACTTTTCCTTATCCTGTTGATTTACATCACCTTGACTATCTCTTTAGTTATTTGTCTAAACGAACAAGCATGGGCGTTACCTATAGAACAACTACTGAAACCACTTTAACCTCTGTAGGACAACAAACTCGCTTCTGTGAACTCATAGGAGAATTCTCTGATGGAACTTGCTCTCATCCCTTTGAAGGAACTATCTCTAAAAATCCAGTAGGTCTTAAAGACCTTTCTTTCATTATCCGACCCGGATTTGAAGTTACTGATTATCTCCCCTCTAGAACAGAACGATGGAAACTTCTAACTGACGCAGTAGAACATTATTTTATCCATAATAGTATTCACTAACGTTAGCTTTAAATAGGATTACTTTCAAAACAATCTTTGTGAAAAAAGGGAAAAAAATACTTACAAAAAAAGAGCAAACTCAACAAAAGCTTGAGAAAGATTTTGACATTGCTTACGATTTTGCAGTAAAAGCTTACAAACAATTTAGAGAAGTTATAAAATCAATCGTTCTTTTCGGTTCTCTCCCAAAAAGAGAAATCACCCTTAAATCAGACATAGATCTTATTATTATTATTGATGATGCTACCATTAACTGGGATGAAGAACTCATAGCCTGGTATCGCGAAGAACTCGCAAAATTACTGGCTAGCCAAAAATATGTCAAAGACATCCATATCAACACGATTAGCCTTTCTACATTCTGGGAAGAAGCACGCGCTGGCGAACCTTTGATCATTAACGTCATTCGCTACGGTCAGCCTTTAATTGATTTTGGAGGATTTTTCGATCCTTTGAAAATTTTACTTGCTAAAGGAAGGATCAATCCCTCACCAGAAGCAGTCTTTGTAACGATGGAACGAGCTGCAGCAAACCAATACAAAGGTCAAGTAAGTATGCTCTCTAGCGCTGAAAGCTTCTATTGGGCAATGGTAGACGCCGCGCACGCAGCTTTAATGGCTCGCCACGTTGTTCCACCCTCACCAGAACATCTGGCTGAACTTCTTGAAGAAGTCTTTGTCAAAAAAAATACCATTGACCGAAAATACGTTAACTGGCTCGAAGATACACGAAAATTAGCAAAAGATATCACCTATGGGAATGTAAAGAAAATATCTGGAGAAGCTCTCTCTGAACTAGCTCAAAAAACAGACAAATTCGTCACCCACTTTCGCGATTTAACTCAAATCCTTATCAAAGATCAAAAAATAATTAAAACAGAACTAAAGAAGAGTTAATCTTTGTTTTTCTAAATCTTCTTTCATGGGTTATTCTTTGGTGCTTTTTTAGCAAGATACTCTTCAACACTTATCTTTTGCGCTTTTGCCTGCGCAACATCTGTTCTGTACTGCTGCTCTTTTGCAGACTGATAAACTAAATAGGCTCCTAATACAGCCTGGGTTTGATAAGCAGGATTTTTCACTACCTCTGCTTGCAATTCCTTTTGGATCTGACTATCTTTCAATAACTCTCCCATCTTGTGATTAGCCTCAATCTCAATAATCTTTTTACATGCTTCTAAAAATAAATTTTCGCTAAATTCCCCATAAGGACTATTCACATTCCTTCCCAATGCTTCGGGGTCTATTACTCTTTCTCTAGGATTCTCTTTCTTTACATATTCCTGGATAATCTGAGTTAAAGCAGGAGCATCTCTTTGCTCAATACCCTGTCTTAATGCTTCAATGTAAGCTTTCTTTTCTACAATTTTCTTTACTTTTTCTGAAGGATTTGCAGGAAGAATATTTGCTTGCACAAGCTGACGATAATACAACACTCTTCCTTCTTGCGAGAACTCATTCAAAACAGAATTTATCTTGGTTTTATATCCATCTTTTTCTAAAGCTTTGTCTAATTGTTCTTTAGCTGCCCTATGCGCTTGCTTTACTTTGGGAAGACGAGTAATTACTTCGCCATACTCTCTTTCGCTTTCATCAAAGTCAGGCTCTCCACTCGCGTTCTTTACAGGATTATTATAATGACTAAAATTAATATTTGCCTTTAATCCTCTTGCTCTTTCTTCGAGAGCAAGCGCTTGCCTACTCGCTTGAACATAGCTTGTTACAATTTTTTCTAGTTCTTGATTAAAAGGCATGTGTTTTTCCTACGGTGTGGTTGGTGGAGTTCCACCTGCTGCTGGGGTTGGGGCTGGCGTACTCTTTTTCTTTAAACTAGCAAGTACTAATCCTGCTAGACCAGCTGCTTCAACTAAACCCCATACTCTCTTTGCTCCTTCTTGTGGGGCTTGAGTGTAAAAGGTTATAGGAACGTCTTTTCCATGATAAAGGTATTCTATAGGTTCACCTAATCCGGCTTCATTCGGATTTTTTAGAGAGTTATAAGTGCAAGCGTTATATCCTGCAAGACCTAAACCCATTGCTAAAATTGAATTTCTCGCTTTATTCCAGTTCATTTTTGTCCTCCAGATTAACATACTCGCAACTTTGATGTTTACTTATTTCTTGTTTCCCATAATCGAAAAGTGCTTGTGCAGTTAATGTTTCTTGTTCCGTTAACACCTTGTTTTGGGGTGTTTCTTTGTTTCCACTTGGTAAATATTCTTGACCATCTCCTTTTTTGTTAATCACAACTACTGCATCTACGATTCCATCTAAATTGTGATCACAATATTTGAAACGTTCATCCTTGACAGGATATTCAACGCATTCTCCGACAATTTTCCCTTCCTGCCTAACTGCAACCGAGTAGATGTCACAAGGATTGCCACATCCCGCTAAGGCGCTAAGCGCTGAAATTCCAATTTTATTTAATAAGCTCTTATTCCAGTTCATTTTTGTCCTCCTTTTTGGTACACGTTTCTTAAAAATTTTAAATAATCTCCATCCTTCTGAATTTTCTCTGGATGAATATTTGTTAAAGCGATAATAGCTTGATAAGGATCAGTAAGTAAAGCTTCGATTTGATCCGTTATATCTGTGATTTCTTCGTAGTTTTGTTCTTGGTTTAAGCTCATAATTACACCTATTTTCACTACTAATTGGTAGTATTTATTGCTTATAAAGCTTTCTTTTATTAAAAAAGAACCTAAATCGAAAGATACATCCTTCTAAAAACCTGTTTAAAGTCCTAACCCGGCCTTATAAATGGCCTTTTTCTACTTGATCTAGAATAATCTTCCTTTCTACTGAAGCAATCAACTTTCGCGTAGAAACAACTACATCCGGACTAACAGAAACAGACGTTATTCCTTGCTTTACCAAAAACTCAGTAATCTCAGGATAAACACTAGGCGCCTGGCCGCAAATAGAAACAGTCTTTCCATGCTTCTTAAAACCATGAATAATATTCTTAATCGCAGTCAACACCGCTATATTCCTTTCATCAAAATAACCCATACGACCTAACTTTCCAGAATCACGATCAACACATAACGTTCCTTGCGTTAAATCATTACTTCCAATACTCGCACCATCAATATCCAACTTCGCAAACTCCTCAGGAATAATCGCAATCGCAGGAACCTCAGCCATTAACCACACCTTAAAATCCATTGAACGTCTTAACCCTTCTTCTTTCATTAACTCTAAACACTTTTCAACCTCCCAGGTCGTTCTCACAAACGGAAGCATCACATGAACATTAGACATTCCCTTTTCTCTTAAATTCTTAATCG